>JBPBPH010000025.1:0-26881 GCA_050954355.1 Janthinobacterium lividum
GCCCTGGACGCAGCGCTGGCCTGGATAACGGCCGAGGATGCCCGAAACTGGTTTGACCATTGTGGTTACCACGTACACTGACTGCGAAACCGCTCTAGTAACTTACTTCACGTGTTCCTTAAAGTACTCCAGCGTGCGCTTGAGGCCTTCGGCGCGGTCTATCTTGGGCTCCCAACCCAGGATTTCCTTAGCCTTCGTAATGTCGGGCCGGCGCTTCTGGGGGTCGTTTTCGGGCAGTGGGTGGTAGCTGGGCTTGAACTCTACCCCCGTTAGGCGGGCAATTTCTTCACCGAACTCCTTGATGGTGATTTCCACCGGATTGCCTACGTTCACGGGCATCGCGTAGTCGCTGAGCAACAGGCGGTAAATACCATCTACCAAATCATCCACGTAGCAAAACGAACGCGTCTGCGAGCCGTCGCCAAACACTGTTAGGTCTTCGCCGCGCAGGGCCTGCGAGAGGAAAGCTGGCAACACGCGGCCGTCGTCGAGGCGCATGCGGGGACCATAGGTGTTAAAAATGCGCACAATGCGCGTTTCCAGGCCGTGGTGGGTGTGGTAGGCCATCGTAATAGCCTCCTGAAAGCGCTTGGCTTCGTCGTAGCAGCCGCGCGGACCTACTGGGTTCACATTACCCCAATATTCTTCTACCTGCGGGTGCACCTCGGGGTCGCCATACACTTCCGACGTGCTGGCAATCAGCATTCTAGCTCCTTTTACCCGCGCTAGGCCCAGCAAGTTGTGCGTGCCCAGCGAACCTACTTTCAGCGTCTGAATCGGAATCTTAAGGTAGTCGATGGGCGAGGCGGGCGAGGCGAAGTGCAGAATGTAGTCGAGCTTGCCGGGCACAAATACAAACTTGCTTACATCGTGGTGGTGAAACTCAAAGTCTTCGCGCTTGAATAGGTGCTCGATGTTAGCCAAGTTACCCGTTACCAGGTTGTCCATGGCAATCACGTGGTAGCCTTCAGCCAAAAATCGGTCGCAGAGGTGCGAGCCTAAAAAACCGGCTCCCCCGGTAATGAGTACGCGCTTTTTTTCTTCAGCCATAATAGTTAAAAGTAGAACGTCATGCTGAGCTTGCCGAAGCAGCTCACTTGCATCGTTGATGGATTAAATGTAGTAAGGCAAGCGAGAGGCTTCGGCAAACGCGGCATGACCACTTTTTTTACGGGTATTATGCTTAGGCAACCGGCTCCTTATGGTCGGTCTTCACCCCGATGCAATGGTAGGTGAAGCCCAGGTCCTTCAGCTCGGCGGCATCGTAGATGTTGCGGCCGTCGAAGATAGCTTTCTGCTTAAGCAAGCGGCCTACCACCTCAAACGAGGGCGAGCGGAATTCAGGCCATTCGGTCACCACCAGCAGCGCATCGGCATCTACTAGGGCCTCAAACTGGTCTTTGGCGTAGCTGATGCGGTCGCCCAGTGAGTGTTTGGCTTCGGCTACGGCCACCGGGTCGTAGGCCGATACCGTGGCACCTTCGGCCAGCAGCTTCTCGATAATAACCAGCGAGGGTGCCTCGCGCATATCGTCGGTTTTGGGCTTGAACGACAAGCCCCAGATAGCGAACTTCTTACCTTTCAGTTCGCCGCTAAAGTGCTTTTTTACTTTGCTGAACAGCACTTCCTTCTGCGCCTCATTCACGCCTTCTACGGCCTGCAGCACCTGCATCTGGTAGCCGTTTTCCTGCGCCGTTTTAATAAGCGCTTTTACGTCCTTCGGAAAGCACGAGCCGCCGTAGCCAATGCCGGGGTAAATAAACTTAGTGCCGATGCGGGCGTCGGAGCCGATGCCTTGGCGCACTTTATTCACGTCGGCACCCATGATTTCGCATAGGTTGGCGATATCGTTCATGAACGATATCTTCGTGGCCAGCATCGAGTTGGCAGCGTATTTCGTCATCTCGGCCGACGGGATGTCCATGAAAATGATGGGGTGCCCGTTGAGCAGGAAGGGCTTGTAGAGGCGGCGCATCACCTCTTCGGCCCGCTCCGAAGCGACGCCCACCACAATGCGGTCGGGCTTTAGGAAGTCGTCGATGGCGGCACCTTCTTTGAGGAACTCTGGGTTGGAAGCCACGTCGAAGTCAGTGCTAGCGCCGCGCTTAGCTAGGGCGCCTTCTACTTCGGCGCGCACCTTGGCGGCCGTGCCCACCGGCACCGTGCTTTTGGTCACGATGACCGTGTAGCTATCCATGTTTTCGCCAATGCCCCGGGCCACGGCCAGCACGTATTTCAAGTCGGCCGAGCCATCTTCGCCCGGAGGGGTGCCCACGGCAATGAACGCCACATCGGCCCCCTTAATGCTCTCGGTTAGTGAAGTCGAGAACTGCAGGCGACCCTGCTTCACATTGCGGGCTACCATTTCCTCCAGGCCCGGCTCGTAAATAGGCAGGATGCCATTGCGGAGGTTGGTAATTTTTTTCTCGTCAATATCGACGCATGTGACTTCAATGCCGACCTCGGCAAAGCACGTACCCGTGACTAGCCCGACGTAGCCGGTGCCTACAACTGCTATTTTCATAGATTAACTAAGTGAAAGAGAGGGTGTTATTTGACTAAACGGGAAAATTGAAATAGTCTAATGAAAGTTTATGGCTGCCGTAAAGGTAAAGCACTGCTTGCCTTAGTAGTAGTTGGCTCGCGCACTACCAGCAGCTTAAACTGACGCCGGGCTGCCTCGGCGCGCTCCTCTGTGCTCAACCCCTCGAAGCAGTAAGCCGGGAAATGGCCAAAATAAGGCTGGCTAAGTAGTGTGCGAGCACCGTGCCTGGGCACGTAAGCTACTTGGCGGGTAGTAACCGTGAGGGGATATAACACGGCGAAATTAACCAGAACTGTTGTACTATCGGCTACTGCGCTGGTGGGTGGGCAGGCGTCGGGCGCTGGCGCTAGCTCTCCCCGCACGGGGTAGAGCAGGTCGCTGGCCACTTTTATTTCCGTGTAGTAGCGTAGCTGCGCAGTTGGCAGGCACCCTAGGTGGTACTGCGCAATAACGTCGGAGGGGTAAACTAACTGCTGAAAATCTTTGAAAAATAGGCCGTACCCCCCATACCCCCACTAGGCAAACAGTTAGGGCCAGCGCCGTAGCCCAGGTTGCCCACAGCTGGGCGATGGATACCACACCGGCCAATACCAGCCACGGCAAGTAGAAGTGTAGCAGGCGCCCGTACCATACAAGATGGTACCCTAGGGCCGCAACTGTGGCATGAGCCAGGAAAAGAAGCGTAGCGGCGGCTAGTAATTTCTGGCGGGGTGTGCTGGGCGCAATCATTGCCTGACCCGCCTGCCCTATTCCCCTAGCCGCCTGTACTAGTGCCAGGGGTAGCAGCCCCAGTAAGCTCGCACCTAACCAACCTCCTACCTGCCATAAGTACTTAAAGGCGAAGGCATAGCCTTCATCGGGGGAATCCTGTAAAATGTGCAGCGACAAATCATAGCTCACGGCCCAGAAGGGCGGGGCGCACCCTAGGCGGCTAAGCCCTTCGGCTGCTAGCAGCGGCGCGGCAAAGCCTACACCCAGCAGCAGCAAGGCGCCCATATGCTGCATCACCCACGGCATTGGCCGCCGCCAGTCAAGTAGGGGCGCTACCAGCAGTACTGGCCCTGCATAGTAGCCGGGGTAGGTTAGCCACAATAAGCTAGCCTCTAGCCCCAGCTTAACCCAAAACCACCCCCTAGGGGCCGAAGGCTGCCGCAATACCCACGCTAACAGCGTCATAAATAGCAGCAGGGCGCCATCGTAGGGGGCTACGTGGCGCACGTACAGGCTGGTATTGGCAAGGCTAGCGTAGAGCACAGACGCTAGCAGTACCCAGGCATGCGCTGCGAACACATCGCTTAGCAACCGCCAGCATATTCAGTAAAAACCCAGGCTATTAGCACAGTCGCTACCCAGTTGAGCACCGTGGGCACCAATAAAGAAGGATAGTCGAACAGCTGCCAGCCGGCCCATTTATGCAGCGCTAGTTGGCGCTGCCGGCCGGCAGCGCCACAGCACATCCAGCGGCCGGGCATCCGTCATCGACAGGTGGTAAGCAACACCGTGCCAGTCGCCGTGCGCCGCGGCCTGCAAGGCAGCGAAAGACTTTAGGTAACGGCGCTCGTCGTAGTCAGATAAAGTGCCGCGACCTAGCAGCAACAAGCGCACTAGCAGCAATGCGCCCCAAACAGCCACGAGCAACCACGTAGTAGCCCGCACCCCAAACCAGCCAGGTAGCGCTGGCTGGTTTGGGGCGTTGGAGCATGTGATAAATAGAGCGCGAATAACTATGGCTAAAGCATCACAATACCTTGATGCTGAGCTAGATGTTTTCTAACTCACCCGCTTCGCTACGCCATGTATTTTTTCCACCAGTACTGGAACACCAGCAGGCCCCAGATGCGGGCGTGCGCATCGCCGGGGCTGCTTGAGAAGAGTTGTTTTTTGAGTTTTTGCACCTCGGCTACCTCAAAAATGCCTTGGCCGGCCACGAAGTCGTCGGCCAGTAAGTCTTGCTCGATAAGCGGGCGCAGCTCGCCGCGCATCCACTTCAGCAGCGGCACTTCGAAGCCGTGCTTGGGGCGGTCGTACAGTTCGGGCGGCAGCATGGGGCGGAAGGCGTCCTGCACGATGCGCTTTTTCATCTGCCCATCTACCTTGCTGCTCACGGGCAGCGAAAAGGCGAAGTTTACCACCTTATAATCTAGGAAAGGCGTTCTGACTTCCAGTGAGTTAGCCATGCTCATCAGGTCCACCTTCGTGAGCATGTCGTAGGGCAGCACCAGCAGCGTATCGGTTAGCAGCACCTCGTTGAGGTCGCCATCGGCGTGAATGTGCTCCAGGATGTCCTTGCGGCGCTTGGCGGCCAGCTTCTTGCCCACTTTACGGCGGCTAGCGGGGCTTAGCAGCGCGCCGGCTTGCTTGTCGCTGGCAAAGCTGGCCCAGTCCCAGTACCGGTCCTTGGGCCCCGAAAGCATACCGCGCGAGAAGCGCTGAAACTGGCGGATTTTATTGCCGAAATACGAGTTGCGCGACTTGGGCAGGATGTCCCACAGCAGGTTGAGGCCCGTCACGGCTTCGGCTTTGAAGCCGCCCTGCCGCACCCGAAAATCGCCCATGTGCTTGTTGTAGCCGCCAAATAGCTCGTCGGCACCGTCGCCGCTCAGCGCCACCGTCACGTGCTGGCGGGTGCGCTGGCTGAGCACGTGCACGGCTAGGGCCGATGAGTCGGCAAACGGCTCGTCGAAGTAGTCCAGCATCTGAAACAGATGGTCATACAAATCCTGGTTGCTGAGCGAAAACACCGTGTGGTTGGTGCCGTGCATCTTGGCTACCAGGTTGGCATACTTCGTTTCGTCGAAAAACGGCTCGTCGCGGTAGCCGATGCTGAATGTGTTGAGGTGCGGCGTATGACGCGCGGCCAGCGCCGTAATAACGCTCGAATCGATGCCACCGCTTAAAAAGGACCCTAGGGGCACGTCCGATACCAGGCGGCGCTCTACCGACTCGTCCATCAGCTTCACCAGCTTGGCTTGCTGCTCGTCGTAGGTGAGCTTATTTTTGGCAACTTCCTTGGGGTCGTAAGGTATTTTGTACCAGCGCTTGCGCACCACCTTCTTGCCCTGCATAAACAGGTAGTGGCCAGGCAGCACCTTCTTAATACCCTTGAAAATGGTGGCCGGCCCCGGAATGTAGTTGAGTTGCAAATACTGGCTCAGGGCCACGTAGTCGAGCTTGCGCGGTACCCCTAGGGCCAGCAGCGACTTCAGCTCGGAGCCAAAGATGAGGTGGTTTTCGTCGCGGTACACGTGCAGCGGCTTCACGCCGTAGCGGTCGCGGGCAATGAAGAGCGAGTTTTCCTCTTTGTCGTAAATCGCGAAGCCGAAAAAGCCGTTGAGCTTTTTAATAAACCCGCGTCCCTCGCTGATATAGAGGTTCAGAATAACTTCCGTATCGGTCTGGGAATGAAACTGATAACCTTTCTTAACCAGCTTGGCGCGCAGCTCGCGGTAATTAAATATCTCGCCGTTGAAGACGATGGTGTAACGGCCCGAGGCGTCGGTCATGGGCTGGTTGCCATCGGCCGAGAGGTCGAGAATGGCCAGGCGGCGGAAACCCAGCCCGCACTGGTCGTACACAAAATGCCCCTGCGAATCGGGCCCGCGGCGCACAATGGCGTCGGTAGCATCCTGCAGGCGGGTCAGGGCCAGGCGCCCGGTATCGGAGAAGGCGTAAACGCCGGTTATTCCACACATAGCTTAGTGGGCAAAGATAACCCGCAGCGCGAACCAAAAGGAGGCGCCAGCCGCGCGGCGCAACCTAACCCGCCCGGCGGCGCAACCTCGGCCGCCCGGCCGTAGTAAAGCCCCTGGCCGGCACCAAGCCCGGCCCCATCAGCTACTCCCACCCCTACCCCATGGATTTACAACAGCAATTTGAGGCTGCCGCGCAGCAGGTAAACAACCTCTCCGACGCCGAAGCAGCCAAGTACATGACCGACCTGTATGGCCTTTATAAGCAAGCCACTGAAGGCGACGTGAACATGCAGCCCGGCGAGGTAGCCGCCACCGAGGCCGATGCGCCCAATGGCCCCGCCGGCCTCTCGCAGGCCCAGTGGGAGTCGTGGGATAAGTACAAGGGCACCAGCGAGGACGACGCCAAGCGCCAATACGTGGCCAAAGTAGCCGAGATTACCGGCGGCCCAGCCGGCGCGAGCGGCACCGAGGCCGGCGCCGTAGCCACCGACGACCGCACTGGCGCCCCCAACGCCCCTAGGCCCCAAACCGCCGAAAAGGAGAACGACACCACCGCCCCGCAGCCCGGCTTCGGCCCCGGCCAGGCCAACGGTGGCCTGCGGGGCGACATCACCGCCGGCGCCCCCTACGGTGGCGAAGACGCCCTGAAAGGCGCGCAGTAGCTAGCAAGCAGCAAGAAGGCCATCCTGCTTCGGCAAGCTTAGCAAGACGGCCTTCTTGCTACTTTATAAAAATTTGCGGTACAGGTTAAATAAGATTCGGCGGTCTAGCTCCGTGAGCTCTGCTCCCGCCTCAGCGGGCACGAAATGACGCTTGAACGCCTGGGTGGCAGCAGGCAGGTCGCGCGTATCGTAGCCGATTACCCGCAAGGCCTCGGCCGGCGTGGGGCCCGCCAGGTGCCCTAGGGAATCGGCGGCGAAAGGAGCGGCAGTGGTATCGGTCAGCACTGCGGCGTCGTACCATAGGCCAAAGCCGCGGGCCGCCAGTTGCTGCCAGGGGAAAAGCACACTCGGGTCGTTTTTGCGCACCGGTGCAATGTCGCCGTGGCCGATGAAGTTGGTGGCCGGGATGTTGTAGTTTTTTTTCAGGTAAGCCAGCACCCGCAGCAAACTTGTTATTTGCGCGGCGGCGAACGGCTCAGCGCCGTTGTTATCCAACTCAATACCAATCGATATCGAGTTAATATCGGTGATGCCGCCCCAGCGCGATACGCCGCCGTGCCAGGCGCGCAGGTAGTCGCTCAGCATGTGGTAGGTTTTGCCGTCGCGCCCAATCACGTAGTGGGCGCTCACCTGCGTCTTCACTTGCGCAAAGGTCTTGAGCGTCTGCGCGGTACTGTCCTGCGCCGTGTGGTGGATGATGACGTAGTTGGGCTTGCGCAGGTTGAAATTGACCGTGCCCACCCAATAAGGTGTGGGCGGCAGGCTGTCGGTGGGCGGCTGCGGCGGCTGGGCCAGCAGTTGCCAGGCCAAGGTTTTCACCTGCTGCCGGTACACACGGTTGGTGGCGGCATAGGGGTTGCGCACGCAGGCGGCTGCTAGCAGCCCTAGGGCCACGGCCGGCAGAAAGGATAACGATTTCTTCATAAGGAAGCCGCAAAATAAAGCCCCGGCTGCGTTGGCAACCGGGGCTTTATGACAACAAAGCTAAACTTACTTGGCGTAGGCCACCGAGCGCATCTCGCGGATAACCGTTACCTTAATCTGACCGGGGTACTGCATTTCTTTCTCGATTTTTTGCGAAATCTCGAAGCTCAGCTCGCCGGCGCGCTCGTCGCTCACATTCTCGGCGTCCACAATCACGCGCAGCTCGCGGCCGGCCTGAATGGCATAGGTCTGGTTAACGCCCTTAAAGCCGGAGGCAGTTTCTTCCAGCTGTTTGAGGCGCTTGATGTAGCTCTCCATCATTTCGCGGCGGGCGCCGGGGCGCGAGCCCGAAATAGCGTCGCAGGCCTGCACGATGGGCGAGATGAGGGCCGTCATCTCCATCTCGTCATGGTGGGCGCCGATGGCATTCACCACGTCGGGGTGCTCCTTCCACTTCTTGGCCATTTCCATCCCTAGGATGGCGTGGGGCAGCTCGGGCTCCTCGGTGCTCACCTTGCCAATGTCGTGCAGCAAGCCAGCGCGGCGGGCGTGCTTCACGTTGAGGCCCAACTCGGCGGCCATGGTAGCGCAGAGGTTGGCCACCTCGCGGCTGTGCTGCAGTAGGTTCTGGCCGTAGCTGCTGCGGAAGCGCATACGGCCCACCATCCGAATCAGCTCGGGGTGCAGGCCGTGAATGCCGAGGTCGATAACCGTGCGCTCGCCAATCTCGATGATTTCCTCTTCGATTTTCTTGGTCGTCTTGGCCACAATCTCCTCCACCCGCGCCGGGTGAATGCGCCCATCCTTCACCAGCAGGTGCAGCGAGAGGCGCGCGATTTCGCGCCGCACTGGGTCGAAGCCCGAGATGATAATGGCTTCGGGCGTATCGTCCACGATAATTTCCACGCCCGTAGCCGACTCCAGCGCCCGGATGTTGCGGCCCTCGCGGCCAATAATCTTGCCCTTCACATCGTCGCTCTCGATGTTGAACACCGACACGCAGTTCTCGATAGCGTGCTCCGAAGCCGTGCGCTGAATGGTTTCCAGCACCACTTTTTTGGCGTCTTTGGTGGCCGTAAGCTTGGCCTGCGCTACGGTATCCTTAATGTATGACGAGGCTTGCAGCTGCGCCTCGTTGCGCAGGCTTTCTACCAGCTGCTCGCGGGCCTCGGCGGCGGTTAGGCCGGCCACGCGCTCGAGCTGGCCTTGCACTTCGGCCAGCTGCTCGTCGGCTTCCTGGCGCTTGGCTTGCAGCTCGGCCACGGCGGTTTCGTGCCGGTTTTGGCGTTTTTCCTCTTGCTGCTCCAGGCGTTGGCGCTGGTGCTCGGCGTCGGCCTGGGCTTTTTCGCGGGTGCCTTCCAGCTCCTTCTCCTTGCGCTGCACCAGCTCTAGCTGCTTTTCGGTGGCGTCGGTGAGGTGCTTGATGCTCTGCTCCTGGGTCAGCACGCCCTGGCGGCGCTCGGTCAGCTCCTGCTCCAGGGCCAGCTTCAGGCGCTGGCTCTCGGTTTCGAACTCGCGCCGCTGGCGCTTCTGCTCCTGCTCGTATTCGTTTTTGAGATTGCGAAACTTGTCTTTCGACTGCTGAATGCGCTCGTCGCGGGTGCGGGTGGCGGTGGTTTCGGCCTCTTCTACTAGCTGGCGGGCGCGGGCCTGAGCCTCGCCTTCGTGGTCTTGCCGCGCTTTGGCGGCCAGCTGGCGGCCCACCACCAGGCCAACCACCAGGGCCAGCACAGCGGCAAGCGCCACGTATATCATTGAGTTCATGTAGGATATGGATTGAGTGGGAGCCAATACCATAGCCGCGCCGAAAAACCCGCGGCCCGGCCCCATCCGCCGGTTGCGGGAGGGGCTAGGGCCAGTGGGGCCAACGAAGGAGCGGGTGCTGTCTTACTGCCCGGGCCCTAGGGCTTCAGGCGGCCAGCACCACGCCAGCCAGCAGCTCGTCGAGGCGCGTGAGGCGCTCGGCAAGGGCTGCATCGGTTCCATCCTTTTCGCTGCTGACTTTCAAGGAGTCAGCCATTGTGGTAAAGGCTACCATCGCCAGCAGGTCTTGTTTGTCCTGGATGCCGTACTGCTCCCGGAACTCGCGCAGCCGCTCGCTGAGCTGCCGGCCGGCTAGGCGCAAGCGCTCCTCGTCGGCCACGGTTACCCGCATGGGGTAGTCGCGCTCGGCAATGCGAATTTTTATGGCTAGCTCGCTCATGGAGAGGCAGATGGCAGGTGCCGTATCAAAAGGAAAGCTATTCCCTCAAATAGGCGAGGCACTTATCTAGTTCGCGGATGTATTCGTTGAGGCGTTGTTTCAGCTCGTTGGCCTGGGTGGGTTCCCCGCCGGCTATAGTCTGCACAAGTTTAACAATATTTTCCTGGTTTTGATACTCCCGCAGCTGCTTTTCGCGCTCGCGCCCGTCGGCTTGCAGGTGCTCAATAGTTACCTGGGCATCGGCCAGCTCCTCGCGCAATTGCTGATAGGCAGCTACTAGCGTAGTTACCTGCCGCTCCAAACGGTCGAGCTGCGCGAGTTGCTGAGATGAAGCCACGGTAAGGAAAAAAATTGGTGGGTGCGAAGGTAGGGCCCGCCGCCGCCGCAAAAAAGGCCCGCCACTTAGCGCAGCGGGCCCCGGTACGGTAGAGGCTAAAAACCTAGGCTCCGCCTTTCTTCTTGGTTTTAATTTTGCGGCCGTTCTCCTCCGTTTTAACCTTGCCGTCGGGCAGGGCGTCGGCGGCCGGCGCGGCGGCTGAGGTAGTGGGCGGCGCAGTTGGCGCGGCGGCCAGCGGCTGGCCATCGGCATTCAGCTCCTGCACATCGTAGCCTAGGGTACCCAGGGCCGGAAAGGCCTTGGCCCGGTCGCCCACTACTACGATGTACATCTTATCGGCGGGCAGGTATTTCTGGGCCGAGGCCTGCACGTCTTCCCGCTTCAGCGCCTTAAGGATGGTGCTTTGCTGGTTTACGTAGTCAGGCTGCAGGTTGTACTCGACCAAGCGCGCGAGGAAGCCGGCTTTCTGCTGGCCGGTTTCGTAGCGCAGGGCGTCGCTCTGGCCCACCGAGCTTTGCAAAAAGGTCAGTTCCTCGTCGGAAATGCCGTTGCGGTAGTTCTGGATTTCGCTCATAAACTCCTTCACCGAGGCGGCCGTGGCATCGGCGCGCACGCCGGCCTGGGCGGTGTAGGGCCCGAAGTAGCGGGTGCCCTGGTAGCCCGAGCGGGCGCCGTAGGTATAGCCCTTATTCTCGCGCAGGTTCAGGTTGATGCGCGAGTTGAAGGCGCCGCCGAGCAGGTAGTTGCTCAGGTAGGCTTTGTAGTAGTCGCCGGTGGCATCGTAGGGCAGGGGCGAGAGGTAGCCCACCCGAATTTCGGACTGCGCCGCACCGGGCTTGTCGATGAAATAAATCTTGGTTTTGTCGGGCTGCGCGGCCGCCGCGGCCACGGGCAGCGTCACGGGCTTGGCCTGCCAGCTCTTCAAGAACCCTAGGGCCGGCTCTACGGCGGCCTGGTCTTGGTCGCTCACCACCGTCAGGAAGCTCACGCTGGGCGAGTAGTACTGCTGGTAAAACTGCTTCACATCGTCGAGCGTGAGGCTGCCCACGCTGGCGGCGGTGCCGATGCCGGGCACGCTCATAATATCGCCCTGGCCGTAGAGCAGGCGCGCATATTCGTTGTTGGCAATGGTAACTGGCTGGGTTACCTGATTGGCAATGTTTTGCAGCGTGCGCTTCTTGAGGCGGTCAAAATCGGCGGCGTCGAAGCGTGGGTGCAGCAAGCGCTGATCGAGCAGGGCCAGGGTGGCGGGCAGGTTCTTGGTCAGCGTCTGCACGTACACCGTCGTGTTGTCGTCGCCCGCAAATACCTGCACGGTGCTGCCCAGGCGGTCAAGCGCGTCCGAAATTTCTTCGCTAGTGTATTTCTCCGAGCCCTCGTTGAGCATACCGGCCGTGAGGCTGGCTACTCCCGCTTTACCCAGGGTTTCTAGCCGGTGGCCGCCCTCAATAGTCAGCAGCATCGTGCTCACGGGCAGTTCGGTGTTTTTGGTGCCGATGAGCTTGAGACCGTTGGCGAACTTATCCTGATAAATGGCGGGCACCTTCACCATCGGGTTGGTGCCAGCGGCGGGCTGCTTCGAGCGGTCGAAGGTATCGGTCGCTTTCACGTATTTCAGGCCGTCGTAGCCGTAGTTGGGCGCCACGTAGCCGGCCGGCGAAGCGGTGTAGTTGTCCTTGGCCGCCACTTCGGCAGACTTATCCTTGGGTACCACGCTCAAAATAACGGCGTGCTTACCGCGAATGTATTTGTCATACACGCGCTGCACATCGGCCTTGGTGAGGGCGCGCAGGTCCTTCAGTTCTTTGGGCAGGCGGTTGGGGTTATTGAAGTACGTTTGGTTGGCGGCCAGCTGGCTCACCTTACCGCTCACGCTGCTCAGGCCGTTGATGAGCTGCGCTTCGGAGTTGGCCTTGAAGCGCGCCACCTGGTCGTCGGTGGGACCGGTTTTGGCAAATTGGGCCAGCGTCTTGCGGAAAATAATTTCCGTGCTGTCCAGCCGGGTGGCGGGCACGTCGAGGGCCACTAGGGTAAACTGGCCGCCTAGCTCCGAGTTGCTTTGGTAGGCCGAGGCCTGCACCGACTTCTGGCTTTTTACCAGGTTCTGGTACAGCAGCGAGCTTTTGCCGCCGCCAATGATGTCGGCCAGCGCGTCGAGCGGGGTCTCGTCGGGATTGCCGTGGGGCACCGTCGGAAACACCATTTGTAGCATCGGGAAGCGCACGTTATCCTCGTAGCTCACGTAGCGGTCGGCCGCAATGACGGGCTCGGGCAGCTTTTGCACCGGCACGGCTGGCCCGCGCTTGATGGGGCCGAAGTACTTCTCCACTGCCTTCACCACCTGGGCCGTGCTCACGTCGCCGCCCACGGTCAGGGTGGCGTTGTTGGGCCCGTACCAGCGCAGAAAGAAGTTCTTCAGGTCGTTCACGTCCGACTTATCGAGGTCGGAGAGGTAGCCAATCGTGAGCCAGGAGTAGGGGTGGCCGTAGGGATACAGCGTTTTGGCCACGTACTCGCTGGCCAGGCCGTAGGGGCGGTTGTCGTAGTTCTGGCCACGCTCGTTTTTCACGGTCGAGCGCTGAATCTCAAACTTTTTCTGGCTCACGGCATCCAGCAAAAAGCCCATGCGGTCGGCCTCCAGCCAGAGCGCCGTTTCGAGCTGGTTGCTCGGCACAGTTTCGTAGTAGTTGGTGCGGTCCTGGTTGGTGCTGCCGTTGAGGGTGCCGCCGGCGGCCGTTACCAGCTTAAAATGCTGCTGGTCGCCCACGTGGTCGGAGCCCTGAAACATCATGTGCTCGAAGAAGTGCGCGAAGCCCGACTTGCCAATCTGCTCGCGGGCCGAGCCCACGTGGTAAGTCACATCCACGTGCACCAGCGGGTCGGAGTGGTCTTCGGTCACTACCAGCGTTAAGCCATTGGGCAGCACGTACTTCGAGTACGGGATTATCAGCTCACCAGGCTTCTGGGTTACTTTTTCAATCAGCCGGGCGCCGGCCGTGGCTGTGGGCGCGGCCTTCACGGTGGGCGGCTTGGGGGTAGTGGGCTTGGCGCCGTTCGGCTTTACGGGCTTGGCGGCGGGCTGCTGGGCTAGGGCCGGCAGCGCGGCAAACGTTAGTCCCAGGCCGCACAGCCAGGGGTAGAGCGTACGTATCTTCATATTCAGAAAAAAGGGTGAGGGCTTGCGCTAGTTGACCAGCGCACAATGTTACTCGCCAAAAGGCACTTGACATTACACCAATCATTCATAAAGTCAACTATTTCTCGAAAACCTTATGCTGCCTGCCGGCCCTAGGGCCACGCGCGCGCGAAACTCCGCAGTGGCCTTGCTTATTTCCTAAGCAAAATAAGAGCCCAGAACTAATGCGCTGGGCTTTGGTACACGCTACTTAACTGTACGACTTGCGCAAGCCCGTCTGTCATGGCGAGCCTGCGAAACAATCGTAATTCGGACGGCCCTAGGCGTTCACCGTTTTGGTACGATTGCCGCGCTGCGCTCGCAATGCACAGACGGGCTTGCGCAAGTCGTACTATATGAGGCAGTAAGCCCGTAACGGCTTACTTTCGAATCAGCGCGCCGGCTTGCTTCTCAAACTGCTGCATCAGCTTTTGCATCACCTGGTCGATGGCCTGGTCGGTGAGGGTTTGGCTGGGGTCTTGCAGCAGGAAGCTGACCGAGTACGACTTCTTGCCCACTTCCAGCCGCTCGCCCTCATACACGTCGAAGGCGTTGACGGCTTGCAGCAGCTTCTTCTCGGTTTTTTGGGCAATGCTGCGCAACTGCTCGAAGGTCACGCTCTTATCAACCACCAGCGAGAGGTCGCGGCGCACCTCCGGGAACTTGGGCAGCTCGCGGGCGGTGAGGACGCCCTTGTATTTCTTCAGCAGCCAGTCCCAGTCCAGCTCGGCGTACCACACGGGCTGGCCCACGTCGAGGCGCTTGAGCACCGCGGGCGCCACGGCCCCTAGGGTTACCACGGGCTGGTTTTGGAGCAGCAGCGTGAGGCCGCCGGCCAGGTAGGCATGCTCGGTGGGCTGGGGCGCGGCTTGCGGGTGCCCGAGGGCCGCCAGCACCTGCTGCACCGCCCCGGCCAGGTCGTGGAAAGTGGTTTTGCGGCTGGGCTGCTGCCAGGTTTCGGCGGCGGCGTTGCCGGTCAGGTACAAAGCCAGCACGGTGCGCTCGCGGTACTGGCCGTTTTCAGTCTGCTGGTAGGTTTTACCAAACTCGTAGAGCTTGAGGTCGCGCTGGCGGCGGTTGAGGTTGTGGCGCACCACCTCCAGGCCCGAGTGCAGCAGCGTGGGCCGCATCACGTTCAAATCCTGACTGTTGTAGTTAAGGATGCGCACCAGCGCGGCATCGCGCTCCGAGTCTTTCTCGAAGTACTGCGAGTTGGTGAGCGAATTGGTAATAATTTCGGAATAGCCCTGGCCGCTGAGCAGGGCGGCGGCTTTCTGGCGTACCACCTCGGGGTCGGGGCTTGGGAAACCGGAGAGGAACGAGGCCGAGTTGTGGGGCCGCAGCGCCACATTGTTGAAGCCGTAGATGCGCAAAATCTCCTCTATTACGTCGGCCTCGCGGGTCACGTCCACGCGGTAGGGCGGCACGGCGAGCTGCCACACCGGCCCGAGGGCGTCCGGCGTTTCCTGCTCAATGCGAATATCCAACCCGTGCAGAATCTCGCGGATGTGCTCCGCCCCTATCTCCTGGCCGATGAGCTGGGCGACGCGGCTGAGGCGCAGCGTGACCGGGCTGGCCGGAATGGGGTGCGGAAATTTATCCACCATGGGCGCGGCCGCGCGGGCGCCGGCCACTTCTTGTAGCAGCAGGGCGGCGCGCTTGAGGCCTTCGGGCACCATATAGGGGTCGGTGCCGCGCTCGAAGCGGAACGAGGCGTCGGTTTTAAGGCCGTGCGCCTGGCTGGTGCGGCGCACCACAGCCGGCGCGAAGTAGGCGCTTTCCAGGAATACGCGGGTGGTACCCTGGCTCACGCCCGAGGTCTTACCGCCAAATACGCCCCCTAGGGCCAGCGGCGTACCGCGGCCATCGGCAATCACAAGGTCGGTGCCGAGCAGCGTGCGCTCCACGCCGTCGAGGGTCACGAACTTCTCGCCTGCCGCGGCGCGCTTCACTCGGATTTGGTGGCCCACCAGCTGGTCGGCATCGAAGGCGTGCAGGGGCTGGCCCAACTCGTGCAGCACGAAGTTAGTGACGTCCACCACGTTGTTGATGGGCGAGAGGCCGATGCTGCGCAGCCGCGCCTGCAGCCACTCGGGCGAGGGGCCCACCCGCACGCCGTCCAGCAACAGGCCGGCGTAGCGCGGGCAGGCCTGCTCATCCTCAACAAGCACTGCAATGCCCGCGCCATCCCTAGGGGCCACAAAGGCGCGCACGTCGGGCAGGTGAGCGGGCTCACCCAGCAGGGCGCGCAGTTCGCGGGCCACACCGTAGTGCGAGGCCGCGTCGGCCCGGTTGGGCGTCAGGCCAATCTCAATCTCGGTGTCGGCGCCCAGGTTGAAATAATCGGCCGCGGGCGTACCGTCGGGCAAATCGGTAGTGAGCACCAGAATGCCGGCGTGCGAGGTGCCCAGCCCAATCTCATCCTCGGCGCAAATCATGCCCTCCGAGGCCGCCCCGCGAATCTTGGATTTCTTGATTTTAAACGGCTCGCCCGCCGTGGGATGCAGCGTGGCGCCCTCCAGGGCCACTACCACGCGCTGGCCGGCGGCCACGTTGGGCGCGCCGCACACAATTTGGCGCGGCGTATCGTCACCCACGGCCACGGTGGTTAAACTTAGCTTGTCGGCATCGGGATGGCGCGCGCAGGTGAGTACGGTGCCCAGCACTACGCCGCGCAAGCCGCCGGGCACGCGGTCTACCTCCTTAAGGTGCTCTACTTCCAGGCCCGAGCCAGTGAGCAAGGCGGCCACTTCGGCCACCGGCAAGGCGGTGGGAAACAAGGTTTTAAGCCAGTCGAACGAGATTGTCATCTGCTAAAAGCGGCCGCTAAACGGGGCCAGCCGCGGGTGGTAAAGGTACGGGCCGGCCGGGCGCACCAACAGGCAGGCCCTAAGGCAGGCAGCGGCATCCTAGGGTAGCAACTACCCCCTAGGGAGTTGTACTTACCCTTGCCTAAGCCAACAGTGCAGCTTGTATACGCACTGACTATCAACTACATTTTGGTCAGCAATTTTTCTTCATGTAGGCCGCCGGGGCTATGCCGGGTGGCCTTAGCCCCTTCGCCATGCAGCATCCCCATTTTGCCCCGCATCCGGCCCTGCTAGAGTACGTAGATAGTGTGTTTGTGCTCGACATTGACTTCACGGCCGGGGCTGGGCTGTCGGCTATCTACCCCTTCGTACCTACCCACAACCGCTTTTTATGCTTTTACCTCGAAGACCAGGTAAAGGTAGAAAAGCAGGTGGGCGACTTCGGCATCCGAGCCCGCTCCATCATCATCGGGCCGCAGCTCACGCCAGTTACCCTGGACCTGGGGCGGCACCACCAGGCCGTGGTGGTGAACCTAAAACCGGCCGGCATGTACCGGCTGCTCGGCATCCCGATGGCCGAACTAGTTGACTGCGACTACGATGCGCGGCTGGTGCTGGGCCGCGAAATCGACGAGCTGCTGGAGCGCCTGCAGGCGGGCCGCACGGCCCCGGCGCGCAACGACACCATCCAGTGCTACCTGCTGGGCAAGCTACGGCAGCTCAAGCCCCAGCTACCCTTCGACCTGGCCATGCTGCACCAGGTGCGCGCCAGCGGCAACCTGCCCATCGAGCGCGTGGCGGCCCAGGCCTGCCTGAGTTTGCGGCAGTTTGAGCGGCAGGCGCACGAGCGGCTGGGGCTGCCGCCCAAGCTATTTAGCCGCATGATTCGCTTTTCGCACGCTTATAAATACAAGGAAAGTGCCCCACATACTCCTTGGACGGCCATTGCCCACCGCTGCGGCTACTTCGACCAGATGCATTTCATCCGGGATTTTAAGTTTTTCGCTGGCTTTGCGCCCGGCATGCTGAAAGAGGCGGACCTGAAGCAGTCGGTGCTGTTCCGCACAATGGAAGACCTGGCGGTTACTCTCTAGAGTGGCCGCCAGCCGCCGCCAACTGACAATGTCGCGTTTGTACTATTACCGGGACGAAGGGGCCAATACTTTTGGGGCAGGCTTTACTTCTCTCCTCCATCTAGTTACGCTACATGAAAACTTTCTTGCTCACGCTCAGCTCCCTAGGGCTGCTAACCTTTTCGGCGGCCGGGCAGCTTGCCACTACTGCTCAGCCTGCCGCTACTACCCCCGCCAGCCACGCGCTTACGACCGACGAGCAACTGTTTACCGGCTTGGTCGAGCAGCTAAGCGCGGCCATCAGCAAGGGCGACATGGCGGCCCTAGGCCGCTACATGGCCCCCGACTACGTGCACTATACCCCCGACAACAGCACTGGCAACCGGGCCGCCGACCTGGCCTACGTTGGCTCCTGGTCGAACGCCGAGGTGAAGCTGATGAGCCCCATTAGAGTGGCGCGGCGCGGCGACATGGCCGTCACGGTCGCAACTTCCACCTTCAGCGGAGTAGTTGATGGCCAGCCGTTTAAAAGCAACATCCAGATGATGATTGCCTGGGTGCTGCGCGAGGGGCACTGGCAGATGGCCGTGGTGCAGTCGAAGGCAATGCCGGGTTAGTCCGGCCACCGAGCCCACGCCAGTTCATTTTTCAGTGAGCTGGGTGAGGCGCGGTCGCATTTGCTCTTTCGAGAGCACTTTTCACTCATTCTTTCTCTCCATGCTATGAAAACCTTGGTTAGCAATTCGCCCAGCTCGGCTACTACGGGCTCTTCGGCCCCGGTGAGCACCTCCTGGCTATGGTGGCTATTTTTGCTGGGCGTGCTGGCCTTTGCCAGCGCAGGGCCTACCTGCGCTTGGCACTAAAAGCATCACCTCCTTCCTTAAAATTAGAAAAGCTACGCTGCCAGGTGTTCACCCTGGTTGGTCATAGATGCCTTCGTCAGCCTTGCGACCTAGGCAGGTGGGCACTTATGGCAACTCTTAGCCAGTGTACGTACTTGTCACTGCGAGTAACGCGAAGCAATCGCACCAGAATGGAGCGAGTGGCTATTGAGCGAGGTGCGGTTGCTTCGCTCGCGCTCGCAATGACAGAGACTGGCGATTTCGGGCACTCGGCACCCTAGGGCCGATATGCCTGCTCGCCGGCCAGCACCGGCACCGACAGGCGGTTGCCCGCGGGAGGCTTGGGGCAGCTGTAGTGATGGTTGTAGGCGCAGAAGGGGCTGTAGGCGGCGTTGAAATCCAGGGTTAGCTCGGTGGCGTTGGGCGCGGGTAGCGGCAGGTCGAGGTAGCGGCCGGCGGCGTAGGTCTGCTGGCCGTTGGTGGGGTCGGTGAAGGGCACGAACAGCTCGCCGGCCGCCGCCAGGCCCTGTTTTTGCAGCAGCAGCAGTTGCTGCGGCTGGCCGCCCAGCTCAAACTCGGCGGTGCCGTAGCGCACGTAGGCGTCGGGCTTGGTGCCGCTGGTGAGGGCTAGGGGCTCGGGCGTGGGCACGGCAGCGCGCGTCAGGCGGGCCGTTACGCGGTAGGTTTCGGCGGGCTGGTAGTAGCGCAGGCCATTAAATGCCGCGCGCTCGGCGCTGTCGAGGGGCGAGCTGGCGTCGGTGCGGAAGGCCTGGTCTTTCTGCTGGCGGGCCTGGCGCACCTGCGCGGCGTAGGCGGGGCTAGGCGCCAGTGGCACTGCCCCTGGCGAGGCCTGCCAGCTGTAGTAGAAAAGGCCAAGCACGGCAAGTAACGCGCCGATGAACAGAATTTTACGCATACGTATGACGCTAGTCCGGTAGCTCGTCAATCGGTCGGCGGCGGGCCAGTAAGGCCGCAAAGGTCGCATTACGCAGCTTTTGACGCTTACAGCAGGCCTTCGTCAGCGAAGCTGTAGTAGCCGTGGTCGGTGTAGATAAGGTGGTCGAGGATGGGCAGGTCGAGGAAGTTGCCGGCCTCCTTAAGCTTTTTGGTGAGCGAAATATCGGCCGCGCTGGGCTGGCGGTTGCCGCTAGGGTGGTTGTGCACCAGAATGAGGCTGCTGGCTAGGTTTTCGAGGGCGTGCTTGAAAATTAGCTTGGGGTCGGCCACGGTGCCGGCCACGCCGCCGCTGCTGATTTTTTCCTGCCGCATCACCACGTTGGCACGGTTAAGCAGCACTACCCAAAACTCTTCGTGGGGCAAATCTTGCAGCTGCGGGCGCACCAGGTTATAAATGTCGCGCGAGCTAGTAATGGTGACGCGCCGGCCCGCGCCGCTTTCCTTGCGGCGGCGGCCCAGCTCCAGAGCGGCCATCACGGTAATGGCTTTGGCGGGGCCCACGCCGGGGTGGCGGCACAGCTGCTTAAGGCTGAGGCGCGCTAGCTCATTCAAGTCATTCTCAACGGCTTGCAGCATAAGCATACCTACATCCACCGCCGTGAGCTTAGTGGTGCCTGAGCCCAGCAAAATGGCGATTAGTTCGGCGTCGGAGAGGGCAGCGCGGCCTTTCTGCATCAACTTTTCGCGCGGGCGGTCTTCCTCGGCCCAGCTCTTGATGCCGAAGCTGGCGGGGGCGGTGTAGGGCGCGGGGCCGGTGGCGGGGTCGGGCGGCAGCTCGGAGTCGGGGTTCATGGGCAGGGGCTAGGGGCGCAAGGTAAAATAAAAGCCCGGCCTTCGCGTCAGCGCCCGCGGCCCAACCAAACGCCGGGCCAGCCGTTCTTCTGCCCATGTCGCGTCAATTTTTTTTCTGGGGAATATTTCTGCTCATTTTGCTGGCCGAGTACTACGCCTACGTGGCCGTGCGCACCGCCTTTTCCCCCAGCACCTTAGCCGCCCGGCGCGGCCTAGCGCTCAGCTACTGGGCGCTCACGCTGGCGCTCTGGGGCCTAGGCATCTGGGCCGCCAGCACCCGGCACGAGGGCAATACCGACCTGAAAAGCTATCTGCTGGCCCTACCGCTTATCTTATTGGCGGCCAAGCTAGTAGTACTACTGCCCCTGCTGCTCGAAGACCTGACGCGCCTGGGGCGCTGGGCGCTGGGCAGCCGCCCGGCTACCGGGGCGGCCGGAGCCGGCATCGCCCGCAGCGAGTTTGTGAGCCGGCTGGCCCTAGGGCTGGGGCTGGTGCCGCTGGCGGCCATGCTCTGGGGCGTGGCCAAGGGCAAAACCAACTACCAGGTGCGCCGCCGCACCCTGCGCTACCCCAACCTGCCGGCCGCGTTCGAGGGGTTTAAGATTCTGCAAATCTCGGACTTGCACACCGGCTCGTTTGGCGGCAACCTCGAGCCGCTGCAGCGCGCCGTGGCCCTCATCAACGCCCAAAAAGCCGACCTTATCGTGATGACCGGGGACCTGGTAAACGACCTGGCCACCGAAATTGAGCCGCACATTCCGACGCTGGCGGGCATCCAATCGCCCCACGGCTACCCGATTTTTTCCATCCTCGGCAACCACGACTACGGCGACTACGTGCAGTGGCCCAGCCCCGAAGCCAAACGCGCCAACCTGCAGCGCCTAGTCGACAACCATGCCCGCATTGGCTGGCGCCTGCTGCTCGACGAAACCCAGCTAATAAAGCGCGGCGACGCCGAGCTAGCCGTGCTAGGAGTGCAAAACTGGAGCAGCCACCCCAACTTCCCCAAGCACGGCAACTTGCCCAAGGCCCACGCCGCCAGTGGCAATGTGCCCTTCAAGCTGCTGCTCTCGCATGACCCCTCGCACTGGGAAGCCCAGGTACTTGACTATAAGGACATTGACCTAATGCTGGCCGGCCACACCCACGGCATGCAGTTTGGCCTCAACCTGCCGCACCTCAAGTGGAGCCCCGTGCAGTATTCGTATCCGCAGTGGGCGGGCACCTACCAGCAGGGCGCGCAACGGCTCTACGTAAACGTGGGCCTGGGCTACCTGGGCATTCCGATGCGCGTGGGTTTCCTGCCCGAAATCACCCTTATCGAATTGCGCCGGGCCTAGGGGTAGCCTGGCCGTGAAAGGCCTAAGGCGAAAACCCGTCAAAACTTTTTACGTTTAACCTCCTCCAAACCACCTTTCTACTCGTTCATTTTCTAAATTTCTCATGAAATCCTCCCTCTTACTGCTTGCTGGCTTTGCCGCTATTTCGCTCGGCTCGTGCTCGTCGAGCCCGACCACCGAAACGACCACCTCGACTACACCCGCCGACTCGACCGGCGCGGCCATGACCACCACGACGACCACGACTTCGGACGCGGGCTATCACACCCGCGGCGACCGCATGGCCACGCGTTTTGCCTCCCAGAACAAGATTAGCGACGCGGCGACGCTGGCCAAGCTGAAGACAGCTTACTACAACCGCGCCAAGCGCTACGACGAGATGATTACTAAGTTTAAGGCCGATACCACCGGCATGGGCGCCGCTAAGCGCAGCTATATGCAGGCCAATGACCAAGAGTTTCAGACCGTTTTGCTAGTGCCGGCCCAGTACCAGGCTTACCAGTCGTCGCAGAGCAACTACGACGAGTCTAGCAACCTGGATACCTCCGACCAAGGCGCCGCTGCCTCGTCGGCCACCATGCCTTCGGCCGACAGCACCTCCACTACTACCACGTCGAGCACCACTACCTCGACCAGCGGCATGAGCAGTGGCGCGGCCGTGAAATCGTCGAAAACCAAGCTCGAAGACGGCTCGAAAGTGAAAGTAAAGGACGATGGCACTGTGAAGCTGAAAGACGCCAACGGCGACAAAACCAAGCTGTAGCCCTAGGGCAGCAGGCGGCAAAAACCGCCACCCGGCCGATGAAAAGTCCGCGTCTGCAACGACGCGGACTTTTTTTTACTCTTTCGGTAGCAGCTTTGCTGGCCCAACCGCGTATTTGCTTTTTGTGAAGAAGTTTTTTACCCCTTGCCCTATCCGGCACCTGCTGCTGCTAGCAGGCTGGCTGGTGCTGGCGGCCCTAGGCAGCCCGCTGGCTTGGGGGCAGGCGGGCAGCCCGCCGCCCGTGGTGCGGGTAAGCGGCACGGTGTCGGTGGCGGGCAGCCGCGACCCGGTGCCGGGCACTACCGTGCAGATAAGGCGCACCCGCAGCGGCGTGGCGGCCAATGCGCAGGGCGACTTTCTGATAACGGCGCTGGCCACCGATACTATTCTATTTCGGGCCGTGGGCTTTAAGCCCCACCTGCTGGCCCTAGGGGGTACCAGCCTCTCGCAGTTGGTGGTGCAAATCGCGCTGGTGCCCGACCCCGTGCAACTGGGCGAGGTAAAAGTGACGGCCGACCGGCTCGACCGCGCCAGCATCAACCGGGCGCTGCGCAATATGAAGCGCCCGGCCCCGCCGGTGGTCAAAATTCCAAAGAAAGCTCCCCCACCCAAACCGCTTTTTCCGGTTGATACCACTGGCCCCAAGGTGGTGGCCCCCAGCATTGCTACTTCCAATGTGGATTGGCTCTACGAGCAGTTTTCGCGCGAGGGCAAGCAGCGCCGCAAGGTGGAGCAGCTTAAAGCCCAGGAGGCAGCCGAGAAAGCCCAAAAGGCGCGCGCCGAGTACAACAAAGCCTTCCGGGACAACCGCGGCTATGAGTAGCGAGCGTAGTGGGGGTAATAAGCTCATTACTCCCATTACTTATTCCAACGCGCTAGCCCATTCCCGCGTAAGGCAAAGCCATGAAAATTGGGTATCCTTGCGTAAACGAAACGCTCGATTGCAGCGCGGCGCGCACTTTCCGGCTGGCCTCCTACTCGCCCGAGCGGCTCATTGAAACCGTGGCAGCCAATCTGGCCTGCCTGCGCCGCATTCTGGAGTGGAACGTGGCGCACGGCCTGCTTTTTTTTCGCATGGGGTCCGACATCGTGCCCTTCGGCTCGCACGAGGTTAATACCTTTCCTTGGCAAACGCATTTTAAGGAGGATTTTAGGGCCCTAGGCGCATTCATCAAGGAAAACGGGATGCGAATTTCCTTCCATCCCGACCAGTTTGTGGTGCTCAACTCGCCTGACCCTGGCATTGTGCAACGCAGCGTAAATGAGCTGATTTACCAAGGCTCTATGCTCGATTTGATGGAGCTAGACAGCACGGCCAAGCTGCAAATCCATGCCGGCGGGGCCTACGGCGACAAGGGCCTGGCGCTGGCCCGCTGGGTAGAAACCTTTCGCCAGTTGCTGCCCGCGGCGGTAAAGGCCCGCCTAGTAGTAGAAAATGACGACCGCCTCTACAGCCTGCGCGAGTGCCTGAGTTTGTACGACGAAACGGGCGTGCCTATTCTGTTTGATAATTTTCACCACGAGTGCCTCAATCACGGCGAACCTATGCGCCTAGCTCTGCGCCTAGCCGCCGCCACCTGGCACCCCCAGCACGATGGCGTGCTGATGATAGACTACAGCTCGCAGGCTCCCAACGAGCGCCGTGGCAAGCACACCGATACGCTGGTGCCGGAGCTGTTTGAGCAGTTTTTGACCGAGCTAAACGGACTGGACGTGGATATGATGCTCGAAATCAAAGACAAGGAAGCTAGCGCCGTGGCTGGCGCCCAGCTTTTGCGCGCGCAGGGCCTTATTGCCCCCGCGCCGGCCGGCTACGTGCCGCCTACCTTCGCGCCCGCCACCCTCGATGCTGCTGGCAAGCGCGTGGCTCCCAATATTAAAGCGCGCAAACCGACTGCTCCGGCCGCCAAAGCAACTTCTAAGCCGGCCACTGGCAAACAGGCTGCATCTGAGCTTCCTCAATAACCATACTCCTTTTCCTTCTTACCCAGCTTTTCCTGATGAACGACCTTCTGCACGCAACCCTATCGGGGCTGCAAAACGGCCTGACCAGTTTGCCCCTCGGCTCGGCCATGGATAACACCGAAACCTGGCAGCAGCAGTTTCTGCAAAGCGGCCTGCCCGAGTACCAAGACATTGCCCGCGAAATGGGCAACCTGCAGTCGCTGCTCACCAGCGGTAGCCTCAGCGCTACGGCCATCGGTAACTCGCTTAATATACTCGGCGACCAAACCAGCCAAGCCAGCCACCACGCGCCCGCCGACCTCAAGGCCGACCTGCTAAAGCTGGCCGATGTGTTACGTGCCCACGGCCACGCCCTGCTTGAGCACGCGGCCAAATAAGCAGCATCTCTAGGAGGTACCCACGTAAAAAAAGCCTGGCTTTCGTAATGAAAGTCAGGCTTTTTTCGGTACTCAAAGGGTCTAGGGCCTAGAGCCGCTGAGTTACATACTAGCTTTCATCTTGCCATTGTTATTCGGCATAGCGTCATTCATTTTTTTGCGCTTTACCCGGCGGTCGTTATTTGTATTAGTAGGCGCGCCTTTAGTGAATATTTCACCCGGCGTTACGTTACCCTTAGGGTCGGAGGCGGGGGCAGCCATGCCGCTAGGTACGGCGCTAGGCGAAGCAGTACCAGCCGGGCCAGGCGTGCTAGGCACAGTGTTACCGGGCGTGGTTTGGGCAAAAGCAGCGCTACCGCTAAGCAGGCCAGCGGCCAAGACTATTTGGAAGATTTTCATGGAAAACAAGAAAGGAAGGGTTAAAAAAATCTCTATCCAGAACCTACTGATTTTTCGCTACTTATCACTCAATTTACCTTGCATTTAAAAAATGCGTTTACATTTTGAGCGCAGCTTTTTAACGGTGCTTCCAGAGAGAAGTAGCGCGGCCACTGCTCATCTGGTTGCGGTACTGGCCGGCCGGTACCACACTAGCGAGGGTAGTACCGCTGGTAGTGGCCCTATTACCTGCTATTGTACCGCTGGTCGTGCGAGAGCCCGGAATGGCTTGGGTCAGTGCCGCACCACCAGCAAGCAGCGTGGTGGTCAATAGAAAAGGGAAACGTGTCTAGTAGCGAAATGAGTAAGAGAACGTTAGCTTTTACTTTAAAAAATAGCCTAAGGTTATGGCTGCGGCGTGGGTAGCGAGGCATCGTTTATAGGCTGCGCCGGGCGGCGCTGCACTACCGTGCTAGAGCCCACGCCTCGGCTGGGTACCACATCGGTCGACTGCCTTGAGCGGCGTTGTGGAATCAAGGGCTGCTCGCGCACGTCGGGCACCGAGGTGGGCGATACATCGGGAGTGCCCGCTACGGGTATGCCCGCGCTGGTGGGTAGGCGGCTTGGCTGCGCATCGTAGCTCGACGTGGTACGCTGCACCTGCGATGGCCCTTGAATGGTGCTCTGGTTGAGGGCAGCGTTGGCGGGCGGCACTGCCGTTTGGTTATAGGCGCCGCCGCGCATGGGGGCCGTAGCATTGAAGGGCACCGTTTGGGCGTGCGCGGCAGTAGCCACCAAGCCGAACAATAGCAAAAAGGCTCTCATAAAAAATTGTTTACTAAGTGGTTAACAGCAAAAAAGCCGGCTGGCCTAGTAGGCCAGCCGGCTTTCGGCTTATACGATGTTGGCAGCCGAAAGGCTACTACATTTTGGTTTTCATCGAACCATCCGAGTTGGTTTTATCCTTCATGCCTTTTTTTGACGTGCGCTTGTTGCTATGCATCGCGCTCTTGTCCGTACCATTCATGCTACCCATGCGGTCGGTAGTCGAGTTCATGGTTCCTGTACCTGAAGTGCCACTGTTCATTGTGCCGCTCGGCATGGTGCTAGTGTTGCCGGTCTGGGGCGTAGTAGGCGTAGTCTGGGCAAAGGCAGCGCTGGTAGAAAGGGCGAATGCGGCGGCCAGAATTAGGGAAACTTTCATGGAGAAAGAAATTAAGGTTTAAAAAAGACGGCTTCTTATTCTAGCCGGTTTAGTGTATACGTGTTAAATAGCAGGCAGTTGGAGCATCAGTTAACCCTAGCAGTATAAGTAAATCCTAATTTCTTTATGCAATCTTTCAGTTACATACATAATCAAGTAGTTATCATTAGTAGTGTTCAGTCATATTTTTTTTAATAATAAACACAAAAAAGCCAGCTAGCACTTAGCTAGCTGGCTTTTGTAAAGCTCCTTCTATTATGCAGGAGCTAGACAACTACATCGTCGTTTTTGCGGTGCCGTCGGCATTGGTTTTGGTTTTCATCTTCATAGTACCGTTTTTCGTGCCGCGCTTACTACGCCGGTCCATTTTGTCCATGCGCTTGCTATCGGGGCTTTGCTGATTGGTGGTGGGGTCACCAGCACTCGGCATATTGGATGGGTTGCCAGTAGCAGCGCCGGGCGTAGTACCAGGGGCAACAGTTTGGGCAAAAGCAGGAGCACTGGCCAGGGCTAAGGCGGCTATCAGCAGGGTAGCTTTCATAAGGGAGGAAAGTAAAAAGCAACCTGGCTGCATACCAAGTGCTTTGCTTGCATACGGAGCAGTCGGCTAGCTGTTTACCAGCGGATGACCAGTTAAGTAGCTTAAAAGCTACTCATTCTTGGGTTTTCAGAGTTGCATATGCTAATTATCAAATAATTAACAACATAACTCTTAAGCTTATCTACCTTAATAATTTTAAGTAATACAGCGGTTTCGTGAACCGTTTACCCTTTCAGGTGGCGGTCTGCACATGATACCCACAATGGTCAAACCAGTGCTGGGCATCGGCGCTGCTAATCCA
>JBPBPH010000017.1:0-24218 GCA_050954355.1 Janthinobacterium lividum
TTTGACCTCCGAAAGTTTGCTGCATTTATAATAGCGGTTAACTGGCGGCATAGCAGGAAGTTATGCCCTGAATGCTGATTTTTGCTTCCTAAGCCCCAAATATAATAAAAAAGCCCGCTGTTAACAGGCTTTTTTATTTGCCATTATCTGTAAATCGGTTTCCATTACTTCTAATCTAGCGAGGTATTCAGCAGCGTGCTCCCAAGGGCGCAACTCACGAGTCCGCGCTTTTTCAGCTATGTAGCGTTGTCGCTGAAATGCTGCTGCTATAGGAAGCATTGCTTTATCACATTTACCAGCAATTTTAAATTGACCAAACACAGTGGCTATAACTGCTTTGTCAATCTCGTTATTAAAGCCGTCAGATTCTACGATTATGGTGTCCAATTGAGCTGCCTCAGTAGCAGTTAAGTAAGCAGAACTAAATTCCCAAGCTCCTATTTGCCGTTTAAGAAACGTAAGTGCTTTCTCGTTAGCACCTCGTTCATTGTACCAATCTTGTAAATTGAATAAGGTATCAGCCCCACTATCATTACCAAATGGCGAAAACTCATCACCACAGTTATAATAAAAGTCTGCTGTAGCGTGCTCAACGAAAAAAGGATGGCTCGTTTCGCGAGCCAATCCTTCTTCGTCATCATCAAAATAATATGCGCTCACTGTGCTGGTAATTACACCGACACCCCAAAGTCGCGCAGCGCATCATTAAGCGAGGTTTTGAGGTCGGTGCTGGGCTTGCGCTGGCCGATGATGAGGGCGCAGGGCACCTGGTACTCGCCGGCCGGAAACTGCTTGGGGATGGTGCCGGGAATGACCACCGAGCGGGGCGGCACATAGCCTTTGTACTCCTTAGGCTCGGGGCCCGTAACGTCGATAATCTTGGTGCTGCCCGTGATGGTGACGCCCGCGCCGATAACGGCCTCGGCGCCAATGCGGCAGCCCTCCACCAAGATGCAGCGCGAGCCGATGAAGGCGCCATCTTCGATGATGACGGGCTGCGCCTGCACGGGCTCGAGCACGCCGCCTAGGCCCACGCCGCCGCTCAGGTGCACGCCCTTGCCCACCTGGGCGCAACTGCCCACGGTAGCCCAGGTATCGACCATGGTGCCCTCGCCCACGTAGGCGCCGATGTTGGTGTAGCTCGGCATCAGGATAACGCCGGGGGCCAGGTAAGCGCCGTAGCGGGCCACGGCGGGCGGCACCACGCGCACCTTCTGGGCAGCGTAGTCGGTTTTGAGGGCCATCTTGTCGTGGTACTCGAAGGGGCCCACCTCCTGGGTTTCCATCTTGCGGATGGGGAAGTACAGGATGACGGCCTTCTTCACCCACTCGTTGATTTTCCACTCGCCGCCGGGCTTGGTGGGCGGCTCGGCCACGCGGAGCTGGCCCTTGTCGAGGTCTTCAATCACGTGCTCAATGGCGGTCTGGGTATCGGGCTGGTCGAGGAGCGTGCGGTCGGCCCAGGCCGCTTCGATGGCCTCTTGGGCGGCAAAGCGGTCAAGCACGGGGCTGTGGTGGCTGGTAGTGTCCATAAGAAACGAGAAAAATATATTGGGCGCAAAACTAGCATCTTTACCTGTTCGCCGCGCCAGGCCCTAGGGCCAACCCTTATGCCAAGTTCTCCTCCCCCACCGCTTTGCGTGCTGCTGGCCTCGGTGCTCAAGCCCCTCGACGACACCCGGATGCGGGAGAAATTTGCCGAAACGCTGCTCACCTACCCCAGCCTGCAGGTGCACGTGGCCGGCCGGGCCCTGGGCGAAGGCTTAAGGCCTGAGTTAGTTTCGGCAAGGGTCACTCCCCACCGCATTTTTTGGGGCTCGCGCCTGAGCTTCAACCGCCTGCGGGCTCAGCTGCGCTACTGGCGCCTGCTACGAAAGCTGCAACCGGCGCTGGTGGTGGTGCACGCGCCCGAGCTGCTGCCCCTCACGCTGCTGTGGCAGCGCCTGGGGCGGGGCCGGCAGTTCATCTACGACATCCGCGAAAATTACGCCCTCAACGTGGCGACCCAGGCCGTGTACCGGGGTGGGCTGCGGCGCGCACTGGCGGCGGGCCTGCGCTGGGTAGAGAGCCTGGCCGCTCGCCGCGCCGCCGCCCTGGTGCTGGCCGAAGCCAGCTACGCCGACGAGCTACCGTTTCTGCATCGGCTGCCCCCTAGGCGGGTGCTGGTGCTCGAAAACAAGTACCAGCCCGCCCCCGCCGAGGCGCTGCCCACCCAGGCCCGGCCGCGCCCGGTGCCGGGCCAGCCGCTGCGCCTGCTTTTCTCGGGCACCATCTCGGAGCTGACGGGCGTGCGCGAGGCCCTGGCGCTGGCCGAAGCCCTAGGGGGGCGCTGGCCGGGAGGGGCACTGCTCACCATTATCGGGTTTTGCCAGCAGCCGGCGCTGCTGGCCGAGCTGGAAAATTGGGTGGCGGCCGGCCGGCCGGTGCGCCTGGTGGGTGGGGCGCAGCTCGTGCCCCACGCCGACATTGTGGCCGAAATCAGCCGTAGCCACCTGGGGCTGGTGCTCTACCGCCCCCACCCCAGCAGCGCGCGCTGCCGGCCCACCAAGCTATTCGAGTATCTGGCCCACGGCCTACCCATCCTCACTACCAGCAACTTATTGTGGGCCAACTTAGTGCGGCACTACCAGGCGGGCCTGGTGCTGCAGCCGGCCGAGGCCGCCGCCGCCGCCGCCGAGCGCCTGGCCGCCGCCCTGGGGCCGGGCGGGCCGGCCTTTTACCCCCAGGCCCCCCCTAGGGAGGCGCTGTGGGCGAGTGAGGGCAAGAAGTTAGGGCTTTTGCTGGAAAGCCTGCTGCCGGGCTACACCTTTGCGGGCTGAAACGCCCCGGCCCACCGGCTCGCTAAGCGGAACGATGCTGGTACCTTTGCCGTCCTTTTTACTTTGCTACCGCGGGCTACCTGCTGGCCCGGCTGCTGGCATTTCCACCCTTCCCACCCCTTTTTCTTCCCGCTGCCATGACCTCCCCTCCCACTTTGCGCCACGCCGAAATTGCCGGCGTGGGCCACTACGTACCAGCCCGCGTGGTCAAGAACGCCGATTTGGAGCAGCTGCTGAATACCTCCGACGCCTGGATTCAGGAGCGCACCGGCATTCAGGAGCGGCGCTGGTTTGAGGAAGGCAAGGATACCACCGCGGGCATGGGGGCTGAAGCCAGCCGCCGCGCCCTAGCCCACGCCGGCCTGCAAGTAGACGACGTGCAGTTGATTGTCTTTGCTACGCTTTCGCCCGATTACTTCTTTCCGGGCTCGGGGGTACTGATGCAGCGCGAGCTGGGCATGAGCGGCGCCGTGCCGGCCCTGGATGTGCGCAACCAGTGCTCGGGCTTCCTCTACGCCCTTTCGGTGGCCGATCAGTTTATTCGCACGGGCATGTACGACACGGTGCTGGTGGTGGGCTCCGAAATCCACTCCTCGGGCCTCGATAAGAGCCCCAACGGCCGGGCCGTGTCGGTCATTTTTGGCGACGGCGCGGGCGCCGTGGTGCTGCGCCCGGCCCGCCAGGAGGGCCACGGTATCTTGAGCACCCACTTGCACGCGCAGGGCGAGTTTGCCGAAGAATTGATAGTGAAGGAGCCGGGCTCGAACCGCGAAAACCGCACCGCCTACGCCCTGGAGCACGCTGCCGATATGTATCCCCACATGAACGGCCAGAACGTGTTTAAGCACGCCGTGGTGCGCTTTCCGCAGGTAATTAAGGAGGCGCTCGACCAGAATGGCTACCAGCCCCAGGATATTGATTTGCTGATTCCGCACCAGGCCAACCTGCGCATTACGCAGTACGTGCAGCAGCAAATGGGCCTGGGCGATGACAAGGTGTTCAGCAACATTCAGCGCTACGGCAACACCACGGCCGCCAGCATCCCCATTGCCCTGAGCGAGGCCGTGCAGCAAGGCCGCATCCAGCGCGGCGACTTGGTGTGCCTGGCCGCCTTTGGCTCGGGCTTCACCTGGGCCTCGGCGCTGCTAAAGTGGTGATTAGCAATAGACAATGAGCAATAAACAATGAGCAATGCTCAGAAGTAAATTCGTTGAAATCGCTCATTGTTTATTATAGACTATGACCATTGCCGAGGAAAATTATTTAAAAGCTATTTATAAGCTGGCTGAGGCCGAGCCGGAGCAAGACGTGAGCACCAACCGCATTGCGGCGGCGCTGGCCACGCGGGCGGCCTCGGTGACGGATATGCTGCGCCGCCTGGCCGACAAAGGCCTGCTGGCTTATGAGAAGTACCGCGGCGTGCAGCTCACGGCCGAAGGCCGGCGCCTAGCCCTGCTCACGGTGCGCAAGCATCGGCTGTGGGAGGTATTTTTGGTGCAGCAGCTGGGTTTTAGCTGGGATGAGGTGCACGAGGTGGCCGAGGAGCTCGAGCACGTGCAGTCGCCGCTACTGCTGCAGCGGCTGGATGCGTTTCTGGGGTTTCCGGCCTTCGACCCGCACGGCGACCCTATACCGGCCGCCGACGGGGCGGTGCGCCGCCCGGCCCACCGCCTGCTGGCCGACCTGGCCGTGGGCGAGCGCGGCACGCTGGTGGCCGTGCGCGATACGTCGGCGCCCTTTTTGCAGCACCTCGACAAGCTGGGGCTGCCGCTGGGCTCGGCCGTGCGCGTGCTCAGCCGCGAGGCGTTCGACAACTCGCTGGCGCTGTGCCTCGACAACGGCCGCACGCTGTCAGTTTCGGCCGAAGTGGGCCGCAATTTGTTCACGACCCCAGAAATCACGGATTACACGGATTAGAGCGAATTTCACGGATTTTGTGGCCGATTACGTGTTACCTACCAGCTCAGCGGCGCCGAAACTCCAGCACCGCCCGCCTAGCACCACCCACCAGCCTAGCCGGTAAGCGAGTAATCGAATCGTCCACAAAATTCGTGAAATCTGCTCTAATCCGTGTAATCCGTGATTTATGTCAGTGCTAATCAGTGATACGATAGTTGCCCTTTCGACGCCGCCCGGCGCGGGCGCGCTGGCCGTGGTGCGCTTGTCGGGCCCTAGGGCCGTGGCGGCGACGCAGGCGCTGTTTTCGAAGCAGAACCTGGCCGGTCAGCCCGGCCACACCCTGCACTACGGCACCCTGCGCGAGCCCGGCAGCGGCGAAATCCTCGACGAGGTGGTGGTGGCCCTGTACCGCGCGCCGCGCTCCTACACCCGCGAGGACGTGGTGGAGATTTCCGGCCACGGCTCCGACTACGTGGCCGCGCGCATCATTGCGGCGCTGCTGCGGCAGGGCGCGCGGCTGGCCGAGGCGGGCGAGTTTACCAAGCGCGCTTTTCTAAACGGGGCGCTCGACCTGGCGCAGGCCGAGGCCGTGGCCGACCTCATCGCCGCCGACTCGGCCCTGAGCCACCAAGTGGCGCTGCGCCAGTTGCGGGGCGGCTTCTCCAGCGAGCTGCGCGGGCTGCGGGCGCGGCTGGTACAGTTTGCGGCCCTGCTGGAGCTGGAGCTAGATTTTGGCGAGGAGGACGTGGAGTTTGCCGACCGCACGGGCCTAGGGCAGCTGCTGGCCGAGGTGCGCGGCGTGGTGGCGGGCCTGCTGCGCTCGTTTGAGCTGGGCAACGTGATTAAAAACGGCATTACTACCGTTATTGCTGGGCGCCCCAACGCTGGCAAATCGACCTTGCTCAATGCGCTGCTGCGCGAGGAGCGGGCCATTGTATCGGCTATTCCGGGCACTACGCGCGATTTTATTGAGGATGAGGTGAGTGTCGACGGCCTGCGCTTTCGCTTCGTAGATACGGCTGGCCTGCGCGACGACCCCGCCGACGAGGTGGAGGCCATTGGCGTGCGCCGCACCCGCGAGCGCATCGGCCAGGCCGCCCTGCTGCTGTACTTGTTTGACCTGAGCGAGCTGACGCCCGCCGAGGTGCAGGCCGACTTGGCGGCGCTCACCGCCGAGCGGCCCACGCTGCCGGTGCTGGCCGTGGGCAACAAGCGCGACCTGGCCAGCGCCACCCAGCTGGCCGCGTTTGCCGAAGGCCCTTTTACCGCCACATACCCCCTAGCCCTGATTGCGGCCAGTCCGCGCGCCGGGCTCGAAGAACTGCAAGCGGGGCTGCTGGCGCAGGTGCGCGGGGCGGGGCTGGCGGGCACCGGCGCGGCCACCATCGTCACCAACGTGCGCCACGCCCGCGCCCTGGAAGAGGCCCTAGGCTACCTCAACGCCGTGCGGCAGGGCCTGGCCGTGGGCCGCGGCACCGAACTGCTGGCCGCCGACCTGCGCCACGCGCTGGCGGCCCTAGGCTCCATCACGGGTGAAATATCGACCGACGACCTACTCACTAGCATCTTCACCCAGTTCTGCATCGGCAAATAGACCGCAGATTGAACGGATTGCGCACATACGCCCGCGGCGCGGGCTGATTACGCGGGCAGTGCGGTGGCGCGGGCCTGGGCATGCCTACGCGAGGCAGCTGCTGGAAAGACCAGTCGCGACCGAGTGGAGTAGCCGGGAGAAAAGTTTTTTCAACTGGCGTAGCTTAATGGCCCAGCCGCTTGTTGTGCTACTACGTTAGCAGGCTTATGCTTAAGCCCTGGTCACTGCCCACCTCCCACGCAGCCAGCCCGCGCCGCGGGCGTATGTGCGCAATCCGTTTAATCCGTTCAATCTGCGGTCTGTAGATTCGCGCCGGCTTAGGCGGCTCTTTACCTTTCTATCCCTACCCACTCCAATGGCAGAAACTGCTGAACTCAACCTGCCGGACGGCAAGTCCATTACCTTGCCCGTCTTTGAAGGCACCGAGCACGAAAAATCCTTCGATATCGGTAAGCTGCGCGACCAAACGGGCTATGTGACGCTCGACTCGGGCTATAAAAACACGGGCGCCTGCAAAAGCGCCATCACCTTTCTCGATGGCGAGGAGGGCATTTTGCGCTATCGGGGCTACCCCATCGAGCAGCTGGCCGAGCAGTCGAGCTTCCTGGAAGTAGCATATTTACTGATTTACGGCGAGTTGCCTACCAAGGCGCAGCTCGATGATTTTGCCGGGCATATCACCAAGCATACGCTGGTGCACGAAGACATCCGCAAGATTTTTGACGGCTTCCCCAGCAGCACCCACCCCATGGCCATCCTCAGCAGCCTGGTGTGCGTGCTCACCGGCTTCTACCCCGATAGCCTCAACCCCAACCAAAGCAAGGCCGACATCGACCTGACCATCGTGCGCCTGATGGCCAAGATGAGCACCATCGCGGCCTGGACGTACAAAAACGCGATGGGCCACCCGCTCAACTACCCGCGCAACGACCTCGATTACTGCGCCAATTTCCTGTACATGATGTTCAGCTTCCCCACCGAGAAGTATGACATCAACCCGGTGATTGTAAGTGCTTTAAATAAACTGCTCATCTTGCACGCCGACCACGAGCAGAACTGCTCGACGAGCACCGTGCGCCTGGTAGGCTCCAGCAATGCCAGCCTCTACGGCTCGGTGTCGGCGGGCATCAACGCGCTGTGGGGGCCCCTGCACGGCGGCGCCAACCAGGAGGTGATTGAGATGCTGGAAGCCATTGAAAAGGATGGTGGCGATACCAGCAAGTTTATTGCCCAGGCCAAAGACAAAAACAGCGGCTTCCGCCTGATGGGCTTCGGCCACCGCGTGTACAAGAACTTCGACCCTAGGGCCAAAATTATCAAAAAGGCCGCCGACGAGGTGCTGCAAGCCCTGGGTATGCAGGATAGCCCGCTGCTCAAAATTGCGACCGAGCTGGAGCAAGCCGCCCTCACGGACCAGTACTTCATCGACCGCAAGCTGTATCCGAACGTGGATTTTTACTCGGGCATCATCTACAAGGCGCTCGGCATCCCCACCGAGATGTTTACGGTGATGTTTGCCCTAGGCCGCCTGCCCGGCTGGATTGCCCAGTGGAAGGAGATGCGCGAGAATAAGGAGCCCATTGGCCGCCCGCGCCAGATTTACGTGGGCGCCACCGAGCGAGACTACGCGCCGCTCGACGCGCGCAAGTAAGCTCGCCGCCGAGCGCTAAAAAAGCCCGCCTACTGCTAGTAGGCGGGCTTTTTTAGCGCTCGGCTGTTCCTCTAGCCCGGCAGCTCGCGCTTGAGGGTGGTAAGCAGGCCGGTAGTATTGCCACTGGCCGTGAGGCTGACCGTTGAGACCACCTCCCAGCCCGCACTGCCAAGGCGGGTGAGCTGGCTGGCGAACTCTTCGCGGTCGATACCCTTGAAGAAGGCGCTGTTCGTTTCCAGCACGAAGTATTCAAACTTTTTCATGGCCCTAAAGTAGCCGCTGGCCCAAGGCGGCCGGGGCAGCGTGCTGGCTGTATCGGCCGTCCTCAGTTGCGCATTACACCCTACAGCTGGTGGGCGGTGAGGTTGGCGCGCAGCTGGCGGTAGGCTAGGCGCTGGCTGGGGTGTAGCAGGTCGTTCAGCTCCTGCTCGTAGCGCAGTTGGGCGGCGGCCAGCTGAGAATCGCGGTCGGCGGTTGGAGCGCCGGCCATCGACAGCTCCAGCTCCTGGCGCTCGTTGAGGTAGCGCAGGTGCAACTGCTTCACGCGCAGGTACTGGCCCTCGTTGAAGTGAATGCGATGGGCCAGCACCTGAGTAAGTGTAGTAGCGCGCTCCTGAATGGCTTTGGGATAGAGCACATCGGGGCCCTGGGTGGGCCGGCTGGCGGTGAGGTGGGCCGCGAGGCAGAGGGTGGTAAGCAGCGGATACATGGAACTAGAAAAGTAAGGTAAAGTGAAAAAGAGTAGGGTTCAAGAGCCTGCCCAGGCAGCCTTGAGGCCCCAAGCGACTTGGCTTGTTTCAAACCTACGCGACTTTTTCAGCATGTATAAAAACCGGCTGCTTTAGCATTTTTCAGACCGAAGCATTTCACTTCAATTTTACAATAGTCTGATTATCAAAATATTATTTTCACTTAAAAAATTACCTCTTCACGCGCGCCCTTCGCAGCCTCCTTGGCTTGTCAGCTCATTTTATTTAAAAAGTGCAATTGTTTTTTCAGCTTCTTAAAGCCTCACTTTAAGGCTGCTTCAACGACTGCCACCCTCCTTAAAGTATTGGTTGAGGCTACCTAATTAGCCTTCCAAACGGGCGTAATTAACCGGGCGCTGGCGCTGCGCGGCGCTTTCTACCACGAAATACCCCTAAGGCTTAGGGTGAGCGGCGCCAGCAACCAGCCTTAGCCAGGCCTTGGTGTCGGCTGTTCGTGGCGCTCGCCGCCAACTTAAAGACTGGGGCTACCGTGGCGTTGGGCAGGAGGGCAACGGCAGCAATTAAAAAAAGCCGCCAGCGCGGCCCTAGGGGCGCGCTGGCGGCTTAACTATACTGGGGCTTGCTACAGGATGCGCAGCTCGATGCGGCGGTTTTGGGCGCGGGTGGCTTCCGAGTCGTTGGCGGCTAGGGGCTTGGTTTCGCCGTAGCCGTGGGCCCGCAGGCGGGCAGCGGCAATGCCGTGGCCCGCCAGGTAGCCGAGCACGGCCTGGGCGCGGCGCTGGCTAAGGGTGAGGTTGGCGGCAGGGGTACCCACGTTGTCGGTATAGCCGGCCACTTCCACGCGCAGGCTGGGGTCCTGACGCAGGAACTCCACCAGGCGGTCGAGCTCGGTGCGCGAGCGCGGCTTGAGCACGGCCTGATTAGAGTCGAAAAACAGGTTGTTGAGCACCGCGCTGCGGCCGCTCTTAGCCGGGTCGAGGTAGATGTCGAGCGTCAGCGGGTCAAATTTTTGCTGGCCCGAGTAGTCGAAGCTGAGGCTTTTGAGCAGGTAGCCGGGCGCGCTGGCGTACATGGCGTAGGCGCGGCCCTCGTTGAGCACGGCGGTGTACTGGCCGGTTTCGGCATCCGACTGCACCTGCTGGCTGAGGGCGTTGGTGCCGAGGTCGAAGAGCTGCACCAGCGCATTCAAGGGCTTTTTGGTCACGGCATCGAACACGCGGCCCTGGGCGTAGGTGCTGGTTTCGGCGGCGCGGGCGCTGGCGGGGGCTTCGCTGCCGTAGAGCCGAATGCTGCTGGGCTGGTTGCCCTGCGCCGTCTGGGTGCGGGTGCAGTACACACGCCGGTTGTCGGAGCCCACGAAGATAGACGCCTCATTGGCGAACGTATTGAGCGGATAGCCCAGGTTAGTAGGCGTTTGCCACTGGCCCTTGGCATCCTGGGTGGCGCGGTACACGTCGGCCCCGCCCATGCCGGGGCGGCCCTCGCTCACCACGTAGAGGGTGGTGCCGCTGGCGTGAATGAAGGGCGAGTAGTCGTCGCGCGAGGTGTTGATGGCGGGGCCCAGGTTGCGCGGCGCCGTCCAGGTGTCGTCGGGCCCGAGGGTCGTCACCCACACGTCGTAGCCCCCTAGGCCCCCGGCGCGGCTAGAGGCGAAGTAGAGCGTGCGCCCATCGGCCGAGAGTGAGGGCTGCGAGTCCCAGCCGCGCGAGTTGACGAGCGCGCCTAGGTTGCGCGGCGCCGACCACACGTTGCCCCGGCGGCGCGAGATGTAGAGGTCGCACGAGCCCTGCCCGCCGGACCGCCCGCAGCTGGTGAATACCAGCGTCTGGCCGTCGCCCGAGATGGTGGCCGCGCCCTCGTTATCGCGCGAGTTGATGACGGGCGAAATAGCTTGGGGCACGCCAAAGGTCCCGTCGGCCGCCACGGCGCTGATGAGCACGTCCTCGTTTTCCTGGCCGATTTTTTCGGGGCTTTGGCGCACCGTGAAAATAAGGAAGCGGTTGTCGGCCGTCAGCACCGGGAAGTACTGGTCGCGGTACTGGTTGAGGGGCGCGGGCAGCAGCTCGGGGGCCGCGCCGGTGGGGTGCGCCAGCGCCTGGGCCGCGAAGTCGCAATTAGCCAGCTGCAGCTTGGCAAAGGCCACGTCGTCGGGCCGGCGGGGCTCAGTTTGCAGGAAGTTGGTAAACGCCAGGCGCAGCGTGGCGTAGTCGCCGGTGCGGGCCGCCAGCTTGCCCAGGGCCATATAATCGGGGGCACGGGCGGGCTCGACGGGCAGCTTGCTCAGGCCCAGCTTCAGCGACTCGAACGCCCCGGCGTTGTCGCCCAGCATGAGCTGCAGCGAGCCCTTGCGCAGGTAGGGCTCGCCCAGGTCGGGGTATTTAGTGGTCAGTTCCTGCCAGACGGCCAGCGCCTGCTGGGGCTGCCGGTCGCGGTAATACAGGTTCTGGGCCTTCTCGTAGAGGCTGCGCGCCTTGCCGTCGGTGATGCTGGCGGGCACCTGCTGGGCCAGCGCCGGAGCCGTAGTAAGTGCCAGCAGCAAACCGGCCGAAAGCAGAAATCGATGCGTCATATATAGCCGCTAAGGTAGCAGCCAGCCTTTTGGGCGAAGCCGGCCCTAGGGCCCTGGCTGACTTAAAACGCACTTTTTCTCCGCATCGTGCAAGCTCACTTGGGTTGGGCAGCGATATTAAACAGCAAAAAGGCGGTTATGCTTATCTGGCGTCCGCCTTTTTGCTGTTCAATATCCCTAGGGAATATCCAGGTACTTATGAGTTTGCAGCGACACCTGCCAGCGCGGGTTAGCCTTCACGTAGTCGATGAGGGTGGGCGTGAGGCGGGCGGCGCGGCTCCACTCTGGTTGTAAGTACAGGCGCGTGGTAGGCGGCACCAGCGCCGCGTGCGCCTCGGCCCACTTGAAGTCGCTGTCGTTGAAGACGATAACCTTCAGCTCGTCGGCGTGGGCCAGCACGTCGGGCCTAGGAGCCTTAAACTTCTTGGGCGACACGCATATCCAGTCCCAGTTGCCCGAGAGCGGGTGGGCGCCGCTGGTTTCCAGCCAGGTTTGGAAGCCGGCGGCTTGCAGCGCCCGCGTGAGGGGGCCGCAGTCGTGCATTAGCGGCTCGCCGCCGGTGACGACCACGTGGCGGCCGGGGTGCTCGCTGGCGGCGGCCACCAGAGCGGCCACGGCCAGCCTAGGGTGCGCCTCGGCATCCCACGACTCCTTCACGTCGCACCACACGCAGCCCACGTCGCAGCCGCCCAGGCGGATGAAGTACGCCGCTCGTCCGGTATTAAACCCCTCACCCTGAATGGTATAAAACTGCTCCATCACGGGCAAGGTGGCCGTGCTTTCGGGCGGCGAAAGCATGGGTAGGGCGGCAAAAAAATCGGTAACGACGGACATAATAACTAAAAAACGGGCGCGACTAACGTCAACGCCCGGAGCGTGGCCGGGGGTTCCGGTCATTCAAATTTACGACGTAGTAGCTTGAACTTTGTAGTCCAAGCGTGTGCGTAGCGAGCATTAATTCCTAGGGTCGTTTGGCTCCGTAAGGCTCGTTGCGCACGCGCTTGGACTACAAAGTTCAAGCTACTTTTTTGGGTATACCTCGCCTTTGGCGGCACGTAGCGTGTTGAGCAGCAGCATGGCAATGGTCATGGGGCCCACGCCGCCGGGCACGGGCGTGATGCGCGAGGCCAGCGGCGCTACCTCGGCGAAGTTGACGTCGCCCTTAAGGCTGTAGCCGCTTTTCTTGTTAGCGTCCGTCACGCGGGTGGTGCCCACGTCGATGACTACCGCGCCGGGCTTCACCATGTCGGCCGTCACGAACTCGGGCCGGCCGATGGCGGCCACCACGATGTCGGCTTGGCGCACGACTTCGGGCAGGTTCTTGGTGCGCGAGTGGCATAAGGTAACGGTGCAGTTAGCCGTTTCTAAGTTCTTGGCCAGCAAGATGCTAACCGGTGTGCCCACGATGTTGCTGCGCCCAATTACTACGGCGTGCTGGCCGCTGGTGCGGATGCCGGCGCGGGCCAGCAGCTCCACGATGCCCGAGGGCGTGGCGGGCAGCAAAGCCGGCAGGCCCGCCACCATGCGGCCCAGGTTGGTGGGGTGAAAGCCGTCCACGTCCTTGTCGGGCCGAATGGTTTCGATGACCTTTTCGGCGTCGATGTGCCTAGGCAGCGGCAGCTGCACAATGAAGCCGTCGATGGCGGGGTCGTCGTTGAGCTGGCGCACCTGGGTTAGCAGCTCGGCCTCGGTGATGTCATCCTCGAAGCGCAGCAGGGTGCTACCGAAGCCCACGCGCTCGCAGGCTAGCACCTTGTTGCGCACGTAGGTTTCGGAGCCACCGTCGTGGCCCACCAAAATGGCGGCCAGGTGCGGCGCCCGGTGGCCGGCGGCGGTACGGGCCGCTACTTCGGCGGCAATTTCTACTTTGATATCTTCGGCAATCTGCTTACCATCAATAAGGTGTGGGGCATTTTCGGGCATGAGCTCGGAGGAATAGAAGGTTAACCAAAAGGTATCATGGCGAGCCTGCGCAGCAATCGCACCAGCACGATGACACTTGAACAATTTTGTGCTGGTGCGATTGCTGCGCAGGCTCGCCATGACGGGGGGCGGCGCAACTAGTACCGAGCGATTACCGCATGGCAATGCCGGCGGCGGTGAGGCGCTGGTAGATGCCCGCCAGCAGCTCGCTCTTGAGGACATCTTCCTGGCGGATGTTGTTTATCCAAAACAGCACTTTCAGGTCGTAGCCGCTGGTAGTGATGCCGCTGAGCAGGATTTCGGGGGCGATTTTGTGCAGCGTGTTGGGGTTGGTCAGGATTTCCTCGCCGATGAGGCGGCGGGCTTCGGCCAGGTCAATGTCGGGCCCTAGGGCCAGGGCCAGCTCGGTGCGGATGTGGTTGTTGCTGAGCGTCCAGTTGATGACGTGGTTGCTGAGCAAGTCGCCGTTGGGCAGAATAATCTCGGAGCCGGCCTGTGAGGTGAGCTTGCTGGCCCGGATGCCGATGTCCTTCACGCGGCCCGTCTGGCCCTTCACCTCGATGTAGTCGCCCACCTGAAACGGCCGCTCGAAAATGAGGATGACGCCCGACACCAGGTTGTTGATGATGTTTTGGAGCCCTAGGCCGATACCCACGCCCAAGGCGCCCAGCACGATGGCGATTTTATCGACCGGTAGGCCCGAGGCCACCGTGGCCAGCAGCAGGCCGCCCGCAATAATGCCCAGCCGGATAAGCACCAGCCACGAGCCCTTGCGGCCCGTGTCGGCGTTAAATTCGTCGTCGGTGACCCCAAACAAATAGCCGATGTACTTCTGCAGCTGCACCGTAAGCAGAATAATGCCCCCGAATAGCAGTATCCCACCCAGCGTAAAAGTGGTGGTGCCCAGGCGGTGCGGGGCGGTGAGCGCGTGCTCGATGAGGCGGTAGAAGAAATTGTAGAGGTTGAGGTTGGTGCTTACCAGCATCAGCCAGAGCACGCCCACCACTACCGTCAGGCCCTTACGCAAGGCGCTCTCGAGCTGGCCAAAGCTGAAGCGCGCGCTCAGGCCGCCCGCCAACCGGCTTTGCTGGGCCTGCAGAAAAAACGCCTCGGTGATGATGCGCACGAAGGCCGACAGCGCCACGGCCTGCGTGAGCGCTACGCCGGCCGTGGTGCTGAGCAGCTTGGCCAAGCTTACGCGCCCGGCCGCGCCGGCCAGTACCGCCAGCGCGTGCAGCCCCACGTAGAGCAGCGCCACCGGCCGCACGAAGGCCGCCAGCAGCTTGGTTTGGCGCAGGTAGCGCCAGAACAGCCACCCTAGGGCCGCGGCGCCACCATTAAGCAGTAGCATCAGCCAGCGCGTGCCCAGGCCCGGCGCCCGGTTGGCATAAGCAAAGGCGAGGGCAAAAAACAGCGCCACCACGCCCAGCCAAAACCGAAACAGCGGGCGCGGCCAGCTGCGCCCGCCCAGCCACGTAAGCGTGGCCAGCAGCAGCAGCTGCAGCAAATCGGTATAAGCCGCCGGGGGCTGCAAATCGAAAAACGGGGCCAGGCTGAACACTACCAGCAGGGCCGCCGCCACCGGCACTGGCCGCAGGTAGCGCAGCCGCTGGGCGGGCAGCGCCAGCGGGCCGGCGGTAGCATCGGAGCCGGCCGCGGGCACCACGGCTGCCTGCTGGCGTAGCTGCCGAAAATTGCGAAACACCCACCCAAAAAACCCTAGGGCCAGCACCAGCATCCACACCCAGTAGTCCCAGTGCTCGGCGAAGTAGTAGCCCATCAGCCCGCGCTGGGCAGCGTAGGAGCGCCGGGCCAGGTCGCGGGTGGCATCATCGGCCCGGATGCTGCCCGGCCGCCACAGCGGCGGCTGCTCGGCGCTGCGGTCCTGGCGGTTGAAGCGCCTAAACTGCTCGCGCACCTGGTCTTGCAGCTCCAGCGCCCCAATGTAGCTCTCCGACACCCGCGTTTGCAGGCCCGTCACGGCCTGGCGGCGGGTGGCCAGCAGTCGGGCCGTGGTGGCGTACTTGGCTTGCAGGCGGGCCAGGGCCCGGCCCACGGCCGTGAGCGGCGGCGCGCTGAGCCCGGCGGGCGCGGCCGGGGGCAGCAGGGTTCGCACGGTGCCCAGCTGGGTTTGCATGGCCGCCAGCTGCTGGCTGCCCTGGCCCAGGGTGCTGCGCCATTTGCCCAGCTGCTCCTGCATATCGGCCAGCAGCACGCGGTACATCTGCAGCTGCTTCACGTCCACCACGTCGCCGTACTGGTCGAAGTTCTCGCGGATGGTCACGAGGTTGTCCTCAATGGCTGGCAGGTCCTCGCTCAGCGCCTGGGTGTCGGTGCCGCGCCGCACCGTGTTGTTGACGCGCCCCAGCAGAAAGTACGCCCGCTCAAAGCGCTGGGCCAGCGAATCGGGCAGCACTGGGGCGGCAGCCGGTTTAGCGGCCGCCGGAACGATACGTTGCGCCAGGGTGGCCTCTCCCGATAGCAGCGCCAGCCATAGTAGGCAAAAAATAATACGAAAGCGCATAGATGACTTTCAAACGACAATACGGCTCGGTACAAGGCCTGCGCCGGGCGCTTCACCACTCAGCCAATTCAGCTACTACTAAAGGTGGCTAGTAAGAATTTATATTTTGTTAATCAGCTAAGATTCTGTTCACAAACCTAGCTATCTTGCCGAGCACATTTACTTTTTCATTTCTCACTTTTTCCCTCTACAATCATGGAACAACAATCCTCTGGCGTTATGGGCGGCATTTTGGGCGGAGTAGGCGCCTTGGTATACATGGCCATCTTTGTCCTCGTTATCGCGGGCTTCTGGAAGCTGTTTGAAAAAGCCGGCAAGCCCGGCTGGGCCTCGCTCATTCCGATTTACAACGTCATTGTCATGTTTGAAATCGTGGGCAAGCCCATGTGGCAGCTCATCTTGTTCTTGGTTCCATTAGCCAATATCTACGTCGTCATCACGCTGTACGTCGGCTTAGCCAAGTCCTTCGGCAAATTTGGCATTGGCAACTACTTGTTCATCATTCTCTTAGGCTTCATTGCCATACCTATGTGGGGCTTCAATGCGGCTACTCGCTACCTAGGCCCCAGCGAGGGGCCCAGTGCCTCGGCCGGCAACGATGGTTACGTTCCGGTCAATACGCCACCTTCCACGTACTAGCCCCAAGGCAACCAAGAAAGAGGCCGGCTCCCACGCGGGAGCCGGCCTCTTTCTTGGTTGCTAGTCAATCTTGAGCACTGCCAGAAAGGCTTCCTGCGGAATCTCTACCGAGCCCACGGTGCGCATGCGCTTCTTGCCCTCCTTCTGCTTTTCGAGCAGCTTGCGCTTGCGGCTGATATCGCCGCCGTAGCACTTGGCAATCACGTTTTTGCGCAGCGCCTTGATGGTTTCGCGGGCAATGATTTTCTGCCCGATGCTGGCCTGGATGGCAATGTCGAACATCTGGCGGGGCAGCAGCTCGCGCAGCTTTTCGCAGAGGCGGCGGCCCCAATCGTAGCTCTTCGAGCGATGCACGATGGCCGAGAGCGCATCCACCTTCTCGCCGTTCAGCATCACGTCGAGCTTCACCATGTCCGACTCGCGGAAGCCAATCAGCTCATAGTCCAGCGAAGCGTAGCCGCGGCTGATGGTTTTGAGCTTGTCGAAGAAGTCGAACACGATTTCGGACAGCGGCAGTTCGAAGCTCATCTCCACCCGCTCGGAGGTCAGGTAGCTCTGGCCTTTGATGATGCCGCGCTTCTCCATGCAGAGCGTGATAATCGGCCCCACGTACTCGGAGGCGGTGATAATCTGCGCTTTAATGTATGGCTCCTCGATGTGCTTAATCAAGTTTGGCTCGGGCATTTCACTCGGCGCGTTGATGGTCAGCAGCTGGTCCTTGGTGCCGGTGGCGTGAAACTGCACGCTCGGCACGGTGGTAATCACGGTCATGCCAAACTCGCGCTCCAGGCGCTCCTGCACAATTTCCATGTGCAGCATACCCAGGAAGCCGCAGCGAAAACCGAACCCTAGGGCCACCGACGTTTCCGGCTCCCACACCAGCGAGGCATCGTTGAGCTGCAGCTTTTCCATGCTGCTGCGCAGCTCCTCGTACTCGGTGGTATCAACCGGGTAGATGCCGGCAAATACCATCGGCTTCACGTCGGCAAAGCCCTGGATGGCCTCCGGCGTGGGGTTGTGCACGTGCGTGATGGTGTCGCCTACCTTCACCTCGCGGGCCTCCTTGATACCCGAAATGAGGTAGCCCACGTTGCCGGCGCTCATCACCTGGCGCGGCTCCTGGTTGAGGCCCAGAATGCCGATTTCGTCGGCGCCGTACTCCTTGCCGGTGGCCATAAAGCGGAGCTTGTCGCCCTTTTTCATAGTACCGTTCTTGATGCGGAATAGCACCTCAATGCCCCGGTACGAATTAAATACCGAGTCGAAGATGAGGGCTTGCAGCGGGGCTTCCGGGTCGCCGACCGGGGCGGGAATACGCTCGCAGATGGCGTTCAGGATGGCTTCGATGCCGATGCCGGCCTTGCCCGAAGCGTGGATAATATCCTCCGGCTTGCAGCCAATCAGGTCCACAATTTCGTCGGTCACCTCCTCCGGCATGGCGTGCGGAAGGTCAATTTTGTTGAGCACCGGAATGATTTCCAGGTCAGCCCCAATGGCGAGGTATAGGTTAGAAATCGTTTGGGCCTCAATGCCTTGCGAGGCATCTACGATGAGCAGCGCGCCTTCGCAGGCGGCAATGCTGCGGCTTACTTCGTAGCTGAAGTCGACGTGGCCGGGCGTGTCAATCAGGTTGAGCGTGTAGGTTTCCCCCTGGTAGGGAAACTGCATCTGGATGGCGTGGCTCTTGATGGTGATGCCGCGCTCGCGCTCCAGGTCCATGTTGTCGAGCAGCTGGGCCTGCATGTCGCGCTTGGCCACGGTGCTCGTGAACTCGAGAAGGCGGTCGGCCAGCGTGCTTTTGCCGTGGTCGATGTGGGCAATAATGCAGAAGTTGCGGATATTCTTCAATTCAGGGGCGTTTTTTCGCAGTTCAAAGGTAGGCATTTACCGACGCAAAAGCTAGGCGCGCCGGCCGGGCGCCTAGGCCTGCTAACCCCCACTAAGGCCCCTAATGTTCCGCCGGGTTGGGCGCGGCGCGGGGCGGCTGGCTAGTGCCAGGGCCGGCGGCAAGGCCCTAGGCTGCTTAAGTTTGGCTACGCGCCACCCTTACCGCTCTTGCCGCTTGCCACCCTCCGCTTCCGACGCCCCGGCCGCTGCCCGCGGCAAGTTTTTCAGCGCCTTTCTCAACGCCACGGCCTGCTACCTGCTGGCCTGGCTGCTGGTCAATTTCCTGTACCAAGCGGCGCAGGCCTTCATGGCGCGGCGGGCCCACGTGCCCGGCCGCTGGGACCTAGCGGGCCCGCACTTCAACCTGCCCGACAGCGGCTGGCAGCATACCATGGTGCTGAGCGTGTACGGCACCGGCCCGCTGCTGGTGCTAGCCCTGGGAATAGTGGCCCTAGGGGGTTTCTGGTGGCAGTGCCGGCGCCGGGGCCTGCTCAAGCTGCTGCTGCTGTGGGTGGCCTTCGTGGCCTTCAACCAGGTGCTGGGCGGGCTGCTGGCCGATACCATAACGCGCTCAGGCTGGTGGTTTGTGCCCAACTGGCTGGTGGGCGCCGGCACCTGGCCCAGCCTGGTGCTGGGGCTGGTGCTGGCGGCCGGGCAGTTGGCCCTGGGGTATATACTAGCTATGCCCTTTCTGCTGGCGCAGGACTCGCGCACGTTACTGCAGTTCGACAACCGCTTCTACTTGATTATCTGCGCCTTGCTAGGGCCGTGGCTGGCGGGCTCGGCGCTGCTGGCCGCCAGCAAGCTGCCGCACCTGGGCCTGGGCGAGGTGCTGCACTACGCCACCCTAGGGCTGCTGCTGGTGCCGCTGGCCCTGGGGCTGGCCCGGCCCTACCAAGATGATAATGAGGTGCTGCCGCCGCCCAGCTACGTGGCCTGGGGCCTGGTGGGGCTGGCCCTGCTGGGCGTGCTGGCCTGGCGGCTGGCCCTAGGGGGCGCGGGCGTGCGGCTTTGAGCGCTTTGTAGCGCGGGCTCGCAAACCAAATGCCCCGCCAACTGGTACTTCATCACAGCTGGGCCAGTGTGGCCCGGTAGCTACCCACCCCCTATTTATTCTACTCATCATGGGCATTACCCTAGAGCAGGCGCAAGCGGCCATTCAGGCCTCGCTGAAAAAATCGCAGGAGCTGAACCTGAAAATGAACATCGCCATCGTGGACGAAGGCGCTAATCTGAAGGCGTTTGGCCGCATGGAAGACGCCTGGCTGGGCTCTATCGACATCGCTATTAAGAAGGCCCGCACGGCGCGCTACTTCGACATGCCTACCGGCGACCTAGGCCAGGCCAGCCAGCCCGGCGGCCCGCTCTTCAACATCGAGGTATCCAACGGCGGCCTCATCACCTTCCCCGGCGGCCTGCCAATTATCGACGCCAGCGGCCAGATTATCGGCGCCATCGGCGTGTCGGGCAGCAGCGTCGAGAACGACCATACCGTGGCCCAGGCCGGCGTGGCGGCCCTAGGGGGCAAGTAGGCGCTTTTCAATTAGCAATCAGCAGTTATCAACTAGCAATGTAAGGCATCCGCAAAAAACGTCTGTCCTTGTGAGCACAACGAAGCAATCGCATCAGAACGCCAACGCCTGGGGTCGTCCGGGTTGCGATTGCTACGCAGGCTCGCAAGAACAGACGGCGTGGCGGATGTCCTCAATTAATAATTGATAACTGCTGATTGCTAATTGAAACTCCACCCTTTTTAAACCGACCCAAGTATGGCTAGCAATCGCGGTGTTGTATATACCGGCCCCGGCAAAGTAGAGGTGCAAAGCATCGACTTTCCGGAGCTGAAGAACCCAAAGGGCAAGAAAATTACCCACGGCGTTATCCTGAAAGTGATTTCGACCAACATCTGCGGCTCTGACCAGCACATGGTGCGCGGGCGCACCACTGCCCCCTCGGGCCTGGTGCTGGGCCACGAAATCACGGGCGAGGTAATCGAGGCCGGTGACGACGTAGAGTTTCTGCAGAAGGGCGACCTCGTGTCGGTGCCCTTCAACGTGGCCTGCGGGCGCTGCCGCACTTGTAAGGAAATGAAAACCGGCATCTGCCTGACCGTGAACGAGGGCCGCGCCGGCGGGGCCTACGGTTACGTGGACATGGGCGGCTGGATTGGCGGCCAGGCCGAGTACGTGATGGTGCCCTACGCCGACTTTAACCTGTTGAAATTTCCGAACAAGGAGCAGGCGATGGAGAAAATCCGCGACCTGACCATGCTGAGCGACATCTTCCCTACTGGCTTCCACGGCGCCGTGAAGGCCGGCGTAGGGCCGGGCCTAACGGTGTACGTGGCCGGGGCGGGCCCGGTGGGCCTAGCGGCGGCCGCCTCGGCGCAGTTGCTGGGCGCGGCCGTGGTGATAGTGGGCGACATGAATAAGGCCCGCCTGGCCCACGCCCGCTCGTTTGGCTGCGAAACCGTGGATTTGAACGAAGACGCCAGCCTGGCTGACCAAATTACCCAGATTCTGGGCGTGCCCGAAATCGACTGCTCCATCGATTGCGTGGGCTTTGAGGCCAGCGGCCACGGCGCGCAGGCCAAGGTAGAAGTGCCCGCCGCCGTGCTCAACTCGCTCATGGAAATCACCCGCGCGGGCGGCGCCATTGGCATCCCCGGCCTCTACGTCACCGACGACCCCGGCGCCAAGGACCAGGCCGCCCGCACCGGCAACCTGAGCATCCGCTTCGGCCTGGGCTGGGCCAAGAGCCACTCGTTCCACACTGGCCAAACGCCCGTGCTGAGTTACAACCGCCAGCTCATGCAGGCCATTTTGTACGATAAAATCGAGATTGCCAAGGCCGTAAACGTGGAAGTCATCAGCCTTGACGAAGCGCCCAAAGGCTACGCCGAGTTTGACAAGGGCGTGGCTCGGAAGTTCGTTATTAATCCCCACAACTTAATTCCAGCCGCCAAGCCGCAGCCCCGCCCAAAGGAGGAGGCCATTGCTTAAACGCCCTAGGGCGCTGCTTACCACGGCCGGACTACCCACCAGGGTGGTCCGGCTGTTTTGGTTTAAGAGTTTTACGGGCAGCTTCCCGCCGTAAAATCCCTAGGGCTGCCTGCGCTTGGAAATCTTGTTGAAAGTAATGTTTTTCTGCCTATCAGATTTAAAGCGAGCGCCCTTAACGGCGCTCTTGGCCAGGTGCTTGGTGGCGCGGCCTTGCACGCGGGCCCGCCACATGCGCCACGAAGAAGCCTTCATTTCCCGCCGCATCAGCTTGATAACGTCCGCCTCGGCCAGCCCGAATTGCGCCTCGATGGCTTCGAACGGCGTGCGGTCTTCCCAAGCCATTTCAATAATGCGGTCAACGTCTTGCGGCGTCAGTTCAGGCTGTTCCATGGTGGTTGGCAATAAGTTACGCGGCACGTTGCCGCCGCAGTGGGGCGATAACAAGTGAAAGCTGGTTTTGGCAGCAGCTACGGAACTTACTACGTTGCAACTGCTAGGCCCGGCCAGGTGCTCTACCCAAGGATTGGCACCACTAAGAGGCCCAATTTCTGTGCTATGCAGCTTCGTTTAAGCAGCTTTCTCCTCGTTGGAAGCGTAAGTTTTAGGGCGGCCTTGGCTGAGCAAGGGCAGCCGAGCCTGCCCACAGTGCGGGTAGTAGATGGTCAGCGCCGGCAGCCTATCCCCTACGCGTCGGTGGGCGTGGCGGGCCGGCCCCTGGGCACCGTAACCGATGCCCAGGGCAGCTTTTTGCTGGCGCGGGTAGGCGCGGCGGCCACCGATACGGTGGTAGTTTCGTGCGTAGGCTACCAGTCGCGCCGGTTGCTGGTAGCCGACCTAGGCAAGCTGCCCGAACTCACCCTCGCCCCCCAGGCCCAGGCGCTAGCAGAGGTGCAAGTGCGGGCCGGCACTTGGCAGCGCCGCAATGTGGGCCGCGAGGGGTCGGGGGGCTTCACGTTCTACAACTTCCACTTGCAGGCCGACAAAGAGCCCGCCCACAAGCTGGGCCGGGAAGTGGGCGCCCTTCTAGGGGTGAAACCCCATAGCTTCGTGGAGGAAGTGTATGTCTACATCCGGCAAAGCAGTTTTCAACACCTGCGCTTCCGGCTCAACGTGCGGGCTCTGGATAGCCAGGACCACCCGGCGGCCAGCTTACTCACCCAGGATGTGCAGTTTGCCGTGGCCGACTCGACCGCCAGCTGGCGGCACCTCGACCTCAAGCCCTACAACATCAACGTGGGTCCGCAAAACCGCATTGCCGTGACGCTGGAGTGGCTCGACGGCACCCCGACCAAGCAGCAGGACTGGTACAGCGTCTCGATTCCGGCGGCGCCATCGGCTACGCACCGCCTAGTATTACGCGATAAATCGGAAGACCAGTGGAAAGTGCAGCCGCTTAATTTGAGCTTGTATATTACCACGGTGAGCCCTAATTGATACTAGGGCTTGTTACAGTCACTAGCCTTCTCACGCAGCTCTTTATGGCCTCAACCTATCGTCAAGAGCTGATAAACCAGCTTGGTTTTGAACCTTCGCAGGGCTACCTAGACTACTTGCTCGCTACCAAAAGCATCTATCAATTTGGTGGCGCATATCTCATCGAAGACGACGAGCTGCTATCATTTAACGCTGACTACGAAGCCAACGAATTTTACCCAGGCTACTTTTTAATCGGCTCAGACGGGGGAGGGGAAGCGTTTGCTATCGAGAAAGCTACTGGCAACTTTATTCAACTCCCTTTCGTCGGCCACGATGAAGAGACAGTGATGATAATTGGTCGAACCTGGCCGGAGTTTTTAGAATACCTAGAAACTGAGTACGCTTAGCTTCTACTGTTTACCCAGCCCTGGCCGCCTCGCCGGGGCTTTTTTGTACCTTCGCGTAGTCAAAAATCTTGCGTCCTAGGGCCTATTCGGCCGGACGCGAAGTGAAACTTCGCGCTACTTCCCTACCCCATGCATCCCACCCCCGCTGCCCCTTACAAGCTCAAAAACCACGTTCGCATCGTCACGGCCGCCGCGCTGTTTGATGGGCACGACGCGGCCATCAACATCATGCGCCGCATCATTCAGAGCAGCGGCGCCGAGGTTATCCACTTGGGGCACAACCGCTCGGTGCAGGAAATTGTGGACTGCGCCATCCAGGAAGATGCCCAGGCCATTGCCATCACCAGCTACCAGGGTGGGCACAACGAGTACTTCACCTACATGTTTGATTTGCTGAAGGAGCGCGGCGCGGGCCACATCAAAATCTTCGGCGGCGGTGGCGGTGTCATTCTGCCCTCCGAAATCGCGGAGTTGCAAGGCTATGGCATCACGCGCCTCTACTCGCCCGATGATGGCCGTTCGCTAGGCCTGCAAGGCATGATAAACGACCTGCTGCAACAGAGCGACTTCCCCACGGGCGAAAAGCTGAACGGCGAGGTTTCGCACATCAAAGAAAGGGACGCCCGCAGCATCGGGCGGCTGATTTCGGCGGCAGAGAATTTTCCCGAAGAGTTTGAGCGGGTGAAGGGGCAGCTGGCGAGCGAATTTCAGAAGCAGGCGGCACCTGACGCGGGTAATCTCACTCCCGTCCGCCCGGCCCCCATCCTCGGCATCACCGGCACGGGCGGCGCGGGCAAGTCGTCGCTGGTCGATGAGCTGGTGCGGCGCTTTTTGCTCGACTTTCCGGAGAAGACCCTAGCCATCATCTCCGTTGACCCCAGCAAGCGCAAAACCGGCGGCGCGCTGCTCGGCGACCGCATCCGGATGAACGCCATCAACAGCCCTAGGGTATACATGCGTTCGCTAGCCACGCGCCAGAGCAACCTCGCGCTCAGCCGCTACGTGCAAGACGCGGTGGACGTGGTGAAGGCCGCCGACTTCGACCTCATCATCCTTGAAACCAGCGGCATCGGCCAGTCAGACACCGAAATTATCGAGCACTCCGACGTGAGCCTCTACGTGATGACGCCCGAGTACGGCGCGGCCACGCAGCTCGAAAAGATTGACATGCTGGACTT
>JBPBPH010000028.1:0-23123 GCA_050954355.1 Janthinobacterium lividum
CTGTGGAACTTACCAAATAATCGGTGTATAGGTCCAGCGTGCAAGTCATCATCACTATGTTGAACGGCGAAAGAGGCCTACCGACTGCGTAACATCAGATTTTTAAATAATCACTCGTAGGGTAAGCCAAATGCTCTTCTTCTACTGCTAAAGAAAAGAAGACCCCGTCTCGAAACTCTTTGCCTCGTACCTCATCTAGGTTGACGTACAGCTTTTCTTCAAACAAATCGGGCTCAAAGTCTGGTTCGGTCACCATACGAGCTTCGTATTTATTGGTGACTGGGTAGGGGTAGCGAGGCATGACTGGCAGTTCTAGAAAACAGAAAAAAGAGTAGCAAAACAGCCAATATTAACGAAGTTTTAACATCATTGAGATAGGCAGTAGCTAGGCAGCCACGTCGGGCTTCAATTGCTTGAGAATATCGTGGCCCAACTTGTCGCGCTTGGTGGTGAGGTAGGCGCGGTTGTGCTGGTTGGGCGCAATCTCGATGGGCACGGTTTCGGTTACTTCCAGGCCGTAGCCAAGCAGGCCGGTGCGCTTGCGCGGGTTGTTGGTGAGCAGGCGCAGCTTTTTGATGCCCAAGTCGCGCAAGATGCCGGCGCCCACGCCGTAGTCGCGCTCGTCGCTCTTAAAGCCTAGCTCCTCGTTGGCCTGCACCGTGTCGCGGCCCTGCTCCTGCAGCTTGTAGGCCTTGAGCTTGTTGAGCAGGCCAATGCCGCGGCCCTCCTGGTTCATGTAAAGCACCACGCCGCGGCCTTCGCGCTCAATCTGCTGCATGGCTTGGTGCAGCTGGGGGCCGCAGTCGCAGCGGCACGAGCCGAAGATGTCGCCCGTTACGCACGAGCTGTGCACGCGCACCAGCACCGGCTCGGGGCCGCTGATGTCGCCCTTCACCAGGGCCAGGTGCTGGGCGCCGTTGCTGCGCTGGGTGTAGGCATAGAGGTCAAAATCGCCGTAGTTGGTGGGCATGCGCACGGTTATTTCGCGCTGCGTGAGGCTCTCTTGGGCCAGGCGGTACTTGATGAGGTCCTGCACCGAAATCAGCTTCAGGTTCCACTGCTCGGCCACTTGGCGCAGCTCGGGCAGGCGGGCCATCTCGCCGTCAGCCTTCAAAATCTCGACCAGCACCCCGGCCGGCTCGAAGCCCGCCAAGCGCGCCAAATCGACGGCCGCCTCGGTGTGGCCGGCGCGGCGCAGCACGCCCTCGGCCCGCGCCTTGAGCGGAAAGATGTGACCCGGCCGGCCCAGCTCCTCGGGCTTGGTGGCGGGGTCGATGAGGGCCAGAATGGTCTTGGAGCGGTCGGAGGCCGAGATGCCGGTAGTCACGCCGTTAGTCAGCAAATCGACGCTCACCGTGAAGGGCGTGGCGTGCAGGGCCGTGTTGCGGCCCACCATCAACTCCAGGCCCAGCTCGTCGCAGCGGTCGGCGGTGAGGGGCGCGCACACCAGCCCGCGCCCGTGGGTGGCCATGAAGTTGATGACTTCGGGCGTGGCGCAACGGGCGGCGCAAATAAAGTCGCCCTCATTTTCGCGGTCCTCATCGTCCACCACTATCACGACCTTGCCGGCCCGAATGTCCTCAATGGCGCTTTCTATGGAATCAAGCATAACTAAAAATCAAGTGCGTATGAACAGAACGTCAGGCGAAGCGGGCCCTGACCACCCGCGCGCGTGGCCAGGCAACCCGCCCAACGACCCTGCCAAGGTGCGCCGGCCAGCGGGCCGCCGCCGGGGCCTGACGTTCTGGCGGAGTAGGCAGTAGCTTAACAAGTAGCGAGCAACAAGTTTTCGAGCCGGGCGGTGGCGGCCGCCCAGTCGTAGTGCGCGGCCACGAACTGGTGGCCGGCTTCGGCCAGTTGGGCGGCCCTAGGGGCATCGGCCAGCAGAGTGCCCAGGGCCTCGGCCAGCCCCAGGGCGGTGTCGGCCACCAGCAGGTGCTGGCCAGGGGTGGCCCCTAGGGCATTGTTGGCCAGCGAGGTAGTGACGCAGGGCCGGCGCATGGCCAGGGCTTCGAGCAGCTTGTTTTGCAGGCCGGTGCCCACGCGCATGGGCGCCACAAACACTTGCGCCCCCGCGTAGGCGGGCCGGATGTCGGGCAGCCAGCCGCTCACCGCCACGCCGGGCCGCCGGGCCAGGGCCCGCACGCGGGGGCTGGGCGTGGTGCCGGCCAGCAGCAGGCACGCGCCGGGGTGGCGCTGGCGCACCAGCGGCAGGATTTCCTCGGCCAGCCACGCGGCCGCATCCACGTTGGGCGGGTAGCCCATGTTGCCGCAAAATAGCAGCTCGTGGGTGCTGGCAACCTCGGCGAGCGGCGCAAAGTACTGCATATCAATACCGTTGGGCACCACCGTAATGGTGCCGCGCCCGGGGTGCTGAATCAACTGCCGGTCCTGGTCGCTGATGATGGTGCGGTGCTGAAACCAGGCGAACACCTCGGTTTCGTAGGCGGCCAGGCGGCGGGCCTCCAGGGCCAGCAGCGGGCGCTGCCAGGCCGGAGCTGTGGCCGCCCGCCGCGCCATGCCGGCCGAAAACACGTCCATATAATCCAGGGTCATGGGCCCGGCATAGTGGCGCAAATACTCGGCCATGCGAATGAGCTGGCAGTACACGTGGTCGGGCCGAAACTCGGCCAGCAGGTAGCCCAGCAGTTGCTGCGCCCCGGTTTCGTAGAAGTAGCCCACTTGCAGGGGCCGGCCGGCTTGCAGCAGCGCCCGCGCCAGGCCGCGCCCCTGGGTGGGCCGGCGCAGGCGGTGCAGGTGCAGCCCGCCGCGGCACAGCGGCCGCACCGCCCCGAGGGCCGCGGCAGGCACCGGCTCGTCGCTCAGGGCCAGCAGGCAAATGTCGTGGCCCTGGCCGGCCAGGTAGCGCAGTTGGTGGTAGGCCCGCAGCTTGTCGCCCTTGTCGAGCGGGTACGGAAAGCGCGACAGCAGTACCAAAATCTTCATGCCGGGCGCAAAGGTAGCGCCGCCCTCCCTAGGGGGCCGGGCGGGGCAAAAGGCAGCGCGGCCGGGCGGGTTTACGCCTCCAGCGCTGCCCGCGCCCGCGCGTACAGGGCCTCGAAGCGCTGCGTCACGCGGGCATTAGCGTAGGTGTCGGCGGCAGTTTGGGCAGCGGCGGCCCCTAGGGCGGCTACGGGCAAGCGGCCGTGGTAGTAGTCGCGCAGGGCTTGCTGCCAGGCGGCGGCCCCGTCGCGCAGCAGCAGGTCGTGGCCGTCGTGGGCGGCCACGCCCTCGGCCCCCAGGGCGGTGCTCAAAATGGCCTTGCCGGCGGCCATGCCCTCAATAATTTTAATGCGCATGCCGCCGCCGCTCAGCAGCGGCACCAGCATCAGGTCGTACTGGCGCATGAAGGCGGCGGCCGACTCCACGAAGCCGTGAATGAAAACGTTGTGCTGGCCCTGGGGGCGGCCGGTGAGGTGGGCGGGCGGGTGCGAGCCGGCCACGTGCAGCTCCAGGGCGGGCAGCTCGGCGTGCACGGCGGGCCACACCTCGCGCAGCAGCCACTCCAGCCCCTCCAGGTTGGGCAGCCAGTTCAGCGAGCCAATCATGAACACGGTGCGCGGCTTCGGGGGCGGCGCGGCCAGCTCGGGTTGGAAAGCGCCCAGCTCGACGGCGGCGGGCACCAGGGCAATGGGCACCGGGCACCCTAGGGCCTGCAGGCGGGCAATGTCTTCGGGCGTGATGGCGGCGATGCCGTCAAAGTGCGGCAGGCTGGCTTGCTCGAAGCGGCGCAGACGCCCGGCCAGGTGGCTGAAGTACCATTTCCTGAGCGGGTTTTTCTGCCCCGCCGCCAGGCGCTCCCAAATCACATACTCAATATTATGCGCCCGCAACACTATGGGTGGCGGCTCGACTACTAAATGGCGAAGCTTCCAGCGCACAAAGGCTAGGTAAGGTGCTACAAACGTGCCCTCAAACTGCACTACGTCGGGTTGTAAGTCAGTGAGTAGCTGACTCAGTTGGGTAACCACAGCCTGGCTAGTAAAGCGCTCCACATTGTAGGGCTCTTGCGAAAACAGCAGGTTCCGCAGTGCCTTCAACGGCTGCAGGCGGGTGTCCACGTCCACCGTCACGAGTTGGAAATGGGGCCCGAGGTGGGCCAGCACGTCGGCCGGCTGGTGGTGCTTGGGCGTGTTGAGGGCCAGCATCGTGACGCGGTGCCCGGCCGCCAACAGCCCCTTGGTAATGTTGTAAATGCCGATGGCGCCGCCGTCGTGCAGCGGCCACGGCACCCTAGGGCTGACTTGGAGAATATGCATGGAGAATACGGAGCAATCGTCAAGGAACAGTGAGCCATTACCTGCCTCGCGCGCTACCTGCTCCTTGCTCACTGTTCCTTGATAACTACTTGAACTGCTGGTGCAGGGCTTGTATCTGGCTGTCGTTACCGAGCACCAGCAGCACGTCGCCGGCCGCGGGGCGGTAGTCGGCGGCGGGGCTCACTACCAGCTCGCCGTCGGCCCCTTGGCGCAGGGCAATCACGTTGGCGCCGGTGCGCGAGCGCACGTCCAGCTCCCGAATGCTTTGGCCGCGCAGCGTGGGCTTGAGGTCGCCGAACGCCATTTCCTCGAGGCGCAGCTTGTTGGGGTCGAGGCCCGAAATCATGTCCAGAAACTTGATAACCTCGGGCCGAATGACGAGGTTGGCCATGTGCGAGCCGCCAATCTCGTCGGGCAACACCACCGAGTTGGCCCCGGCCGAGATGAGCTTGCTTACGCTGCTGCGGGCGCTGGCGCGGGCAATGATGGTGAGGTGTGGATTCAGCTCGCGGGCGGTGAGGGCCACGAACACGTTGTCGGCGTCTTTGGGCAGGGCCGTGATGAGGGCGCGGGCGTGCTCGATGCCGGCCTGGCGCAGCGTAATCTCGGTGGTAGCATCGCCAAATACGGCGGGTATCTGCTGGTGACCGGCCTCGTTGGCGGCGGCCAGCAATTGCTGGTTTTGCTCTACTACCACGGCCAGCGTGCCGCTGTGGCGCAGCTCGTCGTAGGCCTTGTAGCCGTTGCGCCCAAAGCCGCAGACAATGACGTGGTTGCGGAAGCTCTTGATTTCCTGGTCGGCGCGAATCATGCGGAAAAGGTGGCGCAGCTCGCCGTCGAAGATATAAGTGGTGAGCACCGACACGAGGTAGGCCACCACCAGCAGGTTAAACAAAATATAAAACGAGACGAAAATGCGCCCCCCGTCGGAAAGCGGGTGCACCTCGCCAAAGCCCACCGTGGAGGCCGTTATCACGGTCATGTAGAACGCATCCACAAAGCTGAAGCGCTCGATGCCCATGAAGCCCGCAATGCCCACCCCAAAGCTGAACACCAGCAGCCCGAGGGCCAGGTAGAGGCGGGAAAGATTAAGTTGCTTGAGCATCTTTTCAGTTATCAGTCATCAATTATCAGTTATCAATCCAAGAGCCGCGCTGGTCGGCATTCATCAGCGCATGATAACTGATAATTGATGACTGATAACTGAATTATACGTTGCGCGCTACCACCGTGCCGAGCATCTGGGCCAGCTGGCCGTCGAGCTTGGTGAGCTCGTTATAGCGCAAAAAGGCGTTGAGCTTCTCGTTCTCATCCAGGCCCGCGTCGTTGAGGTTGGCCAGGCACTGCTGGCGCTCAAGTTGCACGTGGCACTTGTTGAGGCGCAAGATGGCGTTGTCGCAGGCCAATTGCAAGAGGTTGAGCTCGGTGGGCACGTAAATATCCTTGATGCGCCAGTTGGGGCTCAGGTCGTAGCGCTCGGTGGCGAAATCGGCCAGCAGGCCGCGCACGGCCGCGTTGGGGTGGTGGCTCAGCAGGCGCATATCGGGCAGCTGGCCCTGCAAAAACGCCGTGCGGCACTCGGTCCAGAGCTGGGCGTAGAGCGGGTTTTGCAGGGGCGTGCCTTCGAGCTGGCTCAGCAGGTAGTGCGCCACCGACACGCCCTCGTGCAGCTCGTGGGGGCCGTACAGCACCAGCAGGCGCAGCACGGCCTGCTCGCACTGCGTGAGCACGTTGGGCGGGTGGGCCAGCTCGTCGGGGCTGGCAAAGGGCCCGGCCAGCTGGGCGGCCTCCTCGGGCGAGCCGTGGGCGGCGCCGTACATGGCAATCTCGATTTCCTCCTCGGGCGTGAGCGGGCGTTGGCCGGTGGCCACGGCGGGCGGCACTGGGCTGGGGCCGGCGGCAGGCGGCGCGGCCGGGCCGGGGTGGCTGCCGGGCGCGGGCGTTTCGCGGGTTTCGCCCCCCCTAGGCTTGCTGGGCGCGCCGGCTTTGAGCAGCTTATTATACTCGGTGATAATCACCTGCTCGTCCATGCCGAAGGTGGCGGCCGTTTGCTGCAAAAACACCTGGCGCTTCAGCCCGTCGGGCACCTTGGCAATGCTGTGCAGCACATCGCGGATGGCCTCGGCCTTTTTCACCGGGTCGTGGCTGGCCTCGCGGGCTACTAGGGTAGTTTTGAAGCTGATAAAGTCCTGGCTTTGCTGCTCCACGTAGGTGGCAAAGCGCTGGTCGCCCACCTGGCGGATGTAGCTATCGGGGTCGTCGCCGTCCGGAAACAGCACCACCCGCACGTTGAGCCCGCCTTCGAGCAGCAGGTCTACGCCCCGCAGGCTGGCCTTGATGCCTGCCGCGTCGCCGTCGTAAAGCACCGTCACGTTCTCGGAGTAGCGCTTGATGAGCCGGATTTGCCCCTCCGTGAGCGAGGTGCCCGACGAGGCCACCACGTTTTTGATGCCACCCTGGTGCAGGCTCAGCACGTCGAGGTAGCCCTCCACGAGGTAGCACAGCTCCTGGTTGCGGATGGCCTGGCGCGCCTGAAACAGCCCGTAGAGCACGTCCGACTTGTGGTAAATCTCCGACTCGGGCGAGTTGAGGTACTTCGCCATCTTGTCGTCGCGCTTCAAGGTGCGCGCCCCGAAGCCCACCACCCGGCCGCTTACATTGTGAATCGGGAACATGACGCGGCCCCGGAAGCGGTCGTAGCGCCGGCCGGTATCCTGGCCCTGGTCGTTTTCGCGCTTCACCACGAGGCCAGTTTTTTCGAGGTACTTAAGCTGGTAGCCCGCCGTTTCGCTGGCCTTCAGCAGGTCGTCCCACTGGTCGAGCGAGTAGCCCAGCTCAAAGGTTTGGATGGTGGCCAGGTTCAGGCCGCGCTCCTTAAGGTAGCCGTAGCCCACGCTCATGCCTTCCTCCGTTTTCAGCAGCAGGCCGTGGTAATGGTCTTTGGCCCAATTCGATACGATGTACTGCGAGTCGCGCTCGTTCTGGATGAGCTGTTCCTCGGGGGTGCGCTCCTCTTCTTCGGGCACGGCCACGCCGTACTTCTTGGCCAGCGCCCGCAGCGCCTCGGGGTAGCTGGTACCCTCTACGTCCATCACGAACTGCACCACCCCGCCCGCCTTGCCGCAGCCAAAGCACTTGTAGAGTCCCTTGCTGGGGTTTACCGAAAACGAGGGCGACTTCTCGTTGTGAAACGGGCAGCAGGCCCAGTAGTTCTGGCCCTGGCGCTTGAGGGGTACGTAGTCGCCCACCACCTCCAAAATGTCGGCGGTGTAAATAATTTGGTCAACGGTTTCTTTCGGAATGCGGGCCATAAGCAGTGGCCGCCCCTGGCCGGGGCCGCCTACCAGCAAAGTTCGCCCGGCCGGGCGGCATTTGCCCAATGGGCGGCCCCGCCCTAGGCCCACCGCACAAAAAAGGCTGCCAATAACTGGCAGCCTTTCCGGAGTTCAGCAGTAAAAAAACCTAACAACCTGGCTAATGATAATCTAACTTGATTTAACCTATTGATTATTAAAAATTTATCCTCCACTCACTTCATGTACTCGTAGCAACCTCTAGCCTCCTATTCATTCGCTAACACCCTATGTTATAGCAATTATAGCAACTATAGCAACTTCTAAGCTAGCCTCCTATTTATTTGATAACACCCTATGCAGTAGCAACTTCTAGCCTCTTATGCTTTTACTAACATCTTATGTTATAGCAGCTTCTCCCCTAATCTTCTTCCTAATTAGTACCTACCCTATTCTACTGATAACACTTAATCTAACAGCTTGTAGCTTAACCTAATAGCAGCCTGTAGCAATCACTTATAATTTACTCACCTTAATTAACCGATTCGACTGCCCATTCCAACAGCTCCGTCAGCACCACCGGGCCTCCTTGGTAGTGGAGGTTGGCGGGCAGCTTGAGCTTGCGCCTGGCCGGCGCCGGACTGGCCAGTACCGGTTCGGCCAGGGCCGCCTCGGCGCCAATCTCGGCCAGGGCTAGGGCCAGCAGCTCGGCCACCGTGAGGTGGGCGGGCGGGCCAGGCACCACGCTGGTAAGGGCAACCCATACAGTAGTATCCAGCTTGGGCAGCACTCCCTGATTAGCCTGTAACAATGTGCTGATAGCAGTTTCGTAGTTGATATGTTCCATATATAATGCAATAATTGAGCTGCTGAACTCATGACAAATATAAAAGATGTTTTTTTGAAAGTGCAAATAATTTTTGCACTTTTTTCTAAATGGCCACTTTTACTCTCTGAATTATATCTGGGACTACGACTTGCACAATGAGCGCTAATCCTTAGAACATATACTTGATTTATATAAATATCATGCTGTTTTTTAATAAGTTAAAGTAATTAACTGACGCGCATAATTTGTCTCTATATTTGAAATATACGTTTATAACTGTTGAGCTGGGCAGTTATAGTTCTTTTTTAGCACCTTGCTCAGCAATTTTTGAAATATGACTTTAATAATATTAAATGTTTATTCTCTTTAACCTGAATTAGGCAATTGAGCCTGCTTTAAGTACCAAAAGCTTACCTGTCCTGCACGACGCGGCCAGCCACCTAGCGCAGGGCAGCGAACTGGCCGGGCCATAGCGGGCCGAACACCCCTAGGGCCACGGCGGGCCCAAAGGCCGTTTCGTGCCGGCAACCCTAGCCCTACCTTTGCCTTACTTATAACGCCCCAAGAAATGCCCGCCTACCGCCCCCAAGAGATTGAACAGAAGTGGCAAGCCTATTGGCAGCAGCACCAGACGTTCCGCGCCGCCAACGACTCTAATAAGCCTAAATACTACGTGCTCGACATGTTTCCCTACCCCAGCGGGGCGGGCTTGCACGTGGGCCACCCCCTAGGTTACATCGCCTCCGACATCGTGGCGCGCTACCAGCGCCTGCAAGGCCGCAACGTGCTGCACCCGATGGGCTTCGACTCGTTTGGGCTGCCGGCCGAGCAGTACGCCATCCAAACCGGCCAGCACCCGGCCCTGACCACGGAGAAAAACATCGAGACTTATATCCGGCAGTTGCAGCAACTGGGCTTCAGCTACGACTGGGAGCGCGAGGTGCGCACTTCCGACCCCGCCTACTACAAGTGGACGCAGTGGATTTTCTTGCAGCTCTTCAATAGCTGGTACAACCTGGCCACCGACCGCGCTGAGCCCATTGCCGAGCTAGCGCAGCACTTTGCCGCCCAGGGCAGCGCGGGCGTGCAGGCCGCCGGCGACGATGCCGAGCGCCCCGCCTGCTCAGCCGCCGAGTGGAACGCCCTGGACGAGGCCGCCTGCATGGCCCGGCTGCTGCCCTACCGCCTGGCCTACCAGCAAGACACCTACGTGAACTGGTGCCCGGCCTTGGGCACGGTGCTCAGCAACGATGAAGTGAAGGACGGCCTCTCGGAGCGCGGCGGCTACCCCGTGGAGCGCCGCCTGATGCCGCAGTGGAACCTGCGCATCACCGCCTACGCCGACCGCCTGCTGCAAGGCCTCAATACCCTCGACTGGCCCGACGCGGTGAAGGAGATGCAGCGCAACTGGATTGGCCGCAGCATTGGGGCCGAGGTCACCTTCCCGGTAGCTGAGCACCCAAGTGCCGATATTAAGGTGTACACCACCCGCGTTGACACCATTTACGGCGCCACCTTCCTGGTGCTGGCGCCCGAGCACGAGTTGGTGGACGTGCTGACGACGCCCGCGCAGCGCGCGGCCGTGGACGAGTACGTGGCCGCCACCAAGCGCCGCTCGGAGCGCGACCGCATGGCCGACGTGAAGGTGGTGTCGGGCGTGTTTACGGGCGCCTACGCCCAAAACCCGGTCAACGGTGCGCCCGTGCCCATCTGGCTAGCCGACTACGTGCTGGCCGGCTACGGCACCGGCGCCGTGATGGCCGTGCCCAGCGGCGACCAGCGCGACTACCTGTTTGCCACGCACTTCAACCTGCCCATCGTGCAGGTAACCGATGCGCAGCAGGGCCTCGACCAGCAGGCCGACCCTACCAAGGAGGGCCGCTACGTGAACTCGGGCCTCATCGACGGGCAGACGTATAAGGAAGCCACGACCACGCTCATCGCCTTTTTGGAGGCGAAGGGCCTAGGGCGCGGCAAGGTGAACTTCCGGCTGCGCGACGCCATTTTTGGCCGTCAGCGCTACTGGGGCGAGCCCATCCCGATTTATTATAAGGACGGCACCGCCTACCCGCTGCCCGAAACCGAGCTGCCGCTGGTACTGCCCGAAATCGACGAGTACCGGCCCACCGAAACCGGCGAGCCGCCCCTGGGCCGCGCCAAAGACTGGAAGTACCAGGGCCAGTACGAGTACGAGCTGAGCACCATGCCCGGCTGGGCCGGCTCGTCGTGGTACTACCTGCGCTACATGGACCCGCACAACGCCGCCCGCTTCGTGGGCGAAGCCGCCGAGGAGTACTGGGGCCAGGTAGACCTGTACATGGGCGGCGCCGAGCACGCCACCGGCCACCTGCTCTACTCCCGCTTCTGGTACCTGTTTTTGAAGGACCTAGGCCTAGTGCACGCGCCCGAGCCCTTCCAGAAGCTGATTAACCAGGGGATGATATTGGGGCGGTCGAGTCTAATGTCCAGAATAATCGGTGGTTGGTACCATTATAAATGGCATTCTAAAACGCCACTTCCAAAGAGCGTATCTGATTACCAAAGTAGCAATAGTATAAATGACACTTTAATCTCTGCTGGAATTAAGGGTCGGTTTATATCCAAAACAGCTACGGATGCAGATTATAAGCATGTGCGTAATATAGCAAACATTGCTTATGAGGAACTCATAGCTGAATCGGGAGTTTCTAAGTCCGAATTGGACTTGATTATAACAATCGAGGAGCCTATGTACTATCAAGTAGTACATGTTGATGTTAACCTAGTTAACAATGATTTATTAGATATCCAGAGCTTTTCTGAGATACAACCCAAATTCCGATATATTACCGAACCTGATGGGACATTTATCTGCGATTGGGAAATCGAAAAGATGTCGAAGTCAAAGTATAACGTCGTCAATCCTGACGACCTAATCGGCAAATTCGGTGCCGACGCGCTACGGCTGTACGAGATGTTCTTAGGGCCGCTGGAGCAGTTCAAGCCCTGGAATACCAACGGCATTACGGGCGTGGGCGGCTTCCTCAAGAAGTTCTGGCGCCTGTTTCACCCCGAGGATGGCGCGCTGGCCGTGACCGACGAACCCGCCACCCCGGCCGAGTTGAAAATCCTGCACCGCGTCATCCAGAAGGTGGCGCAGGATGTGGAAAAGTTCAGCTTCAACACCAGCGTGAGCACCTTCATGATTGCCGTGAACGAGCTCACGGCCCTCGGCACCCGCAAGCGCGCTGTGTTGGAGCCGCTCACCGTGCTGCTCTCGCCCTTTGCCCCGCACCTCACCGAGGAATTGTGGCAGGCCCTAGGCCACGCCGAGAGCATCAGCTTCGCCAGCTACCCCGAGTTCCGCGAGGAGTATTTGGTGGAAGCCAACGTGACCTACCCGGTGGCCATCAACGGCAAGGTGCGCGAGCAGCGCCAGTTTGCCGCCACCGCCACCGCCCCCGAAATCGAAACCGCCATCCTCGAATCGGACTTCCTAGCCCGCTTTGGCGACGGTAAGGCGGCCAAAAAGGTGGTGGTAGTGCCCGGCCGCATGGTCAACGTGGTGGTGTAGATTAGTATAAAAGCCCGTCATGCTGAGCTTGTCGAAGCATCTCCACCGCGCCGCCTAGGGCATCGTTCGGTAGAGATGCTTCGGCAGGCTCAGCATGACGGATAGATTGCTATAAAATGAAAAAGCCTGCTGCTCTTGCAGCGGGCTTTTTCATTTTATAGCAATCCGTTTTCGCGCAACAACTCGTCGCGCTCCGTATCTGAGATACTTGCCTGCTCTGACTTGTCGTAAATCGTGAGCAGAAACACGGTTTCGCCGACCACTTTCACGCAGGTAATGACCCTGGCGCCGCCGCTCTTGCCTTTGTTTTTGGCGGCGATGCGCATACGGACTTTGTAGCAGTCGCGGCCTAGGGGCTCACCAGTTCGTGGGTCTTGTCGCAACTCGGCGAGCAGGGCAGCAAAATCGTCGGACATACTGACGTATTTCTTTGCCAGCCGCTTGATATAGCGGTCAAACTTAGTCGAGGTTATTATTGCGAAGCTCATCCAACAATTCGTCAGCGGTTTTTAGCTTGATTTTTCCCTGTTGGTGCAGCTCCACTTCGTGAAGTGCCTCGCGAAAATCATCAATCCACTCCTGCTGCTCGGGCGTGTACTGCTTGAGCTTAGGCGGCGCTACTTCTTCGGCTTCGATGGCAAAAGGCAGGCTTTTGACCACCTTCATCAGCGGAGCATACTGCTCGTCGGGCACGGTGAGAATTACTTGGCGCATGGTGCAAGGTACGGATGGTTAGTTTCTACAACTAGCCACCCTTTCAGGTTCAGCTGCACTCGCGGCTACTCCGTGCCCCTAGCGCCTGCCGTAGCCGTGCCCTTGGGCAGCAGGTACTTGTTATACCAGCTCAGGTAGCGGGCGTAGCGGTCCTTGATGTAGCTGGGCGTGCTGAAACCGTGGAACTGGCCGGGATAAATAACCAGCTCGGTGGGCACGCGCAGGCTTTGCAGGGCCTGGTACAGTTGCTCGGTGTTGAGCAGCGGCACGTTGAAGTCCTTTTCGCCGCACATAAACAAGGTGGGCGTATGGATGCGGTCGGCGTGGAAGAAGGGGTACGACACGCGCATGTACACGTCGGGGTTTTTCCAGGGCGTGCCCAGCTCGGTTTCGTAGTCGCGGATGTACTGGTCGGTGCCGTAGCCGGCCAGCACGTTGGCAATGCTGGCGCCGCTTACGGCGGCCTTGAAGCGGCCATCACGGGCAATCACCTGGTCGGTCATGATGCCGCCGTAGCTCCAGCCGCCCACCCCTAGGCGGTCGGGGTCGGCCAAGCCTTGAGCAACCGCATAATCTACCACGGCCAGCACATCGTCGGTGTCCTTGTTGCCCCAGTCGGCAAATATGGCCTTGCTATATTCCAAGCCGCGGCCCGAGCTGCCGCGCGGGTTGGCCACCACCACGGCGTAGCCATTGGCCGCAAAGTATTGCCACTCAAACGAAAACCCGTAGCCGAACTGTGACACCGGCCCGCCGTGAATGCGCAGCAGCGTGGGATATTTGTGGCCCGCCTGGTAGCCCACGGGCTTCACCACGAAGCCACTCACCGGCGTTCCGTCCTTGCTGGTAGCCTGCATGGGCTCCACGGCCCCTAGGGTCACGGTCTTCAGCCAGGCCTCGTTTTGGCGCGAGAGCGGGCGCAGGCCGCCCTTTTTACCCAGCGCAAACACCTCGGCCGGCTGCTGGGGCTGGCTGCTGAGCACCACCACCGGGCCGGGGCGGGCCACGTCGAAGGCGCCCACCTGGCGCGGGCCGGCCAGTACTTTCTCCGGTTTGCCGCCCGTGGCCGGCACCCGCAGCAGCGACTCGGCGCGGTCGTCTTCGAGCAGAAAATACACGCTCTTGCCATCGGGCGCCCACTGCGGGCGGGTGGTGTTGCGGTCGAGGCCGGCGGTGAGCGGGCGGGCCGGGCCGCCGGCCACGTCTACCACCATCAGCTGGTGCAGGGCGTACACGAGCTGCTCCTTGGGGCCGCCCTGCACGAAGGCGATGCGGCGGCCGTCGGGGCTCCAGGCGGGGCGGCTGCCGTAGTTGGGGGCGCTTTCGGGCACCTCGGTCGTGAGCAGGGGCCTAGGCTGCGCGCCGGGCTGCGCGTCCACCAAGAAGAGGTCGTAGTTGTCGTGGCGGTCGGGCTCGGGCCCGCGCTTGCTGCTGAATACCAGCTGCTTGCCATCGGGGCTCCAGGCGGGCAGGTACTCGTCGTAGGGGCCGGCCGTGAGCCTGGCCAGCCGGCGCGTGGCCACGTCGAACAGGTAGAGGTGCTGGCGCTGCTGGTTGAGATAGCCCTCCCCATCCTGCTTAAACTGGAAGCGGTTGATAACGATAACCGGCGCGGTTTTGCGCCTGGCTTTCTGGGCGGCGGTGAGCGAGTCGGGGTCGGGGTCCTTGATAACCAGCACGATGCGCCGGCCATCGGGCGCCCACTCGTAGTCCGACACGCTGCCCTTGAGGGCGGTGGCCTTCTCGGCCTCGCCTCCGGCGCGGGGCAGCAGCCAGAGCTGGGCGTCGCCCCCATCGTCCTGGCCCCGGCCCGACACGAAGCTCAGGTACTTGCCGTCGGGACTGAAGCGGGGCTTGCTTTCGCCGGCCGGGCTGGTCGTCACGCGCAGGTTCTGCGTGCCGTCGGTGCGGGCCATCCACACATCGGTGTCGCGCTTGTCGGCGGCTGTATCCACGCAACTCACCGTGTAGGCTACCCAGGCGCCGTCGGGCGAGAGGTTGGGGTCGGCCACGTCGCGCAGCCGCGCCAGGTCGCGCAGGCCCAGGGGGTGCGGGGCGGTTTGGGCCGGGGCGGCCCGCGGCAGCCCTAGGGCCAGCACGGCGAGCAAGAGGAGTAAGGTTTTCATCATCAAGGCAAAATCAATAGTTAATGAGTGCAAGTGCTCACTAAGCAGTAGGCAGCCTACCCTAGCCAGTGGCTCGGGTAAGGACCCTAGGGCCAGCGGGAGGCTGCGTGCCGGCCGGTAGCGGGCAGCCAGAAGCTTAAATCGCCGGCCGCCGTACCAGGCTCATCGGGGGCCTAGGTGGTATTGCTAGGCTGAGCGGGCATGGCACTGAGCCAAGGTACGATAGCAACCTTAGCTTTTACAGTCTGCTGGCCGTCCAGACTATCAGTTTTGCTTGTTTAGGGGGTTGCGCAGTAGGTAGCTAAGGCACCTGGCTCGCATCTTTGCGCCCGGCACCCCCAGCTTTTTCTGGGGATAACCCCATTTTTTCTATGTTGCATTCTCTACTTTCTGGTGGGCGTGCCCTGGCACGGACCGGCCGCGGGTGGCTGCTGAGTCTAGCACTGGCCCTGCCCCTGGCCGGCGCCGCCCAAGCTATTGCCCCCGGCCCTAGCCCCGCCGACGCGGCCGGCCCGCTGCTCACGCCCACCCAGTTTTTGGGCTATGCCCTGGGCAGCCGCTTCACGCCGCAGGCCGACGTGCTACGCTACGCCGCCCACGTGGTGGCCCATGCGCCGGGCCGCATGCGCGTAGTGCCCTACGGCAGCACCTACGAGCACCGCCCGCTGGAAGTAATTGCGGTAGCCAGCGCCGAAAACTTCGGCCAGCTAGCTGCTATTCAGCAGAATAACCAGCGCCTGGCCAGCCTGAGTGCCGGCGCGGGCAGCACCAGCCTGCCGGCCGTGTGCTGGCTGAGCTACAACGTGCACGGCAACGAGGCCGTGAGCAGCGAGGCCGTGCTGGACGTGCTCTACGACCTGGCCAATCCGCAGGACGCGCAGGTGCAGGGCTGGCTCAAAAATACGGTGGTGCTCATCGACCCCTGCGTGAACCCCGACGGCCACGACCGCTACGTGAACTGGTACAACCGCGTGCGCAACCAAAGCGCTAACCCTAGCCCCGACAGCTGGGAGCACCACGAACCCTGGCCCGGCGGCCGCTACAACCACTACTACTTCGATTTGAACCGCGACTGGGCCTGGCAAACCCAGCAGGAAAGCCGCCAGCGCATCGTGCTCTACAACCAGTGGATGCCCCAGGTGCACGCCGACTTCCACGAGATGGGACCCAACAGCAGCTACTACTTCTCGCCGGCGGCCAAGCCTTACCACCAAGATATCACACCCTTCCAGCGCAAGTTTCAGGGCGTAATCGGCGACTACAACCGGGCTACGTTCGATAAAAACAACTGGCTCTACTTCACCCGCGAGGTGTACGATTTGTACGCCCCCACCTACGGCGACACCTGGCCGAGCTTCAACGGCGCCATCGGCATGACTTACGAGCAGGGTGGCGGCGGGGCGGGCGGCGTACGCTACGCCCGCCCCGACGGCGACACCCTGACCCTGGCCCAGCGCATTGCCCACCACCACGCCGCCAGCCGCGCCACGATGCAGGCCACCAGCGAGCGGCACGACGAGCTGCTGCGCGAGTTTGAGAACTACTTTTCGACCGCCAAAACCAAGCCCGGCGGCACCTACAAAACCTACGTGCTGGCCTCGGGCAACGACCCCGGCCAGCTCAAGATGCTGACCCAGTACCTCGAGCGCCAGCGCATTGCCTACGGCTTCGCCCCTAGGCAGCTCAAAACCAAGGCCTACAGCTACCTGAGCGGCAAAACCGAGGACGTAACCGTGCAGCCCCACGACGTGCTCATCAGCATGTACCAGCCCAAATCGACGCTGGTGAAGGTGCTGTTTGAGCCCCGGCCCCAGCTCGAAGACTCGCTCACCTACGACATCACTTCCTGGGCCCTGCCCTACTCGTTTGGGGTGCAGGCCTACGCCCTCACTCAGCGCCTCGACGCCAGCGGCCCCACCCCCGCGCCCGCCACCGTAAAGGGCACGGCCGAAGCCCAGGCCCAGCCTTACGCCTACCTGGCCCGCTGGAACAACCTGCAGGACGTGCGCTTTTTGAGCCGCCTGCTGCAGCAAAAGGTGAAGGTGCGCTTTGCCGAAGAGGCTTTTGAGGCCGAGGGGCAGAAGTACGCGCCCGGCACGCTCATCATCACCCGCACCGGCAACGAGGCCCTAGGGCCCAAGCTCGACCAGCTGGTGCGCGCCCAGGCCGACTCGGCCGGCACGGCGGTGCGCGCCGTCAAGTCGGGCTTCAGCACCACGGGCAAGGACCTGGGCTCGGGCTCGGTGCACTTCGTGAAGATGCCCACGGTGGCCGTGGTGGCCGGGCCGGGCACCGACGCCACCGCCTTCGGCGAGGTGTGGCACTTCTTCGAGCAGCAGCTCGGCTATCCTATTACGGTGCTGGGCACCGATTACCTGAGCCGCGTAAATATGAGCAAGATTGACGTGCTCATTTTACCCGACGGCAACTACCAGGACATCTACCCCGGCCCGGCCCTCGAAAGCCTCAAGGCCTGGGTGCGCGGCGGCGGCAAGCTCATCGCCCTGGAGGGCGCGGCCAGCTTCCTGGCCAACAAGCGCGATTTCCTGCTCAAAACCAAGGTGGCCGACTCGACCGCCCTCAAGAAAGCCGAGCGCGAAAAGCCCTACGCGGCGCTGCACCGCTACGGCACGGCCGAGCGCGAGAGCACCGAGGATAAGAGCCTGGGCAGCATCTATAAGGTGCAGCTCGACAACACGCACCCGCTGGCTTTCGGCTACGGCGACACCTACGCCGCCCTGGTGCGCACGCCCCTCAACTACCGCTTCCTGGGCAAGGGCGGCTGGAACGTGGGCGTTATCAAGAAAGGCGCCTACTACGCGGGCTACGCCGGCAGCAAGGCCCGCAAGGAGCTGAGCGACACCTTCGTGCTGGGCACCCAGGATTTGGGCCGCGGCCAGGTGGTGTACCTCGGCGATAACCCCCTGTTTCGTGCCTTTTGGCAAAGCGGCAAGCTGCTGTTCAGCAACGCCGTGTTCTTGGTGGGGCAGTAGGCCCTAGGGGTCGAAACCAGCGAAAGGCCAGCGCCCAATAATCTGAAAAAGAACGTCATGCCGAGCCTGCGAAAAGTCTCGCCTGCGCCGTTAGGAATACCCTAGGCGGCGTGAGCAAGATTCCTCGCAGGCTCGGCATGACGTTCTTTTTTAACCTGTTACCTGCTCCCTATGCCTCAAATGCGGCGCTTGAGGCGCACGGCGGCGGGGTGCAGGTTGCCGTTGGGGCGGCGCAGCATCAGCACCAGCAGGCGCCCGTCCTCGGAGTGCAGCATGCGGTTGACCTCGCTGATGGAGTAGGCCGTGACGGGCGTGAAGTTGATGCTCATCAGCTCTTCCTCGGGCTGAATGCCCGCATCGTCGGCCGGCGAGCCGGGCATGACGCGCTGCACCAGGTAGCGGCGGTAGTTCTGGCCGATGGCCATCAGGTCGATGCCGCTCATGTCGTGCTCGAAGGGCTCGCGCAGGGCCGCCGTGGGCCGCAGCAGCAGCTGATGGCGCGAATAGTCGATAACGCAGGTAAAGCGCTTGAGCACCTCGTAGCCCAGGTTGCCCTGGCGCAGGGCGCGCTCGCGGGCCGAGAGGCGCTGGTGCACCTGGCTCGAATCGGGGAAGGACGTGAGCACCTGGGGCAGTTGGTACTGGCCCAACTGCACGTTGGCCACCCGGCCCAGCGCCCCGCTCACGATGCCCGACAGGCCGCGGCCCAAGTCGGTGCGCAGGCTGGTGGGCGGCAGGTGCAGGCGGCGGTCGGCGGTGGTTTCGAGGCTCAGGGCGTGGCCCGCGCCGGTATCGAGCACCAGCTGCAGCGGCAGGGTCGCAGCGCCGCCGGCGCCGGTGGCCAGCTGCCGCACCTGGGCCGTCACGTAGGGCTTGCCCTGCTCGAAACGCAGCGGCAGCGTGGCCCAGTGCTTGCCCCTAGGGGCGCGGTAGGTAGCGGGGTTGTGCAGCACCAGCTCAAACTGCTCGGGCCGAATGGTGACGACGAACGAGCGAAAGAAATCGGCCCCCAGCAGCCCGTGAATGCGCATGCCCACGTAGCCCGACAAGTCGAGCACGTCGCTATTGAGCACCAGCCAACTCAGGTGGGGCGCCACCACCCCGCCGCCGGCCATCGTCACCGCTACGCTGTCGGCCTCGTAGGCCCGAATGCCCGAGTCGCTGCCGCCCACGCCCATCACCCGGTAGTCGGTGCCGTGGTGCAAATGCAGCGAGTCGGCCACGGCGGGGTCGGTGAGCAGGCTGGTCGCCACGCCCGTATCCAGCAAAAAATTCAGCGGCCCCACCCCGTTAAGCTTGGCCGAAACGATAATCAGGTTGCGCTGGGTGAAAAACTGCAAGCGGACCTGCTGGCGGCCAGCCCGGCTAAACACAAATGGGCCCGCCGGCCCGGCCGCGGGCTGGGCCCAGGCGGGCCCGGCCGCCAGCAGCAGCCCTAGGGCCGCCAGCAGGCGCCACGCGGCAAACAAAGCAGTAGCCCGGCGAAGCATGAGCGTAGGTAGTCCGGGGTGGGAGAATATTTAAAGCTACAAGACTTTACCGGATTTTCCTACCTTTTTGTGCGCGGGCAGTAGGGCCGCGGCCCTAGGGGGTTTCCCAGGCGCCAGCAGGGTCGTAGTGCAGGGCCCCGGCGGCAATGCTGAGCGGAGCACCCACGTTGTTATAATACAATTGGCCGGTGCCCAGGCCCTGCGCGAAGCCCGCCACGTCGTACTCGCCCGTGAGCTGAGCCACGGCGTTCAGCCCCACATTCGATTCCAGGGCCGAGGTGAGCCACCAGTTGGCACCGGCGGCCTGGGCCAGGGCCACCCAGCGGCGGGTGGCGGCGTGGCCGCCCAGCAGCGTGGGCTTGAGCACCAGGTAGGGCGGGCGCACGGCGGCCAGTAGCGCCTCCTGCCGGGCGGGGTCAGTCAAGCCAATCAGCTCCTCATCGAGCGCGATGGGCACCGGCGAGTGGCGGGCAAGCTCGGCCAGAGCGGGCCACTGCCCGGCGGCAATCGGCTGTTCGATGGAGTGCAGCTCGAATTGGGCCAGGCGCTCGAGCTTGCCTAGGGCCTCGGCGGGCGCAAAGGCCCCGTTGGCATCCACGCGCAGCACCAACTCGCGGGGCCCGGCCTCGGCCCTTATTTCGGCCAGCAGCGCCAGCTCGGTGTCGAAATCGAGGCTGCCTATTTTTAATTTCAGGCACTGGTAGCCGGCGGCCAGCTTCTGCCGAATCTGGGTGCGCATGAAGGCCGCGTCGCCCATCCATACCAGGCCGTTGATGGGCAAGCCGGTCCGGCCCTTGCCAAAGTCATTGGCGTACAGCTGGTGCCGCCCGCCACCGGCCAGGTCAAGGGCCGCCGTTTCGAGGGCGAAGCGCAGGGCGGGCAGCGCGGCAGGCACCAGCGCGGCGGCCTGCCCGGCGCTCAGCGCCAGGTGCCGGGCCGCGTTGAACTGCTGACACAGGGCGGCCACCTGCGCTTCAAAATGGGGGCCGTAGTCGGGGCTGAGGCCGGCTAGGGGGGCCGCTTCGCCCCAGCCTACCAGCTCGGGCTGGCGGGCGCTGTGCAGGCGCAGGTAGTAGGCTACGTGCTCGGTGAGTGCGCCGCGCGAAGTGCGGGCCGCAAAGTTGAAGCGCAGCGCCCGGCGCTGGTAGGAAAGCAGGAGCATAAACGCAAAATAGCGCAAACCAAGCGATTTGCGCTACTCACTGGCGGCAAAAGCGGCCGTGCCAGGTGGCTAGCTAACGACTTTTTTGGGGCCGCGGCGGCTAATTTGGCCACCTTTACGGCCGGCCGCGCGGGCCTCCTCGGTCGAGAAGCGGTGACCGCGCCCACTCTCGTGCGAGGCTCGGCCGCCGCGGCTGGCAATGTCGCGCTGCTGCTCGGGCGACATGGCCGCAAACCCCCGGCGGGCTTTTTCGCCAATGCGCCGCGCCGGGCGCTTGGCTTGCTTGGCGGCCGACTTCAGGAGGGCATTCTTTACTTCTTGGTTCAACGAATCCATAAACAAAGTGAGTAAGCTAAAAAAAATCGATGCCCGTCGGGAAGCGAGCGCACTGGGTTAACAGGATTGGCATTTACTTAGATTCCATTGGATTACATTTTTTAGCAGTTGACGTAATATTTCAGTGTTTTCTCAATAAATCATTACGTACTTGTACGTAATTAGCAAACCAGGTTAGCAAAGTATTGCCGCCTCGGCCGGGGCTTGCGGGCCGGCGCGGGGGCTAGGGCGGCAACCCTAGTGGGGGATTGGTAGTTAGGCCCCGAACCCCTGCGTATTTTCTATTAACTAGCTTATGGCCTTCGATTCTGCTTCGCTTTTGCCGCCCGCCGCGGTGGCTACCGTGGCCCCGCCCGCCTACCCCGCCGTGCGCCAGCAGTCGGCGGCGCTGGTGCAGCCCCTGCTACCCGAGGATACCGTGGTGCAGCCCTCACCCGACGTGAGCCCGCCCAAGTGGCACCTGGCCCACACCACCTGGTTTTGGGAAACCATGCTGCTCGGGCAGTTTTTGCCTGGCTACCAAGTATACAACCTCCAGTATGCCTACCTCTTCAACTCGTACTATAACTCGCTGGGCAGCCGCGTAAACCGCGCCGACCGGGGCACTATTTCGCGCCCCCCGCTGAGCGACGTGTACCAGTACCGCGCCTACGTGGACGAGCACATGGCCCGCCTGCTGGCCCAGCTCGACACCCTGCCGCCCCTGGCCGCCGAGCTGCTCGAGCTGGGCCTGCACCACGAGCAGCAGCACCAGGAGCTACTGGCCACCGACATCAAGTATATTCTCAGCACCAACCCGTTGGCCCCCGGCTACCTGAGTGGCCCGCCGCAACCAACTGGCTTGGCCAGCGATACGCCGGCAACCTGGCTGCCGGTGCCGGGCGGCATTTATGCCCTAGGACACCAAGCCGAGGGCTTTTCGTTTGACAACGAGCTGCCGGTGCACGAGGTGCTGGTGGCGCCCTTCGAGCTGCAAAACCGCTTAGTAACCAACGCCGACTTTCTGCGCTTTGTAGAGGCCGGCGGCTACCAGCAGTTTCAGTTTTGGCTGGGCGAGGGCTGGGAGTTGGTGAACAGCGAACACTGGACGGCCCCGCTCTACTGGTCGCGCACTGCTGAGGGCCAGTGGCTGCGCTACGGCCCTAGGGGCCTGGAGCCGCTGCAACTGGCGGCGCCCGTGTCGCACGTGAGCTTCTACGAAGCCGATGCCTATGCGCAGTGGGCGGGCGCGCGCCTGCCCACCGAGGCCGAGTGGGAAGTAGCGGCTCGCCACTTCGGGGCCACCACCCAGGGCGGCACCTGGCTCGAAAGCAACCTCTTCGACCCCCAGCCCCTGGCTGCCGACGCCGACCCTGCCCAGTGCCACCAGCTGCTGGGCGACTGCTGGGAGTGGACCTACTCGGCCTACCACCCCTATCCCGGCTACCGCCGCGCCGCCGGCGCCCTGGGCGAGTACAACGGCAAGTTTATGGTCAACCAGCTGGTGCTGCGCGGCGGCTCGTGCGCCACGCCCGAAAACCACATTCGCCTCACCTACCGCAACTTCTTTCAGGCCGACAAGCGCTGGCAGTTTACCGGCATCCGGCTGGCGCGCTAGGCCCTAGGGCAATAAGATAGCAAAAGGCGGTCATGCTTCGACTGCGCTCAGCAAGGCCGCCTTTTGCTAGTTGCTTTCCTCACGTCGTGCTCCGGTCCAGCCACTTTTCCAGGGCCGCGGGGCGGTGCGTGCGCATGGCATCGAGCAGGTCGGCCGCGCTAGCGTTTTGCAGCAGCTGCTGGCGGTTTTCGGCGCGCAATAATTCCTGGCTCACCATGTGGTCGAGTAGGGCCAGCAGCGGGTCGTAGAAGCCGGCCACGTTGAGCAAGCCCACAGGTTTGGCGTGCAAGCCCAGCTGGCCCCAGGTCAGCACCTCGAACAGCTCCTCGAGGGTGCCGAAGCCGCCGGGCATAGCCACGAAGCCCTCGGCCAGGTCGGCCATTAGCAGCTTGCGCTGGTGCATGGTGTCCACCACGTGCAGCTCGGTGCAGCCGCGGTGGGCCAGCTCCTTATCGGCCAAGAATTTGGGAATGACGCCGATAACCCGGCCGCCGGCCCCTAGGGTGGCGTCGGCCACGGCCCCCATGAGGCCCACCCGGCCGCCGCCATACACCAGCGTGAGGCCGCGCCGGGCCAGCTCCTGCCCCATTGCCTGCGCCTGCTGCATGTGCAGCGGCTGGTTGCCGCTGCTCGAGCCGCAATACACTGCTACGCTTTTCATAAGGACGGCTGTTTGTTAGTTGATAATGTTGGTTGTCAATACTATAGAACGTCATACTCAGCTGGCGTGCGCGCGCCCGCCCCCCGTAGAACCAACCAACCCCCCCAGGA
>JBPBPH010000029.1:0-22748 GCA_050954355.1 Janthinobacterium lividum
CCATTGCGGCGAATGTGTTCACTGCCACATTTGGCACATAGATGCTGCGTATAAACCATAAACTCTATACGTTTTTCACCTCTGGATAGACCACCGCCCCGAATTTTACTGGCCCGCAGGCCCGTGAACAGCCACACAGTGCTCAATGCGCGGACCATGGCAAGGGGGTAGAATGTGGGGCGTTGCCCGAACATGGTCGCCGGCAGGTCATCTTCGGTCAGGTTGAGGCCGGCCCAGAGGAGTTTAGCCCATACATCGTCGGCGATGACGCGCGGGTTGGGACCAATGAGCGCCGACACGGACCGCGGAGTGCCCAGGCACCGATATGGGTCGAAGCAGGCCGAAAACCATCCCTAATTGTGGCCGTCCCTAAAGAACGCCCGCACGCAGCTGAGCAGCTTTTCCATCGTGGTGGCCTTGACCGGCTGGCCCACGCGCCGGGCGGCCTGCCCGACCAGCGAACCGGGAGCGGCCCAGTCGCCGACGCGCAGGCGGACCACTGCGGCAACAAAGTCAGCCGCTACCTTACGCGTCCACGCTGCCGGACTGGGGACGTCCGGGTGGGTCTCTGCCAGCCACCACCCGGCCTTGATGAGGTAGCGGAAGGTCGACTGCCGCACCTTGGGCCGGAAGGTGGAGGTAGCGAACCACCGCTGGCACCACGCCAGCCAGTCCGGGGACACTCCCTCGAAGCGGTGCACGAAGCGGTCCCACTTGGTGCGGTTCAGTACCTGCTCCTGCATCTGGGCGATGTGCCCCTGGGTGAAAAGGCCCCGCGACAGGGCCGATAGCTGGTCGGCCAGCTTGCGGTTGATGCCCGCGCCCCGCACGTATTCCAGCAGTTCGGTGGACAGCTCCTGGGGGTAGGGGCTGCGGCGGGCCAGCAACACCAGGCACAGCGCCCGGGGAAAGCGGATGGTGACCCGCTCGACAGGGTAGCCCCAGGCGACGAGTTGGCTGCACACCTGCTCCACCGCCTGCGCGACGGCTGCCGCTCCGAAAATGCGCTCGGCCAAGGGGCGCAGGTGGCACTGGCTGAGCAGGGGTACATGGGTTACGCCCGTAACGAGGTAGCTGAACGTAATCAAAAACAGCCGATAGGATTTGGCTTTGTGGTAGCGGTGCTGGAAGGAGTGAAAGCTCAGCCTGAGCAGGTCCACCCAGTCGGTCTCGTTCCACGCCCAGTAGGTCGAGCGCTGCCGGTGCATTTCGGCCACCAGCAGCGCGGCCCCGTCCGTGGCTTCCTGGCGGTCCACACCGGCCACGCGCCACGCGTCCAGTACGGGTTGAAGCAATCGCGCTAGAGGATGTGCCGGGGCAAGGGCAAGCAACTCGCCGGCGAAAAACAAATGGGGTGCCTGCTTGCGGCGGGCCACCCGCGTGCGTAGTTCCGCCCGCTCGGCAGCCGTTAGCCGGGGGCGGCAGTCGTACCGGGTCGGGTCCAGGGGCCACGGCCAGGTGGCGGCAGGCACGGCCAGCAGTGGCGTGCTCATGCCAGTAGGTCGCCGGTCAACTGCCCGCGCCAGTCGTATAGCGATTCTAGGCCCCGTTCAATTTTGGCCTGCAACTCCCGCCCACTCAGGTGAATGTAGCGCAGGGTCGTCTGGGGATTACGATGCCCGGCAAAGAGGGCGATTTCGTGGATGTCCCAGCCGGCCCGGGCCAAATCAGTCAGGCATAAGTGGCGCAGGGTATGGGTCGTCAGCGTGGGCACTCCAGCGGCTTGGCCCAGGCGGGCGATGACCTTGGACCAAGTCCAGAACGTGAGGGACGCGGGGCGACTCGGAGAGAAACAGGGGCCCCCGACTCCGGCTCCAGGTGCGCCGTTCCGCCAAATGGGCGTCGTACAAGCGTCCGGTGGCCGCCGAATAGGGCACTACCCGTTCCCGCCGGCCTTTGGTGGTTTCGGCGCGGATGCGCAGCAGGCGGTAGATGGGGTCCACGTCGCCGGTGGCCAGCAAGCATAACTCCTCCCGACGCAGGGCTGCGTCGTAGGCCAGGGCCAGCATGAACCGGTTGCGGAGCCGCTCGCCCCGGGTTGCTTTCAGAATAGCCCGCCACCGGGCGTCAGTGGGAATCCAGGGCAGCTTGTGTACGGTTGCTACTAAGCCACGCCCAGAGTTGCCGCCAATTCCGTGGTGGGGGGTGTAGCGGCCCCGACCGATGGGGTTATCCGGCCGCATCGCATCCTCCAGTAGATGGTCGTAGAGCAACCGTACGGCCGTCAGTCGCTGCTGCACGGTAGCACTGGACAAGCCCGGTATGATGCCGTCACGGGCCTGGTACGCCCGGGTGGGCCGCTCGTTAGGCCGGGTACGCAGGTCGTGTACGTAGTGCCCAATGTGCTCGCGGGTGGCAGTAGGCCACTCAATAGCACAGGCGGCACAGAACTGGAGGTAGTCTTCGGCCCCCCGCCCATAGGCGGTAATCGTATTGAGCGAACGGCCCAGATTGGCCTGCAACTCCAATCAGGACCGGGCGAGGACGGACTGCGCCACCAGTGGAAAGCCTTCCCAGCGAACGGGCGTCATAGCTTAGAAACGAAGGTGTTATACTAAGTTCGGTACGGCTGCTGAATAATTCAAGTCGTCATTGAGGGTGACACAGTGGTAATTCCACGTAACATACAGGGGAGGGGAAGCCGGCGGGTACGGTGCAGCTAAAAAGCGGCAGCAGGAGGGGGGCCGGTAGGCACTACCTGGATTAATTCAACGTCACGCATCGACCAAGAGAGCTAGTGTAGGTCGCAAGTATACGTGATTGCCAACTAATTTAGTTTTATGTAGCTAAAACGAGTAGTCTATTTTCCACTGAAAGAATGCTTTTTACTCTATAGTGGTACATTGTCTCAAAGCTTATTTGTGAGCTACTACTCCAGGTAGAGGCCCTTATTGGAGTATTTAATGCAGATAGTCAATATTTTATGAATGCTGCTGCCGTCATGGTCTTGTGCCTAAAGAAAGGCAAGCATTTCAAGCCTTAGACTAAAACACCGATCCTGGCAATTTCGTTGGCTAAGGAAAAGAGGCTTGTCTGGACCGACTAGCAAGGCGGCGCTGCTTGTAGCCGCCGGACGACCAATGCGCCCGCTGGCGTAGTACGATTGGCCGCTAGGTGGGTCGGCAGCCCGGCCACCTGCGTCAGGAAGCGTTGTGCCCACTCTTCAACGGCCAGTCCCGGCGGGTAAAGTTAGTGAGCCAGGTTGTTGCTTGACTAAAAAGGCCTTCGCCTACTGTGCCAGCAAACAAGACCCAGTGTTAAGTAGTTACCTCAACCCAACGCGTCGTTCCGCGCCTACTCCACGCCACAATCCTCTGTTGGTTGGCCAACCCTAGCCTACTGCTTTCGCTTACCATGCACGTTCAACAACTTGTCCTCGCCAGCTATCCGCAGGGAATGCCCACGCTTGCCGACTTCCAACTAGTAGACAGCACGTTGCCCGAAACCGCGCTTGGCCAGGTGCTGGTGCGCGCCACTTTTATTTCGGTCGACCCCTACCTGCGTTCGCTTATGAAAGAAGGCGCGGCTTTTCAGTTGCAACAGCCGCTGGCAGGAGCTTTAGTTGGGGTAGTGGTCGAGTCGCAGGCCGCGGGGTTCACCGCGGGCGATACCGTGGTGGGCAACCTGCCCTGGGCAACCTACTCGCTAGCCACGCCCGGCCAACTCCAACAGGCAGATATTTCGGAGCTGCCCGCCAGCGCCTACCTAGGGCTGCTCGGCATGCCGGGGCTAACGGCCTATTTTGGCCTAGAGCTAGCCCAACTGCAAGCGGGCGATACACTCGTCGTGTCGGGCGCGGCCGGGGCCATCGGCACGCTAGTCGGGCAGGTGGGCAAGCTGAAGGGGTGCCGGGTTATCGGCATTGCCGGCTCGGACGAGAAAGCGCGGCAGCTGAAAGCTACTGGTGGCTATACTAAAGTTATCAATTATAAAACGCAGCACGTAGCGGAGGAGCTGGCCGCTCATTGCCCTGAGGGGATAACGGTGTATTTCGACAACGTGGGCGGCGACATTTCGGCGGCCGTGCTGCCGCTCATCCAGCTGCACGCGCGGGTCGTGGTCTGCGGACAAATTGCGACGTACAACGCAGCCGATAGCAACCAGACCGGGTTCAATTTCCTACCACTGGTGCTAAACAAGGCCGCGCGGGTGCAGGGCTACCACGTGTCTGATTATCCCGACCGCTTCCCGGAAGCTGTGCAGCAGCTTACGGCCTGGTACCGCCAGGGCCAGGTTACGATAGCCGAAACCGTACTCGATGGCTTTGACAAGTTACCCGAAGCCTTCATCGGGCTTTTCACGGGCCAGAATATTGGCAAGATGCTGGTGAAAGTATAAGCAGATTGCCGCCGTCAATTCGCTGGCAGTAAGCGCTTCTCAATTAAGAAGGCAAGGTGTTGATAGCAACCAGCAGCGCCCCATTTTCCAGGCGCTGCTGGTGTTGCAGGCCCCAGTCGCGCAGTACGAAGATGACCGGGTCGAGCGTCTCGGCGTAGGGTAGCACCTCGTAGCTGACGGCCACCGGCGGGCCGGGGTGCACCGTGCGCCGGATAAGCTGGTGGCCCTCCAAGTCCTTCAGTTCCTTGGCCAGCACTTTGGCCGAGATGCCCGGCACGTTGCGCTCGATGTCGCCGAAGCGGGTACTGCCCGTGCGCAGGGCCACCAGGATGGGCAATTTCCACTTGCCGTTGACTACCGCCAGCGCCTTACGCAGCGCCGGCAGGGCCGAAATGCAGTGGGTGGGCGAATGGATTTCCATAACCGGTGGGACTATTTCTTGCGCAAAGTTACGTCGAAAGCTAGTCGCTTACCCACAGGTTAGTACCTACTATTTGTTAGAAGAAAACATTTTGCCGCTTACTTACTTTTGGTAAGTAAATCCGCCTACCTTTGCCGCTCGCTGGCCAGGTTGTTTCACCTGTTTTCTTCTTTCGCATGCTCCTTATCACCGGCGCAACCGGCCATTTAGGCTCCGCCACCCTCGATTTTCTACTGCAAAAACTGCCCGCTACCGAGCTTGCCGCCCTAGTGCGCGACGAGGCCAAAGCCGCTGACCTGAAGGCCAAAGGCGTGGACGTGCGCGTGGGCGACTACCACCAGCCTGACTCGCTAACCCGGGCCTTCCAAGGCGTCGACCAGCTGCTGCTCATCTCGACCAGCGACATGCAGGACCGCTTCCAGCAGCAGCGCAACGTCATTGACGCGGCCAAGGCAGCCGGCGTGCGCCACGTGTACTACACCGGGGCCGACGTGACCGACCGGCCCGGCGCCCCCATCTCGCCGATTATGGAGCCGCACCGCGCTACCGGCCAGTATATCAAAGACTCGGGGCTAACTTACACGCTGCTCCACGACAACCTCTACACCGACGTGCTGCCCGATTTCGTGGGTAAGCAGGCGGTTGAGACGGGCGTGTTTTATCCCGCCGGGCAGGGTAAGGTACCCTTCGCCACGCGCCGCGACATGGCCGAGGCCATTGCCCATGTGCTGACGTCGGGAGGCCACGAAAACAAAACCTACCCGCTGGCCGGCCCGCAGTCATACTCCTTCGCCGACGTGGCCGCCGCCCTCAGCGAGCTGGCCGGCAAGCCCGTCGCGTACACCGACGTGCCGCCCGCCCAGTTTGGCGAGCAATTGGGCCAGGCCGGGGTGCCCGCGCCGTTCGTGGGCTTCATTTTGGCCTTCGCCGATGCCATTACCCACGGCGACTTCGACCGCCCTAGCCCGGTGCTGGCCCAACTGCTGGGCCGCGAACCCACCCCGCTGAAGGAATACCTGCGCGAAGCCTACTTCCCGGCCCAAACCGCGTGAGGTGGTACCACTACCTGGCCTGCTACTTCGCCGGCTTCTGGGGCCTCAACCTTATTCCGCACCTGCTGCACGGCATTAGCGGCCAGGCCTTTCCCACGCCCTTCGCCAGTCCGCCCACGGTGGGGCTTTCCTCGCCGCTGGTCAACGTAGCCTGGGCGCTCGCCAACCTGCTGCTCACCTACGTGCTGGGCCGGGCGGGCAAGCTAGGCTGGGCGCGCCCGGCCACGCTGCTGGCCTTCTTTCTGGGCTTTGCCACGTTGGCCGTCGTCATGGCCGTGGTGGCGGCCGGCCGCCTGCACCCGGCCGCGGCCGGGTAGTGCCAAGCGCACGTAGCAGCTTATCAGTCAATTGTTTCCCTTTATTTCCCCTTTTTACTGCCTCATGCAGATTCTTGAAATCTTGTCCAGCCCCCGCGGGGCGGCCTCGTACAGCAACCAACTCGCCAACGGCCTCGTCGAAAAGCTGGTCGCCGCCAACCCCGGCAGCACCGTGAAGCTCCACGACCTCACCAACAAGCCCTTCCCGCACCTCGAAGAAGCGCATTTGCAATCGTTCTTCACCCCGGCCGAGGGCCGCTCGCCCGAGCAGCAGGCCGCCGTGCGCCACTCCGACGAGGCCATTGCCGAACTCATGGCCGCCGATACCATCGTGATTGGCGCCCCACTCTACAACTTTGGCATTGCTTCGACGCTCAAGGCGTGGATTGACCACATTGCCCGCGCCGGCATCACGTTTCAGTACACGGCCGCCGGCCCCGAAGGCCTGGTGAAGGGCAAAAAAGTGTACATCGCCCTGTCGAGCGGCGGCGTCTACTCCGAAGGCCCGATGACGAGCTACGACTTCGTAGCGCCCTACCTGAAAACCTTCCTGGGCTTCATTGGCATGACCGACGTGACGGTGGTGCGCGTGGAAGGCACTGGCGTGCCCGAGCTGCAGCCCACGGCCCTGCAAAAAGCCCTGGACAGCGTGCGCTTCTAAGCAGCTGGCTTGACTTGATTTGTAAGTAACAGAGACGCAGGAGCTGCCGTTGATTCGTTGAATAATCTTCACGAGCAGCTGTCAGTTCCTGCGTCTCTGCTGCATTTTAACCGCCCCAAACCTCATGGAACTTGGCATCTACACCTTCGGCGACCTCGTGGCCGACCCCAAAACGGGCCGCACCATTTCGGCCCGCGAGCGGATGCGGCAGCTGCTGGACCTGGCCCGGCTAGCCGACCAGGCCGGCCTCGACGTGCTGGGCGTGGGCGAGCACCACGGCCTGAACTTCGTGAACTCGGCCACGGCTGCCACGCTGGCGGCAATGGCCGCCGTCACCGAGCGCATCCGCCTCACCAGCGCCACTACCCTGCTGAGCACCGCCGACCCGGTGCGCACGTTCCAGGAATTTGCTACCGTCGATTTGGTATCGGACGGGCGGGCCGAGCTGATTTTTGGCCGGGGCGCATTTCTCGATAATTTCCCGCTGTTTGGCTTCGACCAGCAAGACTACGACGCGCTGTTTGTGGAGAAGCTCGGCCTGTTTGCCCAGCTCAACGCGCAGGAGCGCGTGAGCTGGCAGGGCCGGTTTCGAGCCCCGCTGCGCGAGGCCGAGATTGCGCCGCGCCCGGTGCAGCCGCAGCTGCCGGTCTGGATTGGGGCGGGCTCGCCGAGCAGCCTGGCGCGGGCGGCAGCGCTGGGCTACCCGGTGGCTATGCCGGTGCTAGGCGGCAGCCTGCCCGGCTACGCCCAGCTGGCCGCCTACTACCGCCAGCAATGGGCCGAGCAGCAGCCGGATAAGCCTTTTCAACTGGCCGTATTCTCGCACCTGCACCTCTCCGAAACTGCCCGCCAGACCCAGCAGGATTTCTACCCCTACTACTCGGCCTACTTGGCGCCGCTCTTCAAGGGCCCGATGCCCCGGCGCCAATACGACGAGATGCTCGCGCCCCTAGGGTCGCTGGTGGGCGGCAGCCCGCAGCAAGTCATCGACAAACTATTGCTGCTCAAGAGCATGGGCGTAACCCGCTACGTGGGCCAGCTCGACATCGGCGGCCAGCCCTTCGCCGACGTGGCCAAGGGCCTGGAGCTGTTTATGAGCAAAGTGGCCCCAGCGTTGCAAGGTGTTCGACGGGGGCCGCCAACTTCTTGGACATCTGCTAATTAACCCTGTGCAACCCCAAAGCCGCGCTAGTATTTATCCTGCGCCTTCAACGCCTTCACCACAGCCTAGCGGGTGAACAGCAGCCGCCCTAGCATGATGCCGCCGGTGAAGCTCAGCGCCACCGCCGTCAGCTCGTGCCCGGCAAACCAGTGGCCCAGCACCCACCAGCGCCCCAGCGACACCACCAGGTAAAGGCCCAGGATGAGCCCGCCCAGCTTGTCCATTTTGGCCACTACCTGCGCGGCTTCTTCGTGCCACGTCACCTTCGACATGCGCCCCACGAGCAGCCCCAGCCCCAGGCCAAGCCCTACTGAGGCCAACACCGGCCATACAGGCGCGTGGAATTTCACCATCTAGTAGCCCACTGCCCCCACCATGCCGGCAACTACCAAGGCGAACATCCGCAGCCGCAGGATGAGCTTGCGGTGCACAAAGCGGCGGCGCACGGTGCGCTGCGCAAAAAAAGGCTGCATTCGGGCCGGCAGCATAGAGGTAAGGAAAAAGCAAAACCAGCCGCCCCTAGGTGGAGCGGCTGACTAAAGATAACAGGAAGCGGAAGTTTAGGGGGCCTAGAGCGTGGCCATATCCACCACGAAGCGGTACTTCACGTCGCCCTTGAGCATGCGCTCGTAGGCTTCGCTGATGTAGGCCATGTCAATCAATTCGATGTCGGACACGATGTTGTGCTCGGCGCAGTAGTCGAGCATTTCCTGCGTTTCGGGCAGGCCGCCGATGGCCGAGCCCGCGATGCTGCGGCGACCACCCAACAGGTTGAAGCCCAGTACTTCCATCGGGGTCGGCGGCACGCCCACGCATATCATCACGCCATCGGTGTTGAGCATGCTGAGGTACATGTTGTAGTCGTGCGGGGCCGACACCGTGTCCACGATAAAGTCGAACTTCGACTGCAAGCCTTGGAGCTGCGCGGGGTCTTTGGTAAGGGCGAAGTGGTGGGCACCTAGTGCGGCCGCATCCACTTCCTTCTCGGGTGAGGTACTGAGCACCGTCACGTCGGCCCCGAAAGCGGCGGCGAACTTGACGGCCATGTGGCCCAAGCCGCCCAGGCCCACTACGGCTACCTTGTGGCCGGGGCCGACTTTCCAGTGCTTCAGGGGCGAGTAGGTGGTGATGCCGGCGCAGAGCAGCGGCGCTACGGCAGCCAGGTCGAGCTTCTCGCTCACCTTTACCACGTAGTTCTCGTCCACCACAATCTGGTTGGAATAGCCGCCGTAGGTCAGGCCGCCGTGCTTTTTGTCCTCGGCATTGTAGGTGCCGGTCGCGCCCTGGCGGCAGAACTGCTCCAGGCCCTTCTGGCAGTTGTCGCACTCGCGGCACGAGTCCACGAGGCAGCCCACGCCGGCCAAATCGCCGACCTTGAACTTCTGCACGTGGTCGCCCACGGCCGTGACGCGGCCCACGATTTCGTGGCCCGGCACCATCGGGTACACCGAGTTGCCCCACTCGTTGCGCACCTGGTGCAGGTCGGAGTGGCACACGCCACAGAAGAGAATCTCGAATTGCACGTCGTGCGGCCCGACGGCGCGGCGCTCAAAATCGAACGGCCCGAGCGTATCGGTAGCGCTCTGCACGGCGTAGCCTTTGGTGGCGGTAGCGGTCATAGTAGTTGGGGTAATAAGTTGGTAATGAAGTTATAACGTAGCCAGTAGCTGGCCTACGCGGCGGTTGGCTTGAGCCGGTTTTCGAAGAAAGCCAGAGTATGGGCCCAGGCCTCTTTAGCCGCCAGCGGGTGGTAGCTGTCGCGCTCGTCGCAGTGAAAGCCGTGGTCGGCGTAGGAGATAACCACGTTGGTGTAGTCCTTGCCCGCGGCCTTGGTCGCGTTCACGATGGTGTCGATTGCCGCCGGTGGGATGTGCGCATCGAGCCCGCCCCAGAAAAACAAGTGCGTGCCGTGCAAATCCCCGGCTTTGGCAACGAATTGGTCGAGGCCGCCCCCGTAGTACGAAACCGCCGCTGAGAGGGGCAGCACGGCATTGGCCAGGAAGGATACCCGGCCGCCCAGGCAGAAGCCCACGCTGCCCGTTTTGTCGTGGGCCACGGCCGGCGCCTGCCGCAGCCACTCGTAGGCGGCCTGCAAATCGGCCGTCAGCCCCTCCACCGTCACGGCCTGAAAGTGCGGCGCAATCGCCGCGAAATCGGTGTAGGCCCCTTCCAGACGCCGCACGGTGCGGTGAAACAGGTCGGGGGACACCACCGCGTAGCCTTCCGCGCAGAGCCGTTCGGCCACGGCGCGGATGTGGTGGTTCACCCCAAACGCTTCCTGCAACACCAGAATCGCCGGGTACGGGCCGGGGCCGTCCGGTACGGCCACGTACAGGTCCATCTCGGTGCCATCGGCAACGGCTACAGGGTTAAAATCGTGATTGGTCATGTGGTTGATTTAAAAGGAGGTATGGAAGCTGTTTGGAAAGTACTTAAACGTTAAGCAACGCGTTGCCTGACCGAAAACCCCTAGCGCGTCGAGAGGCCGCCATCCGTGGGCATGGCGATGCCGGTGAGCAGCGAGGCGGCATCGGAGGCCAGGAACAACACCGCGTTGGCCACCTCGTCGGGGGTACCGAAGCGCTTCATGGGCTGGTGCGACACGTACTGCGCCAGCAGCTCTTCGCCCATGCCTTTGAGGCCCTCGGTTTCAATGGCACCGGGGCACACGGCGTTGATGCGGATGTGCTTGTCGGCGTATTCCAGGGCGGCCGTCATGGTCATGCCCACCACCGCAAACTTGGAGGCCGAATAGGCAATCATGCCCGGCGTGGCTCGCAGCCCGGCCGTGGAGGCCATGTTCACGATAACGCCACCAGTGCCCTGACGCTCAAACTGCTGCAAGCCGTACTTCATCCCGAAAAACACCCCGAACAAGTCCACGCCCATCGTGCGGGCAAACACATCCTCGCTGTAGTCGGCCACCGGCTTCACCTCACCCGCGATGCCGGCGTTGTTATACAGCACGTCGAGGCGGCCGTAGGTGCCCACCGCGTGCTGAATCATGGCTTGCACGCTGGCGCTGTCCGACACGTCGGTTGGCACGAACGAGGCCGTGCCGCCGGCCTCGGTAATCTGCTGCACGGTGGCCTGGCCGGCCTCGGTGTTGTACTCGGCCACCACGACTTTGCCGCCTTCGGCGGCGAAGCGCAGGGCGCAAGTGCGCCCGATGCCGGAGCCCGCCCCGGTGACAATGATGACTTTATCAGCGAATTGCATGGAAATGAAGAGGGTAGGGTGGGAAATAAAGATGATTGGGCACCTAAACGTCAACCTCACCCCCTAGCCCCCTCTCTTTGGGGAGAGGGGGAACTAGTTTTTAGTCTTAGCTTCTGAAGGCTAGAACTAGTATTAGTTCCCCCTCTCCCCAAGGAGAGGGGGCTAGGGGGTGAGGTTGACGCTGAGGAGCACTGGAACTACGCCTGGGCGGGCACCTCCGCGTCGGTCGTGACGGTAATATTCACGTCGATGTTGCCGCGCGTGGCGCGCGAGTAGGGGCAGCCCTGGTGGGCCTGGGCCACGATGTCTTCGGCCTGCGCCTGGTCTACGCCGGGCAGGTTGGCGTGCAGGGCCACGGCCAGCGTGGGCAGCTGGTCGTCGCCCATGAGCAGGTTAACGTGGGCATCAATGGAGATTTCGCCCACGTTCACCTTGGCTTGGCGTGCTATGTGAATCACAGCGTTGCCGAAGCAGGCGGCGTAGCCGGCGGCGAAGAGCTGCTCGGGATTGGTCGCGCCTTCGCGGGCGCGGCCGCCGAGGGTGCGGGGCATGGTCAATTCCAGAGTGAGCACGTGGTTGTCGGACTCAATACGGCCGTCGCGGCCGCCGATGGATTTGGCTTGGGAGGAATGCAGAATATTCGCCATGAGCAAGGAAAATGAAGGGTAAAAAGTGGTACTAGGAAAGCAACTCAATAAGGTGGTGCAGCTCCCGGCGCAGCACCGTCACGTCGTCGCGGGTGAGCGAATAGCGCTCCCCGAGTTGCGTCGGAATCTGGCGGGCCTGCTCGTGTAGGGCCGCGCCGGCCGGCCGCAGCGCGATGAGCACCGAGCGCTCGTCGCGCGGGTCGCGGCGGCGGCTCAGCAGCTGGCGCTGCTCCAGTAGCTTGAGCAGCGGCGTGAGGGTGCCCGTATCGAGCAGCAGCTTCTGACCGATGTCCTTGACTGCCAGCTCCCGGTGCTCCCACAGCAGCAGCATCACCAGGTACTGCGGGTAGGTGAGGCCCAGTGGGGCCAGCAGCGGCTGGTACACCTTGGTGACGAGTCGCGAGAGGGCGTACACCGGAAAGCACACCTGCTCGTCCAGCTTCAGCCTAGGGTCAAATTCGAAGGGAGGAACGGGGCTACTCATGGGGGAAGCGGTTGCTGGTGGTGAAAGACCTCATCGGTCATAAATGTTTTATCAAATTACATTTTATCCAATGTAATCAGGCAAGCGTTGCCGGCTTTTGCGGCTGTAAGTTCTTGCTACTTGCGCACGCTACCCGTCACTTCCTCGCTCAGCGGCGACACGGCCGGGCCGAAGTAGTGCGTGAGCTGGCCCTCCGCGCTGACCAGGTATTTCGAGAAATTCCAATCGGGGGCCTGCTCGTTCCAGCCGTTTTGGCGGGCGCTGGTCAGCCACTGGTACACTGCGTTTTGGGCACCTTGCTTCACGACCACGCTCTTCTTCATCAACGGAAACGACACCCCAAAATTGACCTGGCAGAAGTGATTGATGGTCTGGTCGTCGTCCTTTTCCTGCTCGGCAAAGTCATTGGCCGGGAAGCCCAGCACCACCAGCTCGCTGGGGAAGCACTCGGCGAGCTGCTGGAGTTCCGTGTACTGGTTGGTGTAGCCGCAGTTGGAAGCCGTATTCACCAGCAGCACTTGCTTGCCCTTGAGTTGCGCGAAGGGTAGTTCCTGGCCATTGTTGAGCTGGCTAGCCAGGTCGTAGAACGAAACCGGCGCGGCCGCCTGCTGCTTGTTTGCCAGCACCTTACCCCGGCTACTCGACTTCGAGAGCCGCATGATGAGTGGGTAAATCGACTTGAGAATTTTTTGTTTGAAGGAAGCCATGCGACTAAAAAGAGTAAATAAATATACTTATTCCTAAATCAGAAAAAGCGAAAATTGACCGTCATGCTGAGCTTGTCGAAGCATCTCTACCGCTTCTGCCAAGCCGTTCAACGGTGCGGTAGAGATGCTTCGACAAGCTCAGCATGACGGATAGAAGGCCATTTTTGTAAAACCCAAACACGCTCTAAAACAGCGACGCGCCTCCGGCCGAACTGGCGCCGACTGCGCAAGCTACCCCAGCAGCCCGAAAAACCGCACGGCCTGTTCCGGCAGGTTTAGGTCGCCCGTGGTGGCCCCCAGGAAGCGGGGCGCCCGCGACTTAGGCTGCGGAATGACGTGCCCGCCGCCCGCAATGGGGTAGAACGCAACCACCGGCGTGCCATCCGCCCGCGCCCACACCACTTCCTCCACCGAGGTCGAGTCGGCGGGCCGCTGGTGGGGCAGAGTTGCCGTTACAGGATTGTCCGTCAGGCCATTGCGGCGGGCAAACTCCTCCACCGTGGCGCGGGCCGAGATGGTGAAGCCCCGGCTGCGAAACCCAAAGATGGTGACCTCGCCGCCACCGAAGGGGCTGATGGGGTCGTTGGTGCCGCTGGCCACCAGTACCCGTGCCGTGGGGCCGGCCTGTGGGCAGGTGCTGGCCTCGGGCACGGGCAGGGTGGCCCCGGTGGCGGCCACGGCGGCTACCAGGCGGGGCTCCTCCACGGCCAAGCGGAAGGCCATCTGCCCGCCATTGGAGTAGCCGAAGGCGTACACCCGCGCCGAGTCGAGGTCATATTCGGCGCATAGCCGCGCCACCAGCGCCCGCAGAAAGCCCATGTCGTCGATGTTTTCGGTCTTGGCCGGAAAAGTCGTGTCGCGGCGGCAGTCGTGCCAGTTACCCTGGTAGCCATCGGGGTAGGCCACGGCAAAACCGTGCTTATCAGCTAGTTCTTCAAAGACGTAGCCGGTGGTTCTGCGCATGGCCTTGCCAGTCATGGCCGAGCCGTGCAGCACCAGCACCAGGGCTGCCTTCGCCGGCCGCTGGGCCGGCACGAAGGCGCGGTACCGGCGCTCGCGCTCACCCATCCGGATGGTGCCAGGCTGCACCGGGGCACTTAAATGAGGCTTTTTGGGGGCCGGCGCGTAGAGGTAGCGGTAGGCAGCGGCAGCAGCTAGCAGCACGGGGCCACCAGCGAGCAGGATGGATTTTAGTTTCATGGGAAGTGAGGGGGCGCCGACGTAGAAGTGGCGCTGGTGGCAAAAAGTTGAGTACCTGTAGAAAAAGACCTTACGGTTGCCAGCGCACGCTCACCCCCGTGTAGAGGCCACTCACCAGTGGCGAGAGGTGCGGCGGCTGCCAGGGGCGGGGCTGCACGAGGCCAGTGGAAAGCCGGGACGAGGAGTTGCCCTGGCACTCGACCGTGAGCCGCACTCACCAACGCTATCCTGCCAGCTTATTTGAGCACCTCTTCGACCGCGTCTTCCATTTATGCGTGGCCCAGGGGCTGGTGGCGGGCGACACGCAGGCCATCGATTCAGCCCCAGTTAAGGCTAATGCCTCGCTTAACAGCCTCTGCGAAAAGCAGGCGGCCGCTCCGTCCGTCTTAACGGTAGCTGACCAGCCGGTGCCGGCGCCTACCCTGCCAGCGGCCGCGTTGCTCTCAGCCCCAGCTCCCCAGCTGCGGCGGGAGGCTGCCCGCAAAGCCAGGCACGGTGGCGTTATCAGCCACATCCAAGCTGATTTAGCCGACAGTCGCGACAGCTTGCATTTGCCCGGCCTCATCGAGCGCTTGCAGGTCAGACTGCTCGCCAACGAGGTGCCGCTGCCCGATGTGGTAGCGGATACCAGTTTCAACTACGCCTTTCTAGAACAGCGCGGCCTTACGGCCTGGATTCCAACTTCTAAGCTCTATAAACCCAGCATCGAGGGCTTCACCTACTTGCCCGAAAAGAATGCCTACCAGTGCCGAGCAGGCAAGTTGCTGCCCTTTCGCAACTATGGCAGTACGCCTGACGGGGGCTGGCAGCGGAATTATCGGGCTGATCATAAGGACTGCGCTCGCTGTCCGCTCAAAGGCACCTGCACGCCCGGCGCGCCCCAACGCAAAATAACCCGCACGGCGTTTGACGCTCCTTATTCCCGGGCTTGGCAGCGGCAGCATAGCCGGTCGGGCCAACAGGTGCGTCGGGTGCGTCAAAGCACGGTCGAACCTGCCCTTGGTCAATTGCTGCCGCACTATGGCCTGCGGTGCCTCGGCACGAAGGGCCAAGCGGCTGCTCATAAAACGATGTTACTCGCCGCCGCGGCCTACAACCTCAAGAAGCTGCTCAACCATCGGGTGAAACAGCCCCGGAGCATGGCACCAGTCATCCAACCAGACCACTTACTGGCCACCAGTATCCTGTTTTGGCTCGCTTAACAGCGGCACGCAGGGCGTCACCAAGTTCGCACAGCAACAGGAAGAGCGATTAGCTATGGCACACCGAGTTTTGCAACAGCCACGGGCCTTTATTGGAGTATTTCCTATTGGTGTTCAATATTTTGCGCAGAAATAGTTTCCTGTTGAGCTAGTCAGCAAAAGCCCAGCAGCTTATCCTGGCGAACCACTAACTCTGCTGGCTGCCTGGCGGTCCCTGCGGCGGTGCTCCTCAGATTCGGCCGCCTTACGGGGCGCTCGCTTACCCTGTTTAGCCCGTGACCATGGGCTTCGTGGACCAAGGTCACCCGGGGAAAGAGGCAGCGTATGCGGCGGTTGTTCAGAACATTGGCCGGAGAGCCCGAAGGCGAAACCAGCTTCGTCCTACTGCCGAAACACTGGGTCGTTGAACACAACGGTCGCTTCCGCTGCTTGAGCCGCGACTATGAATGCCTCAGCAGCAGTTAGCAGCAATGGCCCTTCGCCGGTAGCAGGCTCGCCTGACCTACCGCAAGTGCTTACCAGATGCTAGGCCATCACCAGAACAGGTTGGCTAGGACAGGCTGCCGGGCGGGGCGGCCCAACTGGCCGGGAGGGATTGCCAGGTGGTAATCCATTGTCCCCTAAAGGCAAGGAGCCGCCTGCGGGTAGCTGTCCTTGCCGCTGGGTAATTATAATTCTGCGGATGCTTATCGACGGTTGGCAGTGGGGAATCGCCCGGCAAAGAACTTGTGTCGACTACTAGTAAGCAACCAGTCAACCATAGAAAATACGCTATAGTATTAACTTTCAGCTAGCTGAATTATTTGATAAGGAGCGTCAACTCGTTGGCGTGACTGGGCCGTCGGGGCAGGTGGTGAAGCAACCCCCTACTTTAGCCGGCGCAAGCAACTTTTGCGCGCGTACTGCTTAAGATTAAGAGAGTGTTCAGTCGCGCCGGAACTTGCGTTGGTGCGCTACGCAATTTGCTTTCCTCATGCCTCTATCCTACAAGCCGCGGTGGTTGCCGACGCGGATTTGGTCAGGCTGGCTAGCCCTGCTGGCCCTGCTGCTGGCTGGCCCGGCGCTGGCGCACCCCGTGCCCAACTCGGTGGTGCTGCTCGACATCCGGCCCGCCAGCGTGGCGGCCGAGCTGCAACTACCCCTGCAGGAGTTGCAGCCGGCATTCGGCCACGGCGAAATTGCCCGATACCCCGACAGTCTGCTGGTCTACTACGCGCCCGCGCTGCGGGCCTACCTGCGCCAGCATATTCACCCCACCAGCCCCGACGGCCGGCCCTGGACGGTGCAGGTGGGAGCACTACGGGTAGGCGGCGCCGAGCAAACCGATACTGGTTCCTACCAGCAATTGCTGGCCCAAGTGCAGCTACTGCCCCCGCCGGGCACCAGTCCGCGCACGTTTACGCTGCACTACGACGTGATTGTGCACCAGGTAGTAACGCACGTGACGCTAGTGGCCGTGCGGCAGGATTGGGAAACGGGCCGCTTTGCCGAGCACCCGCCCACCGAGGTGGGGGTGATTCGCCTCTCGCCGCGCGATAACGTGATTTCGCCCTTGCAAGTGCACGAGGCAGCAGGTGGCTGGTGGGCCGGCTTCCGGGGCATGGTGGGATTGGGCACGCAGCACATCGCGGCCGGCACCGACCACCTGCTCTTCCTGCTGGTGCTGCTGCTGCCCGCCCCGCTGCTGATGCGCTTCGGGCGCTGGGATAAGTTTGGCGGGGTGCGCTACAGCGTGCGCCGCCTGCTGCTGATTGTCAGCGCCTTTACCCTCGGGCACTCGCTTACGCTGCTGCTGGGCGCACTGGGCTGGGTACGCCTACCCACGCAGCCCATCGAGGCGCTGATTGCCGTGAGCATCCTCGTGTCGGCGGGGCACGCCTGGCGGCCAGTGTTTGCCGGGCGCGAGGCCTGGGTAGCGGCGGGCTTCGGGCTGATGCACGGGCTGGCGTTTGCCAGTACCCTGGCGGGCCTGCACCTTGATGCGGGCCGCTTGGCGCTTAGCATCCTGGGCTTCAACCTGGGCATCGAGCTGATGCAACTCTTCGTGATTGCCCTCACGGTGCCCTGGCTGCTGCTGCTCAGCCGCACGCCCGCTTATCCGGCCGTGCGGGTGGGTGGGGCCGGGCTGGCCGGAGTGGCGGCGCTGGCCTGGCTGGCCGAGCGCCTCAGCGGGCAACCCAACGCGCTGGCTGGCGCCGTAGCCCGCGCGGCCGACTACGCGCCCTGGCTGCTAGCGCTGCTGGCTACGGGGGCCCTGCTGGGTACCTGGCGTCAGCGCCGCACCCAAGCTAAACAAGCAACCATATAAGCCCAACCCTACGCAAAGTCCTGGCCTAAACGTCGATTAGTTTGCCTAGTTGACCTATTATCAGGCCCAATAAGTAAACCGCGGTACCGGGCTGCCGTAATTTCAACCTGCCGCCGCTTGGTAGCGGGCGGTGCCGGCCAGGGCGCATCTGGTTAAGCTCATCTCTTTACATTATGCGAACATCTACGCTCTTCGCGTCCACCACGGCCTTGCTGGCCCTGATGGCTTTTAAGCAGGACGCGGCCCACACATCGCTGCCCGCCGCCTACCCCGTCCGCTCGTCCGCAATGGGCAAGGGTGTGCGCGCTATTAAAGGCACGCAGGATGTGGTGGCCGTCGTGGCGGCGGCCAACGCTTTTTTGGCCACCCTCTCCACCACCCAGCAAACCACGGCCGTGGTGGCGTACAATGCCACCAACGTGGTGAAGTGGTCGAACCTGCCCTGCGGGGCGCAGTGTCGCGAAGGCCTGGAGTTCGCCAATCTCACCACCGCGCAGATAACGGCGGCGTTGGCCGTGGTGCAGGCCGCCACCGGCACGGTGGCCAACGACGGCTTTGATGAAACCCAGCAGATTCGCGCCGCCGACGATAACCTAAGCGCCGCCAGCAGCAGCGGTGGGGGTGGCGGAGGTGGCGGCGGCTACGGCTCGGGCTTGTACTTCATCGCCTTCGTGGGGACGCCTTCGGCGACCGGCACCTGGATGTTGCAGTACGGCGGCCACCACCTGGCGACCAACATCACCTTCGGAGCCGGGGCCGTGACTGGGGCCACGCCCAAGTTTGAGGGCGTGGAGCCGCTCACCTTCACCGGCACGGGCAATACGACTACCGTGGTGCCGGCCGGCACGTTCACGCCCATGGGCAACGAGGCCGCCACGATGGTGGCCCTGCTGGGGGGCCTAACCACTGCCCACAAAGCGACCGCCAAGCTCACCCAAACCTTTAGCGACGTGCTGCTGGGACCAGGCCAGGATGGCAAATTTCCCACCACCAAGGTAGGCGTCAAGTGTAGCGACCTTACGGCGGCTGAGCAGGCGCTGGTGATTGCGGCGATGAAACCCTGGGTGCAGGATGCTGACGATGCCACGGCCGCTAATCTGATGACCACTTACCAAGCCCAGTTGGCCGACACCTACATTTCTTACGCCGGCACGGGCCTGTTCACCACCAACACCGACTACGCCCGCATCGATGGCCCTAACGTGTGGATTGAGTTCGTGGCCCAAACGGGCGTAGTGTACAATACGCAAACCCACTTCCACAGCATCTGGCGCGACCATGCCCGTGACTACGGCGGCAACTTCTATGGCTCCTTTACCACCACGCTCGGCACCAAGGCGGCTGCGGCGGTCCAGGTGTTTTCGGTATATCCCAACCCCACGGAAGCCCACACGCTGAACATCAGGCTGGCCAGCACCGCTACGGCGGCCACCTGCACCCTGCGCAACACGCTAGGCCAGCAGGTAGCTAGCCAGCAGTTTTCGGGCGACGGCACGACCCTCTCGACCGCCGGCCTGGCTGCGGGTGCTTATATCTTGAGTGTGCAAACGGCCGGGCAGAATCCGGTGACGCAGCGGGTAATCCTCAAATAAGCAGCTCCGCTGAGCGGCTCCAACGGCCCTCGCTCCCATTCGGAGCGGGGGCTTTTTGCTGCCCTTGGGGTCAGTAGCGGGCTATTAGCCCACCCTAAAGCAGTTGTTGCGCGGCCTTTGTAGTCCGCGGTTTGCGTGGTGCGCCACATGGACTACAAGGTCCGCGCAGTAGTGGTCTGTAGTCCGATTCCAGCACTGCCGTGGGCAAGCAGTAGTACGAGCGGCCGGCGCGTTTATTGTGGCGGTAAGTTATCGACGAACAGTAAGAGGATGTATAGTTTTTGCGTCAGTTGCCCGCTGGTGAAGCTCGGCCAGCAGGCAGCACCGGGCTAGGCCCACCGGGGGACGATTGGTTTGCGCGGCTGGTCGAATGCGGTTGGGTTGCACCGCGCTGCGGAGGAGGATTAAGGCATCGGCCGGAGTGCTAGCCGCTATTTTTTCTCCCTATTCCCCACTTTTTATGAAAAGAGCGCTTATGGCTACCGCTTTGCTGTTTGTCGCTGTCGCGTGCAAGAAAGACAGCGAGGTAACCACCACTACTACCAGTTCCACCACGCCTGCCATCAACTGCTCGGCTACGGCGCTGAGCACGTCGGCCTTCACGTCGAGCGGCACGGCCCAAACCACCACCCCCTCACCGTGGGGCTGAGCAATGCGGCGGCTGGCTCGGTGGCGTTTAACCTCGCTAGCTCGGGTTCCGACTTCACCCCCACTACCTACACCACCGTCACGGCGGGGCAACCCACGGTGGCCGTTCCGCTGAGCTTCGACGGCACCTCCACCCTGACCTCAGAAACGATTACCGTAACGGCGGCGGCTACCTACACCGGCTCGTGCACGGCGGCCGCCACCATCGGAGCCACGGCCAGTAGCTGCTCCGGCGCCACCACGCCGGTAGCCAAGGTGCTGTGCGCCATTGATGCCTTTAAGGCCACGCTCTCGACCACGCAGCTGGCGGCCGTGCAGTTCAGCTACCTGCAAGCCAATGCCATCAAGTGGTCAAACCTGCCCTGCGGCGCGCAGTGCCGCGAAGGCTTGCAATTCAGTACGTTGACTGCCACGCAGGTAGCCGCCGCTACCGGCACCGTGTCGGATGAGGGCTACAGCGAGGCCATGCAAATTCTGGCCGACGACGGGCTGGCCGCCACGGCTGCGAGCAACACGTACTCGTCGGGCAATTATTTCATCGCCTTCGTGGGCACGCCCTCGCTCACCGGCACGTGGCAGCTGCAATTTGGCGGCCACCACCTAGCTGTGAACACCACCTATGAGAACGGCACTGTAGCTGGCGCTACGCCCGTCTTCGAGGGCGTCGAACCCAAGACCTGGACCACCAACGGCATTATCTACGCGCCGCTGGCCAGCGAGCAAGCCACCATGGCCGCCATGAAGCCCTGGGTGACGGATACCGCCGATGTGACCGCCGCCACCCTGCTGGCTACCTACCAAAACGAACTGGTCAGCACCTACCTTGCGTACTCGGGCAACGCTACCCTGACCAATAACGCTGATTACGTGCGCCCCGATGGGCCCAGCGTCTGGATTGAGTTCGTGTGCCAGTCGGGGGTCGTGTACCAGAACCAGACTCATTACCACAGCGTGTGGCGCGACCACACCCGCGACTACGGCAACAGCTTCACGTTTTAAGCGGCAATAGGCTGATTTACCTAGAGCTAGCCGTAGCCTGGGGCCTGGCGCTTTGGGCTACGGCTACGCTTATTTCGCGTACGTCTTGCTTCAAGTACCACAAACCCCAGCTAGGCAAAGCGTGCATTTAGAACGTTTTTCAGGTGTGGCGCACGCACGAGGGTAGTGTATCTTTAAAGGGGGCCACAACCGCCTCAATCTTGCCCACTGAGTGAAGCGCACGCGCTGGGCTATATGTATTAAATGGAGAGCCGCTCTACTACCACCTTATACCCCATACCTCTTCTAAATCAGCTGCATGAAGCACCCCGCCTACTTTATCTTACTTAGCCTCCTGCTGGCTGCCACCGCGTGCCACCCCGATGCCAGCCACCGCACGGCTACGGGTACGCCAGCTGCGGCGCAGGCACCCGGCCCTACCACTACCGCCGCCGTAGTAGCGGCCGCCAATGCTTTTATCGCCACGCTAAGTGCAAGTCAGCAAGACACGCTTATTCAAGCGTTTACCGCCCGCAACGCCGCCCGCTGGTCGAACCTGCCGGTGGGGATGCCCCCGCGGCTCGGCCTAAAGCTCGGCGACCTGAACAGTACCCAAACCAAAGCGGCGCTGGCTGTTTTGCAAGCCGCCACCGGCACCGCCGCCAATGAGGGGTACAACGAGATGCAGCAACTGCGGGCGGCCGACGACAACCTAGCGGCCGTTCCGCACCGAGCCGGGCTAGGGGGGCCGCCCCCCGGCAGGCGGCCGGGTGGTCCGCCACCGGGCATGGGTCCGGGCGGCCCGCCGCCTGGTATGCGCCCCGGCAAAGGGGGGCCGCCGCCGGGCCTGGGCTACGGTAGCGGGCTGTATTTCATTGCCTTCCTCGGCCAGCCTTCCACCACCGGTACCTGGATGTTACAGTTTGGCGGCCATCACTTGGCTACCAATATCACCTTCGGAGCCGGGGCCGTAACCGGGGCCACCCCCAAGTTTGAGGGCACCGAGCCACTGCACTTCATTACCGCCGACGCGAACGTATTTCCCAAAGGCGCGGCGCTGGCCCCCATGACCACGGAGGCCTCGACCATGCTGGCGCTGCTCCAGAGCCTGAGCGCCGACCAGCGAGCGCAAGCCAAGCTCAGCCAAACATTCAGCGACGTGGCGCTCGGCCCCGGCCAGGACGGCCAGTTTCCGGCTACCAAAGTGGGGCTGCCGGGCCGCCAGCTCAGCCCGACTCAGCAAGCCCTGGTGATGGCCGCGATGGCCCCCTGGGTCAACGACTCGGACGACGCGACCGCCGCCAGCCTGCTGGCCACCTACCGCCAAGAGCTGGCCGACACCTACCTCGCCTATACGGGCACCGGCAAGTTCACGCAAAACGGCGATTACGTGCGCCTCGACGGGCCGCGCGTCTGGATTGAGTTCGTGTGTCAGAACGGGGTCATCTACCAAGGCCAGATTCACTACCACAGCATTTGGCGCGACCATACCCACGATTACGGCGGCAACTTCTACGGCCCGGTGGCGGGCAAAAACACGTAGCAGCGGAGAGGGGGAATGGTTAGATGAGCTAGCCTAGAGCGTGTTGATAATCAGTTGAAAGACCATTTTACCCTAGGTAAGCCGGCTTACCAGTGAAACACTTCCACGGCCAAGCCGGCTGGGTTGCCGCCCGGCCCCCCGCCGGGGAGCGGGCCGGGCGGTGCAGCCGGTCCGCCACATAGAGCCGCTCGCCGATAACGGCGCTGCCCACGCCGTTGCGGGCCAGGTGCAGGTCGGCGGCTTTGACCCAGCCGCTGTCAGCGTTGGGG
>JBPBPH010000018.1:0-22338 GCA_050954355.1 Janthinobacterium lividum
TTCAGCATCCGCCATTTGTTAACTTTCAAACTCACTACTGCATTTTTTCCCACCCAAGAGTGCCGGGCTCTAGTAGGCACTGCTTTCGCTACCAGGACGGCCTAGGGCCAGTTTGCCCACATAAGGTTAGCTTGGCGCTCAGTTGCTGGCGGGGCACCCGGCGCATTGGTAACTACGAGTCTTTGCTGGTTTCCTCGCGTACTTAGCGGGCGGCCAGCGCCAGCAGGGCGGCTCCGGCGGCGGCCACCAGTAGCGCCCGCAGTCCTAGGACCTGCCAGGCTAGCGCGCCCGCCACGGCCCCGGCGGCCAGGCACAGCCAGTCGAGCGCTTGGCGGCCCCAGTCGGCGGGCCAGCGCCGGCCGCTGAGGCGGTCGGCCAGGCCAGCCCCTAATTTTACCAGCGTGCCCGTCACGTAGGTGAGGCTGAGCACGGTACGGCCGGTTTGGTGCACGGCGGCGTTGAGCATACCCATGCTGAGTGCCAGCAGCCCTAGGGACAGCGGCCCGGCCGCGGCGGCCGCCAGCAGCCCCGCCACCACGGCCAGCACCAGCGCCGCCGGCCGGCGGCTGCCAGCGCGCCGCAGCCAGCTACCCAGCACCACGCCGGCCACAAACAGCCCCAGCACCGGAGCCAGCAGCTGCACCTCGGGCCAGTGGCCGCGGGCGGCCGCCACGCCCAGCGCCGTGGTGTTGCCGCTCATAAACGACACGTACACCCGCCTAAATTGCAAGTAGCTTACGCCATCGGTAAAGCCCGCCAGCCCTACTACGGCCAGGGCCAGGCGGCTGGTGGCGGGTACGGATTTTTCGTCGGCCATGCGGCAAAATACGGGGCGCTAGGGTGCTTGTCGCTGGCAGCTGGGCCGGCCGCCCTCAGCTGCGCGCCGCGGGCAGCAGCGCCTGGGCGGCGGCCAGGGCCCGGCCTACCGTAATCGTGTGGATGGCCGGGTCGCGGGCGGGCGGGTGGAAGTTGCCTTGCGCAAAGCGGGTTTCCTGGCTGGGCGGAAACAGGCAGCGGCACGGCGCCCGCAGCAGAGCGGGCGGATAGGGGAAAAACTTGCCGTAGTTTTCGCCCATCAGCAGCACCAGCGTGGGCGTGCCGGCCTGCGCAGCGAAGTGGGCGGCGGCGGTGTCGTTGCTCACGACCAGGCTGGCGCCGGCCAGCAGCGCGGCCAGGCCCGGCAGGTCGGTGCGCCCGCAGCGGTCGTCGAAGGGTACGGCGGGGCCGGCCTTTTGCCGGATGCGCCGGCCTAGGGGCTCGTCGGCCGGGCTACCCGCCAGCACCAGCCGGTAGCCGGCGCCGTACTGCTGGTGCAGCTGCCGGGCTAGCTGCGCAAATGCCTCGGCGGGCCACTGCTTCTGCCGGGCACTGGCCCCCGCAAATAGCACCACGTAGTGCCCAGCAGCGGCCTCAACGGCGCCCACGCTTGCGGCGGCCGGCAGGCCTAGGGGGGCAACCAGCTGCATAGCCTGCGCCAGTTGCTCGTCGGTAGCCTGGGGCGGCAGCGGTAGCAGCCAGGCGGACTCGCTTAGCGAGTTAGGCTGGGTTGGGGACATCACCCGGCGCCAACCGGCAAAAAACTCGCCGTTGCGCACGTACTCGAAGCGCGTTTTGGGGTCTCTGGGCAACAGGTGTGTGTAGCCAGCATTCAGGGTTTCAAACCACAGCCCGTTTAGGCTAGCATCGGTGCTGGCTATCCGCACGGGGGCGCGCAGAAAGCGAATAAAGTTTTCGAGCGCCGGCTCGCGCACGTGCAACGGGTTGATTACCTGGCCAAAGCCTAGCGCTCCTACCCTGCTCAGCACCGCGGCCCGGTAGGCTAGGTCACGCCCGAAGCGGCCCACCTCTACGGCCAGCAACTCGTCGAAGCAGTCGGCATCCCAGGCTTGGGCCAGCGGGGCCCACAGGGCGTTGGCCAGTAGCGTCAGGCGCTGGCCCCGGCCGTGCACCTCGGCCGCCAGTTGCCGCAGCCACGGCCGAAACAGCAGGTAGTCGCCAATCGAATCGGTGCGCAGCACCAGCACCTGCGCCGCATCGGGCGCCGCTTGGGGGGCTAGGGCCGCCGCATCGGTGCGGTCGAGGGCGGCGCGGCGCGGTACCTCGCGCCGCTGGCGGCGATACAAACGGAAACGGGCGAGCAGCAGGTTAAACACAGCCGCAAAGATTGGGCTTTAACGAGTAAAGAGTAGGGGTAGCGGTTAGGGTTGTTCAGTAAACCAGAACAATCCTAACCGCTACCCCTACTCTTTACTCGTTGAGGCGCTAGCCCTGCGCGCCACTCAGGCCGCTGCCGGGCAGCGCCTGCTGGGCGGTGTCGGCATTAAGAAACTTGGAGGTGTAGCCCGCACCGGTGCGGTTGATAAACAAGCAGCTACCGTCGTGCAGGGCACTGATAATCTGCGCGTACTGAGCTAAAGGCAAAGCGGGGCAGCCGAGGCTGCGGCCCAGGCGGCCATTCTGGCGAATAAACTCTTCGCTTACGTAGTCGGCCCCATGCATCACCACCGAGCGAGCGGCAGCGTTGGTATTAAAGCCCTCGTCGAGGCCCGTGAGGCGCAACGACTGGCCGTGCTTACCCTCGTACTCGGTGCCCGTCACGTAAAAGCCTAGGCTGCTCATATTGCTCTCGTCGGTGTTCGAGAAGTGCGTAGCCTCGTTCTCACCCGAGTTGTGGCCGTGGGCCACCAGGGTATGAAATAGCAGCTGGTGCGTAGCTAAATCAAACACCCACAGGCGTTTCTCGGTACTGGGCAAGTCAAAATCGACCACCGCCAGGCGCGACTGGCTGCTGCCGAGCTTGCCGGCCTGCTGCAGATTGAGGTAGCCGGTTAGCGCCTTCTGAAACACGTCGTAGCGCAAGCCTTGCTGCTCGGCCCCCAGGCGCTGGTAGAGCTGGCGCGCCGCCCCGTCAAACGAGGAAATGGGCGCGGGCACTACCTGCTGCACGGTGGCCGCGCGCGGCGCGGCCGACTGGGCAGCCGACTTTAGCAGCGGCCCGGCTACTGGGCTGGCTAAAAATAGGGCAGCCACAAACGGTAACACCCGGCGCGCCAGCTGCTTGGCCCGGCGGCGCAGGCTGCGGCGGCGCTGCACTACGCTGGTATGGTGATGAAGGTGCGAATTCATAAGCTTCAGATAGCCAATAGAAAGCCGCTGGGGGTCAGCCATGCCCCTAGCGGTTTCCAAGTTACGAAAAAAATCGACCTAGGGTCGGCCACAAGGCGCAAGTCGGCAAAAAGATTCCGCTCGCCTCGGCCCTAGCGCCAGCCGTGCCGGGCAAAGCGCCGGCCCGCCGCCGGCCCATCGAGCCAGCGCGATGTCAGCCCCGGCCCACTCAGCAACAGCAGGCTGCCGGTACGCAAGGTGCTGATAATCTGCTTATACTGCTCGGGCGGCAGCGCCGGGCAGCCCTGGCTGTAGCCCAGATGGCCGTGGGCCAGCACGTAGGCGGGGCTGGCGTAGTCGGCGGCGTGCAGCACCACGTAGCGGTCGAAGGCGTTAGCGTTTTGGCCCTTGTCGAGGCCTAGCAGGCGGCGCGAGTAGCCGTGCTTGCCGGCGTAGGTGCCCGAGGTGCGGTAAAAGCCCAGCGAGGTGCAGTTGGAGCTGGGCTGGTTGGAGAAGCGCCGCGCCCGCAGGTGGCCCGAGCCCTGGCCGTGCGCTACCAAGCTATTGGCCAGTACCTTGCCTTGCTGCAAATCGATTACCCAGAGGCGCTTCTCGGTATTGGGCAGGTCCATGTCGGCCACGGCCAGCACCCCGCCCCGCTCGATGCGGCCGCTGGGGTGCAGCGTGAGGTAGCCCACGCAGGCCTGCTCTAGCACGGCCGGCCGCAGCCCCACCGTATCGGGCCCTAATCGGCTATATAGCTGCCGAATAATCTGGCGCAGCGTATCGGGCACCCCCGCCACGGCCGGCACCGGCGTGGGGCGCAGCGAGTCGGGCAGCGGCGCCGGGGCAGCCCGCGGCGCACCGGGCGCCCCTAGGGCCACGCCCGGCCCGGCCGGCTGCGCCACCGACTGGCAGCCCGCCACTCCGGCCGCCAGCAGCCACGCCCCTAGGCCCAGTATAGTGCGCAAACCAGTCATCATAACCCCAAAATAAGCAATTGCAGCACTAACAACCGCGTTGTTGGGCAGCGCGGAGTAAGTGGCACCTTCCCCACGCACCCCACCTACTTCGAGTGGAGCCGCCGGCCGGCGCGAGCCCCAGCGCGCACTAGCTGCAGAACTACCTTAGAAGAATACGCTAGCGGTGGCCTTGAGAAAGAAGGGCGTGCCGGGCGTAAAGTTCAGCTCATTTACCGAGGCGGGCTCGCCGCGCAGGCGGCTGTCGGTGGCAAATTGGGCCTCGTTCCACTGCACGTTCAGCAGGTTTTGGGCTTGCAAACCCAGCTGGTAGCGCGGGCGGGTGTAATTGAGCACCGCGTCGAGCAAAAAGTAGCCCCGCGCCGTGATGGCATTGTCTTCCTGAGCCGGGCGGCTGTCGATGTGGCGGTAGCGCAGGCTGGCATTCAGCCCGCTGGGGGCGCGCACGCTCAGCCCGCCAGTGCTGGTGAAGGTGGGCGCCAGTGGAATGTAGTTTTCGCCCTCCGGCGCCTGCACCAGCCGGCCGTGGCTGAAGTTGAAGTCGCCGTCGGCAAATAGCCAACTCGCTAGCTGCCAGCGCAAGGACACATCGGCCCCGTAGCGCTGGGTAGGCCCCACGCTCTCGGTGGTGCCTTCATCGCCCGAGTACACCAGCTCGTCCTGCAGGCGCAGGGTCCAGAGGGCGGCGTTTACCACTAGGCTCGGCACGGGCTTGAAGGTGCTGCCCACCTCGGCCCCGGCGGCGCGGGGCAGGGCCTGGAAGCTGCCGCTGCCCTGCACCACGCCGCGCGCATCGTTGGAGTGGAAGCCCAGGCCCGAGCGAACGAACAGCTGCACGGCCGGCGACAACTGATAGTAGAGGTTGAGCTTGGGCGACACCCGGCCGCGCGCCACGCGCCCCACGAGCGGCACGAAGCCGCCCGCCGCCGAGTCGGCCCGCTGCCCCCGAAAATTGAACACGAACACGTCGGCCCGCAGGGCGGCGTTTACCGTCAGGCGGTCGGTCAGGGTCAGGGTTTCGTCGAGGTAGGCGTTGATGTTCTGCTCATAGAGCCGGCCGATGTTAAAGGTATCGAGCGGCACGCGCTGCACCACGTGGCGCAGCACCAGGCCCGCATCGTCGATGCGGGTGCCTAGGCCCAGCACCGAGTGCAAGGTCTTGCTGCCCAGGTAGTCATCGCGGTCGTAGGTGCCGGTGTAGCCGTAGAGGTTGCGGCCGGTGTCGCGCTGGTTTATTTCGTCGCCGTTAATGGGGTCGTTCTTAAAAAAAGTAAAGTTGGAGTACAGGTTAAAAAAGTAGTGCGAGTAGTACACCTGCTGGCGCAGGGTGGCGTCGTGCGGCAGCGCCGTGGTGAGGATGGCGTAGGCGTTGCTGCGGTTGGTATTGCCGCCCTCGCTGGGGTCGAGGCTGCCGAAGCGCGAGATAATTCCTTGTTCTACTGCTCTATCGGGTACCTGGCCGCTGGCATTCCAGCTCGAGGTGAAGTACGAGCCAAATAGGGTGAGTGAGGTTTTATCCGAGAGCTGCCCCACGTACTTGCCCAGGCCATTAAAGCGTTTGAAGTGCTGGGGGTTATCGAAGTAGGAGTTGGTAAAATTATATTCAGCGGCCACGTAGGCGCTCTCTGGCTTTTTCGACAGCAGGTGGTGCGTGCCCAGCAAGTCTACCATCGCCAGGGCGCGGTAGGTGTTAAAGCGGCCCACTTCCAGCTTCACCTGGCTATGGTCGAGGCTGTTCTTGGTGAGGAACTCGCCCGCACCAGCCGTGGCGAAGTCGCCGAAGCGCGCCGTATACGGCCCTTTGTAAATCTTGAGCTGCTCGACCGTTTCGGGTATCACAAAGTGAAAATCGGCGTAGCCCTGGCCGTGGGCGTGGCTCACCATGTTCACCGGCAGCCCATCGAGGCTCACCGCAAAGTCAGTGCCGTGGTCGGCATCGAAGCCCCGGATAAATATCTGCTCGGCCTTGCCGCCGCCTGCGTGCTGGGCAATGAAGAGGCCCGGCACCAGCCGCAGCAAGTCCTGGGCCGAGTTGACGGGCCGCAGCGTCTGGTCGATGTGCGAGATGGAAGCCAGGGTTTGGTTGGGGTCGCGGGGCTGGCTCACGGTTACTTCGGCCAGGTTGAGGGCGGTGGTGGCCAGGCTGACTGCCACGCCGCGCGTTTCGCCGGCCAGCAGCGTCACCGCCTGGCGGCGCGCCCGGTACCCTAGGGCCCCCAGCTGCAGCTGGTAGGTGCCGGCCGGCACGCCCACCAGCCGAAACTGACCCAGCGCGTCGGTACTGGTGCCGCCCGCCCGCCCCCGCAGGCCCACGCTCACGCCCGGCAGCGGCTGGCCCGAGAGCGAATCGGTGACGGTGCCGCGCAGCCCGGCCGGCGCCTGGGCCTGCGCCGCGCCGGCGCGCAGCAGCGCTAGTAGTAGCGCCAGCAGCCACGGCCGGCTAGCGTTTAAGAAAACTTTTTCCCGTACTAAATAACCTTGCATACCAATGCCTTAGCAGCCCCGGCCGGCCCGCAACGGGAAGCCTGGGCTAGGTGCCTGAATAACCCTTTGGCCCGCCGCCGGGGCGAGGGCGCAATAGCCCCGCGCCGGGCGGGCGCGGGGGCGGCGGTAATCAGGCGCGGCAGGGTGGGCGCGGGTCGCGCCCGGCAAAGCCGGTGGGCAGGCCCGCGGGCACAGCTAGCGGGTAGCGAGCGAGCGGCTGGCAGTACGCCAGCTTAGCCGGGCGTAATACCCCTAGGGCCGCCGTCGCTGGGCAGTGCTCATCCAGGCCTTTCAGCAGAGCCAGCAGGTGCGGCGCGCTGTGGCGCGGGGCTTGGTGGGCGGTATGCTGGTCGCCGTTGCAGCGCTCAAAGCAGTCGAGGCGCAGGTAGTGGCTGCGCTGGCACTCGGCGCTGTGCACGTAGGGGTGCGCCGCCGAGTAGCGCGGCGCGGGGGGCCGGCTCACGAGCACACCCGCGCTCACTACCAGCAGGTAGTTGAGCAGCAAGAGCAGCGTGAGCAACGGGCGCAACATAAGCGACTAAGAAACTGGTGGTAAAGCTACTAGCTTGGCCCGGTGCGGCAAGAGCAACTTGCCAAATTAACGGAATATTTCGGCGAATCGGCCCCTAGGCCAGCAGGCGCTCCACGGTCCAATAGGCGGCGACCAGGCCGATAACTACTGACACCGGCACCACCACCCGCGCCCGGTACCAGGGCCGGCCGTAGGCCCAGCGCCCCACCAGCACCCAGCACAGCAGAATAATGCTGACCTGCCCTAGTTCGACGCCCACGTTGAAGGAGATGAGCGAGCCGAAATACGCCTGGCGCGGCAGCCCCAGCCCCGTGAGGGCACTGGCGAAGCCCATGCCGTGCACCAGCCCGAAGCCAAACACAATGGCCAGCCGCCACGGGCTTAGCCGGGTAATAACGATGTTTTCGAGGGCCACAAACAGGATGGACAGCGCAATAATGGGCTCGACGATGCTGGTGGGCGGCTTGATGAGCCCGTACATGGCCAGCCCCAGCGTAATGGAGTGCGCCACCGTAAAAGCCGTGGCCTGCCACAGCACCGGCTTGAGGCGCGGCTCCAGGATGTAGAGGCTGACAATGAACAGGATATGGTCGAACCCTAGGGGCAGAATATGGGTGAAGCCCAGCTGCAAGTAGGTCCAGAAAACGGCGGTGCGCGAGAGTTTGCTCAGGTCGGCGTCAATGACGTGGGCGGCGGCCGGCAGCGCCGCTAGCAGCAGGCCTAGCACCAGTGGCGCCAGGTAGGTTATGCGCAGAAAAGAGCGGGCAGGGGTGGGCATGAGAGCTAACTAACGTCTATCATTGCGAGCGCAGCGTGGCAATCGCACCAAAACGTCCTCATATGAGTGTCGTGCCGGTGCGATTGCCACGCTGCGCTCGCAATGACAGACGCTTTTCACTATCGAGCCGCCAGCAGGGTTTCGCCCTCGGCCGTCACTTCGGGGTTAAGGTAGGGCGCAGTTTTGGCGGCTTGCTCGATGAGGGCGCGCCCTTCGGCCACTTGGCCGTTCTTGCTCATAATGAGGCCCGCGCGGCCCAGCAGCACCGGGTTTTGCGAGTGGGTGCGCATGGCCACCGTCATGTATTTTGCGGCGTCCTTATACTCGCCGCGCTTGTAGAGCACCCAGGCCAGGGTTTCGTTCACGTCGATGTTGTCGGGGCGGCGGGCGTACTCAATTTTGGCGTGCGCCAGGGCCTTGTCCAGGTCGCCGGTTTTGAGGTAGGCGTAGGCCAGCTCGCGGTCGGTGTAGTGGCCTAGGGCCTCGTTGTCGTTGGCCTGCTGGGCAGCGTCGGCCAGCATCTCCACCGATTCGCGGGCCATCTTACCGGCCTCTTCAGGCTGGTGGTTGAGGCGATACACATCCACCAGCTCATCAGTGAAGGCGTAGTCCTTGACCAGGGCGCGGGCCAGCTTTAGGTTGTTGATGGCCGTGGGGTAGTCGTGGCGGGCGGCGGCCACGCGGGCCAGCGCAGCCAGGGCGTAGGCGTAGTTGGGGCGCATTTGCAGGGCCTGGCGGTAGTAGCCCTCGGCTTCGGGCAGGTGGCCGCTTACCTCGTAGAGGTGCCCTAGGGCCACGCGGGTCCACTCGGTCTGCTCCAGGCCGGCGTAGCCCGCCTTCACGGCCATATCCATCGCCTGAATGGCGCCTGGCACGTCGCCGTAAATCTCGCGCAGGTAGCTCACGCGGGCGTAGGCGCCCAGGTCGGGGCGCACCTGATTCATCTTGTCGGCCATCTTTACGGCGTCGGCGTAGTGGCCCAGCTCCACGTTGGCATCGGTGAGCAGGCCGTACACGTAGCCGCTCTGCGGGTTTAGCTCCTGCGCCTGCTGGGCCAGGGACAGGCCCTGCGAAAAGTGGTGCTGCGTGAGGTTAAGCGAGGCTTGGCTGCACAGGGCCTCGAAGTTTTCGGGGTCGGTGCGCAGCACTTCCTGCAGCAGCTGCATGGCGGCGGCATCATAATAAGGGTGGTTGCCGGTGATGCGGCCTTCCTGCATGTAGGCTTCGGCCAGCAGCAGGCGGCTTTTTTGGTCGGTGGGGTCGGCGCGCAGCTTGGCCAGCAGGCCTTCCATCGCGGCCTTGGTGTTCACCCACTCGCCGCCCAGGGCCAGGCGCCCCACTCGGTCTTTGGGGGCGGGCAGCGTGGGCACGCTGGGCTTTTTGAAGTAGACAATGGCCGCTACTGCTAGCGCAAAGGCCGCCAGCAGCACGGGGTACAGGTTTTTGCGCACAAAAATATCAGAAAGAAGAGGAGAATTACGCCTTGCCCGGCGGCTACCGGCCGGGGCCAGGCCCTAGGGCCCGGCGAAGATAAAAGGGCCGCCGCTAGCTGCAGTAGCTAAGCGACGGCCCTTTCACTTTTTGCTTGCCACTAGGCTTACGTAGGCGGCGGCCACCTCGGATTGCGAGGTGCCGGGCGCGCCGCCTAGGACCCTATTGGCGCTGAATGCGCAGCGACTGGAGCAGCGTATTGCCGGCGTAAACCGAGGCAATATACTGGCCCTGCACCACACTGGCGGCCGGCTGCCACTGAATTTCGGTTACCCCGGCCGGGTAGCTCTTGGCCGGAATGGTACCCACCAGGCGGCCCATCACGTCGCGAATCTGCACGTTCAGATTAGCCGCCGCGGCCAGCTCGAAGTGCAGCGTAGTGCGGTCGGTAGCGGGGTTGGGGTAGGCCGTAGCCGTGGCTAATATCGGCACTATGTTCAGCTGGGGGCTAGGGGCCAGTTGCGCCAGGGCTACGCGCTGGGCGTTGGTGCCGCTCCAGGGCGTTTGCACGTACGGGAAGGCCGCCTTAAGCGTGGTATCGTTCTTTTCGATGCCGGTCGTGAAGCCCAGCACGTTGGTTAGCTGCATCGTAGCTGGGGTGGTAGCCGTGGCGCTATAGTCGTCGTACCACAAGCCGAGTGAGGCTAGCACCACGCCGCTCACGGTTTGCAGCTCGATGCGCACCACGTCGTCTTCCAAGCGGCGGCCGTTCGGGAAGCCGTCCATGTTTGGAATGGCTTGCAGGGTGGCGTCGGCGTTGAAGCGGCTATCGAGCAGGCCGAGCTTGGCGGCGGCCAGCAGGCCTTCCGAGCTGAAGTCGGGGTTAGGCGTGCCATTAGCCAGGGTGCGCGGCGTGGTAGGCACGGCCATGTTCAGGCGCAGCATGTCGCCAATTACCGGCAGGAAGTTGTTGATGAAGGGCTTACCCGCGGCCAGCGGGTTGCCGGCCTTGCCGGTGGCTAGCTGGTAGGGTCGCATATTAGGCACGCCGGTCATAAAGATGGGCAGCAAATCGACGGAGCGCGGCTTACCGGCTTGCAGCAGAATGGGGCCATAAGTAGGGTCGGCAAACACGGTGCCGGCGCGCTGGTCGGCTGTTAGCACCGAGAGGCCATCGGCGCCGTTGCGGAAGTCAAACCCCGCAAAGCTTGCGCCGCCCAGCAGGGCCTGGCCTGCCAGCGACTTCGACTGAATGCGCAGGGGCGAGAAGCCAGGCACCGCCTCGCCGTAGTACGTCTGGGCTTGGCCATTAACGCTTGGCTTAGGCGCGGCGCCGTTCATGGGCGCGTTGTCGGCCATATACAGCGCTAGTTCGGGGTTCACGAAGTTGGCGTTGAAGGCCGCGTTCTCGGTGTAGGGCGTGCGGGCATTGTACTCGTCTTTGTTGCCCACGGGGTTAACCACCTCGTTGGTGAGGGGCATGCCCAGGCGCGACACCTGCACGTAGTCGCCCGAGTAAGCCGGAATGCCGGTGGTGGTGCCGCTGGCATCGGGAGTAGGCAGGGTTTTGATGGCGGGCCGGCTGGCCGAGGCCCACACCCCAATTACGTAGTCGGGATCGAGGATATTGGCTGCCATAGCGCCGGTTTTGCCAGCTTTCTGCAGCGTCGAAATTGGCAGTTGTAGGGCAATGGTGTTGATGTTCTTGTGCGCCAGGCCGTCGCGGGCGTTCATCGCCCGCACGCCCCCTAGATCCTCAATCCCACCAATGTCCACGAAGAAAGGGTCATCTACGGGTCCGCAGAAAACCTTGCCACCCCCGATGGGCGTAATGGCGCTGGTCATGAGCGCCTCGTAGCTGGCGGCCCCTAGGCCGGCCGCACCCTGAATAGCGCGCGGGCCCACGTTGTAGGGCGGCACCACGGCGTTGTCAACCAGCGTCGTAAACGCCGCGCCGCGTATGCTTTGCTCTAGCTTATAGGTAGTTTTTAGGTTTTCCTTACCCAGCCGGATGTTGAAGTGGGTAGTGGGGTCCTGGTTGGTTCGCGTAAAGGTGAACCGGTACGTAATGTCGTCGCCAGTCCTCGTGGCGTCGTTCTTGATGTGTATCTCGTAATGAATGTTTTCCCCAAAATGATAATAGTTTGGCCCACCCTGCGGCAGCTGAAATGGGATAAAGTCGGCGATGATATCAACCATCTCCGAGTTGCTAGGGTCGCGGAAGGCATACACGTCGGTGTTGTCGGCCAGCGGGTCGTCGGCAATCAGGGGGGCTTCGCGGTGGGAAGAGGCCTCCAACGTATTGTGGTGGCCGCTCCACGCCAGCAGGCCACCTACGGCGGCGGCCACTAGCGTTGCTTGCAGAGCAGGCCGGGTAAGCATTTTTTTCATAAATAACTGGACTTTAAAAAGGATGGAAAATATGACGCTGGCAAGGTAGGCATTTTTCGCAGCTTAGGCTGACTACTTGACTAATTGATGCTTACCCTACCCATCGAATTTCATCTACGGCACTACTCAGAAGGCAGTTTCTGGCTATACTGAAATACCCATATTCTGTACAATATTCAATTTAGGGCCGCCAGTTGGTCTACTTTCGCGGGCCGTTTTGGCGGCTACTTTGTTTGGATTTTTTCCGCTGCGCCTAGCGTGGCTTCGCTTTCTATATTCTTATGGCTAAAGTTGCCATCAACCTCGCCACTGGCGCACTGCAGCAAGAAGAGCTGATTGTGGGCATCGACCTGGGCACCACCAACAGCTTGGTGGCCTACGTGCACCCCGAAACCCGGCAGCCCGCCGCCATCAACGACCTGGGCCGCGGCCCCATCGTGCCCTCGGTTATCCACTTTCCGCCCGACGGCGGCGCGTCCGTGGTGGGCACCGAGGCGCGCGAGCTGCTCATTCTCGACCCGGCCCACACCATTTATTCGGTGAAGCGCCTGCTGGGCAAAAGCTACCGCGACCTGGGCGAGCACGCCGGCCAGCTGGGCTACCGGGTGATTGACGACGACAGCGAGAACCTGGTGAAGGTGCGCGTGGGCGAGCGCTTCTACTCACCCATCGAGCTGTCGGCCGACATCCTGGGCGAACTGCGCCACCGCGCCGAGCACGCCCTCAAAACGCCGGTGCGCCGGGCCGTCATCACGGTGCCAGCGTACTTCAACGACTCGCAGCGCCAGGCCACCCGCGACGCGGGCCGCCTGGCGGGCCTCGAGGTGCTGCGCATTGTGAACGAGCCCACGGCGGCGGCCCTGGCCTACGGCATCGGCCTAGACCCCGCCGAGGAGAAAACGGTGGCTGTGTACGATTTGGGCGGCGGTACCTTCGACATCAGCATTCTGCGCCTGCACCAGGGCATTTTTGAGGTGCTAAGCACCCACGGCGACACCTGGCTGGGCGGCGACGATATGGACCGCGCCGTGGTGGAGCATTGGCAGACGCAGTTTGCGCTGCCCGCTTCGTTTGGGGCCGTGGCCGGGCTGCGGCAGCAGCTGCGCCTGGCCGCCGAAATGGCCAAGCGCTACCTCAGCCAGCACGACGACTTCACGACCCAGCTCGAGGATGAGCACGCGGCGGTGCACGCCGTCACGCTCACCCGCGCCGAGTTCGACGGCCTTATTCAACCGCTGGTGGCGCGCACGCTGGCCTCGTGCCGCCAGGCGGTGCAGGACGCGGGCAGCCCCCCCATCGATGCGGTGCTGCTGGTGGGCGGCTCGACGCGCGTGCCCCTGGTGTACAATGAGGTGAGCAAGTTCTTCGGCCAGCCGGCCAACAACTCGCTTAACCCCGACGAGGTGGTGGCCCTGGGCGCCGCCATTCAGGCCGACATCCTGGCCGGCAACCGGCGCGATGTGCTGCTGCTCGACGTAACGCCCCTCACGCTGGGCATTGAGACCCTAGGGGGGCTGATGGACGCAATAATCCCGCGCAACTCCAAGATACCGACCAAGGCTGGGCGCCAGTATACGACCAGCGTAGACGGGCAGGTAAACCTGAAAATCAGCGTCTTCCAGGGCGAGCGCGACTTGGTGCAGGAAAACCGCAAGCTGGGCGAGTTCGTGCTGAGTGGCATTCCGGCCATGCCGGCGGGCCTGCCCAAAATCGACGTCAACTTCTTTCTGAATGCCGACGGCATTCTGCGCGTGGAGGCCGTAGAGCTGCGCTCCGACACCCGCCAGCAAGTGGAAATCAAGCCCCAGTACGGCCTCACCGACCAGCAGGTGGAGCAGATGCTGCTGGACTCGCTCACCAACGCCAAGCAGGACGTGGCCGCCCGCTTGCTTATCGAGGCGCGCACCGCCGCCGAGCAACTGCTCTACCAGGTCGAGCGCTTCCTGACCAAAAACCGCGCCCTGCTGGCAGACGCGGAGGTGAGCGCCACCACCGCCCAAGCCCACGAGCTGCGCCAGGCCCTAGAGGGCGCCGACCGCGACGCCATCCTCAAGCGCATGGACGAGCTAGACGAGCTAACTCGCCCCTTTGCCGAGCGCGTCATGAACCACTCCATCAAGCAAGCCATGACGGGCAAGCAAATCGGCTAAGCCCCAGAAGAATAGATAAAAGAAAGGCCGCCAGCTGAGCGTGGCGGCCTTTCTTTCTTTTTAGTGGTCTAGGAGCGCTTTTTAAAAATGCTCTTGGTGGGCTGGGCGCCGGGCATGGCCTGGCCGCTACGGGGCTGGGCAGCGCGCGAGTTGCCGGCGTCGATGTCGCGCTTAGGCACGCCGTTGGGAAACAGCGTGTTGAGCTTGCCGTTGGCATTCGGGCTGACGGTGGCGCCGGGGTCGCCGGGCACGGCTGCGGTCGGAATGCGCGGAATGGTAGTGGCGTCGGACACGGCGCCCGTGGTGGGCACGGCAGTTTGGGCCAGGGCCGGGCGGCTGAGCGCTAGGCCGGCCAGGGCGATGCCCAGGGTCAGTAAAGCAGAGGTTTGCATGGGAAAGAAGCGAGGTAGTACGGGTATGCCTGGCTGTACGTGCCGGGTCGCTTTTCGACTAGGAGCGCGGGCACTTTTCGGGCCGGCCTAGCCCCTTCAAAACCAAAAGGCCCCGCCCTGGTGAGGGCGAGGCCTTTTGGCGCGGGGCAGCCCTAGGGCCGCCGGCTATTAGCGGCTACTTATAGGCTGCCAGCCCGCTCGCCAAAAATTGCCGAAAGGTGTCTACATCGTAGTCGGCGCCCAGGGGCGGCACCAGAGTTTTTTCGGTGCGTGGGTCGAGCAGCACGTAATCGGGCTGCGAATTCGAGTTGTAGCGGCTGGCTTGCAAGTCGCTCCACTTGTTGGCCAGCGTGCGCAGCTGCTTGCCGCTGAATTTCGACACGGTTTGCTCGGCGGCGGGCAGCTCGGTTTTATCATCTACGTAGAGCTGCACCAGCACGTACTTGTCGCGCAGCAGGGGCAGCACCGTGGGGGCGGGCCACACGGTCGCCTCCATTTTGCGGCAGTTCACGCAGGCGTGGCCCGTGAAGTCGATGAGCAGCGGCTTGCCGGCAACTTGAGCCGCTGCCCGCGCCTCGTCGTAGTCGAAGTACGCGTCCAGCCCAAAGGGCGCGTCGAATAAGTCGGCGTACTTATGCACCGGGCGGGCCGGCGCGGGCCCAGTGGCCGGCCCTGCGCCGCCCAGCAGCGTGGGCGTGTAGAGGTCGAAGTCCTGGGTGCTTTGCGGAGGTAGAAAGGCGGCTACCGAGTTGAGCGGCGCGCCCCACAGGCCCGGCACCAGGTAAGTGGTGAAGGCCAGGACGATAATGGCCATAAACAGGCGCGGCACCGACACGAACGGCAGCGGGCTATCGTGCGCGAGCTGCAGCTTGCCCAGCAAATAGAACCCTAGGAGCGCGAAAATCACAATCCAGAGCACCAGAAAAATCTCGCGGTCAAACCACTTCCAGTGGTAGGCCAGGTCCACGTTGGAGAGGAACTTAAGGGCCAGCGCCAGCTCCAGAAAGCCCAGCACCACCTTCACCGAGTTCAGCCAGCCGCCCGACTTGGGCAGCGACGCCAGCCAGCCCGGAAACAGCGAGAGCAGCGTAAACGGCGTGGCCAGCGCCAGCGCGAAGCCAAACATGCCCACCGCCGGCCCCAGGTAGGCGCCGGTAGTGGCCGCTTGCACCAGCAAAGTGCCAATGATGGGCCCGGTGCACGAAAACGACACCAGCGCCAGCGTAGCCGCCATGAAGAAAATGCCCACCAAGCCACCCTTGTCGGCCTGGGTATCGGCCTTGTTCACCCAGGCGCTGGGCAACGTCAGCTCGAAGGCGCCTAGGAAGGAGGCGGCAAACACCACCAGCAGCCCAAAAAACAGGAAGTTGAATACCCCGTTGGTTGCCAGGTTATTGAGGGCATCGGCCCCAAACGCCACCGTAATTACCAGCCCGAGTGCCACGTAAATCACGATGATGCTCAAGCCATAAATCAGCGCGTTGCGGATGCCCCGGGCCCGCGTGCCCGAGCGCTTGGTAAAGAAGCTCACCGTCATGGGCAGCAGCGGGAAGATGCACGGCATGAGCACCGCCGCAAAGCCACCCAGCAAACCCGAAATAAACGTGACCCACAGCGATACCGGCGCGGCGGGCGCCGGCGCGCGGGCCACGGTAGCTGCTGCCGGCGCCACCGGCGCCGCGGGGGCTGCCGGCACTACGGCCGCTGGGCCAGCCGCCGGCGCGGCCGTAGCCTTTGCCGGGTCGGCGGCGGGCGGGGCTGCGGAGGCGGGCGCCGCGTCGAGGGGCGTAAACTCGACATCGGTGGTCGAAACGGTGTCCGGGGGCGTTTGGGCGGCGGCGGGCTGCCCGGTCAGGCTTGCCAGCAGCCACAGCGCCGCCAGCCAGGCCCCGGCCTTGGGCCGGCGGGCAGCCCTAGGGGGTAGTAACTGACTAGCCATCCCTACTTCACTGGAATGCTAAAGGTGATTTCGTCGGGCGGCAGGCACTTCTCGTCGTTGCAGGTCATAAATTCCAGTTTGCCCTTCACGGTAGCGGGGCCCTTGCCGGCCAGCTTTACTTTCTGCTGAAACACCACCGCCTTCTCGAAGTAGCTTACCTGCATGTTAAACGTCTTTTCCAGGCGCGTAATGGGGGCGGGCTCGGCGGTTTTGCCCACCAGCGCGTAGCTGGGCGAGGGGTCGAAGGTGATGGTCGTTTTCACGGGGCCGCCGTCCTTCACATTCTGCGAGTAGATGTGCCAAGTGGGGTCGATGGTGGCGCGCAGCAGCACCACGGCCTCGGTGGGGCTGGTGCGCTTGGCAGCGTAGCTCCAGTGCACGGGAGCCAGAATCTGGGCGTGGGCCTGAGCGGCCCCCAGCAAGGCGAAGCCTGCCAGTAGTAGTTTTTTCATGTCGTAGTAAATAGGCCCGGCTTTGGGCCCTTGGCGTGCAAGATGGGGGCTAGGCGCCAACTTGGCCGCCGGCCAAAGTTGGGCGCTCGCAGCCCCGCAAGTTCAGTAACAAACTTACCTGGCAAAAGATGTGCCTTTGCGGGCTAGCCCAGCGGCGGGTCGCGCCGGCGCTTACTTATAGCGATTTGCAAACAGCCTACAGGTAGGTGGAGAGACGCATCCTTGCGCCTTAGCGTCCGCGCCGCTAAGCGGTGTCTTTATAATGCTGAGACGCAAGCATGCATCTCTACACCTACCTGTGCAGGGACTCTAAAATTGCTCTGTTAAGGAATAGCAGCCCGTAAACGCACCTTGGGGCGCCAGGTATTTCTCGTTGCTGCCGTAGCGCAGCGTCGCCACTACCCGGCGCCCGCCGCTTCGCCATGGCCTCAAAAAACACCGCCTGCCCGCTGTAGCAGCGGGCAGGCGTTGGGTAACAATAGCAACCAGTGGGGGCCTAGGGCGGGCGCCCGACGGCATTAGGGGCGCACTGGTGTAGTGGTAGTGGGCGACGTGGCCCGCGTGTTGGTGCTGCGGCGGGTGCTGCGCGGCATGGTGGCCGAGTTGTTCAGGGAGGGCTGGCCGGCGGGCATCGAGCCGTCTAGCGTGCCACCGCCAATGGACGCGTTATTGCCCATGGGCGTGGTGCCTAGCGTGCCGGTAGTGCCCAGCGGCGTGGTGTTTGGCACTACGCCGGGCTGGCCATTTACAATGGTGCCGGCGCCGGTGGTGGGCACGCCGGTTGTACCCATAGGCGTGCCGGTGATGGTGCCAGTGGTAGTAGCGGGCATGCCATTTACTACCTGGGCTTGGGCAGGGCGGCTCAGGGCTAGCCCGAGTAGGGCCGCGCCAATAAAGAGGGGAGCTTTCATAAGAAGTAGCTTGAAATGCGTGGAAAAGGAAAAATGCGCTGGGCTAGCGGTAGCTAGCCCCAGCGGCTAACCTTTTACGCAGCTACGACCCTAACGAACGTGTAGGCTTCGTGAATAACCCAGTCGAACAGTCGGTTTTAACTTAGCGCTTAACAATTATTTCATTTGATAATCAATTACTTAAATTCAAAAACTATACTCGTCAAATTTGATTGCGGCCGCCAGCCATCCCGCAACTGCTTGCCGCTGCGGCGAGCCCTAGGGCCCGCCAGGCACCCCCGGCGGGCGCGACGGTGGTAATTTTGGGGTTGCCACCTCTTTTTTCATGCGCGTACTGCACACCGCCGACTGGCATTTGGGCCAGCATTTTCTTACCGGCCAGGAGCGCCTGGCCGAGCAGCGCGCCTTCCTCGACTGGCTGCTGGCGGCCGTGCGCACCCACGGCGTGGAGGCCCTGGTGCTGGCCGGCGACGTATTTGACACCACCTCGCCCTCGCACGCGGCCCAAGAACTGTACTACGATTTCTTGATTCGCCTGCAAGCTGCCGGCTGCCGCGAGGTAGTCGTGGTGGGCGGCAACCACGACTCCCCCACCCTGCTCAATGCCAGCCGCCGCCTGCTGCGGGCCCTGCGCGTGCACGTGGTGGGCGGCGTGCCCGCCGACCCCGCCGAGCAGCTCATCCCGCTAGATGGCGGTTTGTTAGTGGCCGCCGTACCGTTTTTGCGCGACCGTGACCTGCGCCTAGCCGCGCCCGGCGAAACCCCCGAAACCCGCCAATTGCGCGTGCGCGACAGCATTGCGGGGCACTACCAGGCCCTGGCCGCGCACGCGGTGCTGCGCCGCCACCGCGAGGCCGACCGCCCCACCCTCGCCACCGGCCACCTCTACGCGGCCGGCGGCGAAACTCGCGAGGGCGCCGAGCGCGACGTGCACATCGGCGGCCTGGGCGTGGTGGGGGCCGAGCACTTCCCGCCCGAGTTCGACTACGTGGCCCTCGGGCACCTGCACCGGCCGCAGGTGGTGGGCGGGCAGGCGCGCCTGCGCTACGCGGGCTCGCCGGTGCCACTCTCCTTCACCGAGGCCGACGACCGCCAGCAGGTGCTGCTGCTCGACTTTGGGCCCGGCGCCGGGCCGCCGGCCGTTACTAGCCTGGCGGTGCCGGTGGTGCGGCGCCTGCAGCGCTTCCACGGCGAGCTGGCGGCGGTGGAGCAGGCCATTCTGGAGTTTGACAACGAGGCGTTCGGCCTAGTGGCCTGGGCCGACGTGCTGGTGCACTCTGACGAGCCCTCGGGCGAGGTGCAGCGCCGCGTGCAGGCCGCCCTCAAGGAGCGCCGCGCCGCCGTGCTGGCCCCGCGCGGGGTGCGCCACCAGCGCCTCACCGCGCGGGGCGACGCCAGCGGCGCCCCTGCCCCCGCGCCCCTCGAGCACCTGCACGAGCTGACGGTGGACGAGGTGTTTCGGCGGCGCGTGGCGAGCCTGCCGCCCGCGCGCGCCGCTGCCCTCACCGCCACCTTCCAGGAGCTGCGCCAGCTGCTGGCCCAGGCCGACCCGCAAGCCCTAGGGGGCGGGGGCGAATAAAGGCAGTTGCTACCAACCCACTAAAATCAACAAGCGCCGTAGCCACCGGGCCGTAGCGCGCCAAATTGCCCGGCTTAGCGTAGCTTGGGACTGGTTTTCACTAGAACTTCAGCAATCCATTATTTCTCTTCCATTCACCATGAAAAAACTACTACTTCCTATGGTTACGGCCCTATCGCTGGGGATAGCCGAGCAGGCCCACGCCCAGCTCGGCAACTTGGTTGGGGCGGGCTTGGTACTGGGCGTTGGGGCTATTAAGCGCGCCCGCATGACGCCCGAGCAACGCCTGGCCGAGCAGCAGGCAGCGCAGCAGAAAGCCGCCGAAAAGGCTGCTCAGCAGGCTGCTGCCCAACCGGCCGCCGCTTCCGCACCCGCCTTGTCGCCCGCCGCCGCGCTTACCGAGCTGCAGTCCCAGCGCACCGCCGCCGACAAGCTGCCCAAGAAAGGCGCCGAGCAAATTACCACCCTCGAAGCCCAGCTGGAGCAGTGCCGCACCGCTATGCAAGCCAGCGCCACTGGCGTAGTATGCACCCCCGAGCAGCGCACGGCCATTCAGCAAGCGGCCGTGAGCGTCGCCCGCGCTAACCCCAGCTGGAGCCTGCAACCCTACCAACAGGAAATGGCCTTCTACGTCGCCGAAGACGCCCGCCGCCAACAAGCTGCTGCGCCAGTCAAGTAAGGCTTTTCCCTGCTGCCGGCCCTAGGGCCCCGCCGCGCCCGCCTCTGCCAATACGGCGGGGGCGGGCGTAATTTTAGGGTATGAAGATTATCAGCCTGCGCTTTGCCAACCTCAACTCGCTGCCGGGCCCCTACCTCATCCGCTTCGATGCTTCGCCGCTGGCCGATACGGGCCTGTTTGCCATCACGGGGCCCACCGGTGCGGGCAAGAGCACGCTGCTCGACGCCATTGCGGTGGGCTTGTACGGGCGGGTGCCGCGCCACGACCGACAGGTGGGTGAGATGGTGAGCCGCCACGCGTCCGGCGCCTGGGCCGAGGTGGAGTTTGAGGTGCACCACACCGACGCCGACACCGGCCGCACTGCCCGCGCCCGCTACCGCTCGCGCTGGGAAGTGCGCCGCAAAACCCGCGGCGAAGACAAAGGCGGCCTGGGCCAGGACGCCATGACGCTGACTGACTGCGCCACCGGCCAAACGTTTTTGAGCGGCAAGGAGCTGGTGCCGGCCCGGGTGGGCGAGCTATCGGGCCTCGATTTTGGGCAGTTCGAGCAGGCCGTGCTGCTGAGCCAGGGCAAGTTTGCGCGCTTTTTGCACGCCCCCGAAAAGGAGCGCAGTGCCCTGCTGGAAAAGATGACCAACGTGGGCATCTACTCGCAGCTGTCGGTGGCGGCCTTCGAGAAAGCCAAGGAAGAGGAGCAGCAAACCAAGCTGCTGGCCGCCACCCTGCACGCCACCCGCCTGCTGGCCAATGACGAGCGCCAGCAGCTGGAAGCCCAGCTCGACGCGCTGGCCGACACCGCCGAGCAGCACTACGCCGAAGCGCAGGAGCTGCACGTGAGCCTAAGCTGGCGCACCATCCTGGACCAACTGGACCGGCAGCTGGGCGACGTAGCGGCGGAAGCAGACGCCCTGCAGCAGGCCGACGCCGCGCTGCAGCCCGAATTTACCCGGCTGGCCGACCACCAGCGGGCCAACGCCAAGGAGCTAGCCACGCCGCTGGCCCTGGCCGAAGCTGCCCAGCAGGCCGCGGAGCGCGAGGCAGGGCAACTGCGGCAACTAGCGCCCACGCTGCCGGCGCTGACCCTGGCCACCGCTGAGGCCGCCGCTGCCCTGGCCGCCGCCACTGCCGCACACCGCGCCGCCCAAGCCGAAGAAGACCACCTGCGCCCGCTGCTGGAAGAAGTGCGCCTGCAAGATGCCGCCCTGGCCACCAGCAAGCAGCAACTGTTTAAAAAGCAAACCACTCACTTCGACGCGCTGGCAGCGCACCAGGACGCTGAGGCCGCCTGGCAGCAGCAAGCCCAGGAGCTGCAGGCCCTGGCCGCCGCCCAAACCACGCGCGACAGCTGGCTGATTGACCACAGCCACGAAGCCGAATTAAAGGACCAGCTGCGAGTGCTGAGCCGCGAAATAATTGACTTGCAGGCCGCCCAGCAGGAACTAGCCACCCGCGAAGCTCAGCAGCAGGAAATCCTGAAAACCCAGCGCGCCACCACCGCCGACCTCGCCCGCCAGCAGCAAGCCGCCACCGAGGCCCTCGCCCGCCAGCAGGCCCTAGCGCAAACCCGCGCGCCCTACCACCACGAGCGCGAAACCCTGCTGCAGGGCACCTCGCCCGCCGAGCTAACCCAGCAAGCCGAGGCGCTGACCGCCCACCTCCAGGGCTTGCAGCAGCTACTACCCAAGGCCGAAGCCGCCCACGAGCACCTTGCCCGCGCTGAGGCCCTAGGGGCGCAGCTAGCCCACAACGCCCCCGCCCTAGCCGCCGCCGAAGCGGCCGTAACCCACTGCGAAGCCCAGCAGCAAACTGGCCAACAGCTGCTCGACGGCCTGCGGCGCGAGCTGCGCCTGCAGCAAGCCCTGGCCGACCTCAACGCCCACCGCCAGCACCTGCGCCCCGGCGAGGCTTGCCCGCTGTGCGGCGCCACCGAGCACGCGCTGGCCGCCGACTTCAGCGCCGATGCCGATGCGCCCGAGCAGCGCGTAACCGCGCAGCAGCAAGCCCTGGCCGCGCTGGCTGCCGAGCTGCGCACCCTCACCCAAAGCCTAACGCGCCGCCAAACCGAGCAGCAGCAGCGCCAGCAGCAGCAGCGCGAAGCCACCGCCGCCGCCGAAGCCGCCGGCCACCAGGCGCAAACCCTGGCCGCCGCGCTGCGCCCTAGCCCCCTCCAGCCGGCCAACCCCGCCACCGTGCGCGCGCTGCTAGCCGCCGCCGCCACCGCCCAGGAGGCGGCCGCCGCCAGCCGCCGCCAGCTCAGCCACCTCGACGACCAGCTGGCCGAGCTGCGCGAAACCCACCTGGCGGCCGGTACTGCCGCCACCGCTGCCCAGGCCGAAGGGCGCCTGCTGGAACAGCGCCGCCACGCCGCCGAGCTAGACCTGCAAAAGCTAGCCGCCGAGCTAGCGCACTGGCGCGAGCAAGCCGCCATCTACCAAGCCACTATCCAGGACGTGCTACGGCCCCACCAGCTGATGCTGCCCGCCCGCCCGCCCTATAACGGCCTGCTGGCTACCCTAGAGGGCCGCGCCCTCACCT
>JBPBPH010000019.1:0-22295 GCA_050954355.1 Janthinobacterium lividum
GTTTTGCCGCCTGACGTTATATGTAATGATATAGCGTCAGGCGACAAAACCTTGCGAAACCTCTTTTTACTGCGCGAACCCTTGCGCTCCTTGTTTACCGCGAGAGCACCAGCACCGCGTAGGGCCCTAGGTCGAGCTGGCCGTGCTGGGGATAGCCATCGTAATCACCCTCCTCAGTTTCGGGGCCGCAAGACTCAAAATCGGCGAACTCGCGGTCGTAGCCGTGCCAGTCGCTGTTGAAGCGTACCTGCCACTGGCCGCCGGCGGGCAGGCCGAGGGTGTAGCCCGGCTGGGCTTGGTTGGCGAAGTTCACGACCACTACCGTAGCATGCTGCGGGTCGTCGTCCCAGCGGGCAAAGGCGATAATCTTAGCGTCGTCGTTGACGTGAAACACGCGGCAGCCCTGGCCGCGCAACCCCGGCGTGTGGCCGTATTGGTTGCGGCGCAGGGCAATGAGGTCGCGGTAAAGCTGCACCATGCCGCCGTGCTGCTCGGCCCACTTCCAGTCCAGGGGCTCGTTGTCGTTGAACGAGCCGGGCGCCAGAAACTCCTGGCCCTGAAACAGCATCGGAATGCCGCTGGCCGTGAGGGTAATGGCCGCGCCTAGCACCGTGCGCTTCTTGGAGTAGTAATTGTCCGCGTTGCCGGGCATGATTTCCTCGGCCAGGCGACACTTGCCGTTGGCTACTTCGTCGTGGCTTTCGGTGTAGATAACCCGCTGAAAGGCATTGCTATTATACACCGAGCAGATGGCGCTGGCCACTTCGTGCATGTGGCGGTCGGCATCATCGGGCGTGGTGAGGGCCCGCTGCATGGGGTAGATGTAATTGGCGCACCACTGGGTCGAGAAGCCCTCGCCGCCCACGTTGGTATCGCCCGTAATGCCGCCGTGGGCGCGCAGGTCTTCGGCGATGGTAATTTTCCAGGGCTGGCGGGCCTTGATTTCCTCATTTAGCCAGCGCATCAGGCTCCAGCCGTCGGGCAGGTCGTCGCCGGGGTTTTCCTCGCCCTTCACGTTGCGAATGAAGGCGATGGCATCCATGCGCAGACCGTCGCAACGGTAGTCTTCCAGCCACATCAGGGCATTGTCGCGGATGTAGCGGCGCACCTCGGGGCGGCCGTAGTCGGGGCGGTTCATGCCCCAGGGCGTTTCGGCGCGCCAGTCGTTGTAGAAGTAGATGCCGCCGCCGTCGTTCTCGCTCCAGCCATCAAACTGCCAGAGGTCGAGGTCGCCGGGCCCGAAGTGGTTGTACACCACGTCGAGCACCACGGCAATGCCGTGCTGGTGGGCCGCCCGCACCAGCTCGCGGAAGGCAGTGGCCCCGCCGTAGTCGCTCTCCAGCGCAAACGGGTTGGCCGGGTTGTAGCCCCAGGAGCGCGCCCCCGGAAACTCGGTGGCCGGCATTATCTCGATGCAGTTAATGCCCAGGCCCCGCAGATAGTCGAGGCGGTCCATCACGTCGTAAAAAGTCCCCGGCCGGCTGGGGTTGGGGGCGTTGAAGGTGCCCACGTGCAGCTCGTAAATCACGAGGTCGTTCCAGGCCGGCATCTGAAAATCATCACCCTGCCAGTCGAAATCGCTGATGTCGAACACAATGCCATTGCCAGCCGAATTAGTCACGGCGCGGGCGTAGGGGTCGTTGCGGCGCAGCGTACCCCTAGGGGTTTGCAGCACGTACTTGTACTCGTGGCCGGGCTGGGCCTGGGGCAGGTCGCCGGCCCAATTGCCGCCTTCCTCGGCGCACAGGGGGCTAGCGTTTTCGTCCCAGTTATTAAAGGTGCCCACCACACTCACGGCCGTGGCATTGGGGGCCCACACGCGGAAGGTGACGCCGCCCTGGTGCGGCAAAGCACCAAAACCGTCGCGCACGGGTGCCGCTACGGCAGCGGCAATGGGTTGGGCTTTGGCAGGCGTAGGCGCAGATGTGGAAACAGTAGTCCCGGCAGCTTTAGCTTTTTTGGTAGGAGTAGGAGCCGGCTTTCGGGCAGATTTAGTTAGGGTTGTAGGCATATAAGAAGGCCGGCGCACTGCTTCCAGACAGCGGAATGCACGTACAGCCAGCGGCTGTGCTTACGTATACGCCTGCGAAGAATTTTAGTTAAAGCAAGAATAAATGCTACTTCTACAAGCCCAGGCTACTTCCCCTAGGACCCCGGCCAGCTAAAAGCCCCCGCACCAGCTGGCGCGGGGGCTTTTAGCTGTTTTCTACCAGAGCTGCCCTAGGCTACTCCTTTACGAAGCGCCGCACCTGGCGGCCAGCCGCGGTGCGCAGCTCCAGCAGGTAGACGCCAGCGGGCAGTTGACTAGCTTCCAGCTGGTTGGGGCCGGGGGCCGTAGTACCGCGCAGCACCTCCTGGCCCAGCACCGAGCGCACGGTGTAGCTCCCGGCTACCTCGACCACAAAATGCAGCTGGCCGGTGGTGGGGTTGGGGCTCAGGGCCAGCTCGCCGGCCGGGCCCGCCGCCACCAGCACCGCGGGCGAGTAGGTGCTGGTACCGTCGAGGTCTACCAGCCGCAGGCGGTAGTAGAGCGCGCCAGTGGGGGCCGCGGCATCTCGGGCGGCGTAGGTGCGCGCCTGGGTGCTGGTGCCCTGGGCCCCTAGGGTGGCTATGCGCATAAAGGCCGCCCCGTCGAGGCTGCGCTCTACTTCGAAGCGGGCGCTGTTTAGCTCGCTGGCCGTCGTCCAGGTGAGGGCCACGCTACCGCTAGGTAAGAGGATAGCTGCGAAGCTCACTAGCTGCACCGGCAGCGGATTGGCCGTAGTAGCGGGGTCGGTGCTGGCCAGGGCAAAGTCAGAAAACGAGGTAATGGGGCCCGACGTAACGAGGCCGCCGCTGGCGGTACCCGACGAGTTGCCGCGCCCGAAATTGGCCCAGGGCTGGGTGGCGCCCGAGCGCTTGGCAATTACCAACGTGGAGGCCATAGAATTGGTCACGCCGTCGTCGCTGCCGTAGGTCAGCGTCACGGTTCCTGCAAAGCCAGCGGGCTGCGCCACCACCGGCACTACGTCGGAGTTGTAGGGCGTGAGGGTGAGGTAGCGCACGCTGCTCACCCGCGTGAGTTGGCCATTGGGGTCGGGGGTAGCCAGGGTGCGGTTGGGGTTGCCCTCAACCTGCTCGGCCCGGTAGTTGGTGGTGCCCGTTTGGGAGGTTACCGTGAGGGTGAGCGGCCGGTAAGCCACGCCCTTGCCAATGGGAAACACGTAGGCCATGGCGCCGGTGGTGGTATTAACCGTGCCCACCGGCCGCCGCATCGGCCCATTCACGAAGCTGGCATCCGAGCCGCCCAGCACGGCAGTGGTGCCAGCCAGCGTCATGGACAGGATGTTGGTGGCATCCGTCGTCAGCAGGCCGTTGGTCAGCGCCAGCGCATTGCTGAGCGTGACGGGGGTTTGGAGCGTAGCGCCAGCAGGGTTGTTAATTTCCAGTTGCACCGTGGCCGCCAGGTAGGAGTTTTGCGCCGCGGTGCCCGCGCTCGGGTCGGTAAGGGCATTGCCCGAGAGTACCTGCGGCGCGGTGCCTTGCAGCACCAGGCGATAAGTAGTTGTGCCGGTAGTGTTAGGGTCAAAGTGAAAGGCACCGTTGTTGACCAGGTTGCCGCGCAGGGCGAGGTTAGCCAGCAAGCTGTAGGTCAGCGTGACGCCGCTTTCCGTGGTCAGCGTACCATTCACCGTTAACGGGCTGCCACCACTACTGCCATAATTAACGCTCGCAGCCGCGCCAATGCGCTGAAAAATGAGGTTGCCGTAGGTGCGGCCCGTAAGGGGCGTCACGAAGCTGCTGGTACCCGTAACGCGGTAGTAAAAATTGCCCGCCTCGGTACCTGCCGCCCCCGATAGGTTTTCAACAATGGACACTACCGGGCGGCCCGTTTGGTGCCGGTAGCTACCGCCATTGAGCAAAAAAACGGTTGGGTTAGTACCCGCCGCGTCGAACACCGTGCCGCTGGTAGCACCCGAGGCATTCGTGAAGAAAGCCCGGCTGCCTACTACTAGGGCCGTATCGCCGGTGGTGCTGCGCGTTAGGGTGAGGGCTGGGCTACCACCAGCGGCAGTGGCATCCGACAGGGTATTACTGACGGGAATGGCGAACAGAATAGAGTCGCCGCTGCTGCCGGGGCGCAGGCGCAGCGAAGCTACCGACACGGCCGTGGGCGCGGTGGTAGTGCTGTTGCCCAGCTCTACCTTATACTTGCCAGCCACCGTGCTGTGGTCGAGCACCACATCGTCGCTGGGGCCCGGCAGGGTACCACCCGCCCAGTTATTAGCGTCGAACCACGAGTTGGTGCCGGCGCTGCCCGTCCAGCGCTTCGGCGCCAGGGGCAGCAGCACGGCGCCGCGCACCGTTACGGTAGCGGTGGCCGAGCCGTTGGTATTGGCCAGGCTGCCGCTCACGGTGCCCTGGGCCGTGCCGCTGGCCAGCCGCACGTACACGGTAGTAGCCCCTAGGGTGCTGCTACCGTTCAAGGCCAAGCTAGCCGAGCGGGCGTAGGTAGTGCCATCGAGCGACACTTCCAGGGTGGCCGCCGAAGCCGTGATGCTGACAGAAGTACCATCGAGCGAGCTGCCGCTGAGCTGGTAGGTTTGGGCCGCCGAAGCCGCGCCCTGATTAGCTGCCAGGCCCGCAAGCGCCGTAGGGTTGGCCGTGAGGACAGGCTGCGTTACCGTGAAGCTGCCCGTTGAAGTGCCCGTGCCGCCCACCGCCGTAGCGGTTAGGGGCCCGCTCGTAGCGCTGCTTGGCACGGTTGCTACCAGCGAGGTAGCACTGTTAAAAACCACCCCTAGGGCCGCCGTGCCATTAAAGGCCACCGTAGTGCTGCTCGTGAAGCCCGTGCCGCTAAGCGTAACCTGCGTGCCGGCCGGGCCGCTAGTGGGCGTGAAGCCGGTAATGGTAGGGGCCGGCGCACTGCAGGGGTTGCCCGCCGCGCCCGCGTTGCGCGGCGCGGCCGCCGCCAGGCTGAAATCGGCTTTGTTATCGTCCGTGTCGGAGCAGCCCCCTAGGGGCCGGAAGATGGCCTGCGTGGCCGTGGGCGCGGGGGCAGGCCCGGTGCCCTCGTAGGTTGTTGCACTGCCGTAGCCCACCCGGTCCACGAGCGTGCCCGACAGTTGCAAGTCGAGGCGGCCACCGCTGGTTACCAAGCCAATAGTGCTGGCTTGGTCGGATTTTGGAAGCGGCGCTCCTACGCTGCCGTTGGTAGTGCCGAACTGCACCAGGTAGTAGCCGCCGGCCGGCACGCTGGCCGTGGTGGTTAGGCTAACGGCCGGGCTGCTGGTGCCGCTGCCGTTGGTATACCCTAGCGAATAGCCATTCAGCGCAATTGCCCCGCTGCTTTTATTGAACAGCTCCACGTAATCGTTGCTGTAGGTGGCGCCGCTAGTGCCCCCAGTCGTATACACCTGGCTGATTACCAAGGTGCTGCTTTGGGCCTGGCTAAGCAGCGGAAATAGCGCCACTAAGGCTGCTAGCGCATTCCAACGTAGTGTGCGTAATAAGTTGGTGAGTAAATGATTTTTCATTTTTTTTGGTACTGGCAGTTTATGACTAGTTAAAGAAATATTTGTGCTATAAAGCTACTACCCAAGAAGTAATCCTCGTCAGTATCAACCATAGCAGTATAGCTTTTCCTAGCTGGCCGCTCCCGTTCAGGCTATTCGCTGCCTTTTTGCAAACCGCTGCCCTAGGCTGCCCCTAGGCTGCCAAGGCAACTTAGGGCCGCCGCTGGCGGTTAAGGCTAGCTAGTTTTGCTTAGTTGTTATTCCTTATGCCCCGCCCCGCCCGCCTTACTTATGGCCTCTATGCCTGGCTGCCCGCCCACGGCTACCGCTACGTGCACCCCGCCAACCGCCGCGCGTTTGAGCTGCTGGAGCCGGTGGGCAAGGTGTTCGAGAAAATCAGCCCCGACGATGACTCGGCCGACTGGATAACCCTGCGCTACGACGAGCAGCAGTTTCTGGTCAGTCCCGAGCTGTTTAAGGAGCTTTACGAGAAGCCCACTTTCAGCTTCGGCGATTTGGTGCAGGAAGCCCGGCCCGCCGCCGGCCGCCCCGCCCACCAGGGCTTAGTGTCGGACGTGTTTTGGAACGAGGCCGCCGGCCGCGCCAGCTACCAGCTGGTAGAGCGCAAGCGCAAGCTGCCGCAGGTATTTGCCGAAACCGAGCTGCGCCTGGCCGAATAATGGGCCCTAGGCCGCCGCTGCCCAGGGCGCTCGGCAGCGGCGCCGGCGCGGCCCGGCGGCCCGGCTTTTGCAGTTGTGTGCTGCGCCATTGTTTCTTTCGTTATGTTTCTTCGCTTGCTGGCCCTAGGGGCGCTGGCTGGGCTGCCACAGCCGGCCGGGCCGCCCGTTGCTTTTTACACCACCTATAGCTACGTGGGCTACACCGTGTACGACTTCACCGAGGGCCAGCCGCCCACGGCGGTGCCGGGCGTGGGCGGCACCCTCACGCTGCGCGCCGACGGCAGCTACAGCAAGCGCCTGAGCCTTTTGCTCGGCGACAGCGGCCCGCGCTATTTCAGCCAGCAGGGGCGCTTTAGCACCCTGGGCGACAGCATTTTCTTCCGCTTCAGCGATAAGAATGGGCCCGACGTGCAGCGCGGCACCTACCAGTACGAGCCCACCAGCCGGCGCCTGCGCATCAACCTGGCGGGCTACCCTAGGGGCAACCACGGCGACTACGAGCTGCGGGCCCTGCCAGCGGCCGGGGCGCGGCGCCCCTAGGGCTAGGGCGGGTCGCTACGGTAACCAGGAGCTTACTTTTGGCATGGGTCCTGCCCACTACCACTTACCAGTTCCTTGCGCTTGCTACACTCCTACTATCGTTACCTATCGGTAAGCCCGCGGCGCGGCGCCAGCGTACTGGTAGCTGGGGCCGCGCTGGCTACCCATTTGGCTGCCGCCCAAGCCCCTACCCTGCTCTCGCTTTCGCCGCGCCGCAATGCGCCGGCCGCTCCGCGCTCGGGGCCGGTGCAGCTCACGTTTTCGGCCGCGCTCGACCCGGCTACCGTGGGCACCATTAAGGTAATCGGCGCGCAGCGGCGCGGCAACCGGGCCCTCACGGCCAGCGTGAGCGCGGGCGTGGTAACGCTGACGCTGCCGGCGGGCACCCCCTTCGTGGCCGGCGAGCCGGTAGCCGTGAGCGTGCCGGCCACGGTGCGCGGGGCCGCGGGGCAGGCCGTGCGGCCCCAGATATATCAGTTTACGGCGGCGGTAAACGGGCCGGGGCGCGGCACGTTCACCACGGGCACCGATGTGGCGTCGGGCCTAGGGGCGAGCGGCCAGCAGCTGGCCGATATCGACAATGATGGCGACCTGGACCTGCTCCTGCTGCCGCCGACGGTTAACTACACGGTAGCCAGCGCCATACTGGTGCGCCTCAATGATGGCCGAGGCAACTTTAGCGCCGGCCCCACCGTGAGCGTGGGTGGCCCGCCCACCGACACGGTGCTGGCCGACCTCGATGGCGACGGCGACCTCGACCTGCTGGCCAGCTGCTACGCGGGCACCGCAGCCACCCGCCTCAGCGTGCGCCTCAACGATGGCCGGGGCAACTTCGGGGCCGGCTCCGAAACCCTGGGGCTGCTGGCGGGCGGGCACCTGCTGGCCACGGCCGACCTCGACGGCGACGGCGACCTGGATGCGGTACTCAGCACTAACACGGCGGGCCAAACCGTGGCCAGCGTGCGCCTCAACCAAGGCAACGGCACCTTTGCCGGCGGCTCGGAGCTGGCCATTGCGGGCGGCACGGGCGCCTTTACGCTGGGCGACATTGATGGCGACGGCGACGCCGACTACCTGACCACGGGCTTTAGCACCGGCAACATCTACACCTGCCTCAACCAGGGCAACGGCAGCTTTGGCGCGCCCACCAGCTACAGCGTGGGCAACAACCCCGCCAGCCTGGCTTTGGCCGACCTCGACGGCGATGGCGACCTCGACTTACTGGCCGGGTGCGCCCGCACCAACACCGTCGAAACCCGCCTCAACGATGGGCAGGGGCAGTTTGCGGCCAGCGGCGCGGCGGTGCCCGTGGGCGACTACCCCCAGTATATGCGCCTGGCCGACCTGGACAGCGACGGTGACCAGGACCTGCTGACGGGCAACCTCTACGGCGGCAACGTGAGCGTGCGCTTCAACCGCGGGGGCACGTTTGGGAGCGGCGCCGACGTGGCCCTGGGCAAGTACACCTTCGGCCTGGTGGTGGGCGACGTGGACGGCGACAACGACGTGGACTTTCTGGTGAATGCCACCCCTAGCGCGGGCGACGCCGGGCTGCGGGTGGGCTTCAACCAGGGCCCTACCTGCGCGGCGGCCGACACCACAGCCACGCTCAGCCCGGCCGGGGGCGTGGCGCTGGGCTGCGGCCAGGCGCCGGCTACCCTAAGCGTAGCGCCCGCCCCCACCGGGGCCACCTACGAGTGGCAGTACGCCCCCGCGGCCGGGGCCGCCTGGCAAACGCTGCCGGCGGCCAGCCTGCCTACCTACCAGCCCAGCCAGCCCGGCCGCTACCGGGTGCGCGTGGGGCAAGGGGGCTGCGTGGCCGTGTCGGCCGCCACCGAAGCGCGCGCCGTAGCCAGCCAGCTTTATGACGTTCCTAATATTTTCACGCCCAACAACGATGGTATCAACGACCAGTTTGAGTTGCGGCTGGCGGCGCCCCGCACGTCGGAAGTGCGGATATTCAGCCGGTGGGGCCGCGAAGTATTTAGCAGCGACGCGTACGCTGGTTTTTGGACGGGGGCGGGCTGCGCGGCCGGCATCTATTACTACCTCTGGCGCTACACCACCGACTGCGACCCTGCCGGGCGCACGGTGCGCGGCACCGTGGAGCTGGTGCGCTAGCTAGCCGCGCTTGGCCCTAGCGGGTAGTTGCCCGCCCCCGCCGCCTTTTGCTACCTTTGCGCCCTAGGCAGCCCGGCCCCGCCCACCCCAAAGCCGGGTTGCCAAATGTTAATTGCTAACTGAATAATTGAAAAAATGGGACGCGCATTTGAATTCCGGAAAGGCCGCAAAATGAAGCGCTGGGACCGGATGTCGAAAGACTTTACCCGCATCGGCAAAGAGATTGTGATGGCCGTGAAAGAGGGCGGCCCCAACCCCGATACCAACGCCCGCCTGCGCACGGCCATCCAAAACGGCAAGGGTGTGAACATGCCCAAAGACCGCGTGGACGCCGCCATTAAGCGCGCCAGCGGCAAGGACGAAAAGGACTACCAGGAGGTAGTATACGAGGGCTACGGCCCCCACGGCGTGGCCATTGTGGTCGAAACCGCCACCGACAACCCCACCCGCACCGTGAGCAACGTGCGCCTCTACTTCAACCGCAACCACGGGGCCCTGGGCACGGCCGGCTCGTCCGACTACACCTTCACCCGCAAGGGCGTATTCAAGCTGGCCGCCGAGGGGCTCGACCGCGACGAGCTGGAACTGGAGCTGATTGACGCGGGCGCCGAGGACGTGTACGAAACCACTGAGGAGGACGAGCACGGCCAGGAGCACAAGTATATGGTAGTCGAAACCGCCTTTACCGACTTTGGGCAGATGCAGCAGGCCCTAGGGGCCAAGGGCGCCAACGTAGTGAGCGCCACCCTGCAGCGCGTGCCCAACACCACCGTAAGCCTCAACGACGAGCAGGCCGAGGAAGTGGAAAAGCTAATCGACAAGCTGGAGGAGGACGAGGACGTGCAGGCCGTGTACCACACGATGGGCTAGGCGCCGGGCCGGCGTTTTTTTTTGCCCTGGGCCGCCACTGCGCCGCCTTGGCTGGTGCCCTTACGAGCGCCGCCTGCCTTGCTGGTAGGCGGCGCTTGTCGTTTCTTGCGAATACTTATGAAAATTCTGCTACCCCTGCTCCCCGCCTTGCTGCCCCTGGCGGCCCTAGGCCAGCCCGCCAACCCGCTGCCGCCCACCGACCCGCGCATTCAGCAGTGGGTGCAGGAGGTATCGGCCAAAACCCTGGAGGCCGACGTGCGCAAGCTGGTGAGCTACGGCACCCGCCACACCCTGAGCGACACCCAGAGCAAGACCCGCGGCATTGGGGCGGCCCGCGGGTGGGTGTTCAACGAGTTTAAGAAATACAGCAAGGCCGGCGGCGGGCGCATGACGGTGGAAATGGATACCTTCCTGATGAAGCCCGATGGCAAGCGCGTGGACAAGCTCACGCCCATGGCCAACGTGCTGGCCACCATTCCGGGCACCGACCCCACCGACACGCGCGTGCTGCTGATGAGCGGCCATATTGACTCGCGGGTGACGGACGTGATGAACCGCACCGCCGACGCGCCCGGCGCCAACGACGACGCCTCGGGCGTGGCTGCCGTCATGGAAGTGGCCCGCGTGCTGGCCGGCCAAAAGTTTCCGTGCACCATCAAGCTGGTGGCGGTGCAGGGCGAGGAGCAGGGCCTGCTGGGCGCCGCCCACCTGGCCCAGCGCGCCAAGCGCGAGCACTGGAACCTGGTGGCGATGCTCAACAACGACATTGTGGGCAACTCCAAAGGCCACGACCCCGACGTGACCGACTCGCTGCACCTGCGCGTGTTTAGCGAGGGCGTGCCGGCCACCGAAACGCCCGACCAGGCCCGCACCCGCCGCCAGCTCAGCAGCGAGAACGACGCCAGCAGCCGCCAGCTGGCCCGCTACGCCGTGAGCGCCGCCCGCCAGTACGTGAGCCAGGGCGGCTACGCGGTGCTGCTGGAATACCGTCCCGACCGCTTTTTGCGCGGCGGCGACCACACGCCCTTCAACCAGCAGGGCTACGCGGCCGTGCGCTTCACCGAAACCAACGAGAACTTCGACCACCAGCACCAGGACCTGCGCACCGAGAACGGCACCGAGTACGGCGACAAGCCCGAGTTTGTGGACTACCGCTACCTGCGCCGCACCGCCCAGGTAAACCTGGCTACCCTGGCCAGCCTGGCCCTAGCCCCCGCCGCCCCCCAAAAGGTGGAGGTGCTCACCGCCAAGCTCACCAACCGCACCGAGCTGCGCTGGCAGGCCCCGCAGGGCGGCCCCGCCCCGGCCGGCTACGTGGTGCTGGTGCGCGAAACCAGCGCCCCGCAGTGGCAGCAGCGCCTGCCCGTGTCGGGCACTACCGCCGACCTGGCCATTAGCAAGGACAACTACATCTTCGGCGTGGCCAGCGTCGATGCCCAGGGGCACGAGAGCCTGCCGGTGCTGCCCGTAGTGGGGCGGTAGCACACAGGCATAAAAGCCCGTCATGCTGAGCTTGTCGAAGCATCTCTACCATAATACGACGTGGTAGAGATGCTTCGACAAGCTCAGCATGACGGGCTTTTTACGACTTCCCCTTTGCTATCAATATCTCCAAGCTTGTTTCTGATTTTATGCAAGAAAATAAAGGGTTTATTATCGTGTGCTGCTTGCTGTGGGCGAGTGTGTTTACTATACTTGGTTTGGGTAATAATTCTGACATTGGTTTCGTGTTGACTCTATTTCTTCTGCCAGCCACCCTTATTGGTTTAATTATTCTATTCGTAATCGCGGTTATCCGGCTTTTTCTGCGCACTCAGCTTCCCTTAGCAAAACGAGCAGTACCACTTTGGTTTTCAACCGTGCCGGTGCTTGCTTACTGCATTATTGGCTTCGGGCTCCAGGAAATAAGAAAAGAAAACACTTGGCTGACCATCAAGCAATACGACTTTAAGGGCGCGGAAAATTTTCAATTCATGAAGAATGGCACTTACACCCAGTGGCGCGAAAGTCCACTCGGTTCATCGGCTAAGGGTAATGGACGCTACGAGCACCAAGACAGCATCCTAACGTTGCATCCAGATTTAAAAGAAGGTACGAGCCAAATATTCAAGCTAGCTATTCGTCCGTATTCAGAATTCAAACGGCAGCAGTCCAGTCCGCACCTTATACTCGTTACCCTCGATACGACCGTCCGAAATTATTAACCTGCTATCATGCCCACCCCGCCCAACCTCCAGCGCTTTCTCGATGCCCAGCAGCGCGACTACCAAACGGCCCTGGGCGAAATGCGGGCCGGGCGCAAGCGCAGCCACTGGATGTGGTACATCTTTCCCCAGATTCAGGGCCTAGGGTACAGCAGCACGGCGCAGCACTACGCCATTGCCAACGCCAGCGAGGCGGCGGCTTACCTGGCGCACCCCACCCTAGGGCCGCGGCTGGTGGAAATATCGAAGGCGCTGGTGGCGCTGCCGGGTAGCAACGCCACCAGCGTAATGGGCACGCCCGACGACCTGAAGCTGCGCTCGTCGATGACGCTGTTTGCCCAGGTGCCGGGCGCCGACCCGGTTTTTGGGGCGGTGCTGGCCAAGTTCTTCGGCGGCGCGCCGGATGCGCAGACGTTGCGGCTGCTTGGCTAGCGGCATAGGGGTGGCCGTAATGAATTAATTGTAATGTATGTTGGGCAGGGGCGATAGATTCGCTACCTACTTCACCCCCACTGCTATGCTACTGCTGCCGTTTCTCGTCGTTGCCCTCGTGCTGCTGGCCCTGAGCCTGCGCATTGCCCAGGAATACCAGCGCGCCATCGTGTTTCGGCTGGGGCGCTACACCGGCACGCGCGGGCCGGGGCTCTACTGGCTCGTGCCGTTCATTGAGCGCCAGCAAACCATTGATATGCGCACCAAAACGGTGGAGCTGGAGCAGCAGGAAACTATTACCAAGGACAGCGTGACCATCAAGGTCAATGCCGTGCTGTGGTTTAAAGTGCTGAATCCGGCGGATGCCGTCATTAAAGTGGCCGACTACAACAAGGCCGTGTACCAGCTCTCGGTCACGGCCTTGCGCAACATCATCGGCCAGCATCAGTTGGATGAGGTGCTGCGCGAGCGCGCCCAGATAAACGGCGCCCTGCTGCAAATAGTGGACGCGGCCACCGAGGCCTGGGGCGTAAAAATCGAGCTGGTCGAAATCAAGGACGTGGAGATTCCCGAGTCGATGCAGCGGGCAATGGCCCGCGAGGCGGAGGCTATTCGCGAAAAGCGCGCCCGCATCATCAAGGCCGAGGCCGAGCTGGAAGCCTCCCTCAAGCTCACGCAGGGCGCGCTGGAAATGGAAAAAAGCCCCATTGCGCTGGAGCTGCGCCGGATGCAGATGCTCTCCGAAATTGGCATCGACAACAACACGACCACCGTCGTGCTCATCCCCTCCGAGTTTACGCAGGCTGCCAAAAGCTTCTCGCAACTGGTGCAGCAGGGCGAAAAGCCCGCCGCCCAAAACCAATAAGTAGTCGTTACTGGCTCGCCGGTTGCGCAGCCGCCTAGCCCCTAGGGGCCGCCGCTAAGCCGGGCGCGGTGCTTACTTCTTGCCCTTTACCTCGCTCAGCAGCTGCACGTTGAGGCGCGTGTATTCGTCCTTGGCGGTTTCGTTTTTAACGGCCGTAAGCGCGTCCAGCGACTTGCGGGCGGCGCCGGCCTCCTGGTTTTTGCCCTGCTTTTGCAGCAGCTTGGCCTTCCAGTAGTAGTACGAGTAGTTGGGGTTGGCCTTAATGGCCTCGTCTAGCCAGCCCACGGCGGGCGTCAGGTCGGGCTGGCCGGAGTTGTAATAGTACTGGGCCGCCGCCAGGTAGGGCTTTTTCTCGCCCTGCATCGCCGTCTTTATTTGGGCGAGCACCAGCGGGTCGGGGTTGCCCACCAGGGGCAGGCTCACCTGCACCCGCTCCCAGGCCAGGGTGAGGTCGGCGGCGGCGGGGCGCAGGTTTTCGAAGCTGAGGCGCAGGCTTTCCTGCGGGGTGGCCAGCTTGGTGGCCTTGGCGGGTAGGCGCAGCACGTCGAGGCTCTGCTTGTACTCGTAGGCGCCCCACTGGGCGGTGTCGCGGTTGAGGATGAGGGTCCAGTCGGTGCGGCCAGGGATGGTGAGCAGGGCGTAGGTGCCGGCCGGCACGGGCTGCCCGCCCAGCGTCACGGCCTCGCCAAAGCGGATTTTGGTCACCGTGTTGGCCCCCGTGCGCCACACCTGGTCGTAGGGCACGAGCCCGCCAAAGGCCACGCGGCCCCGCAGCGACGGCCGCGCGTAGCTCAGTTCCACAAACGTGGTGGAGAAGGCTTCGCGCAGGCGCACGGTCGGGCTGGGCTGCGGCAAATTTAAGGGGGCTTGGGCGTGGGCAGCAGAAGCCAGCAGCAGAGCCAGCCCGGCCAGGGCCAGGGAAGGGACGAGAGGGCAGGAAGGAGTCATGGCCGCAAAAATACGCGGTAGGCCCTAGGGCCGCCGCCGACAAACAAGTGCGTCATTCCTACGTTCTTACTGCGTGCTGCTTACTGTACGCAGCGGTCCCTAGGGCTTGCCGCGCCACCCAGGGTTGCCCTAGGGCCCTTCGCGCATCCTTTTCCTGCCCGCCCCATGAAAATCCTGCTCACCGGGGCCACCGGCTACATTGGCCAGCGCTTGCTGCCTGCCCTCACCGGGGCCGGCCACGAGGTGGTGTGCCTGGTGCGCGACGCCCGCCGCTTTGCCCTGCCCGACACGCTGCCCGCCAGCCAGCACCCGCTGGTGAGCGTGGCGCAGGGCGACTTGCTGAAGCCCGAAACGCTGGCCGACCTGCCCCGCGACCTCGACGCCGTCTACTACCTGGTGCACTCGATGAGCAGCCACGGCCGCGAAGACTTTTACCGGCTCGAACAGGCGTCGGCCCAGCACTTTACCACCTACCTCGACCGCACCACGGCCCGGCAGGTCGTTTACCTCTCGGGCATTGCCAACGACCACGACCTGAGCGTGCACCTGCGCTCGCGCAGCGCCGTAGAGCAGGTGCTGGCCCAGGCCCAGGCGGCCCGCCTCACGGTGCTGCGGGCCAGCATCATCATTGGCTCGGGCTCGGCCTCATTCGAGATTATCCGCGATATCGTGGAGAAGCTGCCGGTGATGGTGACGCCGCGCTGGCTCAACTCGCGCTGCCAGCCGCTGGGCATCCGGGACGTGATTTTTTACCTCACGGCCGTGCTCGACAACCCCGCCTGCCTCGGGCAGAGCTTCGACCTAGGGGGCCCCGACGTGCTGACCTACAAGCAAATGCTGCTGGGCCTGGCGGCCGTGCGCGGCTACCGGCGCTGGATAGTGACGGTGCCCGTGCTCACGCCCCGGCTCTCGTCGTGGTGGCTGTACCTGGTCACGAGCACCTCGTTTTCGCTGGCCCAAAGCTTGGTAGAAAGCCTCAAAAACGATACCATTGCCGACCCGGCCCGCAGCATCGGGCGAGCGGTGCCGCACGCCTGCATGAGCTACCGGGCGGCGCTGGCGCTGGCGTTCCAGCGCATCGAGCAAAACGAGGTGGTCAGCAGCTGGAGCGACGCCATGAGCAGCGGCACGCTGCGCCCCACTTACATGGATGCCATCCAGATTCCTAAAAACGGCATGTTTTTCGACCGGCAGCAGCGCCGCTTTACGCGGCCGGTGGCCGAGGTGCTGGACAATATCTGGCGCATTGGGGGCGAGCGGGGCTGGTACAAAACCGACTGGCTCTGGCGCATCCGCGGGCTGCTCGACAAGCTGGTGGGCGGCGTGGGGCTGCGCCGGGGCCGCCGCTCGCCCAACCACCTGCGGGCCGGCGACCCGCTCGATTTCTGGCGCGTGCTGGTGGCCGACCCCGCCACTTGCCGCCTGCTGCTTTACGCCGAAATGAAGCTGCCCGGCGAGGCCTGGCTGCAGTTCCGCATCAGCGGCAACGCCGACGGCAGCCACACCCTAGAGCAGTTGGCCGCCTACCGCCCCGAGGGCCTGCTGGGCCGCCTCTATTGGTACGCCGTGCTGCCCTTCCACGGCATCATCTTTAAGGGCATGATTAAGAACCTGCTGGCTTACCCCACCACAGAGGCCTAGGGTAATTTCTGGGCAGATTGAGCAGTAGCGCGGGCTTTTAGGTTGCCAGCCTGCTCGTGCGCCTAGCCCAGCTGCCGGCGGCCTAAAAGTCCGCGCTACCGCCTAGCAGTTCCAAATCTGCACCAGCTTGCCCTGCGCGGGCGTCGCCGCCGGGCGCCCGGGCCATCCTTAACTTAATGGGGCTGAGTAACCGCTGTTACACCTTGGGAGCAGTAGTGGGCACTGCGCGCCCGGTAGGCAATTTTTTCTACCCAGCCCAGGCAACTAGGGATGGGCTTCTGCCATCTAGCCGCTCGTGGTGCCTGCTATGGGGCGTGTAACGTTTGGCCCCTAGGGCCGGTAACCGAATAAACCCCTTAAAAACCGAGGTGAAATAGTTGTCCTACTTGCTGGAAATGGCAGTTAATAAAAATATTTTAAATCAGTACCTTGCAACACAAAGTACCTAGCGTACATTTGTTCTATCAGACACCCAGTACTGCCCTAAGCCCATAACCTGGCCCCGCCTAGCAGCCGCCGCTCACTCCGCGGCTCCTGCGGCGCCCCTAGCCGGCCCCCTTTGCCTCTGGCGAGCGGGAGCCTTCCCTTTACCACCTCCCTTCGCCTTTTACAGGCTCGCTTTTTCCCCTGGCCGGAACCGCGGCTGGCCGGGAACGGAATCGGCGTGCCCTTTCGCAACCCTTTTTTTCGACTTTCAGCCATGACTTTCTTCCTGAAAATCAATGCGCTACTGGCCGCTGGCCTGCTACTAGCCACTCCCGTTGCCCTACGGGCCCAAGCGCAGGGCGGCGCCAGCCAAACTACCCCTAGCCCCCTGGGCACTACTAGCAGCGCCACCCTCAGCGGCACGGCCGTGGCGGCCGGCGCCCAGGCCGAGGTACTGCCCTTTGCCACAGTGCTGCTGCGCCGCGCCGCGCCCGCCGATACCAGCCTGGTAGCCAGCGGCCAAACTACGCTCGACGGCAAGTTTGCGCTACCCGGCGTGCCAGCCGGTGCCTACCGCCTGCGGGTGCTGGCCCTAGGGTACCAAAGCCTGGCGCAGGCCGTGCGGGTGGCGCCCGGCCAGGCCACCATGGCCCTGGGCGCCCTGAAGCTGCGCGCCGCTACCCAGCAGCTGGGCGAGGTGACGGTGACCGGCCAGAAGGCCGTGGTGCAGCAGGAGCTGGGCAAAACGGTGATTAACGTGGAGAAGGACCTGAGCAGCGTGGGCGGCACGGCCGTGAACGTGCTCGAAAACGTGCCCGCCGTGGCCGTAGACGCCACTGGCACGGTGAGTTTGCGCGGCTCCAGCAACCTCACCATCCTGATTGACGGCAAGCCGGCCGGCACCAGCAACGGCGGGCCAGGCCCTAGGCTCGACCAGATTCCGGCCTCGCAGATTGCCCAGGTGGAGGTAATGACTAACCCCTCGGCCAAGTACGACGCCAGCGGGGCGGGCGTCATCAACATCATCACCAAGAAAGATAAAAAAGAGGGCTGGAACGGCCAGGCGGCTCTGGTAGTGGGCAACGGCGACAAGTACTCGCCTAGCCTGAGCTTGAGCCGCCACCACGGCAACGCCACCTGGAACCTGGGCTACGACGGCCGCGACCAGCTGTACCGCACCAACAACCGCAATAGCCAAACCGCGCTGCTGACCGACGGCGCCACTACCAGCCGCCTCTATACCACCCAGGAGGGCCTAGGCACCCAGCACAACCGCAACCACAGCCTGAACCTGGGCCTGACCTACGACCTGACCAAAGAGCAAACCCTGAGCGTGAGCGTGCAGCCGCATTTGGAGCACGAAACCGACCTCGTCAACAATACCCTGACCCAACAGACGGTGGGCGCGCCCACCATCACCACGCAGTACGGCCAGGAAGTGGCCGACGTGAAGGTGACGGTATTAGAATCGTCGGCCGACTACCGCCACATTTGGGAGGCGCACAAGGGCCGCGAGCTGACCGCCAACGCCGGGATGGTAAACGTCGACGCCACCCTGCCGGTGAGCCAGCTGCTGGCGGGTGGCCCCGCGCCGGCGGGCTTCCGGCAGCAGCAGCAGGTGCAGGCCCAGATTTATTTCGGGCAGGTAGACTACACCCTGCCCAGCGCCGACAGCAAGGGCAAGCTCGAAACCGGCGTGAAGCTGCAAACCCTGCGCAACACCGGCAGCACGGCCCTATTTGCCCCCACCGCCGACCCGGCCGCCGAGTTTGTGCGCGACGAGAACCGCTCGTTCGACTACCGTTTTACGCAGGTGATGCCCGCCGCCTACGCCACCTACCAGCGCACGCTCGCCCACGGCTGGAGCGCCCAGGGCGGCCTGCGCAGCGAGGCTACCTTCCTGAACGGCGGCGTGGCCGATGGCCGGGCCAGCATTAGCCGGGGCTACGTCAGCTTGTTTCCGAGCGCCACGGTGGCCCGCGAGCTGGGCAAGGAGCCGGGCCAGAACCGCCTGCAGTTTAGCTACGCCCGCCGCCTGAACCGGCCCGACTTTATGCAGCAGCTGCCCATCCAGATGTACCAGGACCCGCGCAACTACCACCAGGGCAACCCCGCCCTACTGCCCGAGTTCAGCCACAACCTGGAACTGGGCCACCAGCTCAACCTGGCTACTGGCGCCAGCATCACGACCACCGTGTTTGCTCGCTTCACCCAGAGCGCCATTCAGCGCATCCGCACCATCGACACGCTGGCCACCCGCATCAGCAACGTGGGCGTGGTGACCCAGGAAACGTTTCAGAACCTGGGCAGCACCACCAACCTAGGCCTCGAAATGACCTGGGCCCAGCCCCTGGCCAAGTGGTGGCGCGTGTCGGCCACGGGCTCGCTCTACCGCTCCGAGATTGCCGCCAACGCCCTGAACACCGCCAACCGCGCCGCCCTGGCCGGCACCGCCCGCCTGGCCAACAACTTCACGCCCCGCAAGGGCCTCGACGTGCAGCTCACCGGGGCCATTCGCTCCACGGTGCTCACGGCCCAGGGCCGGCAGCTAGCCAGCGGCGGCCTCGACCTGGCGCTGCGCCAGCGCCTGTTCGGCGACCGCGCCGCCCTCACGCTGCGCGTGTCGGACCTGCTCAACACCCAGGTGCGCCGCACCGAGCTGGCCACGCCCGAGCTGCAAACCAGCCTCTACAGCAAGTATGAAACCCGCGTGGGCTGGCTGGGCTTCACCTGGTTTATCGGGGCCAGCAAGGCCAAGGCCGGCCGCATCGACGCGGCTCCCAGCGGCGGGGGCGGGTTTGGGGGCTAGGGCCCGCCCCTGGCCCTAGGGCATCCGTTTTTTCTAACGCCTCTTTTCGCAATCAACTTCTTTTCCTTCACCCCTTTTTCTTTCTGAGTCATGAAAACCTCCATTTTTGTTTTGGCCGCCGCGCTGTGTTTCTCTTCTGCCGCCGCTTCGGCCCAGTCGTTTGCTGCCGTTAGTGGCCGGCCGGGCACCCTAGGGCAGCCCGTAGCCCGCTACAGCACGCGCCACCTGGCAGGCGGCAGCATTACCTACTTTAAGGCCGCGCCCACGTGCGATGCGCAGCACGAGCAGTACGCGCAGTTGCGCCAGGCGTTTGCCACTAGCAAGCCCACACTCGTGCTCTACGAGTGGCCCGACAGCGGCATCGACAGCACCGAAACCGCGACCATCGCCCGCCTGGGCATAGGCGGCTACTCGCGCTTCCTGGCGCAGCAGCGTGGGGTGCCCGCCCAGCGGTTTGCCGACCCCGTTGCCGAATATAACTACTTGCAAGCCAGCACTGATGCCGAGCAGCTCAAGCTGTATTACCTGCTGCGCGAGGTGCAGCGCTTCCAGGTTCGCACCGGCGCCACCAAGGCGGGCGCTCAACTGGCCATGCGGCAGCTCATCGACCGTAGCGCCAGCTTCCTGCCCGGCACCGCGCACGTCATCCGCACCCTGCCCGAGCTGGAGGCAGCCTACCGCAAGTACTGCCCCGCCGCCGGCAAGTGGTGGGAACTGCCCGCCGGCTGCTTCAACCCCAGCGCCCCGGCCAGCCAGACCAGTCCGGCGCTGGCGGCCATCAACCAGGCTCTGGGCGCGTACCGCACGCAGCAGCTGCGGCGCCTGGCCACCGAGCAGGCGCAGGCCGGGCAGCGCGTGCTGGTAGTGGCCACGCCCGACTACCTGCCAGCCACCGCCGGGCAGGCCGGGCAAATAGCCGCTAAGTAGCAAGGCGTTAGCGCGCCGGGGTGGCGGCCGGGCCCGGCGGCCGCCACCCCGGCGCGCTGGCCGCAGCTTAGCACTTACCCAAGCATAACCGACCAGCCCGCCGCGCCAAGCCAAGGAGGCCCTAGGGGGCGGGGGCGCAAAATAGCCCGCCCCTGGGCGCGGCGCCGCGCGGCGGCTGGAAGGTTTTGCGCGGGTGGGCGGCGGCGCTGCCGTTTATTTACGGTCGCCACTTATTTCTCTACTTTTCTCATGCTGAAAACATTGCGCCTCACGGCGGCCCTGGTCCTGGCGGCCGGGACAGTAGCCGCCCAAACGCCCACTGAGCCAACGGGCAAGGTCAAGGTGAAAACCAAACGAACCCGCCGCGACGAGGCTGCCCCCATGGCCCCGGCCACTGCCACCCCGGCCACTGCCGCCGCCGGCCCCGACACCGACTACTCGCTGCCCTACGCCGCTACCATCACGCCCGAGGCGCTGAAGCAAGACCTGTCGGTGCTGGCTTCGGACGAGTACGAAGGGCGCGAAACCGGTAAAAAGGGCCAGCGCATGGCCGCCGACTATATCGCCAAGGCCTTCGCCGCCGACGGGCTGGCGGGCCCGGTGCCGAACTCGGACAACCCTTACCTGCAACACTTCACGATGAACCGCGTGAGCCTCGACCCAGCCTCGGCAATTCAGGTAGGCGGCAAAACGTATACGCAGGGCAAGGATTTTTACGTGCTGTTGCCGGGCAGTTTTACGGGAGGCCCAGCTACTGTGAAGCCCACCTTCGCGGGCTACGGCATTAAAGAAGACAAGTACTCAGACATGGCGACTGCTCCTGCGGCGGGTAGCGACCTGGTGATACTGCTGGGACAGCCGCTTAACAAGGCTGGGCAGCCGCTGCTGGGCGCGGCCAGTCCCTATGGTGGCAGCGGCTTGCGGGCTATATCGGCCCGCACCGCCGCCCTGCTCGCGGCGCGGCCGCACTCCGTTTTCTTAGTGGCACCCACGGCTGCCACGTTCGCGCAGACATCCAAGGAGATGGCTCCGTATACCCGCGAGCAGTTGGAGTTTACCGACCAGCCAACCCCGGATAGGCCCGGCATTGTGCTCGTATCGCCGGCACTGGGGACCGCCCTGCTGGGCACTACTCCGAGCGGCCTTACCAAGTATGAAAAGGGCGTGGCTACCGCCGGCAAGCCCATTGCCAGCGGCTTCAAGCCCGCTGCCGTCAGCGTGCAGCTCAAGCAAAAGAAAGAGCCCTTCACCACCGAAAACGTGCTGGGCTACCTCGAAGGCGGCGATAAGAAAGACGAGGTGGTGGTGCTCTCGGCCCACTACGACCACCTAGGAATTAAAAACGGCGTGGTCTACAACGGGGCCGACGACGATGGCTCGGGCACGGTGAGCGTGCTGGCGATGGCCCGCGCCTTTACCAAGGCCAAGCAAGAAGGCCACGGCCCTAGGCGCAGCATCCTGTTTTTGGCCAACGTGGGCGAGGAAGAGGGCCTGCTGGGCTCGCAGTACTACACCGACCACCCCATCTTCCCGCTGGCCAACACCGTGACCGACCTCAACATCGACATGGTAGGCCGCGTGGACAGCCTGCACCAGGGCAAGGGCGACTACGTGTACCTGGTGGGCGCCGACCGGTTGTCGAAGGAGCTGAACACGCTGAGCGAGGCCACCAACCAGCAGTATAACCCCGTGGCGCTCGACTACAAGTACAACGCCCCCGACGACCCCGAGCACATCTACGAGCGCTCGGACCATTACAACTTTGCCAAGCACAACGTGCCGATTATTTTCTACACCAGTGGCTTGCATAAGGACTATCACCAAAGCACCGACGACGTAGACAAGATTGATTTCCCGGCCATGACCCGGCGCGACCAGCTCGTATTTCACACCGCCTGGGCGGTGGCCAACCGCGACCAGCGCATTCAGGTAGACGAGCAGTTCCGTGCCAGCGGCTACGTGCCCACGGCCGCCGACCTCGACCGCTATGCCGGCACCTATAGCACCGCCCAGATGCCACTGAAAATCGTGCTCAGCAAAAACGACCAGGGCCAGCTGCAAGCCCAGGCCACCGGCCAGCCCGCCTTCCCGCTGGAAGCCGTGGCGCCGGGCGTCTTCAAATTCGACCCTGCCCAGGTGCGCCTGGAATTTGCGGCCGATAAGCCCGGCTTCACGCTCAAGCAAGGCGGCAAAAGCCTGGAGTTTACCAAGCAATAGGCAGCTAGCTTACTTAAGGCCACCAACAGGCGGTCATGCTGAGCCCCGCGAAGCATCTCTACCGCGTAAGTAATCCTATAAGTTTGGAATTACTTACGCGGTAGAGATGCTTCGCGGGGC
>JBPBPH010000020.1:0-22115 GCA_050954355.1 Janthinobacterium lividum
AAGTATAGCTCACAAAGCTACTTTACAGAACCCACTTCTTGACCCGCAAAAACCGGCTAAATCGGCCTTTTTAGGGGTGGGTCAGGAAGGTGCACCTTTCGGAACCTAGCTAAAAGATTTAAAAAACGGCCTTCCCATTGAGTCTCAGTGCATGGAAGCAGGTAGCTTAGCGGTACCCATTCAGTAAGTCAGGATAGCGGAGGCTACTTTTGACTCTTCTCACGCCCGGGCACTGCACTCGCCACAAAGCCGCCATGCCCTTTCCTAGTAAGCTGTTGCAGCAACTGGCCGGCTCAGGTCGCCGCCACTGGCTGACGCGCAGGCTTCTAGGCGCGTTGCTGCTGCTACCGGGGCTTGCTTTTGCCGAATCCAGTTTGCCCGCCGCCCGCCCCCGGTGGCCGGCCGACTCGCTGGGCCGGCTGCTGGCCTACGTGCGCCGGGCCCATGATTTTCGGGACCGACACCGCCCCGACTCGGCCGCCCGCTACCTAAAGCGGGCCTGGCAGTTGGCTGGTGCCCGGCAGGGGCAGCAGCAACCCCTGGCGGTGCTACAACTGGCCGACGACCTGGCCCGGCAGCACTACGCCCGGAGCCACTACGACAGCACACTCTACTACTACCAGCGGGCGGCCCGGCAGTTTCGGGCCGCGGGCCTTGACAGCACCCGGGGGGCTACCCCCGCCACGGCCCGGCCCGACGACCCGCGCTGGTCGGCCGGGGTGCTGCTGGCCAGTATGCTGGCCGGTTCCGGCTCGGCCTGCCGCGCCCAGGGCCGCCTGCCCCAGGCCATGCGCTACTACGAGCGAGCCCGGCGTATCTACCAGCAGCAGGACTACCTGAGCGGCATTGGCTGGACACAGTGCCTGCTGGGCGAAACCTACGCCGCGCAGGGCAGCTACCCCCAGGCCGAGTACGCCTACGAGCAGGCGCTGGCCACCTACCGCCGCTACGGGCAGCCGCTTGCCAACCGGGGCCAGGCCGGGGGGGCGCTGGCCGACGTGCTGCTCAACTACTACCTGCCCCTGCTGCTGGAAGGGCACAGCCGCCAGCCGGCCGCCTACGCCAGCACCCTGGCTACCGAGGCCAGCGACTGGCTGCAACTGTCCTTCCCGCCGGCCGAGCTGCGCCACCACCCCAACATCGCCCTGCTGCTCACGCACCTGAACCTGGTGCCCGCGCAAGTGGCGCTGCAAGCCGACCGGCCTGCGGCGGCGGCCCCCTGGCTGCGCCGCGCCCGCGCTTGGCTGCGCTACGGGGCCTCGGCCGATACCACGGTGGCTGACTGGCCGGCCCGCGACCTGCCTTACGCCGAGGCGCGGGCCCTGACCCTGGGCCTGACCGCCTGGCAGCAGCACTCCGCCTACCCCAAGCGCGCCCGCCGCCGGCTGGGCGAGGCCGTGGCCCTGCTCACCCAAAACCCCCGCACCGCTCCCCAGCCCAAGCCCCGCCAGGCCCTGGCGGGCTATGCCCTGGCGATGGGCGAGCCAGTCCCGGCCCTGGCTCTGCTGCGGCCCCTACAGCGCAGCTACCAACAGTCGCACAGCTTGTTGCCCCTGAGCCAGGTTACCGAGCTGCTCACTCAGGCCTACGCCCAGGCCGGCCGCTACGACAGCGCCTATTACTACGCCCGCCGCACCCAGGGCCTCACTGACACGCTGCGCCAGGCCCAGCAGTTTGCGGCCCTGGCCGCCACCGAGGGCCGGTTCCGGGCCCGCGAGCAGGCCGCCCAGATTAGCCGCCTCACCGAGCGCGAGCGCGAGCAAACCCGCCGGGTGCGCCTGGCCGCCGCCGGAGCCGGGCTGCTGGCTCTATTGGCGCTGGCTATTTTGCTGGCCCTGCGCATCACCCGCCGCCTGAACGGGCAATTGGCCACCCAAACTGCCCAGCTGCAAGCCCAGGCCCTGCGCCTGGGCGAGCTGGACGCGGCCAAAAATCAGTTTTTTGCCAACGCCAGCCACGAGCTGCGCACCCCGCTCACGCTGGTGCTGGGCCCGCTCGAAACGCTGCTCACCGACCCCGCCCGGCGGCTGCCCGCCGCCGTGCGGGGCCCCGTGGCCCTGGCCCACCGCCAGGCCCAGCGCCTGCACGAGTTGGTCAACCGCATCCTGGATTTGACCCGCCTGCAAGCTGGCCGCCTGCCGGTGCAGGCCGTGCCCACGGCCGTGGCCCCGCTGCTGCGCCGGGTGGTAACCCAGTTTGCCCCGCTGGCCGCCGCCCGGGGCCTGGCCCTGCGCGGCCCCGAGTCGCTGCCCGAGGCCCTGCACCTGCTGCTGGATGCCGACAAGGTGGACCAGATTCTCACCAACCTGCTCAGCAATGCGCTGACCCACACGCCCATCGGTGGCACGGTGGCCTTGACGGCGGCGCTGCCCGCCGCCGATGGCTACTACACCCTGACCGTGCAGGACACCGGCCCCGGCATCGCGCCGGCCGAGCAGGCGCGAGTGTTTGAGCGCTTCTACCAAAGCCCGCAAAACCAGGCCCAGGGCGGCACCGGCCTGGGCCTGGCCCTGAGCCGCGAGCTGGCCGAACTGCTGGGCGGCACCCTCACGCTGGCCAGCCCGCTGGGGCAGGGCGCGGCGTTTACCCTGCGCTTCCCGGCGGTTGAGGTGGCAGAGTTAAGAGCTGAGGAAGGAGTGGAGTTGAGCGGCGAGCAAGGCGAAACGAGCCTGAAAGTGGTTTCGGTGCCGGCCCACCTTGCCCCATCCCCCACCCACCCAACTCTTACCTCTCCACTCTCCACTCCTGCCTCCAAGCCCCGCGTGCTGGTGGTGGAGGACGAGCCCGACCTGCGCGCCTACCTGCGCGAGCTGCTCAGCTCCACCTGCGAGGTGCTAACGGCTGCCGATGGGCAGGAGGCGCTGGAGGTGCTCAGCCGCGAGGCGCCCGTGGACTTGATTACCACTGACGCCATGATGCCGCGCCTGAGCGGCACCGAGCTGCTGGCCCGCCTCAAGGCCGACCCGGCGCGGGCGGGCCTGCCGGTGCTCATGCTCACGGCCCGCGCCGACGACACCCACCGCCGCGCCGCCCTCATCGTGGGCGTCGACGACTACCTGACCAAGCCCTTCGCCCCGGCCGAGCTGCTGGCGCGGGTGCAGGTGCTGCTGGCTCGCCACGCCGTGCGCCGCCAGTTCGCCGCCCTGCCCGCCGAGGCCCCCGGCGAGCTGGCCGCCCCCGCTACTTCGGCCGCTCCGGCCGCTTTAGAAACAGCAGTTGCCGCAGCCTCGGCCGCGCCGGCCGAGGCGGGCGCGCAGCTGGCCGAGTGGCAGGCGCAGGCAGCCGGGCACCTGGCCAGCGAGCAGTTTGGCCCGGCCGAGCTGGCCCGCCTGCTGAAACTGAGCGAGCGTACCCTCTACCGCCGGCTGGGTGAGCTGGCGGGCCTCACGCCGGCCGCCTGGCTGCGCGAGCTGCGCCTCGACCAGGCCCGGCAGCTGCTGGAGGCCGGCGGCTTCGGCACGGTGGTGGCGGTGGCCGAGGCGGTGGGCTTTGCCTCGGCCAAGTACTTCAGCAAGGTGTACGAAGAGCGGTTTGGCCGCCGGCCCAGCGACTACCGCGCGGCTGGGTAGTAGGGCGCAAGGCCTGGCACCTGGCCCTAGCGCCCGGCCGGGCGGGCAGCTCCCAGGAGGGCAGAACCGGGGGGCGGGGCCGCCCGGCAGGGGTAAATCCCTGCCAAAATGAGGCATAAAGGCTTGGCAGGGCAAGATTGGCAGGAATTTGACCCTGTTCTAAGCAGGTAGTGGGGAATTTTGTAAGCTGATTCTGGCGGGGCCGGCCGCGCGCGCCTGGGCGAAGCAGCTGGCCCCGCCGCAGAGCCAGGTGCAGGGGGCGCGCCCGCCAGGCGGCCCCGGCCACGATGAAGTTCTTACCACTACCAACGCCTAATTATAGTATGCTAATGCACTCCTTCCTACTGCGCTTGCACACCAGCCGCCGGCCCGTGGGTTCCGCTCCGGCCAGTGCCGGCCAGCGGCTCCGGCTGCCGACGCTGCGCGGGCTGCTGGCCCTGCTGCTGCTGGCCCTGCCCACTGCCGCCCTGGCCCAAACCGGCGGCGTGGGCATCGGCACCACTACCCCCACCCAGACGCTGGACGTGAACGGCAGCCTGCGAGTGCGTGGCCTCACCGGCGACGGCAACCGCCTGCCCCTGGTGCTACCCGACGGCACCCTGGGCATGAACCAGCCGGTGTACGGCACCACGGCCACGAATACGGCCCCCACGTCGGCTACCGTGAGCACGGGCACCAACCCCCGCAGCGTGGCCGTGAGCGGCACGATAGCTTACGTGTTGAATAGCGGCAGCTACACCTTGCAGGTGTTTGACGCGAGCAACCCGGCAAGCCCCGTACTGCGAGGTAGCGTGGCCGTGAGCAACAACTTCAACAGTGTGCCCTACAGTGTAGCTGTAAGCGGCACGACGGCCTACGTGGTGAGCCAAAGCGTCACCAGCAGCCCCAGCATCTTGCAGGTGTTTGACGCGAGCAACCCGGCCAGCCCCGTACTGCAAGGTAGCGTGAGCACGAGCGGAGCCCCCTACAGCGTGGCCGTGAGCGGCACGACGGCCTACGTGGTGAATAGCGGCAGCAACACCTTGCAGGTGTTTGACGCGAGCAACCCGGCCAGCCCCGTACTGCGAGGTAGCGTGGGCACGAGCGGAGCCCCCTACAGCGTGGCCGTGAGCGGCACGACGGCCTACGTGGCGAATGGCAGCAGCACCTTGCAGGCCTTCAACGTGAGCAACCCGGCCAGCCCCACCCTACTCGGCCAGATGGGCACGGCCGGCAACCCCCGCAGCGTGGCCGTGAGCGGCACGACGGCCTACGTGGCGAATGCCGGCAGCAGCACCTTGCAGGCTTTTAACGTGAGCAACCCGGCCAGCCCCACCCTGCTCGGCCAGGTGGGCACGGACGGCGACCCCCGCAGCGTGGCCGTGAGCGGCACGACGGCCTACGTGGTGACCAGCAACAACACCTTGCAGGCCTTTAGCCTGAGCAACCCGGCCAGCCCCGTGCTGCTCGGCAGCGTGGCCACGGGCAGCGCCCCCAACGGTGTGGCCGTGAGCGGCACCACGGCCTACGTGGTGAACACCAACAGCAACACCCTGCTGGTTACCAACGTGCCGCCCCAGGTCCGGGCCGTAGCCGTGAACCCCGACGGCTCGCTGACCTCGTTGCCGATACCCAGCTACGCAGTAGGCCCCACCGGGGCTACCGGGGCTACCGGTCCCCAGGGACCGGCCGGCACCAACGGGGCCACTAGCATCGTGGCCGGCCCCGGCCTGAGCGCCACCACGGCCGGCAGCACTACCACCGTGCAGCTGGGCGGCACGGCCCTGACCGGGGCCACCGACGTGCCCCTGGCCGGCTACAACCTCACCTTCTCGGGCGCCGGCAACGTGGGCCTGGGCAGCAGCCCCCCCACCGCCCGCCTCGATGTGAACGGCACCACCCGCCTGCGGGGCCTGACCACGGCCGGCGTGGTGACGACCGATGCCAGCGGCAACCTGGGCAGCGGCAACCTGACTGGCGACATCACCAGCAGCGGCGCGGCTACTACCTACGCCAACGTGGTGCCCGCCGCCAAAGGCGGGGCCGGGGCCGTCAGTGGCCTCCTGAAGGCCAACGGCGCAGGCGTAGTGAGCGCCGCCACGGCGGGCACCGACTACGCCGCCGCCACCGGCAGCGCCGCCTACGTGCAGAACGGCACCACCCAGCAAGCGAGCAGCAACTTCAACATCAGCGGCAGCGGCACCATCGGGGGCAACGAAACGGTGGGCGGCAGCGTGCAGGCGGGCACCGCCATCACCATAGATGCGGCCGGCGCCAACACCGGCACCACCACGGCCAACGCGCTGCGCTTCGGAGCGGGCAATACCGGCGAAGGCATCGGCAGCAAGCGCAGCAGCGGCGGCAACCTAGCCGGGCTGGACTTCTACACCAACTACACCAACCGGATGAGCATCACCAACGGCGGCAACGTGGGCATTGGCACCACGGCCCCCGCCACGGCCCTCGACGTGGCCAGCGCCGCCGACACCCAGCTCAATCTGACCAGCACCAGCACCGACCCCAACGGCGTCATCACCATGACCATTCCGGTTAACGGGAGCTGCAATACCTGTAGCGAGCTGATGATATTCTACAAGGCCGGCGGCACGCAGCTGGGCAACATCAGCTCGAACCTGAGCGGCAACTCGGTGACCTATAACACGACCTCCGACAAGCGCCTGAAGGAGAACGTAGGCCGCACCCGCTTCGGGCTGGCCGACCTGCTGAAGCTGCAAGTGAAGGACTACAACTTCATTGGCTCGCCGGCCGCCAACCGCGTGACGGGCTTCCTGGCCCAGGACTTGTTCCGGGTGTACCCCGACGCCGTGAAGGAGGGCGACTACGGCCCCACCGTTACCAACGCCTGGGCCGTAGACTACGGCCGCCTCACCCCCCTGCTCGTGCAAGCCATCCAGGACCAGCAGCAGCAGATTGAAGCGCTGAAGGCCCAGGTAGCCGCGCAGGCTGGCGACCATGCCGCACTCGAAACCCTGCAAGCCCGCGCCGCCACCGCCGAAGCGAAAGCCGCCCAGGCTACGACCGAAGCAGCGGCGGCGAAGGCTCAGGTGGCCCAGGCCACGGCCACCCTGGAAACCTTCGAGGCCCGGCTGCGGCGGCTGGAAGCCGGCAGCGCCCAGGCCCAGCGCTAGGGTTCCCGCTTGCCCTGGCGCGGGTGGCCCGCGCCGGGGCGTTTGCCTTCCTCAAATCCGCTTTCGCATGAAACAGTACCTTACCCTTGTCCTATTGCTGCTGGCCGGCACCAGCCTGGCCCAAACGCTCACTAACGACAGCGGCATGCTCACCGTGACGAGCGGGGCCACGCTCTACGTGGCCGGCACGGTGCAAAACAACGCCACCGGCACCCTTACCAACGCGGGCGCCGTGCAGCTCACCGGCGACCTGACCAACGCGGGTACCCTGGCCTCGAGCGGCACGCTGCTCTTCAGCGGGGCCAGCGACCAGACCCTGACGCCCGGTACAGCCACCGTGGCCAGCCTCACCCTTGCCAACACCGGCGCGGCGGGCGCCAACCGCCTGCTGCTCGCCCAGGATTTGACGGTGAGCGCCCGCCTCACCCTCACCCAGGGGCTGGTGCGCACCCAGCTGGCCGGCGGCCCGCTGCGCACCCTGAGCTTGCCCAGCGGCGGTACCGTGCAGGGCGAAGGCCCCGGCCAGTACGTGCAGGGCCGCCTGCAAGTGACCCGAGCCAGCGTGAGCGGCAGCACCGGCTCGGTCGATTTCACCAACGGCTTCGTGCTCAACCCCAACGGCCAGGACCTAGGGGCCGTCACGGTGACGCGCACGGCTGGCTTGCAAACGGCCGGCGTGAGCTACGGCCAGAACGTGGGCGGCACCACTAAGGGCATCGACCGGGTGTGGCAAGTAAGCAGTGGCCAGGCAGTTAATGCTGCCATGCCAGCCTCCGTGACGGTGAGCTGGGTTAGCGACGACGATAACGGCTTCCACGCGGCCACCCCGGCCCAGCTCTGGCGCGCCGACCAGGCCAGCGGCCCCTGGGTGGCGCAGGGCACGGCGGCCTCGGCCAGCGCCCGCTCCTTCACGGCTAACGTCACGCAGCTCGGCACACTCACCGTTAGCAATACCAGTGCCCCGCTGCCCGTGACGCTGGTTAGCTTCACGGCCCAGGCCCAGGGCCCCGACGCGCTGCTGCGCTGGACCACGGCCTCGGAGCTGCACAACGACCACTTCGAGGTCGAGGCCAGCCCCGATGGGCAGGTTTTTCGCCGCATCGGGACGCTAGCGGGGGCGGGCACCAGCAGCCAAGCTCATGATTACCAGCTCGTGGACCCCGCCCTTGCCCACTACGCCGCCAGCCCCGTCTACTATCGCCTACGCCAGGTTGATACCGATGGCACGGCCTGCTACTCGCCGGTGCGGGCGGTGGCCGTGGTCCTGCCGACCGGGCTGGCCCTGTTCCCCAACCCCGCCACCCAGGCGGCCACGCTCACCGGCGCGGCACCCGGCGCCCCAGTCACGGTGCTCGATGCCGTGGGCCGGCTGGTGCTGCGCGTGCCGGCCGACAGCACCGGCACGGCCACGCTGGTGCTCCCCACCGGGCTGGCGGCGGGCGTGTACGTGGTGCGCACGGGGCAGCAGGCCCTGCGCCTGACGGTGGCCCACTAGTAGCACCCCTGACGACCTGTACCAACAGCGGTGGCACCCTAGTACTAGGTAAGCCTTGGTACCCGGTACAACGGCAGGTAGGCCAAAGGAAGTATTTTGGTAACGAGCCGGCTGCTAAGGCCTTACCGTGATTTTTTGGCCGCTTATTTACGCAACCCCAAGTAAACGAGCCATCTACCACTTTATCCTGTTTACTGCGAAGGCTATTGAACAAAAGGAAGAAGGCTGCCCAACTTCTGTTAGGCGGCCTTCTTCTTTTTATTCAGTTACATAATGCCTGTTACCGGACAACTCACGGAAAAGTGGTAGGTTTTGGCCCTGCCGGCTGCTGCGCCTGATATGGTACTTTTCCGCTTCTGTTCTTAGGTGCATCAAGCCAGTTACCAAATGAGCTTATCTTTCTTCAAGCTGTCTAACTACCATACTGGCAATGCAACGTCTAGACTGAGAGGCTCTCTAAGCCTGCTATTACTGCTGGCTGCCATAGCCGGCTGCAAAAGCAGGGTAGAAAATAACTTGATTAAGCAAATCAATCAAAACTGTGGCACCCAGGCAAAGCTTAAATGCCAAGTGGCGCTAAAAGATGCTACGCCCTTCAGATGGGATAGGCTCTATCTCTTTGGCGCCTGGACCACCTCAGATGCGATTAAGGAGAAGATTGGACTCGACTACCAAGGAGCAGATGTGCAAGATGATTATAGGCGAATGCTCTTTATTCAGGGCGGTAAAGTTGTGCATGAAGAGGATTTCCATCCTTTTGATTATCAAAATTCCACCGTGGACTTTTCGGACTTAATTGATAGTCTTTCCCAAGCAAAGACCCCCTTCTTCACACCTGATAATGCCTTGTTTATTGCTGACAAGGGGAAGATTGAGCAAAGCTGCCAAGACTGTTTCTTCTACAGTTTGTCCGTCTCGCCTGCCGTTCGAGAAGGGGTTGTGCTGCCTGAAAAGCAGCGATTATAGACTGGTTTTCGAGAATAACCCGTTTTTACATACTGTGAACGACCGTTTGCAACACGTATAAGAAGTTCCTCTTTCCAAACGGGCGGCTTTACTCGCTGAGCTATCGGACAGTCTCAACAAGAAAACACAGACTGGCTAGACTTTTCCTGCTCCTTCGCCCTACTTAATGCCTTTTCTGTAGGCGCCGCAGGTCTGCTATCCAGTGAATAGCCGCGGTAAGGGGCTCGTTCGATTGGGCGAAAGCCGTGTTATGTCCCAAGGCTGGAAATAACTGGTACTCATAGGGCTTGCCTTGGGCTTTGAGGCTATCGAGGTGTTCCATTGACAAACTCACTGGCGCCTGAATGTCCTGGCCGCCAAATAGCCAAAGTCCCGGAATCGAGAGCGTAGCGAGCACCCTGCCCGCATCGGTGTCCACAAACTCATAGCGGTCCGGGTCGTTATGCAGATGCGCGCGGGCCTCCGCTTCGGTGTGCGTTGCCCAGAAATCGCGCTTGCCCTGCGTAAAAAACTGGAAGCGCAACTGCTCACGCACGCTCACCACGGGGCCGCTGAAGAGCACCATAAAGCGCACCGCCCGGTTTCGTTGCGCGGCCAGCGGAATGACCCAGCCCGCCTGGCTACCGCCCATCAAGCCCATCGGCCCCGGCTGGGCGGGCAGGTGGGCCGCCAGGGCAGTGGTAGCAGCACTGGCATCAGCCGCTAGCAGGTCGAGGTTAGCGGCATCCACGTTGTTGGTGCCGACTTCTGGTCCTGCATACACGCCGCCGGATTCGCCTACGCCGCGTTTGTCATACGTCAATACGGCGATGCCCTCTTCAGCCAACTGCGTCGCTAACCCTAATATGCGCTTTTCCTGCCCCGACCCATGCACGAGCACGACCGCCGCCACTGGCTGTTTGGGGGTCAGCAGCGTCCCCACCAGCGTGATCCCTCTACTGGCAAACGTAACAGTTTCCGTAGTAAAGTTCGGCGGTTTAACTACTACTTGAGCAGATAATTGCGGAGGCACTACTACTAACGGAGCTACCAGCAGCAATGGTATTAGCAGCCAGCGGCAACACTGCCTAATGCTTGTTACCCCTGGGTGAAGGAGCTGCTCACGCTGCTCAGCAGACAGCAAGCGGTCAGGGTAGGGTACGCGAGTAATCATGTGGCTTAGGGAATAGTTAGCCCTGCAAATGAACCGCTTGGCTGCCAACTACTACGCGTTAGCTCAGCCTGCGAAAGAAAGCTGAGCAGGTAAAGCTGCCTTTTTGGAGAGGCCCCCCTGAAAGGGGACAGCAGGATGGCTCAGAATTGTACACCTTTCTGCGACCCCCCCCTTTCGGTAAAGAAGTTAGGCAGCTAGTGGGAGGGGTACTCCTGGGTGGCCCTTTTTAAGGGCATGGTGTGCCACATGCCAGGTGGGCAGGGCCTGCGCGACCAGCTGCCAGAAGCGGGCCGAGTGCAGGCGCTCGTGCAGGTGGGTCAGCTCGTGCACCAACACATACTCTAAGCAAGCCAGCGGCCACTGACTGAGCTCCACGTTCAGCCAAATGCGCCGCGCCCGCAGGCTACAGCTGCCCCAGCGCGTTTTCATCTGCTTCAGCCCCCAGGCCGCGGCCTGCGCCCCCACCACCGGCTCCCACTGCGCCAGCAAGCCCGGGACCAGGGCCTGTAGCTGCTGGCGGCGCCAGCGTCCTACCACCAGCGCGCGTTGGGTTGCGCGCGTGCCCGGCGGCACGCGCAGGTGCAGCTCGCCGGTCTCGGCAGCCAGGTGTACCTGGGAGCGACCTGCTTGCTCGTACACCACCAGGCGCAGGGCCTGCCCCAGGTAGTAGTGCGTCTCGCCCGCTTCGTAGCGCAGCGCGGGCGCGGCGGGGCGCTGTTGCAGGGCCAGCTGGTGACGGCGAATCCAGGGCAGTTTGCCGCGCACCGCTTCCTGCCAGCTGGCCTCGCGCGTGCCTAGCGGCACCGTCAGGCGCACGGTGCCGTGGGGCGGGCGCACGGTCAGGCGCCAGCCACGTACGGACTTGCGCACGACCTCTACCAGGACGTCTTCAACTAGCAGCTGAGCAGGGGCGGGGGGCATGGCAGGAGGAAATACCAGACAGCAAGGGGGCGCAAACATAGGGCAGTAGCCCGCAAGCGGCCACCGGCTAGCTGCACTGCTTCCTGGCTAATTACGACCTCAAAACAGGTTTGCAAGGATAGTTTTTCGTTACCTGTTAGATACAAGTAACGAGTAGTTGAGCTTAACTTTGAGCATGGCCTACCGCAAACGCCCCGCTACCGTCCGCACTTGTGTCTACTGCCGCGAAGCCTACGAGGCCGTTGACCGCCGTCGCCTCTATTGCTCCGACTCCTGCCGGGTGCAAACCTGCAAAGCCAAGCGCCGGCGCCGGTTGGCCGCCAAGCAAAGCTCGGTCAATAACTCAGCTGTCCAGCCGCTCAGTGGCCTCGCTGCGCCGAAGGTGACGATGGCCTGGAGCGCAGCCAACTTGACCTTGCTGACGACGAGCAACCTAGCGGCCCAGCTACTGCTGCACCTGGGCACCAAGCTCTATAAAGCGCTGACCACCCCCGCCAAAGAGGTGCCGCGCGAAGATCCGCTGACGTGGCTGCCGGCAGCGTTTGTGACTACTGCGCCCCGGCGCCGGGCGCTGGCGTTGCCGTTCTGGGGCCGGGCGCGGCAGTGCGTGGAGGTGCACTACCTGGGCCACACCTTCTGCTACCAGCCCAGCGAGCGCTGCCTGCTCTGGGCCGTGGCCCCCAACCAGTACGTGGTGGTAAGCGAAGCCGCCCAGGTCGCCCTCATTGCCGAGCTCGACCCCTACCAGCCGGAACTATCAATCGTGTCGGCCGCTCCCGTACGGCAGCTGGCCGCGCGCCCTTTATCAGTGGACGATCTACAAGATTTTGGTTAGGCCCACGCTGGTTTAACAGAAAGCCAATTATAAGACACTAAAACGTCTATTTTTCTACTGCTCAGTAGACTGTGCGAATCATAGATTTTATTCGGCCTCGCTATTTGTTGGATTGAGCGCTGCGTCTACTTCTTCGCTGGTGGGCAAATCTCGTCGTAGCTCCGGCGGTAAAGCGCGGGTGAGTTGCCACTGAGCTACGCCGATGGGCTGACTCATGCCGCGCAAGGCATATTCGGACACCACCCGGTTCTGCGTTTTGCACAGAATCAGGCCGATCGTCGGCTGGTCGGTCGGGTGACGCAATAAGTCATCTGCCGCGGCAAGATAGAAGTTCATCTTGCCACTGTCCTCGGGCTTGAACTCGCCCATCTTCAAGTCAATGATGATAAAGCAGCGCAGCTTTAGGTGGTAGAAGAGTAGATCCAGGTAATAATCTTGGCCGCCAATTTCGAGGTGATACTGACTGCCAACAAGGGCAAAGCCTTTGCCCAATTCTAGCAGGAAGGCCCGTACATGCGCCAGTAGACCGCGCTCCAGGTCCCGTTCCTGCGCTTGCACCCCGAGGCTGAGAAAGTCGAAGGTGTAAGGGTCTTTCAGAATTTGCTGCGCCAGTTCGGATTGCGCCGCGGGCAGGGTACGAGTAAAGTTGCTGACGGCTCGGCCTTGCCGCTGATACAGGCCACTTTCCACTTGTAAGGCTAACACATTGCGGCTCCAACCATTTTCGATTGTTTGCTGCACGTACCAAGCGCGTTCTATCGGGTCTTGGACAGCTTCCAACAGGCGCACGTTATGTCCCCAGGGAATTTGTGCAACAACTTGTTGCACAAATGCTGCCTCCGGCCAGGCTTTGGCAAACGCGCGCATATACTGCAGATTACGTGGGGAGAGTCCCGTGAGGCTCGGAAACTCCCGCCGCAGGTCTTGCGCGAGACGGGCCACTACTTTCGTGCCCCAGCCTTGCTGATCTTGACGGCTCAGAATCTCGTGCCCGATTTGCCAATACAATTGCACCAAGGCCGTATTGACCGCCAACGTGGCGCGCAACTGGGTATCACGAATGCGGGTAGTGAGCTGCGCTAGCAGCTGCGGATAATCGGCCGGCAGGGCAAGTGAGGAAGGAGAAGACACAACAGAATGACCGTTTACTGAGCCAGTATACGCTAAAGTAGAGTACTTCAACAAGCCGAAAGTAGAGATAGTGACGCTACAAAGGCCTGTTGTGTGTTCAAAATACTCTCCTGAAAAACGACTTAAAAAACTGCCTTTCGAAGCTGCTGAGTGGGGTACTGATAGCGTTCAAAAAAGAACTCTATTATGAACGGCCTGCTTCTAATCCTTATGTACAAATCAGCGGCAGCTATCCGGTGGGAGGCGTGCGAAGTCTACCAAAGGAGCTTGCTCGTTCAGTTGCCTTAGATGAGTTAAAAATTCGTCATCTAGTGCTGCTCGTTCAAGCAACTCCTGCGTAAGCACCTGTTGTCGATGTCGTTCTTGTTTCATCGTCGGCGAGGCATCAATAAAAGCATTCAAGTCGCCAGGTGATAAGGTCAGCTCTTGCAAGTCCTGCACATACATGTCCACCGTATCGGTTGCTGCTGTGAGGCAATTCAATAAATGCGCAACTCCTTGTTCTTCCACCAGCAAGAGAGCTTCTGATAAGGCGCCGCAGGCATCGAAAGCGTAGGATGCAAAGTCATTATCCGATTTATCTAGGTCAGGCCAGAATGCGGCTAGTTGGTCTTGTAGCTGCTGATACGCTGTTATGGGCAGCGCCCTGCTCAGGCCAAAGGCAAGCATCGCGGCAATGGCTTCCTCAAATAAGGGGCGGCCTCGCTTGCTTTCTGGCTCATCAAACCTGCTGATGGCGGGCAGCATCTTCTCGCAGGTGAGCGCGGCCAGTACTGCTTGATGCGTTATAGGTAGTCGAAAGAGCAGGGGCTCAAGAGGATTCATACCGATGCGTGTAAGTAAGGTCAATGATACTAGGGTAACCAGCCTTAGCTAGCCGGTTCCCGGCGTCTGCTCACTGCTCCAATAAGGGTGTTGAAAAATCGGCGTAAAAAATAGCCCTCTCGTGCTGGAATCGCACTCTGCTATTTACTCCGCGAAAGGTCCCTTTCTTGGATGGTAAGAGACATTCGGCAAACCTACCCTAAAGGCCGCATAAAACACGTGTTTTATGCGGCCTTTTCCTGAAGTAATAATTGTTCTAATACTAACAACTTGGTACAGTTAAAATTACTGTAAAACAAGAATTTGCTTCTTACAAATGAAATCTAATTTGGATTTAAAAACAGTTCTACTTTTAGTATTATTATTAGGGCTAAAAGCAGTTTGATTATTGAAACTATTTAGCAGCTGATTTTCGGCGCTCTTTCTTAATTTTCTCTTCGATAGCTTCTATTATAAAGCTATGAATTGACTTTGGCTTTCTCCGAGGCTGAGCTTCTTTGATAGCCTGCAGTTCATGAAGCATGCTAGCGTAGAGCCTAAGCGTAAATGATTTCTGAGGGTCCTCTTCTTCCTTAGGCGCTTCAGGTATAGACACAGGCGCTGGGCGTGTTGGCCCTAGTAGTAACTCATCAACAGACTCAGTAGGTTTGGCTAAATGGGCCAGTGAGATTTTCTGCTTGCTCATAGGATTACTTAGCGAGAGTGGCAACAATTTCGGCGGTCAAGGATTCGTAATCTTGTAGGGCAGCGCAGGTAGGAGCCCATTCGTATAAGGATTGGCGCTGTACCTGGGCCTCTGCTACCGCTACGTTCTCTCGAATGGTAGTAGTCATGAGTAACTGACCTAAACTGGGGTGTTCATGCATCGTTTCAACGAATTGATGGTGCAGGCTACGGCGGTAGCTAGCTGCATACTTCGTCAAAAAAAGGCCACCAACTTGCAAGCCAGGTGCAAAATTTTTCTTGATTCGCTCGACCAGTTCTAGTAGGCTTTGTAGTCCATTAAAAGCAAAAAACTCTGGAGAGGTGGGAATGAATACACGGTCAGCTGCCGTGATAGCAGCCAATGCAAGTGGAGAGTTTGGAGAAGGATTGGTATCGAATATCAAGTAATCTACCTGATCAGCTAATCCTTCCATCGCGTTGCGCAGCACTAGCGCATACATAGCATCGGCTCCCAATACCTTCTCAGCGGCGGCTAATGTGGGTGCAGCTGGTACCAACCAGAGATTATCTCTTATTGGTTGCATCACATCAACCAAGCTAGCCCCTAGCCCATCGATAACTTGTGTTAAACTTTTCGTAAGGTCTACTTCAGGCAAACATTGCGTCAAATTCATCTGCGGGTCACAGTCAACAAGCAATACCTTGTTACCTGCATGAGCTAAGCAATCCCCTACTGCCCAAGCAGAGGTTGTCTTTGCAACCCCACCCTTCCTATTAGCAAAAGTAATAACATTCATTTTATGTTTGTATTTGAGTGCTTTATCTACAATAAATAGAACTGGAAACGGCTCTACTAATGGTTGCACTATTAGATTTGCAAGCAAACCTGTTGGTGGACGTAAATTTACGTCCAAAGGTAGAACTACCGAGAGTGCTTAAGCTGTCCTCTAGGTATTTTTTTAGCCCAGGGGAGAATTAACAAGTGATCAAACGCTGCCTTAACAACCAATGTACATACATGAATCAGCCCTCAGTGTGCGAAGCTCTGGCGTTGGATGATAATTGGGGCACTGCTTTCTAAGTAATCAAAAAACAACCTCAAAAAATGAGGAGCTCATTCCTTTTATTAAGTTTTAATATTATTTAAAATTAAGGGCGGCATAACTTATTGTTTGTCAATAAATTACATTAACAAAAAGCTCGGAAAGTACAGCGGGACGCTCGGAAAGTACATCTGAGACAGCCCGAAAAGCGCGGAAAGTACATTGGGACAGCGCAGGAAGTACATAGGACTGTCCCAAAAGCGCAGGAAGTACATCCGGGACAATCTACCAGTAAGCAAATCACATTTTACGGCTAGCTTCGCTAAGACTAACTCATTAGGTTCCATGCAGTCCCCATCTATCAAGGGCGTCAGCTTCGACAAGTCAAAGGGAAAATGGAAAGCGCGTACCATTCGCGATGGTCGTACCATCAACCTGGGTACGTTTGCCTCGCAGCTTGAAGCCGCGCAGGCGGTAGAGCAAGCGACTATATCGCTGCCCACGGCACCAGCCAAGACAGACAAATTGCCATTGCTACCTATTGATCATGAGGAAATAGTAGCAAAAGCACAGCGTACTAAGCTAGTAGCCCAACATAATACGCTTGTTGAGACTCCGACTACCACCACACTACTGGAAGCCAAGATATTTGTACTAATGCTGCGTTGCGTTAGTAGAAGCGATGTGGAAGCACCTACTGCAGTCATTCCGTTGGAGGACTTATTCCCGAGCTTCGGGGGCAAACAGCATCAGTTGTTGGAAACGGCTATGCGGCGTATGATGAGTGCAACGATTCAGATACCAGAGCTGAATCAAGAGAACGTGCACTTGGTATCACTATGTGATTCAATGCGCTATGATTCTGACACCAAACTTCTTGTAGCTACTTTTGGTAAGGCTGTTATTCCGTATTTGGTGAACCTAGTAGGTAACTTCACAACGGCCGATGTGGATGAGCTACTTGCCATCAAGAGCAACAATACTCACAAGCTCTACTGGCTTATGCGTTCTTGGCAGTTTAAGAGTCCCCATACTGTCAGCGTAGATGAATTGCGCGAGTTAACCACGCCCAATAGTCAATTTACTCGGTACTCGGAGTTTAGAACGAAGGTGCTTAAGCCTTCAATGGCAGAACTGAATGAGTTGAGTTTCGATATTACCTACACCGAGCGTCGGCAGCGAGGTAGGGCTGTTACTAATATTACATTTAATATTAGCAAAAAGACTAGTGCAAAGCAACTTGCGCTGCCAATGGAAGCTGCAGTTTTAGAGTTGTCAAAGCCGCAGCTTACACCATTGCAGCAGAAAATAAGTACTCGCTTGACCAAACTCAAGCTGACGCAGGCCCAAATCAAGAAAGTGCTCGACGTGGTGGTAGGGGAGGAGCAGCTTACTAAGCTGCTAAAAGAGACCTACCCTGTGTTGCGTGACCATGAAACGAAGGCCAAGCCAGGGGAGAATGTAGCGGCAGCGACCATGGCGCTGCTGAAGAGTACTTTCCCCACTATTTGGGCTGCTAATTAACTACTAATCAATATAGTATAAAATAGTATTCCGCATACTGTGTGGCGTTTGTACCATTATAAACCAGGTACCTCAGGTAGGCTTAGCCGCTTGGCGCAAGACTGGTAATCGGGTGCCGAGGTGGCGCCGTGCGGGCAGTCTCTGGGCAGAAGTAGTGCCCGAAATAGCCGCTTGCTATCCTATTGCCCCACGCACTTGCCCCTGGCCTGACGCTGCGACACGAGGGCAAGCAGCCGTGCGAGCGACTTTCAAGTCCTCACAAGAGGGAGACACCCTTACTAGCTACTCCTAAGCTGGTAGCCTGACTAGAGGTCCCGAAGAGGAGCTCTACAACCGAGGGGCCGCCGTGGCGCCTGTGGCTTGCGGATGCAGCTAACGAGTTGTTGCCTTCGCTGCTGCTGTGGAGGTGGACTCCTAGCTAAGGATTAGCGATCCCCATACTGAGCGCAAGCCCTTTTGCGAGAGCGATCAAAAATTGCGTGAGGTGGCGGATGAAACGGCCCATAGTCGTAGCTGCTGAAGGTAGGTAGAACCAGTCAAGCGCAATAGTAACACCTGGCGGGCACCTAGCGCGGGCACATTAAGGCGCCCAGAAAGGGAAATCGGCCCGCTGCGGACTGGCGCCCTTGGCGGAAAGGCCACTTTACCTAAGCTTCGTTCTCGGACAGGTTGCACGTTGAGGCTTAGTAGCGGCTTGTGGCAGGGACTGAGTAGGACTAGTGACCTAAGTAAAATCGCCGTATATTCGCAATACGCGAATCATAAAGTGTGAATCATGCGCAAGTTTAATGGCCTGCGACCGCAAGACGTGGTGCTGCTGCTCAAACTAGTCGCCCACCCGGACCAAGCTTGGCTCGGGAAGGACTTAGCCCAGGCCTTGTATCTGAGCGCGTCAGAAGTGTCCGAGGCACTGGCTCGCTGTCGTTTCAGTCGGCTGCTGGCCGCCGACCCGCACACCTTGACCGTGCACCGCCAGGCCTTGCTCGACTTGCTCTGCTACGGCCTGCCCTATGCCTTTGCCGTCCACCCTGGGGCGCCCGCACGCGGGTTGGCTACCGGCGCCAGTGCCCCGCCACTGCAGCAAACCTTCGGGGCTGAGCCGGCTTACGTGTGGCCGGGCGCCGTAGGCAGCCAGTGGGGCGTGGCCATCGAGCCGCTCTACCCCCAGGCCCCTGCCGCCGCTTCTCAGGATGCTGCCCTCTATGCCCTGCTGGCCCTGACCGATGCCCTGCGCCTGGGCCGGCCCCGCGAGGTGAAGCTGGCTCGCCAGCTCTTGGAGCAACAGGTGCTCGCGCTCACGCTCTCCCCAGCCAGCCATGCCTAGCGAAACGAAGAATCTACCGCGCCTGATGGCTGTGGCCCATGCCCTGGGCCCCTTGCGCGAGCGCGTGGTCTTTGTCGGCGGGGCCGTTGTCAACCTCTACAGCACCACGCCGGCCCCCACACCCGAGCCGCGCATTACCGACGATGTGGACTGTATCATGGAAGTCGCCCCGCGCACGGCCTTCTATCAGCTAGAGGACGAACTGCGGGCCCTAGGCTTTGTCAACGATGTCGCCTCGGGCGTCATCTGCCGCTGGACGTATCAGGGCCTACCGGTCGACGTAATGCCCACCGACCCCACCATCCTGGGGTTCGGCAATCCCTGGTATGCCGAAGGCTTTACCCAGGCGATGGCTTACCACTTACCGGATGGGACGACTATTCGCGTGTTGAGCCCCGTCTACTTTCTCTGCACCAAGCTCGTAGCTTTGCGCGACCGCGGCTGGGCCGACTTGCGCGTGAGCCAGGACTTGGAGGATATCGTGCACCTGGTCGATAACAGGGCAGAACTCCCAGCCGAGTTGGCCCAGGCGTTGGGCGGCGTGCGTGCCTATGTCCGCCAGCAGCTGCACGAGTTGCTAGCGCACCCCGCCTTTGCCGAAGCCTTGGCGTGGACCGTACCCTACGGCGCGGACTACACCTATCAGCAAGTACTGCACCACCGGTTGCGTGAGCTGACCACGGACGTGGCCTAACCTCGGCACTGTCTAGCAGTGGGCTTAGCCAAGTTTAGGCGTTTGTCACATTTCATAAACGAACGTGGCTGTTGCAGAACTCAGTGCATCGCCTTTGAAGGAGAGCTTGATGAGTTAAGACCAACTAGAAAAGCTACTAGAACAGGCTTTTAGCTAGGCTTGACTGCTAATTCGCGCTGTTAATGAGCTGGCCAGCGAGTTCTGCAACAGCCACGAACAATTAGGAAAGGTGACAAGCTGTACTGGCAATTGCGCTGATTCAACAGTAACCTGTTTTGCTCTCCCGAAAACGGCATTCAAAAACGGAGTTCTCGTTACAACGGGGCGAGAAATTACTATAAGCCCCAAATTATTGTATATCAGCGCACTTTGATTACATCTCATTAAACCCTCGTTTTGAGAGACGAGCAATGGGCAAGCGAAAAGTCGCCTCAGTTATTCGAATAGGTGCCTTTTAGTGTCGTCTCACGAATCAATGAATTACTTCAGGATGGCTTAGTGAGATAGCGAGACCCTTACTGCAATTTCCCGCCCCGTTGTAACGAGAACCCCAAAACGAGTTGGAAAACCGACGTTTCCGGGTCGTTTGCGCGGGGTTGCTTTCTCTCCACTAGAAGAAGCTCTTACTTTTTAGTAAGGAGCATGGCTACGCGGCGGTTTTGAGCGCGCCCCGCTTGGGTGTCGTTAGTAGTTAACGGGTGAGTTTGGCCATACCCTTGCGCCGCTACCCGGCTGGGGGAGACCCCTTGGGCCAGCAAGGCATTACGTACCGCGTTAGCGCGGTCAGCACTCAGCAGCAAGCTGGCTTCCGCTGATTCCTGGTTGTCCGTGAAGCCCCCTAGCTTGAGCTGCGCCCGGGGAAAGGCTTGCAGCAGGACCACTAGTTTTGCCAACTGCGCCTGCGAGGTGGCGATGGGCGTGGCCGCCCCCGCGGCGAAGTATACTTGGCCCAGAAGGGTGCCGGCCTGCGCGGGGTCTGGCCAAGCTTGCGGACTGCCCGTGAGCAAGTAAAAGAGTTGGGCTTCCGCCGTGTTCTCACCGACTTGTAGCTTATTGCCGCTCGGCAGGAGCAGGAGCAAAGGGGTGCCGGGGTCGTAGCGATAGATATCACTAGCTGCCTCGTAGTGCCCGGGAGCCGGCGGGCGCGGGCGCGTAACCGCTGCCGCTGGGGCAGCAGCAACCCCGGTCGCCGCTGGCGCCAACGCGCGCTGCTTCCAATACTTTCCCCCCAAGTAGCCTAGCAGGGCCACGCCCAGTAAACCGAGTAGCCAAAACCAGCGGCTGCCTAAGTGTGTAGCGGGCTGCACGGGGCGAACGGCCGCACGTACAGCAGGACTAGGAACTAGCCGGCTAGCCGGCGGGGACCCAGCTGGCAGGGGCAAACTGCCCCCGGTTGAGCTGCCTAGGGGGGGGACCTGCTGGGGAGACGTTGCGGCGACTTGGTTGTGGCTACTAGCAGGACTTGCTACCTGCCCGGTGCTGGGGACAAGTGGTTGTCCGGGGCCCGTACCGGGCTCAGTGGCTAGCTCAACACCAAGCGTAGCTGAATCAGTTGGGCGGTCGACTGACTCGCTAGCTCGCGCGACGATTTTGGCGGTTATGGGCCGCGGGCTGCTCAACAGAGCGGCTAGCGGGCTCCCTACTTCGCCGGGCAGTCCATTCACCGCGGGTTGGATGTCAGCGCGCTGGGTAGCTAGGTAGCTTGCCAGCCCAGTGGGCGCTAGGTGTTGCTGCGCCAGATGGCGGCCTAGCAAGCCCAGCGCCACGACCACGACCACGCTCAGTAGGTTGCGCACGCTGGCGGGCCGCAGTCCGGTTTGCTGCCCTAGGCTGGCCACGGCAGTGGAATAGTCGCTGCCAAGTAGCGCGCGCAGCATCTGCTGCCCGTGGTCAGCGAGGGCCGGTTGCGCCGCCGAACCAGGTTGCAACCCCTGCAGCAAGTCGCTAAGGTCGGTAAGCAGGCCGCGCGCATACACGTGCTGGGCCTGGGTCAGTAGCTCGGCGGTCCCGCCGGGGCGCTGCGCATGGACGAGCAACCCGCCCAGTGCCAGCGGCACTATGCTTTGCAGGCCCTGGCTAACAGCCGATTCGCTTTCGCCAAAAGCCGTGCTAAGCTGGCGCACCGTCTGGCCAAGAAAATAATTACGCGCAAGCTCAAGTAGGGAAAAGCTCATGAGTAACAAAGTAACAAAGTGAAATGGGTAGGTAGTTGCGCCTACGGAGCACCGACCGTAGCTGTTGACATAGCAAATTGATTGCCAGTTATTTGCTGCCTAGGGCAAGGTAGTCGTCACTCAGCGGCAGCTACTAGGGTAGCCGCCTTGCCCGCCGACGCCTGCCGGCACAAAAAAGGCGACCGATGACCGGTCGCCTTTTTAAGGAAAGAACTTCCTGTTGAGCGGTTAGTAATCCGTCTGCTTGGGCGTGGTGTTCGTCGTGGTAATGATCGAGCTGGGAAGCTGCTCTACGTCTACTTCAGGGCTTACGCATCAAAAATCCTGTACTTCATTTCTGGCTCGTGAGGGCACATGTAGTTCGACAACTTGACTGCTACAACTGATTATAAAACGGCAGTAGATGCCGCAAAAGCACTCGTCCAATTTTGATGCGTAAGCCCTGACGTCTACTTCGGTGTTGCGCACCGTGTCGCGGATGATTTCCTCGCGCCCCGTTACCTGCTTGCCTAGGCTTACTTCCTCGACTACGTGGGCCTCCTTGGCGACTACGGCGCGCTCGGCCGACTCGGTCAACTCCACTTGACCTTCCTTAAAGGCGGTGAAGTCCGCTGCGAACGCGGGCTAGCTGGGCTTCTTTTAAGAAAGAAGAAGAAGCCCAGCTAGC
>JBPBPH010000023.1:0-21609 GCA_050954355.1 Janthinobacterium lividum
CCGTCCACTGGCAGTTTACTTTGGAAAAAGCCCGCGTCAAACTTGACCGCCACTACCAAAAAATTAGGGTAACTAATTCTCCTGACTGAGCACTAGTGAGGGCTACTTGCCTAGCCTTGCTGGGCTTACGCGGGCCTAGGCGAGCAATTGCTTGGCAAAAAAAGAAGGCTGCTTATATCTAGCATAGCGTTGCTACAGTAGGGCTTTTGGCAACTGCAGCCCGGTTGCTTGCCTGCGGCGGGGAGTCTAATAGTTGGAAAGACCGGCGGAGTTGCGTTCTTTTGAGACATCATTCCCTGATGAGCATTCCCTCTGCCTTCCCGCTGGCTTGCGTTATAGCCGATGACAATGAGATGAACCGGCTCACGCTGGCGCATTATATTGACATGACTGAGGGACTCACGCTGGCGGGTAGCTTTCCGGATGGCATTACCTGCCTCAATTACTTCCGCGCCGGCCACACGGCCGACTTGCTGCTGCTCGACATCACGATGCCCGAGCTGACGGGCTTGGAGTTGGTGCGCATTCTGCCCGAGCCCTTGCCTGAGGTGGTGCTCGTGACCACGCACCGCGACTATGCCCTAGATGCCTTCGAGCTGCAAGTGGCCGACTACCTGGTGAAACCGCTTGACTACGCTCGCTTTAGCCGCACCGTTGACCGCATTCGGGCGCGGCGCGGCCCCCAGGCACCGGCGGCGCCCAGCTTGCCCGCCGGGGGCTCCGAGCCCACCTTCGGCCCCGAGGGCAACACGTTGTTTCTGAAGATAAATAACCGGCTCACCCGCGTCAACTTCGACGACGTATTATACATCGAGGCCATGTCGGTGTACTCGGTGCTCGTGACGGCCAAGCACAAGCATATTGTATATTCCACGCTCAAAGTGTTTGAGGAGCGGCTGCCCTTCAGCCACTTCACGCGGGTGCACCGCTCCTACATCGTCAATTCGCGCCAGGTAGAGGCCGTGGAGGACAACCAGCTATTGCTGCCCGGCGGCTACCGCATTCCCGTAGCCAAAGCTTACCAGGAAAATTTCTTCCGCCGGCTGCGGGGGCTCTAGGGTCTGGCGGCCAGGCTACTATGCGGCACTCGCCCCTAGCCCGGCCGTGGCGTCGGCGGCCAGCTCGCGCATGGCCGCTTCTACGGCTTGCACCAGTTGGGCCACCAGTGTTTCACTCAGGGCTTCGTCTACCGGCTCGGCTAGCTCGTCAAGGGCGTGCACGGAGCCTAGGGCCGCGCGCACGGCCAGCAGCTGCAAGTTGGGCTTAAGAAAGTGCGCCACCTCGGCTACGCGGGGCCAGTCGTGGGCGGCGGCGGCGGCTTGCAGCTCGCGCAGCTTGGGCGGCGCACTACCCAAAAACGCCTGCACCATGCGCGCCACAAAAGCCTGCTGGCCCTTGGCTTCCTGCCATACGTAGCGCAGGTCGTAGAAACGACCGGCAGCCGCGGGTACCGAAGCCGGCGCGGCTGCCGGCGGGCCCGGCGCGATGGGGGCCGGCAGCAACTCGCCGCCCGGCGACGGCGGCGCGGGCTGGCGCAGCAAGCCTACCAGCTTGGCATACAGGTCTTGCTCGGCAAAGGGCTTGGCTAGGTAATCGTTGAGGCCGGCTGCCAGATACTTCTCGTTGTCGCTGCGGAAAGCGTTGGCGGTGAGGGCCAGCACGGGCGTGGTGGCGCGCTGCGGGTCGGGCAAGCGGCGCAGCTGGCGCGTTACCTCCAGGCCGTTGAGGCCGGGCATTTGAATGTCCATCAACACCACGTCGTAGGTGTTTTGCTCGAGGCAGCGCAGGGCGGCGAGGCCATCCACGGCTTCCGCTACCTGCACGCCCCAGTGGTGCAGGTGCAGACTGGCCACCAGGCGGTTTACGTCATTATCTTCGGCCACCAGCATGCGGGTGCCGCGCAGCAGGCCGTCGGCCAGGGTGCTGCGGGCCTGGCCCGGCGCCGGCGCCGCGGCCACCGGCAGCGGCAGCGTAAAGCTGAAGGTGCTGCCCTGGCCGTAGTCGCTGGCCACGGCCAGCTCGCCGCCCAACTGCGATACCAGCGCCTGGCTGATGGTGAGGCCCAGCCCGGTGCCCCCAAAGCGGCGGGTAGTATCGGCGTAGGCCTGAGCAAAGCTGTCGAAGATGCGCGCCAGCGCCTCGGGCTTGATGCCAATACCCGTGTCGTGCACCTCGAAGCGCACAATGCGCAGGGCGGGCAACTCGGCCACCAGGCTCAAGTGCAGGGCCACGCTGCCGCGCTCGGTAAATTTGATGGCGTTCGATAGCAGGTTGATAAGCACTTGGTTGAGGCGAAACGGGTCGCTCAGCACCCAGGCGGCCGCCGGGGCCGGGCGCTCGTAGCGAAAGCACAAGCCCTTCTCCTCGGCTTGCAGGGCTAGGGGCGCCACCGCCTGCCCCACCGAGTCGAGCAAGTCGAAGGGAATGTGTTCTAATTCCAGCTTGCCCGAGTTGATTTTGGCCACGTCGAGCACGTCGTTGAGCAAGTTGAGCAGGTGGCTGCCCGAGCTGCGGATGGTGCGCACGTAGTCTTGCTGCTGCGGCGTGAGGCTGGTTTTGGCCAGCAGGCCCGCAATGCCCAGCACCCCGTTCATGGGCGTGCGAATCTCATGGCTCATGTTGGCCAGGAAGTTTTCGCGGGCCTGGGCAGCGCCTTCGGCGGCCAGCTGGGCGGCCTTCAGGTCGGTGATGTCGGTGCTGACCCCTAGGACCTGGCGGCTACCGTCGGGGCGCTCGAGCAGGCGGCGCACGGTGTGAAACCAGCGCAACCCGCCGCTGGCCAGCGCCAGGGTATCTTCCGACGACAGTTCCTGGCCGGTGGCCAGCACGGAGGCATCGGTGGCGGCGTGCCAGGGGTGGCCAGCCGAGGCTACCGTACCGGGCCGGGCCAGCTGCGTAGCTAGCTCAGCCATCATGAAGTTGCTGAACAGCAGGCGCCCGGCTGCGTCGCGCACAAAAATGGCGCTGGGCGTGGTGTCGAACACCTGCTCCATAAAAGCCTGCTGCTCGCGCACGGCGGCCTCGCTGTGCTGGCTGCGCTCCTCGGCTCGCACGCGGGCCGTCACGTCGAGGCCGGCGCCCAGCATGTAGGGCCGGCCGGGCTGCCCGGCCCCGCTCAGCAGCTTAAACTGGCGCTGGTGCACCAGGTCGCCATCGGGCCTAGGGGTGCGGTCGTCCCAAAACACGGGCTGGCTGCTCACCTCGGCTTCGGCAAACATGCGGCGCCGGTGCTCGGCCAAACCCAGGGGGTAGCCGTAGCGCTCGCAAAACTCCAGCACCGTGTGGCCATCCAGCAGCCAAGCGCGCTTTTCGGGGTCGGGCTCGGCCTGGTGGTTGGCATACACGTAGCGGAACTGCTCGTCGAGCACGGCCACTTCCACGGGCAGCTCGTCGAGCACGGTTTCGTAAAACTGGCGCTGCTTGTCGCGGTTCTGCTCGGCCGTAAAGCGCTCGGTAATATCGCAGTACGTGAAGAGCCAGCCGGGCCCGCTCTCCAGGGCCACGCTCAGTATGTCGCGCTCTATTATGCGGCCATCGCGCAGGTGCAGCTGGGTTAAGGCGGAGTTGATTTCCTGCAGCTGCGCCAGCAGGCTGGCTAGGCTGGCGTCGTAGGCGGGCGGGTCGGCCATATGCTCGCGCACCAGCTCGACGAGCTGGCTGAGCCCCCCCCCCATCCACCGGCTGGCGGGCTCGGGCAGCCCAAATAAGCGGCACATTTGCTCGTTCACCAGCACCACCTGCTGGTGGGCATCGAAGAGCAGTAGGCCCTCGCGCAGGTGGTTGGCCAGGGCGCTGAGCTGCTGGCGGGCGGCGGCGGCCTCGGCGCGGGCCAGCTGCAGCTCGTGGGCCAGCTGGGCGAGGGCGTCGTTGAGCGGGGCGGGCGTACTTTCCGCCGCAGTAGGGGCTAGGGCTGCGGGCACATTCATAGCATAGAGTAAGCGGGCAGGATACCAGCAGGCAAATTAACTAGGTTAGGCAACAAGCATTTTCAATAAAACCACGTGTTTAGCCACAAAAACCGCGCAGTCAGCAAGTGGCCCCGCGCCGGCCGCACTCGCGCCAACCGCCCCCACCCTTTTGGGTGGCCCAGGGGCCTAAGGCACGGGCCCGGCCTGCTGCTGGCCCTAGGGCTGGCGGGCCCGCGGCCGGCCGCGGCGCAGGTGCCCAACGACAACATCGAAAACCGCCGCCCAGTGCAGGCCGAGGAAGTTGTCACGTCGAGCACCGCCGGCTGCACCGTGCAGTGGAGCTGCGTCGACGAGCGCCTGACGGGCAAGTGCATCGAGTACCACAACGACCAGTGGTTTGAGTTTCGGCCGCCCGCCGACGGCACCTACTACGTGAATATCGGCCAGCAAAAGTGCCGCGATGTGCGCGGCGTGCAGCTGGTGGCCCTCACTGGCACGCCCTGCCAGCCCGCCACCTACCGCATCCTCGCCTGCGCCTCGCTCGGCACCCAAGACGATTTGTACGTGCCGCTGCCGGGCCTGCGCGCCGGGCAGCCCTACCTGCTCGACGTAGATGGCTACTTAAAAGACTTTTGCGGCTTCACGCTGCAAGTGAGCGGCCGGGCGCGCGGCCTGCCGGTGGTGCCCGCGCCGGCGCTGCCCCAGAGCCTGCCCGCTACCAGCCGCGTAATTACGCTTGGCTGGCAGCTGCCCGACTCGCTGGCCGGCGTGCAGCAGTGCCGGGTGCTGCGGCGCGAGCAGCGCGAGTTTCGCACCCGCGAGGTGGGGCGCCGGCTGGCCGAGCGCAACACCCTAGGGCAGCGCCGGGCCGACTACGCCCTCACCGATACGCTGCCCGCGCCTGGCCATTACCTCTACCAAATAGTGGCCGAAAGCGATGACCCCGCCGCCCCGCCCGTGCTGCTGCGCCAGCAGTGGGTGAGCTACTCGCGGCTGCGGCCCATTATGCCCGGCGCTATTACTGCCGATGTGGCCCGGCTGGACTTGCCGCTGGCGCGCTACCCTAGGGGCGCCTACCTCACCATCAGCCTCAGCGCCCCCGGCACCGGGAACCTGTTGCGCCGCTTTGCGCTTACCAACGAGCCGGCGGAAGCCAGCCGAGGCCGGCTCTACACCCAGCCTTGGCTCGACGCCGGCCTGCGCCAAGTGGAGGTAGATATTGAGTGCCGCCCGCCCCGCGGTGCTACCACTCGCGACCACCTGCTGCTACCGCTTAGCATCCCAGCTTATTAGGCGGTACCTTTGCAAAAAACTATAGTAACCAGTGAATTTATTTATCGGAAACTTGGGTCAGGCCGGCGTTATCGTGGCCTTTGTAGCGGCGGCCGTGGCGGCCTACGCCTACTTTCAGGCAGCGCGGGGCCGGGCCCTGGGCGAGGCCGACGCTAGCTGGCTGCGGCTGGGCCGGGGCGCCTTCTTCGTGCACGGCGCGGCGGTGCTCACGGTAGTGGGCGCGCTGTTCAATATCATCCACGCCCACCGCTACGAATACTACTATGCCTGGAGCCACAGCAGCAACCACCTGCCGGTGCAGTACATGATTTCCTGCTTCTGGGAAGGCCAGGAGGGCTCGTTCCTGCTCTGGATTTTCTGGCAAGTGGTGCTGGGCCTGGGCATTATGGTGTTCAACCGCAAGTGGGAAGCGCCGGTGCTGGCCGTGTTCGCCACGGTGCAGGCCTTCTTGGTGAGTATGATTTTGGGCGTCGTCATTGGTGGCACCAAGGTGGGCTCGTCGCCCTTCATGCTGCTGCGCGAGTTTATGAGCGACCTGCCCGTGTGGCAAACCCAGCCCAACTTCGTGCCCAAGGATGGCAACGGCCTCAACGCCCTGCTGCAAAATTACTGGATGGTGATTCACCCGCCCACGCTGTTTTTGGGCTTCGCCCTCACGCTGGTGCCGTTTGCCTTCGCCATTGCGGGCCTCTGGAAAAAAGAGCTGACCACTTGGGTGAAGCCTGCCCTGCCCTGGACGGCCCTAGGGGGCGCGGTGCTGGGCGTGGGCATTATGATGGGCGCCTACTGGGCCTACGAAACCCTCAACTTCGGCGGCTACTGGAACTGGGACCCGGTGGAAAACGCGGTGTACATCCCGTGGCTGGTGCTCATTGCGGCCCTGCACGGCATGGTGCTGTGGCAGCGGCGGCGCACGGGTTTGCGCACGGCTTTCGTGTTGGTAATCACCACGTTCGTGCTGGTACTCTACGCTACCTTCCTCACCCGCAGCGGCGTGCTGGGCAACGCCTCGGTGCACTCATTTACCGACCTCGGCCTCTCGGGGCAGCTGCTCATTTACCTGGGCTTTTTTACCCTAGGGGCCATCGTGCTGCTCAGCGCCCGCTGGAAGTCCATCCCAGTGTCGCAGAAGGAGCTGGACGGCTACAGCCCCGAGCTGTGGGTGTTTGTCGGCGCTACGGTGCTGTGCCTAGCTGCCTTCCAGGTGGTCGTTACCACTAGCATCCCGGTCTACAACGCCTTTCTCGGGTTCCTACACATTAAGTCGAACCTGGCGCTACCCGCCGACCAGATTCAGCACTACACCCGCATTCAGCTCTGGTTTGGGGTGCTCATTGGCATTATTTCGGGCGTGGCACAGGTGCTGTGGTGGCAGCGCAACGACCGCGAGTCGGTGGTAAACGCGCTGGCTTTCCCTACCATGTTGGCCCTGCTGGGCACGGCGCTGGTGGTGCTGCTCACGCGCTACTTCGGCCACACTATGAAGGCGCCCTACGTGGTGCTGACGCTGGCCGGCCTGTTTGGCGTGCTGGCCAATGCCAGCACCATCCTGGGGCTGTGGCGGCGGCGGGTGCAACTCTCGGGCGGCGCGGTGGCCCACCTGGGCGTGGCCTTGATGCTGCTGGGTATGCTGGCCTCGGCGGGCTACAGCAGCGTGATTTCGCGCAACGTATCAGGCAAGCTGATTTCCAGTGAGATGAGCGACCAGGATAATGCCGACAACGTGCTGCTGTGGCGCAACGAAACCGGCACCATGAACGGCTACAACGTGACTTACAGCGGCCAGTACCTCGACGTGCCGGGCGTGCCGGACTACGTAAATACCAACCTCATTTACCGCACCGACGACGAGTACAAGGCCGTGGCGCGGGGCGACATCAGCGCCGCCGGCAAGGTTTACTTCCGCAGCGGCGATACCCTCACCCTGCGGCCCGAAAACACCTACTACCGCGTCGACTACAGCGACCAGAAATCGGGGCAGCAGTTCACGCTCTACCCTAGGGCCCAGGTAAACGAGGAGATGGGCGGCATTCTGGCCTCGCCGGCGTTGCAGCGCTTCTGGGACCACGACATTTACTCGCACATTTCGTCGGTGCCCGACCCGCGCAAGGCCACGCCCTGGGGCCCGGCCCTGGCGCACCCCTTGAGCGTGGGCGACACGCTGTTTCTCAACGACTACTTCGCCGTGTTTCGGGCCATCGAGCAGGCCCACGACGTGCCCGGCATCAAGCTGGAGCCCGGCGACATTGCCCTGCAAGCCGACATGATTATCGTCGGCGAGAAGGGCCGGCAGTACCACGCCCACCCGGTATTTTTGGTGCGCAACCGCGAAATCGGCCGCGTGCCCGAGGAGATTGATGACCTGGGCTTGCGCATCACCCTCGACCAGATTGACCCCGCCAAGGGCAAATTTACTTTCGGCGTGAGCACTGCCCCCAAGGATTATATCATCCTCAAAGCCGCCGAGAAGCCTTTCATCAACCTGCTGTGGGGCGGCACGCTGCTCATGGGCTTTGGCCTGCTGCTGAGCATGCGTCAGCGCCGGGCCGCCGCCCGCCTCGCTGCCGAGCCCACCGAAGCCACTGGCAGCGCTAGCGCTGGCCGCGTGGCCGTGGCCTAGGGACTTGCATTAGGAGAAGCTTAGAAAGCTGCCTATGAGTGGCTGGGCCGCCTAAGCTACTGCCCTAGGCAGGAAGCTCGTGCGGCCCGGCTGGCGTTGGGGGCCGCCGATGGTAAGCAACCGCTACCTCAGGGGATGAGACCTTTGCCTGCCACCCAAAAACCACTTCATGGAAAAGCTGACAATCGCCCTTGACTGGACTCCCAATACCAACCACGCCGGCTTCTACCTAGCGCAGCAGCTGGGCCTGTACGCCGCCGCAGGCCTCGACGTCACCCTGCGCTCGCCCGAGGCCGATGCGTACGCCACTACCCCGGCCCGCCAGCTGCTAGCCGGTCAGGCCGACCTGGCCGTTGCCAGCTCCGAAACCGTGCTCAGCTACCGCACGGCCGCCGCGCCCGTGCCGGTAACGGCCGTAGCCGCGCTTTTGCAGCACGATACCAGCGCCATTGCCGTGCTGGCCAGCAGCGGCATCGAGCGGCCCGCGCAGCTCGATGGCCAGGTGTACGCCTCCTACCAGGCGCGCTTTGAAGACCATATAGTGCGGGAGATGGTGAAAAACGACGGCGGCCAGGGCAACCTCCGCCTAACCTACCCGCCCAAGCTCAGCATCTGGGGCCAGTTGCTGGCCGGGCAGGCCGCCGCCACCTGGATTTTTTTGGGCTGGGAAGGCGCGCAGGCCCACCTGGCGGGCATCGACCTGCGCACCTTCCCCCTGGCCGACTACGGCATTCCGTACGGCTATACCCCCGTGCTGGTGAGCACCGAGGCGGGGCTGGCGAGCCGCAGGGCGGCTATTATCCGGCTGCTGGCCGCTACCGAACAGGGCTACCAAATTGCTGCTGCGCCTGGCCCCCAGGCCGCGCAGGCGCTAACCCAAACCGGCCTGCCCGCCTTCGCCGACCAGCCATTCATCGCGGCTTCGCTGGCGCAGCTCCGGCCCCACTTCCTTACCGAGGCCGGCCAGTGGGGCACTATGCAGCTAACCCGGTGGCAGGGCTTCGTGGAGTGGCTCAGCAACCGCGGCCTCCTGACTCCTACCGACCTCACGGCCCCCGACAAGCTGTTCGTAAACCTGCGCTAGACCTGGCCAATGGGCGGCCCCTGCTGCTAGGCAATCAGCTACTAAAAAATCCGAAAGCCCCTGCAGCGGGCATCACCAACCTGCCCGGCCACAGCCTGACGGTAGCGCGCCAGTTTTGAGGCGGCAGCGGCTAGCCTCAACCAGCAAAAGGCCCCGGCAACCTTGGTTGCCGGGGCCTTTTGCTGGTTGGTAGCCCTAGGGCTACTTCACAATCGATACCTGACGGGTTACGAAGTCGTCGCCGGTGCGCACCAGCAGGTGGTAGATGCCGGGGGCCAGCGTGCTTAGGTCGAGGTGGTTGGTGGTATTGTCGCGGGCGCTGCCTGTGTACACGCGCTGGCCTAGGGTGTTGGTTACCAGCACGTCCAGGCTACCCTTGGCTTTGGCCCCGTGAATGTCGAGGTCGAAGAGACCGGTGGTCGAGGGGTTGGGAAACACCGTGACGGCCTGCAGCAGCGCCTCCGAAGAAGTGGCCAGCACCGTGCTGATGCTCACATCGTCGACGTAGATATTGCCCTGGGTGGCCGCGCTGATGGCGTGGAAGCCTACTACCTGGGTGCCCGCGCCCGGCTGCCACACGGCCACGGCCGGCGCCGAGGCACCACTGGCCAGCGCGTAGCTGGTGTTGGTGATGGCCGTATTGGTATAGAGCGTGGTAGTTTGGCCGGCCACGGTGGCGCTGGGGCCCGCCTTTACTTCCAGGCGCTCGGTGTAGGCCGAGGGCGAGTTGGCGATGCCCTCGCCGCGGTAGCGGAACGCTACCTGGTAGCGGGTGCCGGCCGTGGTGGTGAGGGCGGGCGTGAAGAACCAGTCGTCGGCCGCCTGGCTGTTGGCCAAGGCGCTGGTGTAGCGCATGGCGTTGGTGCCCGAGTAGGGCGCCGTGCGGTTGATGGCCCAGGTGGCGCCGTCGCCGTTGGCATCGAGCACCGCCACGCCGCAGGGCAGCGTTTGGCCGGGCAGCACGGTATCGAAGTTGAGGCTGTAGGGCGCGGCGGCCGCGGTGGCGCCGGGGTCGCAGCCAGTGGCGAAGCTTACGGCCGACGTGAAGGAGCTGGTGCCGCCCGCCGTGCAGTTGCTGCGCACGTACACCTGGTAGATGGTAGCCGGCGCAAGGCCCGTCAGCGCCACGGGCGAGGTAGTAGTGGTAACGGTGGTGCCCGCCGAGGCCGGGTCGAAGCCCGTGGGTCCGTACACCACCTGGTAGCCTGAGGTACCCGTGGTAGGAGCGGTAAAGCTAACGGTAGCAGTAGTGGAGGTAGTGTTGCTGACAGCCACGGCAGTGGGCGCGGCGCAGCTGGGCACGGTAGTACCTACCTCAATAGCTACCCGCGCTGGGGGCGTAGCCTGGGTGAAATCAATCCACGAGGTACCCGCATCGAGCGACAGGTAAAACGTGCTGCTGCGAATGGGTGACTCAGTTTGGTAAGCAATACCCACGCTGGTAGCGGTAGTTTGTTTAAGGGCCGCGAAGAAAGTAGCCGGCACGGCAATGCTTGGCACGGTAACCGTAGCGACGCCACCAGCCGCCGTACGGTTTTGCACAGCCGAGGTGTAAAGGATATTACCGGGCTGGCCGCCCGTACTCACATCGTAAAGCAGCACTTGGTAAGCTGCTGTGTTGCCAGTGCCAGCCGTAAAAGTGAGGGCTATATCACTTATTACCGTAGCGGCCGCTAGGGTAAACTTGGTAGCAAATACGCCATTGGTAGCTCCGGTGCCTCCCGTAGTCGTACCCGTCTGGTCGAAGTAAGTCAGGCGGTTCGTGGTGATAGCCTGGCCGTAAGTCTGCGTGTTATTGGCCGTGTTGCCATCATTTGGCACGCTGACTACCAAGCTGTTGGTGCCTACGTTGAGCGTGCTTGGGTATGCGGCAAACGTAACGACAGTTGACGCGCCGCTAGCCAACGAGGCCACCGTTTTGGTATCGGTGAAGGTATTAGCGCCCGTCACGGTCAGCGTCACGGGCACGTTGGTGAGGGCTGCGGTGCCTAAGTTGGAAACTACGGCGCGAACGGTGTGCGGCAGCGCAGCGGGCGTAGCCAGCTTGCCCAAGGTATAAATAGCGCTTACGGCCGCATCGTTGGCCGGCGCAACGGCAAAGCGGAACGTGCGGCCGGGATCGGGCCCGTACGTGCGCCGGTAGTTAAGGGTAGTACCTCCGTAAACGCCCGTAATGAAGACGGCCGTTGCCCAGGCAGCCGTCGAAGAGGTTTTATTAACCAACACATCCTGGCCCACAGCGCTGCCCGAACCTTTCACGCCCACCGTGGGAAACCGGTTGATGCTGGCCCCGGCCGTGGCCGAAACCGTGTTGCCATACACAAACTCGATGGTGTTCGTGGTTTGGTAAAGCTTAACCTGAAATTCGAAGTTGTCGAACTGCGTGGCGTTGGTGGCGCCCGCTTTGTCACGCACGTTCTTCCACTGAATGGTGCATACTTGGTTGGGCGCCGTGCCGGTGGTAGCCACCCGGTACTCGGCCGGGCCCACGCTGCCATCCTGCAGGTCGAAGTTGAAAGGAGCCAGCAGGTTGATGTCGGCCGCGCTGGTGCTAGAAATGGGGTCTACGCCGGCGGCCTGGCCCGCCTCATACTGCGCAAACAGGTTAGCCACCGAAGGCGCCGCGCTGCCCAGGCGCATAATGCCGTTGGTGTTGAGCACGAACTGCGTGAAGGTGGTGCCGTTGTAGCTAAAGCTAAACCCGATGTTTTGGGCCGCCGAGTTGGCATCGTCGGTAGTGGCTGTGGCAATCACCGTGCTGCCAGTCACGGTGGCCAGGTCGGTGTAAGTACCGGCTACGTTGCTGGCCGTGGCCGTGGAATAATTTAGCACCTGCGCCTGGGCGCCTAGGGCCGTGCCCGCCACCAAGGCCAAGGCCAGCCCTAGCCGGCGCCGCGTGGTAGCTCCAAAGTAATTTTTCACCATGTACAAAAGGAAAAGGAAGGAAAGCAGTTGGTTGAGTAAAGGCCGCAGCCTAAACTTATTGCAAGTAAGCACCAGATGGCAGTGCTACGTGAAGAAGTGCTAAATTTTCCAACCAGGATTTCATTCACTGCATCTTTGGGGCATACTCTGGTAGGTTGCCCGCGCTTTTTCCACTTATAGCTGCTTTTTTGTGTCTGTTAGCTTGTTTTCGCTGCGCCTGGGGTTGCTGGGGGCCGGGCGCGTAGCCACCGCCCTAGGGCCCGCGCTGGTAGCGGCCGGCCACCAGGTGGTGTTCGTGAGCAGCCGCGCGCCGGGCCCGGCGGCGGCGCTGGCGGCCCGCCTGCCCGGCTGCCGCGCCCTGCCCGCCGCCGAGGCTTTGGCTGCCCTGCCCCCGGCCGCTGCCTACTTACTGGCCGTGCCCGATGCCACCGTGCCCGCGCTGCTGGCCGCGCTGCCCTGGCCGCCCGGCGCCGTGGTGGCCCACTTGGCCGGGGCCCTGCCGCTGGCCGTATTTGCAGCCGCACCGCTGGTGCAGGGCGGCGTGCTCTACCCGCTCCAAACCTTTAGCGCCGGCCGCGCCATTGCCTGGCCCGCGGTGCCGCTGTTTGTGGAGGCCGCCACGCCCGCCGCCGAGGCCCTGCTGCTGGCTTTGGCACGCAGCCTGAGCGAGCGCGTAACTTCCCTAGGGTCGGCGCAGCGGTTGCAGCTGCACCTGGGGGCCGTGTTTGCCAGCAACTTCACCAACCACCTGCTGGGCCTGGCCCAAACGCTGCTGGCCGAGGCCGCCCTGCCCTTCGAGCTGCTGCACCCGCTGGTGCACGAAACCGTGGCCAAAGCCCTGGCCGCCCAGCCCAGCGCCTTCGCGGTGCAAACCGGGCCCGCCGTGCGCCACGATGCGCCCACCCTGGCGGCCCACGCCGCCGCCCTGGCCGCCCACCCCGCCTGGCAAGGCTTGTATGCCGAGCTGTCGGCTAGCATTCAGGCCGCGGCGGGGGCCTAGGGCGCCCGGCGGCGGGCAGCGGCGTACCTTTGGAGCTTTAACAGCGCCTAGCCGGCACCCTACGTTTTGTCTCCTTCTACCATCGTTTTTCAGTTTCAGGATGGCCAGCCGGCCCAAACCCACGTGGGGGCCAGCGGCGAGTCGGTACTCGACGTGGCCCTTAATAACGGGGTTAAGCTCCAGCATAACTGCGGCGGCGTGTGCGGCTGCAGCACCTGCCACGTCTACATTGAGCAGGGCCTCGACGAGCTACCCGACATTTCCGACAAGGAAGAAGACTTCATCGACCGCGCCATTAGGCCGCGCCTCAACTCGCGCCTGGCTTGCCAGTGCGTGCTGCCTACCCAGGGCCTGCAGCTAGTAGTGCTGCTGCCGCCCCAAAATTTCTTGGGACACTGATTTTGAGTTATGAGTTAAAAGCTATGAGCTATGAGTTGACCCTAGGCCCTCCTGCTCAAGCAAAAACTCATAACTCATAACTTTCAACTCATAACTCAACAACATGAACCACTACGAGCCGCCCATGCACTGGGCCGACCACGAAGACATTGCCATGGCGCTCTACGAGAAGTTTGGCGATGATTTTCCGGAAGCCAAGATTTACCGCATCCGCTTCACCGAGCTGCTCGACTGGGTGGTGGAGCTGCCCAACTTTGCCGGCACCCGCGAGCAAGCCAACGAAGGCCACCTGGAGCAGATTCAGGCCAAGTGGGTGTACGAGTGGCGCGACCATCAGTAGGCCCGCTCGCCTCCTTTTCGCCCCTTCACTACCCTAGGGCCTTCCTATGAAACAAGGTACCGTCAAGTTCTTCAACGAGGAAAAAGGCTACGGCTTCATCACTGACGATGAGACTCGGCAGGATTTTTTTGTGCACGCTTCGGGCCTGAACGGCGCCCAGGTGCAGCAGCACGACCGCGTGGCGTTTGACACGCAGGAGGGCCGCAAGGGCATCAATGCCGTGAACGTGCGCAAGCTGTAGCCCCCTGGGGCAGGCCGAGCCAGGTTGGTGGGTGCCCCTAGCCCCACCGTAGTCATGCACCTCCATTCTGCCCCTGCCTTGCCGCCCTCCCCTACCCCTGCCGATGAGCTGCTGCCGGGCCCCGAGCGGGCCGGGCGGCTGTGGCGGGCCCTGCCAGGGCTGGTGCGCTGGCCCAACCTGGTTATTATGCTGCTGTGCCTGCTGCTGGTGCGCGGGCCGCTGCTGCTGCCGGGGCAGCCCCTGGGGGTGGTGCTGGGCCCGCGCTTCGGGCTGCTGGTGCTGGGGGCGCTGCTGGTGGCGGCGGCCGGCTACGTCATCAACGACTACTACGACGTGAAGATTGACGCCATCAACCGGCCCGGCCGGCTGGTGGTGGGCCGGCTGCTCACGCGCCGCCGCGCCATGCTGGCCCACTTGCTGCTGAGCGGCCTGGGTATTGCTTTGGCCGTGCTGGCGGGCAGTGGCCGGCGCCAAATGCTAGTGCTGGGCCTGGTTACGGCCAGCGCGGCGCTGCTGCTGTGGGGCTATTCGGCGCGCTTCAAGCGGGTAGCGCTGGTGGGCAATGCCAGCATTGCGGCCCTCACGGCGGCGCTGGTGGTGCTGCCCGAGCTGCAGTTGCTCACGGGCCGCGAGGCAGTGTGGCTCTACGCGCTGGCGGCTTTTTTGCTGACGATGGTGCGCGAGATTGTGAAGGATGTGGAGGACATGCGCGGCGATGCCCAGCACGGCTGCCGCACTCTGCCGCTTGTCTGGGGCTTGGCACGCAGCAAGTGGGTGGCGGGGCTATTTCTGTTGGGCCTGGGGGCGCTGGTGCTGGGGGCCAGCGGGCAGCTGCTGGCCTGGCACCGCTACTGGCTGGCCGCCTGGCTGCTGGCCCTGGTGGCGCTGCCGCTGCTGGGCTTGGCGCGCCTGCTGGTGCGGGCCGACCGGCGGCGCCACTTCCGGCAGCTAAGTGCCTGGTGCAAGGGCATTATGCTGGCGGGGGTGCTGAGCATGCTGCTGGCCTAGGGCAAGCGCACAAGCGCCGTGCCAACCGTAGTGGGCTTATTTGCGTTAGCGACCCATCTACGCTTCATCTTACTTTTTATATGCGCCTTTTTTCGCTACTACTAACTGGCTTGTTGGTAGGCACTGCGGGGGCCAGCTACGGGCAAACTACCCCGGCCGACACTGCCCGCCAGGTAGCTAACGCAGCCAAAGTCCCTAACGCAGCTAAGCCCAACAAACTCACGGTTTTGCCGGTGCCGGTGCTGTTTTACCAGCAGGAAACCGGCGCGGGCTACGGCCTGGGCGGCTTGCTGAGCGGCCGGCTGGGGCAGGACACCGTTACCCGCGCCTCCAACGCCCGTGTGCAGTTCTGGACCACCCAAAAAAGCCAGTCACTGGTGCAGTTCGTGCACACCATTTATTCGCCCGGCGAGAAGTACTACCTCAACGGCGAAATCAGCTCCTACAAAAACCGGCTGTACTACTTCGGCATTGGCAACGACGCACCGGCGGTAACCAACGACCACCGCTCGTTTCTGGATTTTCAGCTGTTCATTATCAACCAGCGCATTCAGAAAAGCATCGCCAAAAACCAGTTCCTGGGCTTGCAATACCGCCTAGCCCGGGTGTATAACCTCTCGCAAGAGCAAGGCCGGGTGAACGACGACGGCGATGCGGTGCCGGTATCGCCCTCGGGCCAGCAGAACTACTTTTTGCAGGACCCACGCATTCGGCAGGACTTGCGCCAGACCCTGAATTTCAGCCTTTCGGGGGTGGGCCCGGTTTATACTTACGATAGCCGCGATGTGGCGCTGGCGGCCTCCAAGGGCAGCCTGCTCGATTTGCAGGTGATGTTCAACGGCAAGTTTGTGGGCTCCGACTACAACTTCGTGCGCTACCAGATTGACGCCCGCCACTACCAGCGCATCTTCAGCGACAAGACCATTCTGGCGCTGCAATTCTTGGGGCAGTTTCACTCGGGCACGGTACCGTGGTACGGGCTGGCTGGTATTGGGGCCAACCTAGGGGGCACGCTCTACAACAACGCCAACCTGATGCGCGGCATCTACGAGCAGCGCTTCCGCGACCGCCAGCTGATGACGGCCCAGGCCGAGCTGCGCCAGCACCTGTTCTGGCGCATCGACGGGGCTGCATTTATAGGTGTGGGGCAGGTGGGCTACAACATTAGCGACTACAGCTTTGGCGGCATCCATACGGCGGGCGGCGTGGGCGCGCGCTTCAACTTCATTCGCCGCGACCGGGTAAACCTGCGCTTTGACTACGCCTTCGGCACCGACCCCGGCTTTTACTTTGCCATCGGCGAGGCCTTTTAGACCTAAGTGGGCCTAGGCCCGCCCGCGCCCCCAAGCCGCGCTACCCTTGCTGGGCGGCGCGGCTTTTTTAATGGCAGCCCTCAACTAATGCGCCGTACTTTAGCTAAAATTATTAGGTCGGCTATGCTGCTGATTAACAGTTGATAAGCAATATATTATAAATGGCTTGCAAATGAGCAAGGAATGAACGCGCTAAAATAGCGCTAATTTTTTGGGCTTGCTCTCATCCTTCTGCCTAGGGTGGCGTACACAATCGCCTCTATGGACCATTTTGCCACGCCGGCCCGCTTCCACGCTACGCGGGAGGCCACGGCCGCTGCTCCGCCGGCCCTGTTGCCCCCCCCTGCTATCGCCACTGGGCTACTGCTGCTGGAGCATACGCTGCGCCGCCAGCTACCCCCGCCCAACGGTGCCCTGCAGGCCTGCGTCATCATTCCGGCCAAGGACGAAGCGGCGGCCCTACCCGCTACCCTGGCCGCGCTGGCTGCCCAAACCACCCTCGACGGCCAGCGCCTACCCGCTGGCATGATTGAGGTAATTGTGCTGGCTAACAACTGCCGCGACCGTACGGCCGCTGCCGTGCGCCAGGCTGCCCGCCGCCACCCTAGCCTGGTAGTGCACGTGGCCGAGCTGGCCCTGCCACCCGAGCACGCCCATGTGGGCCGCGCCCGCCGCCTACTGCTCGACGAGGCCGCCTGCCGCCTCGAAACTACCATTGGCCCCACTGGCGTGCTACTTAGTACCGACGCCGATACGCTGGCCGCTTCCACCTGGGTGGCCGCCAACCTGCGTGAAATTGAAAGCGGGGCCGAAGCCGTGGGGGGCCGCATTCTCACCCAAACCGCGGTGGCAGTCGAGCCCTGCCCAGTGCGCCGCATTCAGGTGTACGACGCGGCCTACCGCGTGCTGCTGCGCCAGTTGGAAGACCGCCTCGACCCTTGTGCTACCGACCGCTGGCCCTGCCACCACCAGCACTACGGCGCCAGCCTCGCCCTTACGGTGCGGGCCTACCGCCGTGTGGGCGGTATGCCCGCGGTGCCCTACCTCGAAGATGAAGCGCTGTGGCAACTGCTGTGCGCCCAGGACTTGCCGGTGCGCCATAGCCCCCATGCCCAAGTATACACCTCGGCGCGCCGCAACGGCCGCGTTGAGGTAGGCCTTTCGTGGCAGTTGCGCGAGTGGGAAGGACTGAATGCCCAGCAGCGCGAGCTGCAAGTGCCCTGCCCCCACGAGCTGGCGCGGGTGTGGCGAGCGCGCCGCCGCCTGCGTGCCTGGCACCAGCAGGGCGCACACGCCGTGGGCCCCGAGCTGGCCCGCCTGGCTAAGGCCCTAGAGGTAGTACCAGCCCAACTCCTTCAGCAGGCCCGCGCCTGCGTGGCTTTCGGTGAGCTGTGGCAGTGGGTGGAGGCTACCCGCGGGGTCGTGCTGTCCGTACCCCTCTCGGGCGCATTGCGCGACTTGCGCCAATACCTACGCGAGGGAATAAAAGGTACAGTATAGGGCTGTCGCTCTATTGCTATCAGCTCTTACAAATCAGCGAACTTAGCACAACGGCCTTTCCAGTTAGCAGTCGCCCGAATTAAGTGTTGCAGGCTCTACCTGCTTAGAAAGAAGATTTTAGCCAGCTTTTTCTAGCAAGTCGAGCCGGTAGTTGTCGGCGCGGTGGCCGTGCAGATGCCGCAGCGAGCCACTAGGCTGCGTTTTTTCTAAGAAGAACTCGTGCACCTCGTCGCCCGTCTGGGGGTAGTCGGGCACGAAGGGCGTCCAGTGCACCAGCAGCAGCTGGCCGCCGGGCAGCAGGGCCGCCAGCAACTGCTCGGCCGCGCGCGCTAGGTCGGGCCGCGACCAGTAGTAGCCCACCTCCGACAGCAGAATCAAGTCGAACTGACCAGCTGGAAATTCGTTGGGCACTTGCAGGCGTTTCACTTCTACCTGGGGCAGGCCGGCGCAGCGTTGCCGGGCCTGGACTAGGGCCGCCTCGCTCACATCTACGCTTAGCAGGTGGCCGCAGCGCGGCGCCAGTTGCAACGTGAGCACCCCAATGGAGCAGCCAATTTCGAAGGCCCGGCCGTAGTGCGGACGCGGCAGCGCCGCCAGCGTATCGGCGTATTTGGCCCGCTCGTAGGGGCTGCTAGCGAAGGCCCAAGGGTCGTTGCTGGCCCGGTACACATCGTCGAAGTAATTAGGGGCTAGGGAATCGGGGTGTTGGTCGTTCATAGCAAGTAGGTAGCGCGTGTTTTATTCAATGTACACCTCAAAGGGCTGGGCGAAGTGGCTGAGCATGTGTTCCGACAGCAAAAAGCCGCTGGGGTCGTCGGTGATGGTGCCGGGCGTTAGCTGCGAGCGGTGCGCGGCAATAGCGCGCTGCTTCTGAGGCAGCACGGCGGCAATATCGAGCTGGAAGCCGGTGCCTTCGCCCGGTTGGGGCAGGTCGGCAGGGCCAGCGCGCTCCCAGGCCCATACTACGTACTCGAGGCGGCGCGGGGGCTGGGGCAGGCGCGCCAGCGCGGCCGCCACCAGCGCGGCCGTGGCTCGGTGGTCAGGGTGCGGGTCGCGGCGCCAGGGCACCAGCACCGTTTCGGCCTGCTTTTCCGTGAAAAAGGCAGCCAGGCGGCCAGTTGCCTCTTCAAACGCCGGGCCCTGGCTGGGCACTTGGCTGTCGGGCAAACCCAGGTAGAGTGCTTCGCGGTTTTCATCAACTCCCAGCACGGCCAGGGCGTGGCGCCACTCGGCGTAGCGCAGCTCGCGCCGGGCGGGCGCCGGAAAATCCTGCGAGTGCGGGTGCGACATAGTGCCATCGCTAACCAGGGCAGCGGCCACGGGCAGCCCTGCCCGCCGCAGCAGCGCCAGCAGGCCACCGCACCCTAGGGCCTCGTCGTCGGGGTGGGGCACCACGATTACGGTGCGGCCCAGCGTGGCGGCGTAGCTGGCCGGGCGCAACGGATACTCGGTAAATAGCATTGCTTGTAGGAAGGAAGCGGGAGAGTCAAGCGGCTGCCGCGTTTTAGCGGCCCTAGGGGCTTAAAAAAGCTGGTAGGCCGGCTTATCAGAAGTTAGGGCGAAGCGGCCAGCGTCGGCCAGGGCCGCGTCGGGAGCGGGCTGACGCAGGTAATGGGTGAGGTCGCGGTGCAGGCGCTCGAAGGGCTCGGGCTGCAGCAGGCCGCGGGCGCCCACGCAACGCTCGGCCTGGCGCATGGTAGTGAGGCAAATTTCCTCGGTGGCCGTGCGCATGAGGTTGGCATAGGCCCCCACGACTGCCTGGCGGGCGGGGTCGACGGGGGTTGCCCCGGCGGGCAGCGCCGCGTGCTCGGCGGCGCCGTGCAGCCAGCGCTGGCCGGCTTCGTGCAGCAGCAGCAGCTCGCCCAGGCGCTGGCGCTGGTAGGGGTCGTCGGTGCGGTGCTGGCGGCGCAGGAAGCGGCGGGTTTCGTCGAGCACGGCGGCCGCGCCGCCCAGCTGCACGGCCGCGAAGCGCACGGCCCCACCTCCAAACCAGGGCTGCTGGTAGTAGTCGTTGGCCTGGCCTATTAGGTCCTGGTGGCTGATTTGCAGGCCCTCTACCTGGGCCCGGAAGCTAGCGGTGGCGCGCATGCCTAGGGGCCGCCAGAAGCTGCGGTCGAGGGTAGGAGCTTGCTGGTCGGCGGGCAGTAGCAGCATCTGCCAGCCCTTTTTGTTGGGCAGCGCGGCCGTGAGCAAAGCCCGGCTCACTTGGCCCGCGCCCGAGGCGAAGGTTTTGGCCCCGCGCAGCTGGTAGCGGCTCACGATGGGCAACGGCTCCAGGCGCACGCCCTCGGCGGGGTTTTCGGTGTTCCACACGCCAAACAGGTGGCCGGCGCGGGCATCGGCCGCCGCCCGCACCTGCTGGGCTGGGGTGCCAAAGCGGCGCACCAGCAGCAGGGCGTTGCAGTGCCCTTCCCACAGGCGGCCTACCGCCAGGTTGCCCCGGCCCAGGTGGTACAGGGTTTGCAGCAGAGCCAGGGTGTGGGCGGACTCGCCCAGGCCAGCGCCGCCCTGGCTCACGGGCAGCGGAGCAGCCAGCAGCCCAGCCTCGCGCAGCCACTGCATTTCGAGCGTCGGAAAGCCCCCGGCCACATCGGTAGCGGCTGCCTGGCTTAGCAGGCGGGGGGCTAACTGGGCAGCCGCCGCAGCCGCAGCCGCAGGAGAGGCCAGGGAGGCCGCCGCTTCGCCCCCTGGGGCATTTGGCGCGGGCGCCAGGTCGGTCGTGTGGAAGTCGGTCATCAGCGCGTGGTGGAAAAGGAGTAGGTAGTGGAAACTTACTTAACCCTAAATCGCCACCGATAGTTGCCTTGGTTGGCCCTAGGGGCTGGCCCGGCCCGAAAGCCCGGCCTTAATTTTCTATTCGCGCGCCTAGGCTCCTAGGCCCTGCAGCAGCGCTAGCAGCTCGTGCTGGGTGGTGTGGGTCTTGTCGTGGGCGTACCAAGTGTGAATCTGCGTGATGTACTCGTCGTGCGGCACTCCCTCGCCCTTGAGGCGCAGCAGCAGCGCCTGGGCCGGGGCGGGGCGCGGGCCCCAGGCGGCCACCTCGGTCAGCGTATCGGCCTCGAACACGATGAGGCGCGGAATGGCGCGGCTAGCGCCGGTGAGGTAGCGGTCCATCAGGTCGAGGTTTTCGTCGCGCAGCAGGTAGCGGGTTTCGAGGCGGCCCGCGCTGGCCTGGGCCACGGCTTCCAGCACGGGCACCAGCTGGGCCGCGTCGCCGCACCAGCCTTCGGTGAGGATGAGCCACACGTAGGGGCGCGGCAGCTGGCGGGCGGCGGCCACCAGCTCGGGCAGCAGGTGCATGGTCTTGTCGAGGCGCTGCATGCGCTGCACGTTGAGCTGGGTGTAGTGCGTCAGCTCGGGGCTTTGTTCGGGGCCGGTGGTTTTGCCCTCAGCCAGCAGCTGGTCGATAAGCTGGCGGTAACTGGCGTAGGTGTAGGCCGCGGCCAGGCGCGCGGGGTTGAGCGCGGGTGGGTTGGGCGGGGTGAGGGCGGGCATGGGGCTAGGCAGACGCTAAGTAATGAGAGGTACTTCTTAACCGCCACTGCGGCCGGAAGTCGGCGCCCTAGGCCTTTTTTCCGAAAAAAAGCCCTAGGGCCGCCCGCCTGGCCTACCTTTGCCGGGCCAACCCGCGCCGGTGCTTGGCCGGACCAGGGAGGCGACGCGCCACGCGCCGCCGGGCATTGTACCCCCATTATTTCCCGTTGCCATGTCCCCCGCTCGCCCCATTCGCGCCGCGCTTCTCTCCGTTTACCACAAAGACCGGCTCGCGCCGCTGGTAGCCACCCTGCGCCGCCTCGGCGTCACGCTCTACTCCACGGGCGGCACCCAAAAATTTCTGGAAGAGCAGGGCGCCGACGTAATTGCCGTCGAGGACCTGACGGGCTTCCCGGAGGTATTTGGCGGGCGCGTCAAAACCTTGCACCCCAAGGTATTCGGTGGCATCTTGCACCGCCGCCACGAGGAGGGCGACCTAGCCCA
>JBPBPH010000026.1:0-21312 GCA_050954355.1 Janthinobacterium lividum
CCGCCACTCCAGCATCGGCTATGCAAAGCCTTATCACTTTCATCAACAGCAACTTGCCAACATCACCCAATTCTCTCCTGCTTAACTAGACCACCTCATCACACCTCACCAACAGCTTCTTCAAACTAACGCCCTAAAGTGTCCAGCCTAAACGGACCACCTCAGTTAGTGAAATTTACGAGCGAAGACGGGGCGGAGGACCATTGCTAATCAGGTGCCTTTGCTTTTAGACGAAATCGTTTTCAACTGACTAGACGAGCCTCTGAAGCTACACGATGACTGCAGGGGTTAACTGTCGATGGCGGAACAATTAGGGTCAGTGGGGGAGCGACTCGCATGTGACTCCGCTTGACAAACGGAGCAGTATCCTGACCTCGGCCCAGCGCATCAAGTTTCTGAATTATGCCCGTTGCTGGGTCTGGGCCGTATAGTACACTCGAACGCTATGCTTGCCTACAGCATCTTATGTACCAAGAGATACTGGCCAATGTGGCCCGGCACGTTACCCTCACGCCCGAGGAGGTAATCATCTTTACGAAACTGCTCAGCGCGCAGTATGTAGTCAGCGGCGGGCACCTACAGGTGGCTGGCGAGCGCGCTATCAGCATTTGGTTTGTGGTGAACGGCTGTGTCCGGACCTATACCACCGATAGCCAGGGCCGCGAGCACAACGTGGCCTTCTCCACTGAAGACTGGTGGTGTACCGATTCGGCCAGCTTTTTCGGCGGCGGCCGGGCTACGCTCGCCTTGCAAGCACTGGAAGCCACTAGCCTATTCTCGTTAAGTCTGCCTGACTTGGAACAGCTATGCGCTCAGATCCCCAAATTTGAGCGCTTTTTCCGGATTCTTACCCAAAATGGCTACCAGATTCTCCAACGCCGCCTCGCAGCCCACCTAAGCTTAACCGCCGAAGTGCGCTTTGCTCGCTTCAGTCGGCAATACCCTCGTCTATTGAACCGCTTGGCGCAAAAGCACATTGCCTCCTATCTGGGCATCACGCCCGAATTTCTAAGCATGCTGCGGCGAAAGCACACGCAGCCTAAGCTTTCTTAACATAGTTTAAGCAGTGTGGGGGTGGTGGGGTGCGTGCTTTGCAGCAGCATATTAACCTTCAAGCTTCCCCCTCCCGCCATGTCTGACGCCACCCCCAACCTGGACACCGGAGCCCTGCTCGCCGCCGCGGCTAAACTGCCCGTCGAGCAGCCCGTGGTCATGCTCAATCTGCTACGCTACCGTGACCAAGCGGCCTACGACGACTCTGCCGCCCTGCCCCCGCGCTCCGGCAAGGAAGCCTACCAGGCCTACGTCGAAGCGTTTATGAAACACAATGACCCGGCTGAGTTCACCTTGGTATTTCAGGGTGCCGCCCAGGCCCAGTTGGTGGGGCTGCCCGGCGAGTACTGGGACGAGGTGGTACTGGTAGAATACCGCAACTTGGACGTTTTTCGTCGCTGGGCGGAAAGCGACTTTTACGCTAGCCAGGTTGACCCAATCCGCCGGGCCGCCCTAGCTGACTGGCGCCTGGTACTGCTCACTCGCCAACCCAGCTAGCGCGAAACGTTAAGCCGAAGCTGGTACTAGAATTTTTACTTGATTATCAATTACTTATAGACTAATTCTTATTTGCTAATATGATTTTGGCTTCTTCCAAAGGCAGTGACCAAGTCTATATGGTATAGGTCATCTGCTTCCTGCGCCAGCGCTGCGGCGAAATGGTCCTTAAATCTGCGGCTGTCAGCAAAAGCCGGACAGCTTGGATATGTGGGGTAAAGTTAGCAAAGTTCGTTTTTCGGGAGGCACCATTCTTAAAGTACTTTAAGAATGGCAGGACTTCAGGGGCCGTCCTTTGAGGTACCCTTATCGCCGTAGCCGCAGTCCGCCGGCCAGCCCTCATGCTTAACAGGCGGAAACTTATACCATGACCCAGCCTTTCAAGCATTACCAGGTCGCCACCAATGGCATAACCCTGCACATGGTAGAAACCGGGGTGGGCCAACCCGTCCTCTTTTACCACGGGTTTCCCGATACCTGGCGCACTTGGCGGCAACAGATGGTGGCGGTCGCCGCGGCTGGCTACCGGGCCATTGCGGTGGACATCCGCAGCTTTGGTCGCAGCTCCGCCCCGGCCGAGGCGTCTCTCTATACGCCCTTCCCCACGGTGGGCGACCTAGTAGAGGTGTTCGCCCACCGTGGCCTGGCAGACGTCGTCCTAGTAGGCCACGACTTCGGGGCATTCATCGCCTGGAACGCCGCCCTGCTACGACCAGACCTCTTCACGGCGGTGTTCGGGATAAGCGTGCCATACATGCCGTACGGTGAAAGCAGCTTTCTGGACCGACTCAACGCGGCCGGCAAAACGGACTTCTATATGTTTGACCAGTTGCAGCCCGCTGCCGACGTGGCGTACACGGTCGCCGAATTCGAGCGGACGGGTTTTCACGGGGGCCTCAACCATTGCCAGGCTATTCAATTGGGATTCTACCTGTCCGGCGCCTTCGCGGGGGCCGTGATTCGCCAACCATCGTTCTTTCTGGTGGACCAGGCCGATAGCGTTAACGAGCTACACCGCGCCACGACCCCAGAGTTGCGCCAGTCGCTGCCGAGCCTTATGGGGTATGTGGAGCTAGACGGGGTCGGGCACTGGGTGCAGCAGGAAGCCCTGGCGGCGACCAACGCGGCTTTGCTAGGATTTTTGAAGCAGGTGAGCGCTCAGTAAGCTCCAGTGCATAGTTGGGAATTGAAAAAATGTCGCTTTCTGCCTGCTCAGTTAGCATCCTCTCACGGAAGCGGGAGAGCGGCCTCAGCAAGCGGATGTCAGCTAAGCAGAACATGAAAACTGAAATTTCAAACCCGCACTCAGACCACATAGCGACCACCAAGCGCGCACTGGAGCGAGTGCTTGCATTCTAAATTAAGACAAACCGTTTTTTCATCACTCCCCTATTTCTCCAGCCACATGATTAGCGAAACTTCTCCCTATAAACTGAAGCGCGTTGAGGTGCTCGGCTCCCACATGGCTTACGTTGACGAAGGCCAGGGACCGGTAGTACTCTTCCTGCACGGCAATCCGACCTCCTCCTACCTCTGGCGCAACATTATCCCCCACGTGGTGCCCCATGCCCGTTGCATTGCCCCCGACTTAATCGGATATGGCGAGTCTGACAAGCCCGACCTGGCGTATCGCGTGGCTGACCAAGCGCGCTACCTCGACCATTTCATCCGCGCGCTTGACCTGCAGGAGGTGGTGTTGGTGCTCCACGACTGGGGTTCCGCCCTGGGCTTTGATTGGGCCCGGCGCCACGAGCGGCAGGTGCGCGGTCTGGCCTTTATGGAGTTTATCTGGCCCATACCAACTTGGTTAGACACGACCGAAGCAGGAGCGGCGCTCTTTCAATCGTTTCGCGACCCCGCGCGCGGGCGCCAGTTATTGATACAGGAGAATATTTTTATCGAAAAAGTGCTGCCCGGCAGCATTGTGCGCCGCCTCACGTCCACCGAGTGGGATACGTATCGCCGGCCCTTTCGCAATCCGGCCGACCGGGAGCCCCTGTGGCGGTTTCCCAACGAGTTGCCCGTGGCCGGCGAGCCGGCGGCGACCTATGCCATGGCCATCGCCTACCACGCGTGGCTGCTCGAAACGGACAAGCCCAAGCTTTTCTTCTGGGCCACACCTGGAAGCCTGATTTCCGTTGAGCGTGCCGCCTGGTACCGGCAGCGACTGCGCAACTGCCACTCCATTGAAATCGGGGCCGGCATCCACTACGTGCAGGAAGACCAGCCCGATACCATTGGTCAGGGCATAGCCAACTGGCTGGCCCAGCTATAGCCAACGCCCCTGTTCGGCCGCTTTAAAGCATTTGCCCACCCGAACCCGCAGCTCCGTTTGGCACACGAGGTAATCGCGCTTCCAGCGCTGGGCCGCGTCCGGGGAATCGCGGGTGCAGGCTCCGTGCTGCTTTTTCATGCTGAGGACTACGGCCGACGACTTCGATACCCCAGCAAGTGCTCGCGTTTTTTGGGTTGCTGCCCACTTATTCCTTCCCCCTGATGTGGGGTAACACATCACCCTACCTGGAAATACTCGTTTGCCAAGCAGGAAAACTTGCTCAGCAAGAACTGAGGTGGTCGGGTACAAACGGACACCGAGCGAAGGTAGGTTGAGAGGATAGTGGAGTGCGATTTCGCGCGGGGTGCAGTAGCCCAGGGCGGCGTGTAGTCGTTGCGTATTGTAGTAGTAGTCGAGGTATTCGGCCAGTTCCAGGCGGGCTTCTTCCAGGTCGGCAAAGCAGGTTCCGCGGGGTAGTAGTTCGGTTTTGAGCGTGCTCCAGCCGCTCTCGGCCAGGGCGTTGTCATACGGGTTGCCCGGCCGGCTCAGGCTGGCAATGGCCTGGGTACGGTTGAGCAGGCTGGTAAAGGCTTCGCTGGTGTACTGGCTGCTACGGTCGGCGTGCACGAGTAGCCCGGGCGGGGGCTGGCAGATAGCCATGGCCCGGTTAAAGGCACTCAGAATCAAGTCCGTGTGCCGCGATTCGCTCACGTGCTAGCCTACCACGCGCCGGGGAAAAGCGTCGCGCCAGCAGGCTAGGTAGGCCCAGTGGCCCGTCGCCAGGGCCAGGTAGGTGATGTCACCGACCCAAATCTGGTTCGGGGCCGTGGCCGCCGGCCAGGTAGCTAACTTGTTGGTGGCGGCGATAGCCTGCGGGTCGGCCTGGGTGGTGCGCGGCCGCCGGGTGCTGGCCCGCGTGCAGATGGCCCGTAAGTCACTGGCAATGAGTCAACCGCGCAGGCGCTGCCGGCCCACGGCGTGGCCTTCGCGCCGCAATTGAGCACGTAGTCGGCGTTGACCCTAGCGGCCGGCATGGCTGGTGAACACGCGCTGGGCCGCCACTTGCCAGGCGGGAAGCGCTGGCGCAGCGGAAGCGGGTACGCGCTGGCGCCACGCGTAGTAACCGCTGGGGCTGACGCCTAGCAGCAGGCACTGTTGCCGCACAGGCCAGCAGGCAGCGTGTAAAGCGATGAAAGCGAAGCGTTTCATTGGCCCGTCGGTTGTGAAAAGATGGTCAGCGCTTTTTTTAAAATGTCGCGTTCCATTTCCGCACGGGCCAGTTGAGCCCGCAAGTGCTTATTTTCCTGCTCCAGCGCTTCGCTACCTGCTGGACGGGCAGCTTGGCTGCGGGCGGCACGTACCCATTTACCCAACACGGCCTCGCTCATGTCTACCGCCTGCGCTACCCGCGTCACCGCCTGCCCGTCTTGAGTTACACGGCGGACCGCCTCGGTCCGAAAGGCCGCATCATACGTAGTTCGCGGCCGTTTACCGGCTGATTTTTCTGCTTCCATGACAGGGGAAAGTTACTTTCTCCGTGTCCATTTCTACTCAACCACCTCAACCAATAGCATAGCAGGCATACGCCTCTCCACTTAACAGAAGAGTTCGTTATCAGACATCATTTGAGATAGCAGTAGCTTTCTGTTTTCTTCTTGCCCTACGCCTTGCCCTTTCCTAGCTGTGATATGCCCTGCCGCTGGCTCTTTTTCGCTCCTCTACTCGGCTTGCTGAAGGTATCGTCGCCTAGCCAAGCCAAGCGACGGCGCCCTTATACCAGTTCTTTCAGCAGCACTTTGATAGCACGATTGTGTACCAGAGCGGATCCAATGGGAATACCTCACCCAACTACCTGATTCTCGCTAAACACCAGAAGCAATTGGCTTTCTTTACCTATCGCAGCCCGTACCGGAATGTGCTAGGCCAGTATTTCCCGGGTCAGCTCGTCCAGAAATTCAGCCAAGAAGACGCGCGTTTCCGCGCCACTACGCCCGATACGAATCGCTACCTACTGCCTCAACGAGTAGCGGCCGACAGCCTTCGGCACGGCTGTCAGATGTTGCAGCCACTTCACCTCTGGACGATTCAAGGCGATGCGCAAGCGCAACGAGTCACGGGGGACTGTGTGGTGGAAGATGGCGAGGAAATGACCTTCTATCTGATTGACAGGAAAGCGATTCGAAGCGCACGCTTTCATGCGCCCGCTTTTTTGGAAGCGTGTGCCGGCAAAGATGTCGGCAGACAGCAGGCAATCCAGGTTAGCAGCACGTTACAAGTCCTTCTTCAACGTGTACGCTAGGTGCGCTGGAGTAAACCTGTAACGCATTTTACATCCATTAAACGAAGGATCAAAGCGGGTGAAGGGACTCTCAATACGCAGTGATTCAACTGCTTTCGGAAGCATTTAGCAGTCGCGGCGGTAATGAGGCCCTTATTGAACTATTTTGGTCTATTTTCCAGGCAGTTACGTAGTTAAAAGGCCGCTTGTCCGGGGTGACATTACGCCCAAGGCTGTTGGGAGAAATTGCGCCATTAATAGGCACTAAGCATAACCTGTCACCCCTTTATTCCAGGCGCTTGCGTTCGGCCCGTTAGCGCTTCCGCTGATTGCGCTCTGTCCTGCTCAGCACGGTTTCGGCTAACACCTAGTGCTGCCAGCGGCCGCGCGGGCTACAGACCTTGCGTGTAGGCTACGGTTGTTTGCCGGGTCCCAGTCACCGCCTGGCGCAGAAGAGCTGGCAGGCTTTTTTGCACGTCAGCGGCCAGCCGCTCGGACTAAGCTCATTGGGCATAGGCGGTGCAAGGGCAGCCTTGCCACTAGCTATTTCTATGTAGACCACCTCCCTTGTTGACCCGCGTGCGGGGCTGATTACTCGCCTGCGGAAGTGGTCTTCACCAATCCGGGGGTGGCCGGCAGCGGGATTGATAATTTGCTGACCTATATCGCCGGTTTTCAGCGGAAGTTTCCCGGCGGCCGCTTCCGGCTGAACTGGCTCCGGCAACAGCACGGGCAGGCGCTGGCCGAGTGGACCTAGCTCGACTAGGAGGGCGCGAAACTGCTCACGGCCCACAGCTATGTGCGGGTGAACGAGACGGGCCAGCTAACGCACTGGGCCGGTTTTTGGAACGCCGGCGCGGTGTAGCCAACCTTACTTGACGCGGAAGTGGTCTAGCGGTAGAATCCCAAGATGGGATGGAGTAGCCTGCTCGCCTTTACCCGGGCTATTCACGGCAGGAAAGCAGTGAGCTGGCTGAGCAGATAAGCGGGATTTTCCTCGGCAATCCAGTGGCCGCAATCCGGCACGCTGCCACCCCGCACGTCCTCGCCCACGGTTTGCACCATCGCCACCATGTGGGGGCCAAAGCTGTATTGCCTGCCCAGCGCCAGCACAGGCATGAGCAACTTGGTGCGGGCGCTGACGAGGTTTTGCGCTGCCGATAGGGCAAAGGTGCGGAACGGCTCCAGGCTGGCACCCAGGGCTCCCGGGGCGGAATAGGCCCGCACAAATTCGTCTAGCTCGGCCGGTGTAAAGGCTGTTTTGTGGTAGGCAAAGCCGGTAAAAAAGAAGGTTAGGTAGGTGCGCTCCTGGCCAGCCAGCACGTGTTCGGGCAACTCCGGCGTTTGGTGAAACCCGAAGTGCTATAGCTGCGCGTTGAGCAGGCTCCAGGCGGGTTCAATGCCGGGAATGGGCGCGTCCAGCAGCACCAGGCGGTGCACGTCGGCGGGGTGGGCCGCCGCGTAGGCGTAGGCCACCATCAGCCCAATGTCGTGGCCCACCAGCCGGATGCGGGCGAAGCCCAGCTGCCGCACCAGTTGGTACACGTCCTCAGCCAGGGTGCCCGTGTCGTAACCGGCCGCCGGCGCGGGCTTTGATGAATCTCCCGCGCCGTGCAAATCGGGCACGATAACCGTGTAGTGCTCCGCGAGCGAGGGCATAATCCGGTGCTAGGCGTACCAGGTTTGGGGCCAGCCGTGCAGTAATACCAGCGGCTCGCCCGTGCCGCCCCGCACGTAGTGGATGCGCACGCCGTTGACCTCGGCCGTGGCTTCGGTAAAGCCGGCCGGCAAAGAAGCCGGCGTAAGGGCAGTAGTCGCCGAGGGCGAAGCAGTAGGATGGCTCATGGGGGAGGGAAGGGGATGAGTTGAGAAAAAAGAATGTAGAAAGCTGCATATGGTCGGCGTAGCGCCCCCAACCTCGGCACTGCTTGGGTGGTAGGGATAAAACCTGCTCGCTCGGTCTAGCGTAGCTGGCCAACGGCCTTCTGGTAAACAGCCGTGGCTAGCTGGTAGTCAAGGCGGGCGTCAAGCAGGCCGGAGTAGGTTTGCTGCCAAATCAGTTGGGCTTCCAGCACGTCGCGGGCCACGATGGTGCCGGCAGCGAGGCGGTCATTGGCCAGGCGGCGGTTTTCTTCGGCCTGCGTTAGCGAAAGCTTGGCCGTCTGAATCCGGCGGGTGGCTTGCTGCAAGGCATTGGTAGCGGCTAGTATTTCCAGTCCGATTTGCTCCTGGGTTTCGCGCAGCTGCGCCTGCTGGGCACTGATGCGGGCATCCTGCTCGGCGAGCCGGCTGGCCCGCCGGCCCCAGTCGAAAATGGGGACTGACACGCTCAGCAGGCCGTAGTAGGAGGCCAGCCCATTGGTTTGCTTTTCGACGTTAATCGCCTTGCCCGTGGCTGTTAGCCCGCTCACGGCCAGCGCCACGGTGGGGAGCCGGTCGCCGGCGAATAGCCTTTTCTGAGCTTCGAGCGCCTCTATTTGTTTCTGCTGCAATTGCACTTCGTAGCGGCTGGCCTCAGGCTGGTCGGCCGGCGCTAGCGGCGGCTCGGCTAGGGTCGCCGGGTCAAGGAGGCCGACCGGCGCGGCCGAGCCGGTAAGCTGGGCCAAGCGGCGGCGCAGCAGGGTCAGGCTGTCAGTAGCGTTCGCTACGTTGAGCCGAGCTTCGTTAAGGGCCACATCCACCCGCAGCAGGTCGTTTTTGTAGATGAGGCCGGCATCAAACTCATTCTTGAGGTCGGTTTGAAGCTTTTGCAGTTGGGCCACCGATTTCTCGGCCAGCACGATTTTCTCGCTGACTTGCGCGGCCTGCCAATAGGCTCGCTCCACGTCGAGCAGCAGGTCGGTTTCCGTGAGCGAGCGTTGAATTTCCTGCGCTTCGACGCCCGTGCGGGCCAAGGCTTTGGCCGTGCCGATTTTGCCACCGGTGTACACGGGCAGCGCCGTCGTCACGCCCCCGCTGAGCAGGTTGGTTGGCAGCAAGGCCCCGGGGCCGCCCAGCGACTGGCCCAGGTGCAGGCCAGTGAGCGAGCCGTCGAGGGTGGGGCGGCCCGCTAGGCCCGCGCCCCGCTCAGCGGCCTGGGCAGCCGCCACTTCGTAAGTAGCCGCTGCCACCCGCTTGTTTTGCTTAAGGGCCAGTTCCTTGCATTCGGCTAGGGTAAGCGGGTGCTGGGCCAAGACCGGCCGGCTGCTAGCCAGGCTAAGGCACGCGCAGAGCAGGAAGCCCCCGAAAAGGCTCCGGTAAGAAGAAGTCATTTGTTGAAAAAATTAGTGGTGCAGCACGACTTCCGATTGGATAAGCGCGGCCTCCCACGGCTCGGCCGGGCTGGCCAGGGTAGGCTGTTTAATGAAGCGGTAGTAGAGCACCGGCACGATGTGCAGCGTCGTCACCATCGACACCAGCACCCCGATGGCCAGCACGCTACCTAGCGGTGACCAGAAGGAATCGTGGCCGATAATCATGGGCAGCAGCCCTACGGCCGCCGCCGCCGAAGTGAGGAACACCGGGCGCATCCGGCGCTTGGCCGCCGCCAGGGCAGCTTCTCGTACGCCTAAGCCATGGTCACGCACCAACTCGTCGGTGAAATCGACCAGGATAATGCCGTTACGCACCACGATACCCATCAGGCTGATGATGCCCATAAAGGCCGGGAAGCCCATCGGGTTGCCGGTAAGCGAGAGCCCTAGCATGGCGCCCAACAAACTGAGCGGAAAGGTGACCAGGATAATGAGCACCTTGCTCAGGCTCTTAAACTGCACCAGCAGGGTCAGGAAAATCAACCCGAAGCTGGCCAGCAGCGACGCGCCCATGCCGGGGGCCGACTCCTGCGCCGACTGCTCCTCGCCCCCGTAGCCGAGGGTGATGCCCGGCGGCAGCCGAAGTTTTGCGAGCTGGGGCTTCACGGCTGCCAGGATGGTGGCGGCTTTGACGCCCAACTGGGCTTCGGAGCGGACCGTGAGCGTGCGCAGGCCGTTGAGGTGGGCGATGACGCCGGTGTGCCAAGCTGGCGTAAAGGCCACGACATCCTTCAGGGGTACCTTCGTGCCGTACTGGCTGCTGACGGCGATGTTAGGCAAATCGCCCAGGCCGGCGCGGTCGTGCGGGTCGAGCCGCAGCAGCAAGTCCACCGGCTTGTCGCCTTCCCACAGGGTCGAGACGAGGTAGCCATTCAGGCCCGCGCCCAGAGTTTGGGCAATGGCGGCACTGCTTACGCCCAGCCGGCTGGCCTCGTCTTCACGCACGGTGGCTTTGAGGCCGAAATAGTCGCCCTGGTAGTCGGTGCGCACCCAGTTGGTGCCACGGGCTTTTTCCAGGATAGCCCGCACCTGCTCGGCCACCCGCTTCTGGTCAGCCAACCGCTCGCCAATGACCCGGATTTCCACTGGGGCCGGCGTGTCCTTGAACGAGAGCTGGCGCAGGCGCACTTCGCCGTTGGGCAAGTAGTTGCGGAATTTACGCAGGTACTCCTGCACCAGTTCGTCAGTTGCCTCGGGGCTGACAGTATTGATGAAAATCTGGGCGTAGTTCTCGCGGGGTGTTTCGGGCGAGTAGTTGGAGTGGAATCGGGGCGAGCTGGTGCCGATGAAGCTGGCGGTGTTCACCACCCGCTGGTCTTTTTCCAGTAGCGTGGCCACCTTACGAGCGGCGGCGGCGGTTTCCTGCACGTTGGTACCGTTGTCCATCCACAGCTCGGCGTTGAACTGGTTGCGCACGGCGGTCGGGAACATCTCCTGCTCGACGCCGCTGGCCACAAATACGGCCAGCGCTACCGTTACTACCCCCCCGAGCAGCGTCAATCGAGGCCAACGGAAGCAGGCATCAATACTTTTGTCAAAGCCCAATTGGAGCCAATCAAGCAAGTTGCGGCGGCCGGGTTGGGCCGCGCCGTGCGCCGGCCGGATACCCTTGCGAAGGAACACGTAGCACAAGTAGGGCGTCAGCAGCAGCGCCACCAGCAGCGAGGCCGACAACGCCACCATGATGGTAATGGGCAGCGACCGCATGAAGTCCTTACCTACCCCATTGAGGAACAAGGCTAGCGGCATAAAGGCAAAGACAATGGCGATGGTGGCCGTGAAGATGGGCACCATCAGCTGGGTGGCGCTTTGCCAGGCGGCCTGCCAGCGGGGCAGGCCCTCGTCGAGCTTCTCAATGTAGTTGTCCACCACCACGATGGCGTCGTCCACGACCATGCCCAACACAATCACCAGCGCCGCCAACGTCACCTGGTGCAGCTCAATGCCCAGCACGTTTACCACGGCGAAGGTGATGGCAATGGACACCGGAGCCGCGATGGCCGACACGGCCGCCATGTGCAGCGGTAGTAGCAGCATCACCACCCCAATCACGGCCACGATGGCGATAAGAAACTCCATCATAAAGTGGTTGATGCTGGCCTGCACTACTTTGGGCTGGTCCACAATGAGGCGCACGCGCACGTCGGCAGGCAGAGTCTTTTTCAGCTCGGCTAAGCGCGCGTCGAGGTCCCGGCCCACGCCCACCACGTTCTTGCCCGGTTGCATCTCCACGGTGAGCATCATCACCCGGTCATTGCCGACGGTGATAAAGCTCTTGGGCTCTTCGTAGCGGCGCGTAAGCGTGGCTACGTCCTTGAGGCGCACCACCTGGCCGGTGGGCGTGCTGTACACAATCTGGTTGCCCACGGCCACCTCGTTGGGATAGCGGCGGCCCGAGAAGATGGGCACGTTGCTGGCGCTCAACTGCACGTCGCCGGTGTAGTTGAGCGTATTTTCAGCTTGCAGCACCCGCGTGATGGTGGCCACGTCGAAGCCGTACTGCCGCAGCTTCTCGTTATCGAGGGTAATGTAAATCTGCTGCTTCTGCCCGCCGTAGCGTTTGATTTTCGACACATTGGGCATGGTCTTGATGCCGTCTTCCAACCGGTCGAGGTAGCGCTCTAGGTCGGCGTAGCTGCGGCCGGGCGCGGCCACCGTAATCATTTCCGTGACCACATCGCCGAAGTCGCTGTTGACCAGCGGGCCCACCACACCCGCCGGCAGGTTTGGGCGCACGCTGGTGTTGAGGCCGTGCTGGAGCGTGCCCCAGAATTTCTTGGGGTCGGTCACGTAGTCCTGCAGCTCGGCCGTGATGACGGTCAGCCCGTCCTTGGTTTCCGACTTGGTTTTGCCTTTTTTAATCTCGTCAAAGCCAAACAGGTATTGTTCGAGTTGGTTGGTCACCTGCTTTTCCACCTGCTCCTCGTCGGCACCGGGGTAGGCGGCCACTACCAGCGCCTGCCGCACTTCGAAGCGCGGGTTTTCGCTGCGGGGCATGGTTAGCAGGGCCACGATGCCGGCCATTACTAGTACCGCCGTGATGAAGAAGGTGACTTGCCGGTGCTTCATCGAGGCTTCGATGAAATTGATTCGTCGCTTTTGCATAGCAGTGCGTTTACTGGTTGGGATTGTAAGGGGGTAGGCGCTACTGCTACAGGAAGCTGACCGTCTGGCCATCCTGCACCCGGTTTTGGCCCTTTACCACGACCCGCTCGCCCGGCTGCAAGCCGCTTTTGATGAGGATATTATTGCCCAGCATGTTGCTGGTGATGATCCGCTTACGAATGGCCTGGCGCTGGTCATTAACCACGTACACGTAGGTCAGGTCGTCGGCGTCGCGCACCACCGAGCCGGCGGGCACGCTCAGGGCCTCGGCCCGGCGCTGGGTGGGGATGGTCACCGTCGTGAGCATGCCCGGCAGCAGCTGGCCGTCGGCGTTGCCGAGCTTCACTTTCACGCTGTAAGTGCGTGTCATGGGGTCGGCTTGAGGGTTGATAATGGCCAGGATTCCGCTGACCGTGGGCACCGCCACCCGCACGGCTTGGCCCCGGCGCAGAGCACCCACTTCGCTTTCCGGCACGGTGATTTTGGCGTAGAGCACGTCGGTTTTCACCAGTGCAAAGGCCGGCGTGCCGGGGCTGACCGCGCTACCCGGCTCGACCAGCCGGGCGCTGACCACGCCCGCCATCGGGGCGCAGAGGCGGCTGTCGGCGATGTGCTTGGCCGTAATGTTCTGCTGCGCCTGCGCCTGCGCCACACGGGTTTTGATGTCCACGTAGTCCTTGGCTGGTAAGCTGCCCTGCTGGTAGAGCTCGCTCAGGCGCTGGTACAGGTCCTGCGACTGCGCGAGCCCGGCCTGGGTGATGGCCAGCGCGTTGCGGTATTCCGCGTCGTCGATGCGGGCCAGCAGTTGGCCCTGGCGCACGCGCTGGCCTTCCTGCACGGCCACGTTGTTGACGATGCCGGCCACGGCAAAACCCAGCTGCACCGACTTCTCCGGTTCCAACGTGCCGGAGTACGTGAAATTTTGTTGCCCACTGCCGGCGGCCACCGATTGGATTTCTACTTGTAGCGGCGGTACGGCTGCTTCCTGTACCTGCGCTTTCGACTGGCAGCCAGCAGCGCCCACGACCAAAGCCAGGGGCAGGGCCTGGTAAACAATACGGTTCATCATCTCGCTATATTTTTCTGCAAAATTCCGACCGCAAGCCACCGGTGAGTTAGGACGGGTTTCGCTTGTTTTAGTATTATTCAGGCTATGCGCTGAGCTGCTTCCAACTAGCTAAGCCCAACTCGCTGCTAGCTCAGCAGGTGGGCTTGTTGCACCCCGGTGCGCCACTGGCCGGGACTTTGGCCGGTTACCTTTTTAAACAGGCGACTGAAATAAGTTGGGTCCTGGATGCCAATCTGGCCAGCTATCTGGGCAATGGGCAGGTCGGTTTGCAGCAACACCTGCGCTTCCAGTACCAGGGCTTCCTCCAGCTAGGCAGTGGGCGACTTACCCGTACTAGCTTTCACGGCCTTATCCAAGTGGTTGGGGGTCACGCGCAGCCAAGCCGCGTAGGGGCCCACGTGGTGGGTGTGGGTGATACGGCTGTTTAGCAGTTGCCGGAAGGCTGTGGTCAGCGTAAGAGTAGCCGATGGAGGGACAGCTGGCTCCGACCGATGGGCGTGCCGCGCTTCGGCCAAGATGATAAGTAAGTAGGACTGGAGCAAGCCCACGGGAACGGAGCTTTCCGGGCGGCACACCGCCAGCACCCGGTCCAGCACCTTTTGCAGGTGGCCCGTAGTAGCTATGGTCAGCGGTACTAGCAGGGGCTAGCCGCTTTGCCTAAAATCCAACTCATCTGGCGCCGCTAACCCCACGAGCAAGGCTGGGTCAAATCGGTAGAGGTACCCCGAAGCTCCGCGGCCGAGTTGGAAGGCAAAAATCTGCCCGGCCGGTATAAAAACCAGGCTGTTAGCTAGTACTAGGTGGGGCTCGTGTGCTGCCGACACTTGCGCTTCCCCACCAGTGAGCAGCAGGCACAGGTACGCCGGGTCGCGCCGCGGCAATACGGCCTGCGGCACAGCCTGGCAATAGTCCTCTACCCGCGCTAGCAGCAGCGGAGTAGGAGTCGCCGCCAGTAGGTGCCTGAGCATGGAACTGAAAGTCATAAGCAATGCCCAAAAAAGTAAGGGGATGGAGTGCCCGCGCCAACCCGCTTCGTGGCTGGAGAATGGCTAAGCCTGAACCGACGGTGCTAGCTGTTCCCGCACCTGGGCCGAAGCTTCGGGAGCTGACTCTTGGAGGGCACTATAAACCGGGCTAGCGGCGCCCCCGACGGGCTCCGCCGCCGGGGGCGCCGGGGTAGGCAGTGGCGCCTGCTGCCGGAGGTGAAGCATTAGCTGCCCCGTTACCAGCAACACCCCTATTAGCAGCACCAATACCAACACCGAAAGTAAAAGTAGCAAGCCACCCGCGGCTGGAAGGGCAGGCAGTCCAGCCAGGATAGGAGCAGGGGTAGTAAGCAGTAATTGACTCATCGTAAATGAATTAAAGTAGTATTAGCATGGCTAGCGGAACGGCCTCAAGGGCCAGTGCACACATATTCCCCACCCCGCAACAGCCCGGATTCGCCAGCGCGGCACGTGCCACCAGCCCTGCCACAGCGGCAGCCAGTAGCTGGTGGACGGGTTGCCAAAAATCTTGTCCTTCGCCGGCCGAGTGGCGTAAAAACCAGGTATATCCCACATACACTTATTGAATGGAGAGTGCTATTACAAGCGGTCACCAAGCCGCGAGGGCCGAACTGCTTCCTTCGAACCCACCAGGGCTAGCCCTAAGCGGGCGGGTAATAGGGGGCTATCAGGAAATACACCACTACCCCGGTCACCGACACGTAGAGCCATACCGGAAACGTCCACCGGGCCAGCCGCCGGTGCCTCGCGTACTGGCCGGTAAGGGCGAAATAATGCGTGAACAGCACCAAGCCTACTGTCACTGCCGCGAGGCTAATGTGCGTAAGCAGCAGGAAAAAGTAGAGGTAGCGCAGCCCCCCACTGCCGCCGTAAGGCGTGCTGGCCGCCTGCGAGTGATAGGCCACGTAAGAGAGCAAAAACAGCCCGCCCAACCCGAAAGCCAGGCCCATCATCGTGCGGTGGCGCTTCACCTGCCCCCGCCGGATGAAGTAATAGCCGGCCAGCAGCGAGCTGGCCGTGAGCGAATTGAGCCCCGCATTAATTGCGGGCAGCAGGCGCACCTGCGTGCCCGGCAGGCGGAAGGCCGTGGGAAAAGCGTACAGCCCGGCTACCAGCAGCGGAACCAGCAGCCCCACCGCCCCCAGCAGCAGCTGGTAGCGCCGGTGAGAGGCCGTAAGCGGCAAGGGCACAAGGCGGGCGGACATAGCCGGAAAGCGGTTGGATGCTAGGCTTCGGGGACCGGCAGCTTTTGCAGCGGGGCCAGAATTTTGTGGTCTATGTAGAACGTGCCGAAGGGCACAATGCAGGCTAGCAGCACCTTCCAGGTAGTGGTGGCGAAGCGCCAGTGGTACTCCACGCCCACGCGCAACGTGTTGAGCACGAACAGCGCGAACAGCAACCCGTGCACCGGCCCAAGGGCGCGCACCAACGCCGGGTTGCCGTAGAAGTGCTTGAGGGGCACGGCCACGCCGATGAGCAGCAGCAGGGAGGTGCCTTCGGCCAGCGCCAGCAGGCGCAGGCGACCAATAGGTGACTTGAACATAAAAACAGTGCTCTACAAGCGAATAAGCGGCCGTTGCGCGAAAGGGGAGAAGGGCCACGGAACGGCCACCAGGATGAGGAGTAGGGCCAGGGTAAACCAGCCGGCCATCGTGCGGAACTTGGCCTGGTCGGTGGCCTGGCGCTTGGCTAGGGCCGAGCCGATGGTCAGCACCGTGATGGCAATGGTCATCAGGGCCACGTGCTGCAAGCCAAAAAACAGCGTGGTGGGCGCGTGGTCGGCATCGCGCAGGTGAAACGAGGCGATGAGCGGACTGACCAGGTACAGGGCGTAGCCCAGGATCAGCTGCACATGTGCTAGGGTGGCGGTGGTATGCCGGATGGTGTTGTCGAGAGGCGTGAACGCCCGCTGCCCGAGCCACCCGCGGTAGGCCCGAAAAATGCCAGTCAAGAGGCCAAGTAGCACCACCCAGCGAAATAGGGAGTGTAACGTTAGGATATTCAGATACATACTGGCGCAAAAATCAGGCGAACAGCGGCGGTTGCCCTTCGGGCGGTTAACCTCTGCTCACCCGTATACCGGCTGAAGGGGAGCGCAGTAGTGTTGTCAACTGCCGACGCACAGGAGAGCCCCGTTCGCCCCTCCAATGAATAAGGCAAAGGTCCGGCCGATTAGCGAGGCCGAGTTAGTACCCAGCAAGCCGATTTTAGGACGGATTATTCCGCTTGCGAAAGGCCAGCGGGGTCAGGCCCGTGTGCTTTTTGAAAAGCCGGCTGAAGTACGAGGCATCCTCGATACCTACGGCCCCAGCCACTTCGCCCACTGACCAGCCACTTTGAAAGAGCAGCACCTTGGCTTCGAGCACAATGCTTTCCTCAATCCAGCGGGCCGGGGATTTGCCCGTGACCCGGCGCACGCATTTGCTCAGGTGGTTGGGCGAAATGTGCAGCCAATCGGCATAGTCGCTCACGCGGTGCGTTGCCTGGAGCGATGTGGACACCAGGTGCTTGAAGTGATTGGTTAGGGTAACGGCCGCCGTCAGCTGCGCCGGCGATTCGGCGGTGTAGACCCGGTTTAGCTCGTGCAGCAGCGCCAGCAGGTACGCTCGCATAACGGCGGGGTAGTCGAGCCGGTTGGTGGTGTACTCAGCGAGCAGCCGGCGTAGGAGCTGCTCGACAAATTCGGCGGTTTGCGCCGACAACGTGATGACGGGCCGGCCCCAGAAATGCAGGAAATCAAACGTGGCCAGGGCCTCAGCGGGCCCCCCTTGGCCCAGGAGCATGTCGTCGTGAAAATGGCACATAAAACCCGTATTCACGTCGCCCGGTTCGAAGGAATATACTTGCCCGGCGCGCGCAATCAGCATTTCGTGCGGACCCACGCAGTAGCGCTCGTTGCCAATGTCCATGCGAGCCTGCCCCGAGGTGAGGTACACGAAAGAGTGCGCCGTGGCGCGCGACGGCGGCACCGCCTGCGTAAACAAGGGGTAAAGCTGCTCCACGGCCACGATAAAAAATTGTCCGGGGTCGGCCAGCAGCAGGTGTTGGACCGCCGCTGGCTCCGCCGTAAACCGCGGGATGTATTCCATCATGCGGTAGGTTTTGATGGCGTCGGGAGCAGCGGTGGGCATCAGGGAGTAGCTGAGGGGGATAAAATGGCAGGGCTAGCCAACAACTGGCCGCCCGGCGGGTGCAGTTCTAACAAACCAGATGGTGGAAGGGTAAAAATACGTTGGTTTAGGTGTCGAAAAATGAGTGAAGCGCGCTGGCAAAGCCAATCAAAAAACAAGTTGAAGACAGGGTTTCGGGTTGAAAGCGGCCTGCTTGCTGCTGCAAACTGGCTATTTCGTCTGGTTGGGCGGCTGCGACTCAGCCAAGGGCCCGCAAACTCAGCACCGCTTTCGTGAATTTCAGCGCAACCTAGGGTAGTAGTTCGTCTAAGCGCTGGAGCAGCCGGTTTACTGCCTGTGGGTTCAGGCCATCGTAGGTGTCCAGTACCCGGCCTCGCTGGTCCACCAGGGTCAGCGTGCCGCTGTGGATGAGGTTGCCGTGCCGGGGCTGGTCGTAGCCCGCAACCGTCTGGTAAGCGTCGGCCAACGCAAAAATAGTGTCGTGCGGGGCGGTGGCGAAGTGCCACTGCCGGGCGTTGGCCACCCCGAGGCGGTGAGCATAGGCGCGCAGCACCGGCACCGAGTCATGGGCCGGGTCGATGGTGTGTGAGAGAAATGCTATTCGCGGGTCGCTCTGATAGCGGGAATACACGCGTAGCATTTGCCGCTGCATTCCAGGGCAGATGGTGGGGCAGGTCGTGAAAAAGAAATCCGCCACGTACACCCGGCCGGCGAACGAGGCTGGGCGAAGCACGGCGTTGTCCTGGTCATGCAGGCGAAAGGTTGGCACGGCCGCCCAGAGCGTATCGCCGCTAGCCAATACTTCGGGCTCGCCCAGGTGGGGCAGGCGCCGGGCAGTAGCAGCCGGCTTAGCGCAACTGGTTAAAAAGATTAGCCCACTTACTAGCAAGCTGCTGACCCAAAGCCTATTACTTGGTTTAAACATGCGCAAAAGAAAAGAAGTGATTGACTGTCGCCTGGCAGTAGTTAGGGAATGGTAGTCGGCACCAGAACCAGGCTTCAGCGCGGCAAAACGGCACGCGCAGGCTGGCCAGGCTACCCTAGCAAAGCCGGGCCGCCGGCTTCCCATACCGGGCCTAGTCCGGCCAATTGGAATGGGCTGCCCCCAAAAGGAATGTCGCTGCCGGCCGTAGCCTTAGCGTAAAGCCCGCGCCGAGTCCAGGGCCGCGGTGATGTGCTGGTTTACCTGCCGCAGCACGGGCAACTGCTGCCGCCAGTAGGCCGTCACCTGGGCCCGGGGCTGCCGGGTCGAGTCTGGCTCGTGCAACTCATGCATCCACGCCATCATGTGGTCGTCGGCCTGCGCCAGGGCGGCTACGGCGCGGCGCAGGCGCGCTGCCCGGCGCGGGCTAGCCGGCGTAATTGAGGCGAGTTTGGTTAGCTGGTCGCTTAAGCGCTGGCGCTCCGAGTACAGCGCATCCATCCGGGTCATTGCCGCATCGTGCAGGCGCAAGGTCTAGGCGCGGGGGGTAAGGCTAGCTGCGGGCGGCCGCGTAGTAGCGCTGGCGGGGTAAGTGGGGTGGGTGGCCGGTTCCGCGCCGGTAGGTTCGCCGGGTGGTGACGACGAGTGGCAGCCGGCAGCCAGAGCAGCTACTAGGCATCCCCAAAAAAGATGCGTACGCATGGGGTAGAGCAGCTCGGGCAATACCGAGCCGCACGAGTAAAATAAAGTTTGATAAATTGGGTTAGCCGCACCCGGCCGTTGATTGCGGCGGCCGGGCGCAGTTGTCTAGTGCCGGGTAGCTACGCGCCACCCGGACTCATTTTAGCAACCCGATACCTGCGGTGGATGGAAAACGCCCCGTGCCGAGCGCACCAGCACGTTGGCCGGCCGGGGTAGGGCGTAGCTGGCCGCTAGAATAGCCCAGCGCACGAGCGCGGCGGAGGCTAGTGGACCAAATGCGCTGGGCAGCATTTCAAACCGCTCTTTCAGCAGGTTAGCCTACTTGCTTTCGCGTTCTTCCTGCTGCTTGAGCTTCTTAGCGAAATAGCACTTGCCGTTGCAGTGCAGCGCGGGGCGAACCTTGTTCACGCAGTAGCGCGTCGTAATAGCCGTCTGGTTCAGGGCAAAGTCCATCGCCAACAGCTCTCGGCTGAAAGGTTGGAGCAGCACCAAGGCGACGAACAGATAAGCAAACGCAGGCTTCACGTAGCGAACAGGAATAAACAGCGGCAAAACTACGCTGCTGCCCGCCAGTAGCCGATAGCCGGACTTAGCAGCCGGCTTCCCTAACTACCGCGCATTGCCAGGTGCTAGTGGGGACAAATTTTATTCGAAGGCGCCGGTTTATGGCCCAAAAAACGGGTTACTTCCGTCATAATCAGCACTCTTCGTATATAAGGTGACGGCTCATCTGGCAATAGCTAGCTGGGCTCGCAGCAAAGCCAGCTACCTGGGTACTACATCAAGCAGGGTGCATATTGTCCTAATTTAAGCCGTGTTAGGCCTAATTTGTCTTCCGCAAGCGCCAGTAGCTTTTGAGGTGGTCCAGTGAAAACGGACAGTGAGCTAAGGTAGGTTGAGTTGGAAGTCGCGTTCAAACTGGTGGGGTGAGCGGTAGCCCAGGGCCGAGTGGCGGCGGTCGAGGTTGAAGTAGGTGTCGAGGTAGTAGGCTACTTCCAGTCGGGCTTCTTCGAGGCTAGCAAACGCCCCACCGTGGGGTAGCAACTCCGTTTTCAGGGTGCTCCAACCTGCTTCGGCCTGCGCGTTGTCGTAGGGATTACCCGGCCGGGCGTAGCTAGCCAGCGCCTCGGCATCTGCAATACGCTGGCGGCACGCGTGACTGGTGTACTGACTGCCCCGGTCAGCATGGATGACCAGGCCCGGCGCGGGCTGGCGCAGGGTCAGGGCTTGTTTCAAGGCCGTGAGCACCAGCTCGGTCGGCATCTGTGCCGCCAAGTGCCAGCCCACCACGCGCCGCGAGCAAGCATCGCGCCAGGTGGCCAGGTAGCACCAGCGCCCGCCGACCAGGGGCAAGTAGGTGATATCCCCGACCCAGACCTGGTTAGGGCGCGTGGCCGCGGGCTGACCCAGTAGCAGGTTTTCGGCTACGACCGCTGCCGGGTCGGCCTGCGTGGTGCGCGGGCGCTGGGATCGGGTGCTGAGCGCGTGTTGTCCGCTGGCCCGCAGCCAGCTGCGCAGCGCGTAGCGCCCCACCTGATGGCCTTCGGCCTGCAACTCGGCTCGCAGGCGGCGAGTGCCATAGCGCCCAGCGTGGCGCGTAAAGGCCTGCTGCGCGGCAGGCTGCCCGCCGGGAACTGGCGGCGGGCTGGCCGCCCGCCACTGGTAGTAGCCGCTGCGGCTTACGCCCAGCACCCGGCACAAATCAGCCAGCGTCCAGATAGCTGCTTGGGTACTGATAAACATATACTTACTCACGGTTGAGGCTGTGAGAAAATGGTCACCGCTTTTTTAAAATATCGCGCTCGATTTCCACGCGCTTGAGCTCGGCGCGTAAGTGCTTGATTTCTTCGCGCTCCGCGCTGCTAGGCAAGGCCTGCTCTAGGTGTACGCTTCCCCGTTTAGCAAGCCAGTAATTAGTAGAGGTTAAGCTGCTTGTTTAAATTCGATGGGGGTCATAAAATTCAGGGCCTGGTGGGGCC
>JBPBPH010000037.1:0-20553 GCA_050954355.1 Janthinobacterium lividum
CCGTCCACTGGCAGTTTACTTTGGAAAAAGCCCGCGTCAAACTTGACCGCCACTACCAAAAAATTAGGGTAACTAATTCTCCTGACTGAGCACTAGTAGCGCAAGCTATCCTGCTGCGTATACAGTGGCTCGACAACGCGGCGAAGCTGCCTTGATAACCCTAGGGGGCATTTTGGCGAATTTTTTACCAGCATTTGCGTGTGCAGTAAGGGTCGGGCTGCGTTTCAGTGCCGCCTGCCCAGTAGTCAATAGTAGTTAGGTGCTCGTCGCTAGCGCCCTATCTTCGCCTTAGCCAATAGAATCCCGTTTTGCTGCAAGCTATCAACCTCCGCAAAAGCTATAATTCGCTGGACGTGCTCAAAGGCATCGACCTCACGATTGAGCGTTCCGAAATCGTGAGTATCGTGGGTTCGAGCGGGGCGGGCAAAAGCACGCTACTGCAAATCTTGGGCACGCTTGATACCCCCGATGGGGGCGAGGTGTTGTTTGAGGGCCAGTCGGTGAGTGGCCTAGGGCGCAATGCGCTGGCCAAGTTTCGCAACCGGCACATTGGCTTCGTGTTTCAGTTTCACAACCTGCTGCCCGAGTTCACGGCCCTCGAAAATGTGTGCCTACCCGCTTACCTAGCTGGGCGCGAGGAAAAAGAAGTGCGCGTGCGGGCCCGCGAGCTGCTGGGCTTGCTCAACCTGGAGCACCGCACCGACCACAAGCCCAGCGAGATGAGCGGCGGCGAGCAGCAGCGCGTATCAGTGGCGCGCTCGCTCATCAACTCGCCCGAAATCATCTTTGCCGACGAGCCAAGCGGCAACCTCGACTCGCGCAATGCGCAGGAGCTGCACGAGCTGTTCTTCTGGCTGCGGAAGGAATTCGGCCAAACGTTTGTGATTGTCACCCACAACGATACGCTGGCCCAGATGGCCGACCGCACCATCGTCATGCGCGACGGCCACATTCTGGAAGAAGCCAAGCCGGCGGGTTTAGTAGCGTAGCAGGCCCTAGGGGTGAAATTTTGAAAAAGGCGGTCATGCTGAGTTCCGCGAAGCATCCCTACCAAACCTATATGGTGCGGCAGAGATGCTTCGCGGAACTCAGCATGACCGCCTTTTTAGCAAAAACTGGCTCGACTAACCTGCTTGGAAAATAGCCTGTCGAAAACAATTTTTAAGTGCTTTTATAACGTGCTAAAAATCAGGCATAAATTCTACTAATAAAATTGGTAAACGGGGCACGTTTTGCGGGGCTGGCTGGTTTGAATACTGTACTACAGAACCAAACCGGCCTAGGGCCAACCCCCGCCATGAGCGACACCACCAAAACCCCCGCAAAGGACACCACTGCCAAGAAAGCCGCTCCCCGCGTGGAGAGCTACGACATCGCCCGCTCGGACGAGACGCTTGACCTGGCTAAGGATTTGGCCAAGTTTATCAAGGAGAACAAGCTCAGCACCCAGGTGCAGGGCAAGGAGTTTGTGAACGTAGAGGGCTGGCAGTATGCCGGCTCGCGCCTGGGCATCGTGCCCATCGTAGAGCACGTCATCAACGTGAGCAACGAGCAGGAAATTAAGTACCAGGCCAAGGTGACGCTGTTCGACATGCGCTCGCAGCACACGGTGGGCGCCGGCTTCGCCATTTGCTCGAACAAGGAGAGTGGCAAGAAATTCTACCAGGAGTTTGCCATTGCCAGCATGGCCCAAACGCGCGCCATCGGCAAAGCCTACCGCAACATTCTGGCCTGGATAATTCGCGCGGCCGGCTACGAGCCCACCCCCGCGGAGGAGATGGAGTACACCGGCAACGTGCCCACGCCCGCTGCCGCGCCAGCCCCGGTAGCTGCGGCGACCGAGCCCCAGCCCGTGATGCGCGCCCTGACCACAGCCCCGGTAGCCGCTGCTGAGGCACCTGCCGAAGCCCCCGCTGCTGCGCCGGTGCAGTACGCTACGGCCAGCCAGAAGGAAGAGATTATTCGCCTGCTAAACCACCCGCTCATCACGCGCCAGGAGAAAACTAAGATGCTGCTCAACATCAACCGCCTTGATGAGGAGCGCGCCACCCAGGCCATCGCCAAGCTGCGCCAGGCCATTGAGGACCGCGAAGGGACTTCGGCCGTAGCCGCCTAGGGCTGCTTAGTCAACTAAGGCCCGGTACCACAAGGTGCCGGGCTTTTTTATTTTCGGGCCGGGCAAGTGCTCTAGGGGTGCGCGCCGGGCAAACGTCGGCACTGCTATCAGGGGGCGCTCCTACCTGGTGCCCCTGGCGCTGAACTCGTGGCCACTTCCGGCGGGATACTAACTGCGTTGGAGAAGCTAGTCCTAACCCTCTCTGCCTAATGCACTACTACTTCACCCCTGCTGCTGACGGCCGCGAGCCTGGCCGGGTTGCCTGGCCGGCCCACCCCAGCGCGCCGCGCGCCAATGACTTCGGCATCACCTACGTGCCCAACGCTGGGGGCCGCCCCTAGGGTATTCGGCCAAGGCGGGGGTGAAAATCCTGACCGTGGCGGGCCGCTCCTTCAAGGAGTTGACCAAGAATGGGTAGCTGGATGCCTACGGGGACTGGCGCCGGCCGATGGCTGAGCGCGCGAAGGATTTAGCGGCCAAGCTCAGCCCGGCCCAGATTGCGGGGCTTATGCCCTACAGCGCGCACCAAGCTATTCCGGCTGGGGCCGTTTGCGGCGGGCACCTGCCAGGGCAAGTACGCAGCGGCAACTTGCAGGATATCAAGACTAGCGAGCAGGCCTGCGCGGCCATGAAGGGCAAGCCAGTCATCGTGGACGCGGATGCCAGCAAGCCCTTTGTGCCGGCCGAGTTCGAGAAGTGCGCCAACGAGTTAGTGGTCGGCTTCGGCGCGTCGCACCAGGCCATGCTGGACGTGCTCACGGACCAGGCCGAGCCTAGGGGCCTGCTGCCCGTGCAGTTGCCGGCCAGCCTGCAAACTGTGGAGCAGCAAAACGAGGATATTCCGCACAATATGGAGTGCTACCGCGACGCGGCGGGCCACCGCTACGACTTCGGCTACGGCCTCAATTGGCGCGGCGTCATGCAGGATGCGCGCCCCAACCAGTATGCCAACTGGGTGGCTAGGCCCGTTATTAGCCTCAAAGGCAAGCTGCTGATTATCAACTGCGCCATGCCGGGCGCCAAGCTCTGCTATACCACCACGGGCGCTACGTCGGCCTTTACCGCGGCCAATGAATACCGGGGAGCGTTTGCGCTGCCCGCCGGCGCTACCGTGCGGGCGCTGGCCAAAATGGCGGGCGTGGATAACAGCAGCTTGGTGAGTTACGCGCCGACTGCGCAGACGCCAGATGAGCAGGACCGCCTGTTTATAATTTCTATAAGACTTACGCAAATGCCGGCTGTCATGGCGAGCCCCGCGAGGCAATTGCACCAAAACTAGGCCCTAGGGTATCGTCCGGGTTGCGATTGCTGCGCAGGCTCGCCAGGACAAACGGCTTTGCGGAAGTCCGGAGTAGCTTAGCTGCCCCATGTTACCTGTTAGTCCTATGCTCCTTGCCATCAATATCTCGCTGGTTACTAATAACAAGCTCAACTACTTCGACCTCATACTGGGCGAGACGTTGATTACGCTATTCGGGGTAGGCCTGTGGGTAGTGGGCGTGGATGTATGGCGGGGCCAAACCCGCGCTCGCAAAGTTGGCGGGGCGCTGGTGCTGCTGCTAGCGGCTGGCTACAGCGTGGCCTGGGCGGGCCTCAACTACTGGGAATACACCCAGCTGCGCGAATACTTTTGAGTGCCGCGCCGCCAAAGCCGGCCGCCCAGGCAGCAACCCGTAATTTTGGGGATATGCCCGCCCCGCCCCCCGAAACTGCTACTGCCTTAGGCCTACTGCGCCAGTACTGGGGGCACCAAGCGTTTCGGCCGGGGCAGCAGGCGATAATGGAGGCGGTGCTGGCGGGGCGCGACGCGCTGGCGCTGCTGCCCACGGGCGGCGGCAAAAGCGTGTGCTTCCAGGTGCCGGCGCTAGCGCGGCCGGGCATTTGCGTGGTGGTGTCGCCGCTTATTGCCCTCATGCGCGACCAGGTGGCCAACCTGCGCCAGCGCGGCATTCAGGCCGAGGCGGTGTATGCGGGCCTGAGCCATCAGGAAATCGACCAGATACTCGATAACTGCGTGTATGGCCGCGAAATCAAGTTCTTGTACGTGAGCCCCGAGCGGCTGCTCACCGACTTGTTTCGGGCCCGCGTGGCGCGCATGAAGGTGAGTTTGCTGGCCGTGGACGAGGCGCACTGCCTCTCGCAGTGGGGCTACGACTTTCGGCCGCCCTACCTGCGCATTGCCGAGCTGCGGGCCCTGCTACCGGCCGGCGTGCCGTGCCTGGCCCTCACGGCCACCGCCACCGAGCAGGTGCGGCAGGACATTGTGCAGAAGCTCGATTTTCGGCCCGGCTACGGCGTGTTTACCCAGAGCTTTGCCCGGCCCAAGCTCTCGTACTCGGTGCTGCCCACCGAGGACAAGCCGCGGCGGCTGCTGGAAGTGCTGCGCGGCATCGGGCCCGGCAAAACGGGCATCGTGTACGCCCGCACCCGCCGCCAGGCCGAGGACACCGCTACCTGGCTGGTGCAGCAAAAGCTGCCCGCCGCCGCCTACCACGCCGGCCTGCGCCCCGAGCAGCGCACCCGCGTGCAGGAAGCCTGGCTGACCGATAAAGCGCGCATCATTGTGGCCACCAACGCCTTCGGTATGGGTATTGACAAGCCCGATGTGCGCGCCGTGGTGCACCTCGATGCGCCCGCCACCCTGGAGGCCTACTACCAGGAAGCAGGCCGCGCCGGGCGCGACGGGCTGTACGCCTTCGCGGTGCTGCTCAGCGGCCCGGCCGATGCCGAGGCGTTGCGCCGCCAGGCTACCCTAGCCCACCCGCCGCCCGACGTGGTGCGCCGCGTGTATCAGGCGCTGGCCAACTACACGCGCACGGCCGTGGGCGGCGGCGAGCTGGTGGCCTTCGATTTTGACCTGGGGTTGTTTGCCGAAACCTACCGCCTCAAGGCCGTCGATGCTCACCACGCCCTGAAGGTGCTGGAGCAGCAGGGCTTCGTGCAACTCACCGAGGCCGTGCGCCAACCCGCGCGGGTGCAGCTGCTGAGCACCCAGCAGGATTTATACCAGTTCCAGGTGGCCAATGCCCAGCACGACCAACTCATCAAGGCCCTGCTGCGGCTCTACGGCGGCGAGCTGTTTGCGGGCTTCCAGGCCGTGTCGGAAAGCGCCCTGGCCCGCCACCTGCGCCAAAGCACCACCGACGTGGAGCGCCTGCTGCGCTACCTGCACACGGCCGGCGCGCTGCACTACCAGCCCCGGCGCGACCTGCCCCAGGCTATGTTTCTGACCCCGCGTTACGACGCGCCCCAGCTGCCGCTCGACGAGCGCCGCCTGCGCCAAGCCCGCCAGCTAACCGAACAGCAAACCACGGCCGTCATCGAGTACGCTGCCACCACTACCCGCTGCCGCCAGCAACTGCTGCTGGCGTATTTTGACGAACCCGACGCCCAGCCCTGCGGCGTGTGCGACGTGTGCCTGGCCCGCAAAAAAGCCCAGCAGGCCCCGCCCGACACTACCGCCCTGCGCGCCGCTCTGCTAGCCTTGCTGCAAACCGCCCCCTTGCTGCCCCGCGATGTTGTGGCCCACTACACCGCCGCCGAAATCGCCCTCGTCATGGCCACATTGCGCGAGCTAGTAGAGCTGGGCGAGCTAATCTACGCCCCCGACGGGCGCCTGGGGCCGGGATAGGGCCTAGGGGTAGAAGTAGCAAAAAAGGCGGTCAGCAAGCTAAACAGAAAAGGCAGTCATGCTGAGCCTGCCGAAGCATTTCTGCCACGCATTAACGCTCGGTAGAGATGCTTCGGCAGGCTCAGCATAACTGCCTTTTTTGTTTAGCTTGCTGACCGCTTGGTTAGGCTACTTCTCCGCTTGGTAGGCTAGCATACCGCCCACCAGGTTGCGCACGTTGGTGAAGCCATGCTGCTGCATAAATGCCTGGGCCGCGGCCGAGCGGGCACCGCTTTTGCAATGCACGATAACCTCCTGGCTCTTGAGGTTTTCCAGGTCTTCCAGGTGCTGGGGCAGGCTGCCGAGCGGCAGGTTCTGGCTGCCTTCGATGCGGCTTTCCTCGGTTTCCCAGGGCTCGCGCACGTCGATGATGGTAAGGTTTTCGGCGGCCTGCTGGCGCTGGCGCAGCTCGGCGGGGGTAATATCGGGCATGGGAGTTAGGGAGAAGGGGGTAAGTTTTCCAGGTCTAGCAAATCTTGGGGCCGAGCGGTGGCGGCCTTGGCTTTGTGCAGGGCCCCTAGGTTGATGTAGCGGATGAGTACGCCTTCGACCTCAGTTACTAGCGCGTTGTGGGCACATTCCTCAAAGCTAACGCCTCGCACTTCGGTCAGCAAATCAATCCAGAGGTCGGCGTGACTGAAGGACAGGAAGTTAGGTTGCGTCGTGAAGTCAGCTTCTTCAAATTCGCCCTGGGTGAAGCCGTGGCGCTCCGGGGCCCGCACTACCCGCCGGGCGGCAGTGGGCCGCGCCAGCAAGTCAATAGCGCCAGTGGTGCGCAGATACCCGTGCGCGATAATGGCGTACCCACCCACTATCACGTACTCAACGCGCTCGGCGTGGAATAGGCGTAGCAGACTTAAGTAATCGGTTTCCATGGGCCCTAGGCGGATTGGCAGGGTTGGCGGCGTATAGCTGGCGGGCCGCCGCGATGAGGCGAGCGGCGGCCGCCAAGCGCTCCGGGGACGTTTTGCGCCACCAGTATTCGCGCTGCGCTTGGTCGATGACTGCTTTATTTTATGACTTGATAATCAACGTGATAGATCAAATTACTGCACCGTGAGGCGGCGCGTGGCCACGCTGCCATCGGCCAAGGTAAGGCGCACTAGGTACACGCCAGCCGGCAGGGTGGCGGGCAGGCGCAGGGTGGGCTGGCCGGCCTCGGCGGCGGGCTGCTGCCACACCGCGCGGCCCAGCACGTCGAGCAGCGCGGCCGCTTTAAAGGCGGGGCCCGCCACCAGCACCGCGCTGCCCGGCCCCGCCGGGTTGGGGTAGAGGCTAAACTGGGTGTTGAGGGCCTGGGTGGCCCGCGTGGCCAGTACGCCGTTGTTCATAACGGGCCGCAGCAGCAGGGCGCCCGGCAGCGGCAACGTCGCGGGGGCCCAAGTGCCGCCGCTCTGCTGATACACCACGCTGGCAGGCGCGGCATTATTGAGGTCGTAGCCGTAGCCCAAAAACTGCCCGCTCGACGCCTGCCCGAAGCCCACGTAGCAGCGGCCCGACACGGCCACCGGCTGGTCGAAGGCGATTTCCTGAAATACCGGCAGGCTGGTGCCCGCATTGGCTGGGTTGAGCGGATTGAGCAAAACGCCAGTTTTAGTAGCAAGCGGCGTGGCGGCCGGCTGGCCGTTGTTGTCGGCCCACACGGCTACCGTCACGGTGCGGTTGGCGTAGTTCTCACCCCCGTTGCTGGTGGGAATGTTGTTGAAGATGGGCGCCAGGCGCACCGACTTCACCGCGTCGTTCTTGTTGAGGTCGAGGGCGTAGGCGAAGTAGCTGATGCCCCCCGTGCTGCGCGCCGTGAGGCTAAACGAGGCCTCGGCCGTGCCATCGTCGAAGGCGTAGTAGTCGGCCAGCTCCAGGTCGCGGCTCAGGCTGTCGTTGGCCAGGGTCAGGGGGTTGGTTTCCCGGGTTTGCAGCTGCAGCTGGTAGCGGTAGCGGCGGGTGGTGGCGCTGGTGGGCAGCGCGGCCGTGCTGGCATTGCCCGCAATGGGGTATTGGCGGGCGGCCGCGTTTACGGTGCCGCTGCCGCTGAGCCAGGTAGCCGGCCCGAAGCCGCCGTTGCTCAGCTCGCTCACCACGCCCTGCCACGAAATAGGCAGCGGGTTGATGGGGTTGGCGGCCGTGGTGGGGGCCGTAAGGCGGTTGGCCGTGGCCCCTAGGGTAGTGCTTAGCTCCGAGGTGCTAGCGGCCGCGTACTGCCAAGCCGGCAGGCTAGTGAAGCGCCGCAGCGGGTTGCTCAGCCCCTGGCTCAGGGCCACGTCGGCAAAGGTGGTATCAGCGGCCGAGCGGTTGCTGTTCAGGTAAATGTAGTCGAGGCCAAACGAGTCGCGGCTCAGGTTCTGGTTGCCCGTGGCCCGAAACCGGAACCGGAAGCTGCCGTGGAAATACGCTGCCTGGCTGATGGGGAAAATCTGCTGCCGAAACCCCGTGCGGCTACCCTGGCTGCTAAACGTCCAGATGCCGTTCCAGATGCCGTCGCGGTCCAGAAACTCCAGCACCAGCTGCACCGGCGTGTTGCCGCTGCTGCTGGCCGGGGCGCCCTGCCCGCTGCCCGCCTGCCAGGCGTAGCTCAAGTATACGTTGCTGCCAGGCCCTAGGGCCGCGAGGTCGATGGGCTGCGAGGTGAGCGTATCGGTGGCGCCGTACACCGTGGGCGAGCCGGGGTTGTAGGGCAGGCCGTTGGCCCGCAGGCCGTCGAGGGTGGCGGTGCCGCGCGTGGGCGGCGCCACGGCCAGGCGGTTGCTCACGTAGGCTCCGCCGCCGGCGTAGCGCCCCAGGGTGCCATCGCCCACCGGGTAGCCAGGGCCCGCGCCCTGCCAGTTGGTAGCAGTCGGCAGCCCGTTGCGGGGCGTCACAAAATCGTCGAAAAAAGGCAGCGCCAGCGCCGCCGTGCGCTGCGCGGCCGCCGAGGCCGGCGCCACGGCTTGGCGCGACGCATCACCCCCTAGGGGCCCAATAACCACCTGAGCCCGGCTGATAAGAGCGGCCAGCACAGCTGGCAGCAGGAAAAGGAGTCGAAGTGAAGGCATAAGCTTACTAGCAGAACAAGGGGCCTAGGGAGTATTATTCTTTAACGCGAATTGGCGCCGGAACGTGTTGCGTAATGTAGGCTGCATAAAAAAGAACGTCCTGCTGAGTTTGCCAAAGCCTTTCTGCCGAACAACACCCTAGGGTAAGTTCGGCAGAAAGGCTTTGGCAAACTCAGCAGGACGTTCTTTTTTATGCAGCTTACTCGGCTACCCACAAATCAACCAGCTGGCCCATGCGGATGGTGGCGCCGGGCGCGGCCACCGGGCGCTGGCGCACCACCGTGCCGGGCGTTTGGCCCCCCTCGGCGGCTTGCTTAAATACCTCGCCCACCTCCAGGTGCTGGCCGGCCAGCAGGGTGCGGGCCTCGTCTTCGGGCATATTTGCCAGGTTGGGCACCTCAAACTCCTGGTTGCCCAGGCCGTCGCCTACCTCCAGGTCTACTTTGGTGCCCTTGGCGATGGGTGCGCCGGCCGCAATTTCCTTGCTGCCCACCAGTTGCTTCAGCACCTCGTTCTGGGCTATGTTGGGCACCAGCCTTATCTGGCCGATTTCGAGGTCGTAGCTTTTCAAAATCAGCTGCGCGTTCTTCACCGAGCCATCGGTGAGCTTGGGCATTTTAATGACCGGCGGGCGGCTCATGGCCACCGAAATATAGATTTTGCGGCCTTCCTTCACCTTGTCGCCGGGGGCGGGCTCCTGCGTGAGCACCGTGCCCGGATGCAGGCCCGCCGAGTAGCTGCTATCGTCTACGAAATATGCCAGGTTGCGCTCGCTCAAGTAGCCCGTGAGGTTGCCTAGGCTCATGCCCGTCACCTTGGGAACCACAATGGTTTCGCCGTGGTGAGTAGTAATGGGCAGGTACACGTAGAAGAAGCCCATCACCAGCAGCACCCCCAGCACTCCAATGAGCAGCAGGTGTTTAATGACGTCGAACCAGGTTTCGGGCTTAGCGAAGGACATTCTTTTGAGTAATTAATGAAAGGAGTTCGTCATTGCTGCGCAAGCTCGCAATGATAAACGGTTGTTGAGTTACCCGGCCGATATTGCCCGCGCCTGCCTGGCCTTGCCAAACTCCAGAATCTGGTCGATGAACTGGTAGGGCGTGTAGCCGGCCAGCGCCGTTTGGTGGAAGATGCAGGTGGCGGGCGTCATGCCCGGCAGCGAGTTCACCTCGATGATCAGCACTTCTACCGCACCGCCCTGGCGCACCCGCACGAAGGCGTCGATGCGGGCGTAGCCCTGAATGCCGAGCACCTCCGCCACTTTACGCAAGGTACGCTTCACCTCGTTCGAAATGCGCTGGCGCTCGGCGGGCTCGGAGGCGTAACGGGCGGGCGTAATGTTCTGGCCCTCACCGGCCAGGAATTTCTCTTCCAAGCTCAGTACCTCGCCGGTGGCTAGGGCCTCACTGGCCTCAAAGACCTCGATGTCGAGCTGGCCGTGCTGGTCGTAGCGCGTGAGCAGGCCGCCGGTTATTTCCAGGAAGTGCTGAGCGCCGTCGGGCCCAATCAGGGTTTCTACTAGAAACACGTCCTTGCGCGGAAACTCCTCTTTGAAGCCCAGGTGCAGCACCTGGGCCGGGCCGGGCAGCAAGTCGTCTTGAGCGCGGAAAATCAGTTCGCAAAAGGCCACCAGTTCGGCGCGGCTCTTAATCTTCTTCACCGCCGACGAGCACCCGTCGTCCGAGGGCTTAGCGATGAACGGGTAGGGGAACTCGGCCTCCAGACTTTGGTAAAAGGCCTCGGGGCCGGCCGCAAACTCGGCGCGCAACGCCAGGCGGTGGGCGGCCACACGCAGGCCCGCCTCGCGCAGGCGGCGGTTGGTTTCGTACTTGTTGATGGTGACCGCCGACGAGGCCACGCCCGAGCCGTTGTAGGGCAGGCCAAGCTGTTCGAGTTGCTGCTGCAGGGCGCCGTCCTCGCCCGGCCGGCCGTGCAGGGCAATGAATACTTCATCCACCCGCTCGGCCAGTTCGGCGAACCCTAGGCGGCGCGGCGCGGCAATGGCCTGCCCCGCGTAGGTGCTGGTGATGCCGCTAGCCTCTGCGCGGATGCGGGCCAGCACCGGGTGGCTGGCGTGCCCCGCTTCGGCCTGCTCAATCTTCTCCCGAATGTCGTCGGCGTTGTCCTTGAGCATCACGTTGATGGGTAGCTCGTACAGCCGAAACTCGGCGCTGCTGCCCATCAGAAATACCGGAATAGGTTGGTACTTGGTGCTGCTGCTCAGCTTCTCGTAGATGTTGCGCCCGCTCTCCACCGAGATGTGCCGCTCGGACGAGTAGCCGCCCATAATCACGGCCACGCGGATGCGCTCGTCGGTGCCGCCACGCCGGCCGCGGATGGCGTCGTCGAGCTGCCCCAGGGCCTCGCCTAGCTGCACTGGCCGGAAGCCCGCGCGCCGCCGCGCCGCCAGCGAAGTGCGGATGATATAGGTGAGGAACTGACTGGGATTCAGGCCAATTTCGGCAGCCTGGTGGAAGAAAAACGAGGCCGGCAGCATGCCGCTCGTGGTATTCGGGTCGTTGAGGAAGATGGTGCCATCCTCCTGAATAAAGCCATCGAGCCGCGCGTACACCTCGAAGCCGAAGGTGCTGAACATGCGCTGCGCCTGCTGCCGGATGCGCTCAATATCCGCCTCCGGCAAGTCGATAGGCGTGATTTTGCGGGCCAGCCCCGGCAGGTACTTGGCGCGGTAGTCGAACACCTCGCTGCCCTTCACAATCTCGGTCGGCGGCAGGGCCAGCGGCTGCCCATGCTCGTCTTCCACCACGATGCAGCTGAACTCGCGCCCGGCCACGAATTGCTCGACCAGGACTTGCGTTTCGCCGGTGAGGCTTTTTAACGTTATGAAATCCTGCTCTTTGAAATCGTGGTGAACCTCCTGTACAAGGTGCCGATTTATAAATTCGTAAAGCGTTTCTGGATGGTCAAAAACCTCGCTTTTTGTTTCATTAAGCTCACTGTATAATTTGGCAATTACAGGCAGCCCAATTCCTTCGCGGATGTCAGCTTGCTTTCGTACCCATGATAGACGGCTCACCTCATCAAGTCGCTGCCATTCTTCTGCAAACACACTGGTTTCAAACAACGCCTTATTCAACGCTTCTTGAAATTGTTCTTTGTCACCGCCTCGTACAATACTGACGCCAAGACTACTGCCCTGACGAGGAGCCTTTACGACTAACGGCGACCCAAGCTCTTGTATCAATTCTAAAAGGAGCGTTGATTCTGGTGTCGCGCATGGCTTGCTAGCTTCCTTTTCTGACAGCGCCCGAAACTTGGGCGTGGCCAGCCCCGCGGCCTGCATTAGGCGCTTCTGGGCGATTTTGTCAATGCCTAGGGCCGAGGGCAGGATGCCGGAGCCGGAGTAGGGGAGGCCCACCCACTCCAGCAGGCCCTGGATGGCGCCATCCTCACCGCCGGGGCCGTGCAGGGCCAAAAAGGCGAAGTCCATCAGGCGTGGCAGTTCGCTGGCTTCCACGCGGCGGCCTACTTGGCTGATGAGGTCGCCTAGGGTTTCCTCGGATAGCTCGCCCAGGTTTTCGAGGTAGAGCTGCCAGGGGTGGCGGCTGGCGGGGTAGCTGGCGGCCGGCGGGAAAAAGTCGCGGATGGTGCCCTTATACAAGTACTGCCAGTCGAGCAAAATGAAGTGCCCTAGGCTATCCACGAACACGGGCACCGGCTCAAACAGGCCCTTATCCAGGTTGTCGAACACGGTGCGCCCGCCGGCGAAGGAAATCTCGCGCTCGCGCGAAGTGCCCCCGAAGAAAATGCCAATTCTCATCATAACTGCCCGCAAAGGTACGGCGGCGCCTAACGCCTGTCGTGGCGAGCGCCGCGAGTCGAAGCAAGCCGTTGGTTCTACTTTGCGCCGCCAAACCCGTACACCGGCCTACCCAACCACTAAACTCCCCCCGCAGTGAATACCATTCCCAACTACAACTTTGCCGGCCACCGCGCCGTGGTGCGCGTCGATTTCAACGTGCCGCTCGATAAGGACCTGCGCATCACCGACGATACCCGCATTCGGGCCGCCACGCCCACCATCCGCAAGATTTTGCAAGACGGCGGCGCGGTGGTGCTGCTCTCGCACCTGGGCCGGCCCAAAGGTGGCTACGAAAAGAAATTCTCGCTCGAAACGCTGCTGCCGCGCCTGCGCCAGGAGTACGGCCGCGATGTAAAATGGGGCGGCGACGTGCTCAGCGAGCAGGCCCTAGGGGCTGCCCAGGCCCTGCAGCCGGGCGAGGTGCTACTGCTCGACAACGTGCGCTTTTATAAAGAGGAAGAAGCGGGCGACGAGGCATTTGCCCGCAAGCTGGCTCGGCTGGGCGACGTGTACGTGAACGATGCCTTTGGCGCGGCGCACCGCCGCCACGCTTCCACGGCCGTGATGGCGCAGGCCTTCGCCCCGCAAGACCGCGTGGCCGGTTTGCTGCTGCAAGGCGAAATTGACAATGCCCGCAAGGTGCTCGAAAATCCCGAGCGGCCCTTCACCGCTATTATGGGCGGGGCCAAGATTTCCGATAAAATCGACATCATCGAGCGCCTGCTCGACAAGGTGGATAACCTACTTATTGGGGGCGGCATGGCCTACACCTTTGCCGTGGCCCTAGATGGCACCGTGGGCGCCTCGCTGCTCGAAGCCGACAAGGTGCCGCTAGCTAAAGAGCTGATGGAGAAAGCCAAAGCCAAGGGCGTGAACTTGGTGCTGCCCGGCGATAGCCTTATCGCCACCAAGTTTGCCAACGATGCCGACGTGGACTTTGCCGCCACCACGGCCATTCCGGAAACCTGGATGGGCCTCGACCTGGGCCCCGACGCCCGCGAAGAATTTGCCGACATCATCCTCAACTCAAAAACCATTCTTTGGAATGGGCCGATGGGCGTATTTGAGATGAGCAACTTTAGCCTAGGCACCGAGTACGTGGCCCGCGCTGTGGCCGAAGCCACCGAGGCCGGCGCCTACTCGCTCATTGGCGGGGGCGACTCTGCCGCTGCCGTGCAGCAGCTCGGCTTCGCCAACCGCGTGAGCTATATCTCGACCGGCGGCGGCGCGCTGCTCGAGTTTATGGAAGGCAAGGAACTGCCCGGCGTAGCGGCCCTAGGGTAGTTACGAGTGAGCACGGTGCCCGGTGCATTAATCACTCGTCATTAGTCACTGGTCACTAATTTCCGTATAGCCAGGGGAAAGTTCTTCTGACTAAAATTCCCTTTCTGATGACTGACCGCGAAGAGGCCTACGCCAAAATGGCCCGCCAGCTCTACCGAGTGCTCACCGACCAGCGGCCCCAGTGGGAAACCCGCAACCCGGATATGTTGGCCGAGTTTGACCAGCTAAACAGCTACTTGCTAGCTATGGATGAAGTAACGGCCCGCCAGGGCGGCGTGGCTAACGCCAACTACACCGACGCCCGCGACCAAGCCGAGCACGCCGCCGAAGTAGCTGCCGGCCCGCTGGTGCGCGGCCTGCGCGCCTTGCACGCCAGCGTGCCCAACCCCGCCATCGCAATTGCCGCCGGCTATACCCCCGACCAGCTCGACCCCAAGCACGGTCCCGAGCTGCTGGGTGCCCTCAACGAGATTGCCGCCGCTGCCGAAGGCGTGCGCCCCCTACTGGCCAACCAGGGCACAACGGGTGAGCAGATTGACGCCCTCGCCAGCGCCATCACGCTCTACACGCCACTGTCGGAGATTCCGACCAGCACCCAGAGCCAGGGCGGCAAGCTCAGCGGCACCGCCCGCGAGCTTACCAAAAGCCTGCGCACCGTAGTCATGCACTTCGACCAGTTTATTGACACGCTGCGCGGTGATATTCCGGGCCTAGTAGCGCGCTACGACGAAGCCCGCGAGGCCGGCGATACCAACTATGTGAAAAACAGCACTGGCGTGGGCCGCAACAACGGCGGCGACGGCTCGGACGGTGGCGTGGGCCAGGAGGTAGCCGGCAACGCCTCCGGCCCCGAGGCCACACCTTTCCAATAAGACCACTGACTAGCGCGGATTTCATGGATTTTGTGAACACCCGGGTTTAATAGAAAAGGCTGCCCCTAGGGGCAGCCTTTTTTGTAGTCTTGTGCTAGCTGATGAGCAGTGGCCACTGGTAGCAGCAAGCTCGTCTACAAAATCCGCGAAATTCGCTTAAATTCGTGCTAATCAGTGGTCTGCTTTAGTTTCCAGCGCGTGCAGCAGCTCGTCGGCTGCTTGCTCAATGTCGCGGTAGCCCTGCTGGGCGGCGCGCTCTTTGGCGGCGATTAGGCCATCGCGGTGCACGGTTTTGAAGTCGCCGTAGGGAAACTTGTAGCGGCCTTTAGCGTCTTCGCCTAGGCTGGCATCCTCGCCGAGGTGCCATTTGGCGTAGTCGGCTATCTCGTGGCTTTTCAAGTAGCTGTTTTCCTGGCTGGCGCCGGGGTTATGCTGGCCCCAATGCCCTTCGTCGTTCTTTATTTTACCGTCTTCTATCAGCCCTTTGGCAAACGTGACGGCGGCGTGATTTAGCTTGATGCTCATAGCGCGTGGTGGAAAAGGTACGCACTGAACTACGCGTCGAGCCATCCCTAGGGTTATGGCCGAGCTCGCTTCGGCCCGCACCACGCAGCCAGCCTGCGCAGCAGGCGTAGCCGTTAAATCCGCTGAATCCGTGGTTTTAGTTGACGTAGGGTGCTTCCAGCTTCTGGCCCATGCTGCGCAGGCCGCGGCCGGGCAGGCGGCCCGTGAGGCGCGTGGCCAGGGCCTGGGCCTCGGCGGTGCTCAGCACATCAAGCTCATGCAGCCAAGCCAGGCGGCGCAGCTGCGGCTCGATAATGCCCAGGGGGTTAATGGGTGCATACTCGCGGCGCAGGTAACTTTTGGTGTGGCTTTCGGCCTGTTGCACAAAGCGCTGCAGCAGGCGGCGGTCGCGCGGGTGGTTGGCCAGCACTACGTGCAGGTGGGCGGTATGCACAATGGCTTGGTGCCACCAATTATGCCAGGCGTAGAGCAGGCTCGCCCCTAGGGCCGCGCCCATCACCAAGGCAAACGTCCAGAACTCTTCCGCCAGCGGCCGAGTGCCGAAAAACTGCTGCTGCACCGCATTGCCCGCCACCCAAAGGGCGCCCACGGCCAGCCAGCGCAGGCCCCGCGCCGGCACGGCCTTGCGGTACTCCAGGCGCAGGGGCAGCAGCTCCTCATACGGAATCTCTACCGCCATATCGGCCTGCCCGCGCCCATCGTGCTGGCTAACGTAGAGGCCGTGCTCGCGCAGGGCAAGGAAAGTAGTGCGGGTAAGCTGGCGTTGCTGAAACTTCATGCGAATACCCAAAGATACGCCTGGCAGCAGCGGGCAGATGTGGAAAAGGCGGCGATATGAGAAATGTGAAAATGCCCAGCCGAGCGGCCAGCCAGCTGCCTGAACGCCGATTAGGGTTTGGCCGGCCACCCTGGTGGGTGCGGGCTTGCAGCGCAGGCAGTAAGGGGTGCATCTGGCGCGCTGTCGCCTAGCGCACCTTCCTCAAATCGCCACAAATGGCGAGGGCGAAAAGCAGAGCATAAAGAGCGCTACCGTAACCCAACCCAGCACCTGGCGGCCTAAGCTCAGGGTGCGGTCGTCGGGCGCGGTAGGGTGGTAAATGCCCGACAGGCGCCCCAGCAGCAACCCAAACAGCAGCCAGCCCGGCTGCCCCAGCGTGCCCGGCCACAGGCTAGTAATCGCAAGCTGGCCCAGCCACACGCCCGCGCCCACGGCCAGCCCCCAGGCCGGGCGCGGCAGCAAGCGCCAAAAAACCAGCCCTAGATAGGCCGCGTAGGGCAGCCCGCCATACAGCCACATTTGCCAGTGGCTGCGCACCGAAAATAGCCCTAGGCCCGCGTAGAAAATAAAGGCCACGAACAAGACCGCCGACAGCCGCCCCGCCCGGCGCGGCCCCAGCAGCCCATACAGCAGGTGGCCACCGTCGAGCTGGCCAATAGGCAGCAGGTTGAGGGCCGTGAAAAATAAGCTCAGCTCGCCAGCCAGCAGCAGTGGATAGTGCAGCAACTGGTTGGGCGGCGGCAAGCGGTGCGGGTTGGCAAAGAGGCGCTCGAGCAACTGGTACAGCAGGGGGTGGGCCAGTGTGAAGCTCGGGGCCGGGTAGTGGCGCAGCCAGCGCGTTTGCACCAGTAGGTACTCCACCGGGTCGGGCAGGGTGGCGAAAGCGTAGCTGAGTAGCGGCACGGCCACCGCTAGCCCTGCCAGCGGCCCGGCAATGCCGATGTCAAAAAACTGGCGCCGCGAAAAGATGCGCTCCTTAATGCGAATAACCGCCCCAAACGTGCCAATGCCCAGCGGCACCGGTAAGAAGAAGGGCAGCGTGGTGCGTACCCGGTTGCGCCGCGCCAAAAAGTAGTGCCCAAACTCGTGTACCCCCAGCACGCCCACAAACGGCAGCGCGTAGCCAAGGGCCCAGCGCACCTGCACCCAGCGCTCGGTAGCAGGCAGGCCCAGCAGGTCGAGCGGCAGCCAGTCACCGCCTAGCGTGCCGCGCATCAGCCCCAGGCCCGCCACCACGGTGCTAGCCAGCGTCAACAAAAACAAGCCCAGGTGCAGGGCGTAGCGCCAGCCCGGCGCCAGCGGCGGCCGCTCGTAGCGCTGAAAGCGCCGCCGCGCCCAGGCCAGGCGAGTAGGGGCGGGGGCTGCCTGCTCGGCTGCATCTACGGGCCAGCTAGCCAGCGGGCCAGGGTCGGGCAGGTAGTCGGGGTCAGGCCGCGGGGGCGGCGGGGTGTTCGAGGGGAAAGACACGCAGGGCTTCGGGCAGGGCAGTGGTGAGGGTAAGGGGCGGGGCCAGGTGCAACACCCGCAGCCCCAGGCGGCGGGCCGTAGCCACGTGCTGCGGGCTGTCCTCAATGAATAACGTATCGGCTGGCCGCCAGTTCATTTCGCGCAGCGCATGGTGAAATATTGCCTCGCCTGGCTTGCGCAGCCCTACCTGCTGCGAGTAAAATACCCGGTCGAGGCAGTCGGCAATCCCATTTTTGAAGCCATACTGCTGAGCTAGCCGCCGGTTTATTTCGGTAATGTGCAACTCGTTGGTATTGCTGAGCAGGGCTGTAGCGTGGCCGCGCCGTCGCAACTCGCCCAGCAGCGCCAACCGCTCGGCAGGCACGTCCAGCAGTAGCGCGTTCCAAGCTGCGTCAATTTCGGCGTCGGCAGCATCCAGGTCATAGGCGGTTCGTAGCGCCGCCCGAAACTCGGTTGGTGTCGTTTTGCCAGTTTCAAACAAGTTGAACAGTTCGGCCTGAGCAGTTTGGCTGTACTCGGCTGCCTGGCCGCGCCGGCTCAGGCGGGCAAAGGCCACCGGCGTGCGGGCAATATCCAGGTCGATGAGGACGCCGCCGAAATCGAAAAGTAAGTTAGGGAGCATGGTATAGCAAGCGGGTTGCCTAGGGGCCGCACGCCGCGCAAAGGTCGCCCTCACCCGATGCCCTTGCTAGCAAAACTGCACATCCGATTGCGCTCTTCATTGTAACTTTGAGCCGCAAGCTGCCCCTAGGGCCAGCTGCCGGGCCTATAGCTCAATCGGTTAGAGCAGCTGACTCATAATCAGCAGGTCCTTGGTTCGATTCCAAGTGGGCCCACCAGAAGGCCGTTTCCATGCTGGGAACGGCTTTTTTTATTTCCTGTCCCCGGTGTTGCCCCCGGTATTGAATAAATCATGTTTGAAACAATCTTGAAAAATATTCACTATGGCCTTAGAAATTTCGATTGTTGAACAAGCCAAAATTTTCAAGCAGCATCTTGATGAGGTAGGCAATGACCGCATTATTTTCTCGGGTGCATTTGGTAAAGGAAAAACCTATTTTTTAGATAAATATTTCAATGCCCCAGAATCAGAGTGTTTGGCAATTAAATTAGCGCCTGTTAATTATTCTATTTCTAGTAATGAAGATATCTTTCAACTTATAAAGTACGACATATTATTTGAATTAGCTGCTATTCATAATATTCCTCTAGAGGGAGAACAAATAAGTTGGGATGTTGCGCTTGGAGTAATATTGCCAGCTAAAGCAGATTCTATTATTCAAAGTTTTATACCGTTGCTTCCGCTGCTTAATAAGCCTACGGATGCCATTCCTTTAGTTTTTACTGCCCTTACTGCCTGGCTAGCAACAGGTAAAGAGATTACTAAACAGCGCAAGGAGGCGAGTCAAGAAACGGAAATGATTTCCTTTGGAGAGGCAGTAGCAGCCAAGTACCAATTGGAGTTAGATTATGTCACAACATTTTTAGAGAATGGACTAAACAAAGTTGCTGAGGAGCAGAATAAGAGATGTAAAGTGCTAATTATTGATGACTTAGATAGAATAGATCCAGAACATATATTTCGCTTATTTAATATATTTAGTGCACATCTAGATTATCATAAAAGCTCCCATAACAAATTTGGCTTTGATAAAGTAATATTTGTTTGTGATATAAGTAATATTAGAAATATATTTCACAGTAAATATGGAACTGACACAGATTTTACGGGCTATATTGATAAGTTTTTTAGCAAAGAAATTTATCATTTCAGTAATGAGCAGGAAATGCGGGATGCTGTAGATAATGTAATAAACAGTTTTAATTTCCAGAAAAGCCAAGACGAGTATTTTCAGCAAGCCATTCTACAAGGTATAGATTACAGAGACAAGGGTCTTCTATATGTTGTGCTTGTAGAGTTATTGATTTCAGGTGCTTTAAGAATTCGCAGGCTTGAAGAAAGCTATGGAAGAGAATTTCTGTTACCGACAAAGAATTTAATAGTTAATGTTCCTGATTATGGGGCTCAACAAATTTCTTATCGATACTTGCCTGCATTAGTTACGATAGAGATTTTGAGCAAAATTGTAGGCGGAGGTGAAGCACTATTAAATGCTGTTGATGTAGTAATTAAGTGTAGAAAAAGTTCCGATTATCGGGGTTTGCAAAATGATAAAAGTCAGTGGTTAATAGGTAATTTAATTCCAATAATTGATTACGATATTCACAACTTCAAAAAGAATTCTTTTGGTGCTGGTACTACCTACGAATTTAAATATACTCCACAGCAGCAAATTCGATATGAATTGCTGTTAGCACAATCTAAAAGTGGTTATTATTTTGGCAAGGTGATTAATAATGTGAGTTTAGATTTATTCATAGTGTTTCATCGTGCTATAGAAGTATTACTCAAAGATGGATTACTGAGATAAAAATGCTGTAATTGTAAGATGAGATTCGGATAATGAGGCATGTTATTATACTATACTAATTGCTGCTCCATCGCTCGTAACACTTGGTACTCGTGCCCAACTTATAGCCGCCAATAGTGGCGTGTGGCGGAACGGTGGGGAAGTGGTTCAAGAAGTAAGGCAAGGAACTACATTTGGCAAACCTAATTCTTTTTCTATGCCAGCTATTGAGCAGCTTCCTGATGACAACTCATCAATTAAGTTAATAACAATATGCCCACTGAGTGAGCCCACGTTTGCGGTTTACTCAACGCGCGCCCAGTCTTGAGGATATAAATGACGTCGGTAAAAATTGGCCTGTTCGGTATGAGGCCATTGCAATGTGGGCTTTGGTTGAGGCCTCTGGCAAAAGACAGATAACAGGTATTCATTTGCGTGACTTGTTCCAAATGCAATACTGTAATCAATTCCATGGGATACTAGTGCTCAGTCAGGAGAATTAGTTACCCTAATTTTTTGGTAGTGGCGGTCAAGTTTGACGCGGGCTTTTTCCAAAGTAAACTGCCAGTGGACGG
>JBPBPH010000036.1:0-20449 GCA_050954355.1 Janthinobacterium lividum
GCCGAGGTGGTGGGCCGCCTGCGCCGAACCGGCGACGCTACCTTCCCCTTCATCTTGGAAGACGGCCAGCAGCACAAGCTGTTCGTGACGCCCCGTGGCGACGTGTATAACCAAAGCGGCCAGCGCGTAGCCCAGCTGCACGAGTAGCAACCAGAAGTAATTAGCGATGAGCAGTAAACAATGACTCCCGAGTGCCTTGTTTACTGCTCATTATTCATTGAAACTTACGTACCGTGCCCGAATTACCCGAGGTCGAAACCTACCGGCGCTTTATTGAGGAAGTGGCCGTGGGCCAGACGATTACCGGCCTGGACGTGCGCGACAAGCACGTGCTGGCCGTGCCCGAAGACGAGCTGCGCGCTGCCCTGGTGGGCTGCCGCATCACTGGCACCGGCCGGCTGGGCAAAAACTGCTTTGTGAAGCTGGATAGCGGCCGGCTGCTGGTGCTGCACTTTGGCATGAGTGGCGACATCGGCGCCTTTCGCGACGCGGCCGATGCGCCGCGTTTCACCCGCGTGGCCTGGCAGCTGGCCGACTCGGGCCTGCAATTGGCGTTTATCGACCCGCGCAAGTTTGGCCGCATCCGGCTGGCCGACAGCGCTGAAGCGTACCAGAAAGCTAAGAAGCTGGGCCCCGACGCGCTGCAAATAACCGCCGCGACGCTGCACCAAAAGCTCAGCCGCCGCAAGGTGTTCGTGAAGCCCCTGCTGCTCGACCAGAGCCTGACCGCTGGCCTCGGCAACTGGATTGTGGACGAGGTGCTGTTTCAGGCCAAAATTCACCCCGAGCGCCTAGGCAATACCATTACCGAGTTGGAATCGACCGCCTTGCACGCGGCTATTCAACTGGTGTTGACGACGGCCATTCGGCACGAGGCCACCTACCGGCACTTTCCCCAGAGCTTTCTCATCCACGCCCGCGAGTGGGACGAATCGGCCACGCCCGGCACCGATGCGCACACGTTTTGCCCGCGCCACCCGCAGGTGCAAATCGAGAAAGCTTACGTGGGGGGCCGCGCTACCTATACCTGCCCTAGGTGCCAGCCGCCGCCGGCCTAGGGTGGCAGGCCGCACCTAGCGCATACTTCCTAAATTGCTCGTTACCATATAGGTACATGCCCCAAAGCCGATGAGCAATACCAGCAGCGCACTCAAGAAATAGGGAGCCGGCCGCCGGCCCAGGTGCGTAAAACCCAGGATGAGGTTTACCAGCACCTGCACGCCGTAGATGCCGACAAACAAAAAGGCGCTGCCACCCTGGGTGCTGGGGGCCAGGGCCCCTAGGAGCACCGCGGCGGCCAACACCCCGAGCAGGTTGTTGCGCAGAATACGGTTGGCCGGCGTTGGCTGGTCGGGCTTCATAAGCAACTACTTGGCTAGAATTAGGCGGCAACTAGCGGGCGCGGCATGGCTACAGCTGGCTGCACACGCCATAACCAATTAGGCACAGCACCAAAAGTATCAGCAGCCCAATGAGCCAGCACCCTGGGCCTGACGAACCGCTAGGAGTTGGCTCGCTCATACGATGCCGACCCGCTCGCCGCGCAACGTTTCCAGCCGCGCCAGTTTCTCGGGGTCGCGGTAAAAAATATTCATCGTTTCGAAAGGAATAATTTTCAGGTCCTTGCTGACGATGTGCACGCACGACTTTTTCACGGCGCGCACGTCGAAATTCCAAGGGTCCATGAACTGCAAAATAATTACCCGGAATAAATTATCGTAGCTCAGATTGGGCGCCGATACCTGCGGCAGGCAGCACAGCAACTGGTTCAGTTCGGGCACTACCGTGTCTACGGTATTGGCGGTGCTGAACAGTTTTAACAGGTGCTGGCGCAGGCGCGGGTCGCGCTCATACACGATGGTATTGCCCCCGCTTTGCAGCAAATCGGCGGGGTCGATATAGCGCGTGAGCGGATATACCTCACCGTCGAGCTTGAGGGCGTAGGCCATGGCCAGCGCGTCGGGGTTGCAGGGCACGGGCAGCAGGTCTTGGGCGGTGAACACGCGGCTTTGGTCGATGATGCCCTGGCGCACTTCGGTGAGCGAAAACGAGTCGGTTTCGGGATTAAAATTGTCGAGCCGGCCGGCCGCCTGGGTGGGCTGAAACGTGACGCCGCGCACGCAGCGCTGCTGCAAGGCGTAGTCGATGATGGCACCCATCTCGTCGTCGTTGAGGCCCTTTTGCAGCGTCACAACGAGCGTGGTGCTCAGGTTGTAGTGGTTGAGGTGGGCTAGGGCCTGTTGGCGCACGGCGCGCAAATCGCGCCCACGCATGGTTTGCAGCACGCTTTCCCGAAACGAGTCGAACTGCAGATACACCTCGAAGGCGCCCGCATAGGTAGCCAGCCGCGCCACAAAGGCCTCGTCTTTGGCCAGGCGCACGCCGTTAGTGTTCAGCATCAGGTGCTTGATGGGCTTGCGCTTGCACATGTCCAGAATTTCCCAGAACTGCGGGTGCAGCGTGGGCTCACCGCCCGATAACTGAATGACGTCGGGCTCGCCCTCGTTGGCCACTACCAGGTCTACCATCGCCTCAATTTCCTGCAGGGTGCGGTGGCGGCCGTGGGTGGGGCTGCTTTCGGCGTAGCAGGTGGGGCAGGTGAGGTTACAGCGGTCGGTTACCTCAATCACGGTGAGGCAGGAGTGCTGCTCGTGGTCGGTGCAGAGGCCGCAGTCGTAGGGGCAGCCGTAGTGCGTGGCCATGTTGAAGCGCCTGGGCGTCTCGCTGGGCTTCACGTAGTTACGGATGCTCTTGTAGTACTCCACGTCGGTGGCGATGCGCACCCGCTGCCGCCCGTGCTCGGGGCAGCGCTTGAGCATGTACACGTTGCCATCCTCAAACACAATCTTGGCCTCGATGCGCCGCAGGCAGTGCGGGCAGAGGCTTAGGGTGAAATCGTAGTAGGTGTAGGGGCGCTCGGGCATGAAGTGGGGCTAGGCAGTAAGGCGGTTATCCAAGATTCGGCGTTCTTCCTGAGTGAGTTGGTCAGTAATTAAGTAAACTACATTGGACGCTTTAGTTGTGAGCTTATAATAAAATGACCGCTGCACTATGCTCTGGAAATAATCAAGCTTAAATACCGATTCTATACCCTCTCTTTTTCCACGTAGTTCTTCTTCACTCACTGCTAATTCAAAGCTAGTCGTTTTGAAAAGGGAACCCCTAAGAACAATAAGCAACAGCGGTTTCAAAGAATAATATATTCCGTAAATCAAACAAAAAACTCCGTAGGCGATTGCAAACTTTCCCGACCTGCTTAGCAGCAGCATACCAGACAGAATTACCAGGGGCCGCTAAGTAGTCTGCTAATTTTTAGCCATGACTTTTGCCCAAAATAATATTCTTTGACAAACATTTTAATATGATTTGCCTTAGAAATCGTTTGAACAGACATAAATTAAGAAGCGGATTTCCTTCTTGCAAAGAAAGTAATTTTCTCAGCCCCAGCAGGCACCCCACCGCCGCCCTAGGGCACCCAACCTCGCACAGCCGCTAGTTATGGCTGACGAGGCAGGTAGCGTTAGCGGCAGATTCAGGCGGCTGCAGGTCGCAAGCGCGGGCGCATCCACAGCCAAACATAATACCCCAACCCCGCCACGCACGCCCACTGAATGGCCGTAAAGCCCAGCCACACGGCCGGCGCGGGCTTGAGAAACTCGGCTAGTAGCCGAAACAGTAGGTAGGCAGCCAGAAACAGCTCGAACCGCCGGCCATTGGGCAACGGCCGGCGGCGCTCTAGCAGCCCCAGCCCTAGGGCCAGCAGCGCCAGAAAGGCTATTTCGTAAAGGTTGGTGGGGTGGCGGGCGATGCCGTCGCCAAAGTTGAGGCCCCAAGGCAGGCGGGTGGGCGTACCGAAAGTACCATCTTGCAGGCCGCTGAGGTGGCAGCCGAGCCGGCCAATACCTAGGCCCAGCAGCAGCGGAAACACCATCAGGTCGCCGCTGCTAGCGGTGATGCCCAGGTAGTTCTTGGTTAATTCTACTCCTACCAGGCCGCCCAGAAAGCCGCCCACTATCGTCTTGTTGGTGAAGTAGTAGAGCCAGCCGCCGGGCGGGTGCAGCAGCTCGGCGGGGTGCTCGAGCAGCCCTAGGGCCCTGGAGCCCAGCAAGGCCCCGAGGGCCGCCCCCACGAATATCCACTGCCGCCCTTGGTTGCTGATGCGGTCGGCGGTGCGGGCGCGCAGGGCGAGGTAGAAGCGGTAGCCTAGCGAGTACGCCAGCACCTCGCACAGCAAATGCACCGGCAGGTGGAAGCGGCCCCAGGCCAACTCAACGGGGTAGTGCATGGGGCGAAGATGGGGCCCGGCTCGCACTTCTCGCGTATGTTTAGCTTCATGCCTCAATCTTTACCGTTGCCGCGCCGGCCGTTGCCCACCCTGCTACTGCTAGGGCTACTGGCCCTGCTGCTATGGGGGCAGTGCGGCCTACGAATCGGCGGCGGCCGCCCGGCGCTGCCAACCGACCTAATGGTGGTGGTAAAAAGCACCGACCGCCTAGTAGCGGCCTCGACCGCCCGGCCTGCTGCGCTCTACCTCACGCTCGACGTGTACAACAGTACGCCCCTGCCAGTAGTGCTGCACGGTGCGCAGGGCCAACTCGTTTACCGCGGGCAGCAGTGGCCCTGGACTTATGAGCCAGCCAGCGCGGCCAACCGCCCCGCAGTGCCGGCCCAGGGCCACCAGCTGCTCCCCCTTACCATTGCCATCACGCCGCCCGATTCGGTAGCGGCGCTCCGGGCCTCGCTGCACACGGCGAGCTACTTGCCCCTGCTCACGATGGAGGTGGTCTACTCGCGCAGCAACAAGGCCGAGGACCCGCCGCGCCACTTGCAAACCTCTTCTTACTTAGAGCTATTGCCGGCACCTTAGCGCTTACGCTAAAAGAGGCCGTCCTACTACCTTTGTCGCCGCAGCTCTATCGCAGTCGTTCGCGCGACGTTGGTCGATAAAGCTGCGGCGACAATGGCAGCAGGACGGCCTAAAAGCCTTTTTACGGCAGTACTTCTAGTGCTGCAGCTAGCCGTAGGTCCCTGGGCCCGCGGTTGCCGATGCGCCGAGCGGTGGTTTTGGCAGCGGGCTACCTGTTTACCATGCCCATCATGGCCTCGGGGTAGCGCTGGCCGGCGGCGGCCCCTAGGGGCAGTAGCTCGTCGAGCTGGCTTAGCTCATCGGCGCTAAGCGCTACGTCGAGGGCACCCACGTTTTCTTCGAGGTACTGCACGCGCTTGGTGCCCGGAATGGGCACCAGGTCCTCGCCCTGAGCCAGCACCCAGGCCAGGGCCAACTGGCTGGCCGTGCAGCCTTTAGCCTGGGCCAGCTCGCGCAGGTGGTTTACCAGCCGCAAGTTCTTGGCGAAGTTTTCGCCCTGGAAGCGGGGCGAGTGGCGGCGGTAGTCGTCGGGCGCAAAGTCCTCAAACTTCTGGATTTCGCCGGTCAGAAAGCCGCGCCCTAGGGGCGAATACGGCACCAAGCCAATGCCCAGCTCGCGCAGCACGGGCAGAATGTCCACTTCCGGGTCGCGGCTCCAGAGGCTGTACTCGGTTTGCAGCGCCGCGATGGGGTGCGTGGCCTGCGCGCGGCGCAGGGTGTCGGGGCCGGCTTCGCTCAAACCCAGAAAGCGCACTTTGCCTTCTTCCACCAGCCGGCCCATGGCGCCCACGGTTTCTTCGATGGGCACCTGGGGGTCGACGCGGTGCTGGTAGTAGAGGTCGATGTGGTCGGTGCCCAGGCGCTGGAGGCTGCCTTCGCAGGCGCGGCGCAGGTAGTCGGGCCGGCCGCTGATGCCGCGCTTGCTGGGGTCGCTAGGGTCGCGCACGATGCCAAACTTGGTGGCCAGCTGCACCCGGGCGCGGCGCGTTTTATCTTCCTGGAAGAAACGGCCCAGCAGCTCCTCGTTGAGGTAAGGGCCGTACATGTCGGCCGTGTCCAGGAAGCTGACGCCCAGCTCGAGGGCGCGGGCCAGGGTGCGCAGGCTCTCGGCATCGTCGCGCTGGCCGTAGAAGTCGGACATGCCCATGCAGCCCAGGCCGAGGGCCGAAACGGTGAGGCCGGAGCGGCCTAGTTGACGAGTTTGCATAAGGAGGTAAGGGGTAGTTACTGAGGAGTAAGGAACAGTTGCGGGCCCGCTTCAACCCGCGAGGCAATAACAGCTACCATCCTAATTGTTCATTGTTGATTACTCATTGTTCGTTCGTCCCGACCTTTGCGGCATGAAAAAACTGCTGCTTCTGCCGCTGTGCGCGGCTCTGCTGCTGGCTGGCTGCAACGGCCCCGCCGCCACTACCGACGCCCCCGCCACCCCCGAGGCCCGCGCTAAAGCCGCCCAAGACAGCCTCATGGCCCACCACGACCGCCTCATGGGCCAGGCCGACCGCCTCATTGCCCTGGCCGCGCGCCTGCAGGCCGCGTCCCGTCCGCCGCGCCCCCTGCTGGCCCGCATGCAAGCCGCCGACAACGCCATGATGAGTTGGATGCACCAGTACTCGCCGCCCGACAGCGCCGCCCCCGCCCCCCAGCGCCTCACCTACCTGCAAACCCAGCAGCGCCAGCTGACCGGCGTAGAAAAGCAGCTGGCGGCGGCCCTTGACTCGGCCACGGCCCTGGCGGGCCAGCTGCCCCTCGACTCGGCAGCCACCGCCGCCACCCCCAAGATGCGGATGGACCCCAAAATGAAGATGTAGCCCGCCGAACGACTCCGGCGCCCCAGCTGTTGAAACCAGCCGCCTAGCCGGCTTTTTGCCTTATGAAACTTCATAATTTAATACCCGCCGCGCTACTGGCCCTAGGGGCCCTGGCCAGCTGCGGCGGCCCGTCGGCTTCGGCCGGCTCCGAGGCCGCCACCGGCCGCCTGCCCTACATTGGGGAGGCCGAGCGCGTGGCGGTGCCGGGCCACGACACCCTGACGCGCTACCCCACGGTGCCCGCCTTCCGGCTGCGCGACCAGGATGGGCACCTGCTTACCAACCAGAGTCTGGCGGGCAAAGTCTACGTCACGGATTTTTTCTTCGCCACCTGCCCCGGCATTTGCCCCAAGGAGCAGGGCGAAATGCTGAAAGTGTATAAGCAGTACGCCGCCAACCCGCGGGTGGTCTTTCTGTCGCACACCATCGACCCCGCCCACGACACGCAGCCGGTGCTGCTGGACTACGCCCGCCGCCTCACGGTGCCGGCCGGCGCCAACTGGCGCTTTGCCCGCACCAGCCGCGACTCGGCCTACGCCCTGGCGCGGGCCTACTTCACCGGCGCCATGCCCGATAAGGCGGCCCCCGGCGGTATTGCCCATAATGGCACCTTTGCGCTGGTGGATGACCAGGGCCACGTGCGCGGCCTCTACGACAGCCTCAACCCCCAGCAAATAGCGCTGTTGCTGCACGATATGCCCATTTTGCTGGCCGAGGTGCAGGCCCGCTCCAGCCAGCCGGCCACGGCCAGCCGCTAGCCGTTGCCCATGCACTATTACCCGGCTGCTTGCGCGGCGGTGCGCTGGCTCCGGGCCCTGCCCCTGGCGGGGCTGCTGGCCCTAGGGGGCTGCTTTACTAACAAAGGCCACCAGGGCGAAAAGCTGTATGCGCAGAACTGCGCCAGTTGCCACGGCGAGCAGGGCCAGGGCCTGGGGCAGCTGGTGCCGCCGCTGGCGGGCGCCGACTACCTGGCCGCCCACGCCACCGAGCTGCCCTGCCTCATCCGGCGCGGGCTGCGCGGGCCCATCGTGGTAAATGGCGTGGGCTACAACGGCTGGATGCTGGGCGTGCAAGACACGGTGGCGCACAAAAAGCTGTCGCCCGCCCAGCTCACCAACCTGCTCAACTACCTAGAAAGCCACTGGGGCAACCACCCCGGCCCCGGCGGCCCGCGCACCATCGCGGGCACCGAGACGCAGCTGCGCGCCTGCCCCGGCCAGTAGGGCTGCGGCCCTTGGAGCCGCCGGCACCCCTAGGGGCCGCCACGCAAAAAACCGGGCCAGCGGCCGGGCCGGGCCTTTATCAGTTGCCGCGCCGCCCTACCTTCGCACCCGCTTCCCGTTCCGAATCTTCTCCTCTCCTACCCGATGGGCCTCCTCGATTTTTTAAAAAACAAGCCGGACACCCCGGTTACGCCTCCCGCCCCCGCCGCTACCCCCGCCGCGGGCGACACTCCGGCCCCTAAGGCCGGCCCCCGCTACCAGGGCTCCAACTACGTGGCCCCCGCCGAGCCGGCATTGCCAGTGCCGCCCATGCCGCCCCAGTTCCAGCCGGCGGCTTCGCCCGCGCCCGAGCTGCCCTTCGAGCCCCAAAATGCGCTGGAGCAGCTGCTGCTGCTGGCCAGCACCGAGGAGCAAGCCCGCCCCGCTTTTTACCAGGCGCTGCTGCAAGAAAATATCATTATGGTGCTGGCGCCCGAAGCGGGCCTGGCGCCGGGCGAGGTGCAGCTAGCCGAGGGCCAGCAGATTCAGCTGCAGGTGCTGCAGGATGGCCGCCTGCCCATCTTCACTTCGCCCGACCGTCTCAACGACGGTGGCCTCGACCACAGCGGCATGAGCTGGGTCTGGATTCCGGGCCACGCTTTTTTCAGCATGACCCAGGGCCAGGACAGCGTGCTTAATCCCTTTTCGCCGGCCGGCAAACTGCTGCCCACCGACGAGCTGGCCGCCCTGCTGCGCGGCGAGCTGACCCAGCAAGCCGGCCTGCCCCCCGATGCCCAAGTAACCCTGAGCGCCCCCGCCGAACTACCCGAGGGCCTACCCGAAGCCTTGGCCAACTTTGGCGCCGCGCACCCCACCCTGGCGGCCATTTACCTGGCCCAGATGCAGCTGGCCGGCGCCGCGCCCGAAGAGCCAGCGCGCCTGCTGCTCGGCTTCGTGAGCACCGACCAAGACCCCGAGTTTATGCAGGACCTGGGCCCGGCCCTGGAAGGCCACACCGGCCAGTTTCAGCACGTAGACTTGATGCTGCTGGATATGAACTCGGACGAGGGCGTAAATCCCTACTTCCGCCAGCCCGAAGTGCAGCCCCTGTACCAGGCCTAGGGCCAGCATAGAGGTTTTTTTAAAAGGACGTCATGCGCTGTTTACATGGGCATGACGTCCTTTTTTAATTGCTACTCCCAAATTTTGAACTCAACGCTTACAGGCCACTTACGGCGCGGGTTCAATTAGTACGTCTTTCACTACGCCGGCCTCCTGGCGACGCAAGACTTTTTGAAAAAGCGGCTTCAGGCCCACGTATAGCGCCAGCACCAGCGGCACGCTGCCCACCACCCAGAGCAGGAGCGCGCCCAGCTCGGCCCGCCACAGCAGGCGCAGCAGCTCGCCCGGCGCTTGCTTAAGTAGGTGCTCCAGTTGCGTGAGGGTGAGGTTGGCCACCTCTTGGCCGTGGCCCAGCAGGGCGGCGCCGTAGCGCAGCAGCGGCAGCAGTAGTAGCAGCTGCACGGGGCTGAGCAGGTGCACCACCAGCTGCATAGCCGCCATGTTGAGGCGCAGGCGCAAAGCCACTGCCGCGCATAAAATAGTGGTGAAGCCTAGAGTGGGGCCGATACCCAGGGCTGCCCCTAGGCCTACCGTCAGGGCCAGGCTGCCGGGCGAGAGGCCCGCCTTGAGCAAGCTCAGAAAGGGGTCGAGCAGATGGCGCTGCACCCAGGTGCGAGGCAGCGGCGTGGGCGTGGTGCTGGCCCCGGCGGCCGAAATAGTGGTAGTGGGCATAAGACAAAGCGGCCCGGCCGGAAACTAGCGCCCTCGCTTCGAGGTTGCCAAGCTGGCCGGCTCGCCAACCCGCGTTGTACCACGTTCGGGCCGCGAATGTTGTCGGCCACCCCCGTAAGTTTACCCACATGGCTTCGCCCACTCTTTCTTCTGCCGCTGCAGCGGCAGCCGCGCCGCCAGCCGGGCACTACCGCCCGTGGTGGCTCGAGCAGTGGCTGCTGCTGCGCCGGGCCGCCCGCGAGCTGGCTGCCAACGACCCGCTGCGCCTAGGGGCGGCCACGGCATTTTTCACCTCCTTTGCGCTGCCGCCCATCCTCATCATTCTGGTGCAGCTGCTCGGCTCGGTATATTCTACCAGCTGGGCCCGGGCCATGCTGCTGAGCAAGCTGGGCGGCCTCATTGGCACCACGGCCACCGCCATGGTGGCCCAAACCGTGGTGAACGTAGCCAACGCCGGCCGCAACCGCCTCATTACCTGGCTCGGGTTCGGATTTCTGGTGTTCGTGGCTACCACGCTTTTTACCATCATTCAGCACTCGCTCAACCAACTGTGGCACGTGCGGCCCCGCCGCCAGGTTAGCCAAGTGAAGGTGGCCCTGCACGAGCGCCTGCGCTCGGCGGGCGTGCTGCTGGCCACGGCGGTGCTCTCGGTGCTGGCCTTCAGCACCGATGCTGCGCTCAATTTCTTCGCCGACCTCATCGCCGATTTCGACCCTACCTTCTCGTACTACGCCGTGCGCACCCTTAACGAGGTGGTTAGCTTGCTGATTTTGGGCTTTTGGTGCGGCTTTGTGTTTCGCACGCTCAGCGCGGCGCGGGTGCCCTGGCGGGCGGTGCGGCGCGGGGCCCTGCTCACGGCCCTGCTTATTGGGGCGGGCGAGTGGGTGCTGGGCCACCTGCTAGTGAGCCGTAACCTAGGCCCTATTTACGGGCCCGCGGCCAGCCTAGTGCTGGTGCTGCTGTTCGTGTTTTACTCGGCTATGATTTTCTACTTCGGCGCTTCCTACACCTGGGCCTACGCCCACCACGTAGGGCTGGATATTCGCCCCAAAAAGTCGGCCGTGCGCTACCGCCTGGTCAATATCAACGACCTGCCCCTACCGCGCAAAGCGGCCGAAGCAGCCAGCGAGTTGGGCCCCGAGTAGCCTAGGGACCCTAGGGGTGCCCCCTCTAAAAAGGCCCGCTCGACTGCGCAACGACGGGCAGCTAAGTGGTCGTAGTAACTGCCGCGCCGGCCCCGCTACCTTTGTGGGGTGCAAGATTCTGCTTCCTTCGCCGATTTCGGCCTTTCCGCTCCGCTCCTTCAGGCCCTGGCTGATTTAGGTTTCGACCAGCCCACGCCAGTGCAGGCGCTGGTGCTGCCGCCCGCCCTAGCCGGGCAAGACGTGGCCGGCCAGGCCCCCACCGGCTCGGGCAAAACTGCCGCCTATGGCCTGGCGGCCCTCGCCCAGGTCGACCCCACTGTGGCGGCCGTGCAGGCGCTGGTGCTGGTGCCCGCCCGCGAGCTGGCCTTGCAAGTGCGCGAGGCCCTCAAAAACCTGGGCAAGCAGCTGCCCGGCCTGCGCGTGGCGGTGCTCTACGGCGGCCACCCCATGCGCGACGAGGTGAAGACCCTGCAGCAAACGCCCCACGTGGTGGTAGCTACCCCCGGCCGCTTGCTCGACCACCTCGAAAAGCGCAACATCGTGCCCAACCAGCTTAAAGTGCTAGTGCTAGACGAAGCCGATAAGCTATTGGAACTCAAGTTTCAGCAAGAAATGGCTACTATTGTGAGCCGCCTGCCGCGCCGCCGCCAAACGTTGCTCTTCTCGGCCACCATGCCCGATAAGGTGATGGCCCTGGTACGCGAGTACCTGACCCGCCCGCGCCTGCTGGCGGCTGAGGGCGGCCTAGTGCCCGGTGCCGCCGAAGCCGGCGGCGCGGCGGCCCTGCCTGCCTCGCTGACCCTGCACGGCCACCTGCTGAATACCCCTGAGGAAAAGCCCGCCGCCCTTTTCCACCTGATGCAGCTGCCCACCACTGGGCAAGCACTCGTATTTGCCAGCACCCGCGAGCGGGTGCAGGAGTTGGCCCGCTTTCTGCGCGGGCGCGGCGTGGCAGCCGAGGTGCTGCATGGCAAGCTGCCCCAGCCCGAGCGCGACAAGGCCCTGCTGAAGCTGCGCAACAACTCGGCCCAGGTGCTGGTAGCCACCGACGTAGCCGCGCGCGGCCTCGACGTGCCTTCGCTCGACACCGTGATTCAGTACGACCTGCCGCACGACGCCGAGACGTTTCAGCACCGGTCGGGGCGCACGGCGCGGGCCGGCGCGGCCGGCGCGGCCCACCTGCTGGCCACCCCACCCGAGCAGGCGCGGGTGCAGGCCTGGCCCGCCGCCCAAAGCGCTACTTGGAAGCGCCTAGTGCCCCCACCCCTGCCCCCCGTCAGCATGGCCCCGCTCCCTAGGCCCGCTACCGTCACGCTGCACGTCACGGCCGGCAAGAAGGACAAGGTGAGTGCCCACGACCTGGTGGGCGCTTTTGTAAACGTAGGGGGCCTAGGGCGTGAGGCCGTGGGCCGCATCGAGGTATTCGACTTTTATAGCTACGTAGCCGTGCCGCGCCAACAAGCCGAGATGCTGCTCGAAAAGCTGAACGGCGCCAAAATTAAAGGGGTGAAGGTGCGCGTGACGGAGGTGGAGTAAGGCATTGCCCATAGGAGCTGTTTGCCATTGGCAAACGTTGTAAAATAGGCGGTCAGGCTTAACTGGTAGCCGCCCGTTAGTAACTGCTTTCTGTAACGCACCGTCGCTTCTTACGATATACCCGCTAAAATCTACCTAGCCTCATGCTATTCGCCATTTTGCTGCCCGGCATCTCCATGATTTTCCGCGGCCACATGTTCAAGGGTATCGTGTGCGGCATTTTGCACCTCACGCTCATCGGCTGGATTCCGGCCGCCATCTGGGCCGTGGCCTCGTATCGCGAGGACCTGGCCGAGGAGCGCCACCGCGAAACCCTGCGCGTGCTGGCCCGCCAGGGCCGCGCCTAGCCCCCACTTCGTGCCCGAGCTGCCCACCCGCCTGCTATTCATTTGCAGCCAAAACCGCTGGCGCAGCCTCACGGCCGAAGAGCTATTTACTGGGCACCCTAGGGTACAGGCTCGCTCGGCGGGCACCGAGGCGGGCGCCCGGGTGCGCGTGACGGCCGGGCACCTGGGTTGGGCCGAAGTTATTTTTGTGATGGAAAAGCGGCACTCCGAGCGGCTGCGCGCCAAGTTTGGCGAGGCGCTGCGCGGCAAGCCACTCATCAACCTGCGCATTCCAGACGAGTACCGGCACGGCGACCCGGCGCTGGTAGCGCGGCGCTAGCGGCATACCTCGAATCGCAGATTTAACAGATTTAACGGATTGCCCAGATACGCCGCGCGCGCGGCGTATCTGGGCAATCCGTTAAATCTGTTAAATCTGCGATACTTTTGCCCCGTTATGAAGTTTACCGTTGGTCAAGTTGCGCAGGTGCTCGGCGGCATCGTAGAGGGCAGCGCCTCTGCCGAAATAGCCAGCCTGGCGAAGATTGAGGAAGCGGGCCCCGGCGCGCTGGCCTTCCTGGCAAATGCTAAGTATGAGCATTACCTCTACACGACGGGCGCTACGGCCGTCATTGTCAGCCACGAGCTGGTGCTGCGCCACCCGGTAGCGGCTACCCTCATTCGGGTGCCTGACCCCTACTCGGGCTTCAGCAAGCTGCTCGAATTTTACCAGCAGGCCACCCGCACGGGCAAGCGCGGCGTCGAGCAGCCTACTTATATGGGCGAAAGCTCGACCATCGGGCCCAACCACTACCGCGGCGCCTTCTCCTACATCGGCGACAGTTGCGTGCTGGGCGAGAACGTGCAGATTTTTCCGCACGCCTACGTGGGCGACCGGGTGCGCATCGGCGACAATTCCATCATTCACGCCGGGGCCAAAATTTACCCCGATACCGTGATTGGCCAGCGCTGCGTGGTGCAAGCCGGCGCGGTGGTGGGCACCGATGGCTTTGGCTTCGCGCCCCAGCCCGACGGCTCGTACCAGGCCGTGCCGCAGATTGGCAACGTGGTGCTGGAGGACGACGTGAGCATCGGGGCCAACACCACCGTGGACTGCGCCACCCTAGGCAGCACGGTGGTGCGCCGGGGCGCTAAAATTGATAATCTGGTGCAACTGGCCCACAACACCGAAATTGGCCGCCACACCGTTATTGCGGCCCAGTCGGGCATCTCGGGCTCTTCGAAAGTGGGCGAGTTTTGCGTGCTGGCGGGCCAGGTGGGCCTGGTGGGCCACATTTCGCTGGCCAACCGCACCACCCTGGCCGCTAAAACCGGCCTGCACAAGTCGGTGCGCCAGGAGGGGCAGGTGCTGCAGGGCTACCCAGCCGCGCCCCTCGTCGAAAACCAGCGGTCGGCCGTCATCTATCGCCGCCTGCCTGAATTGGAGCGCCGCGTAGCAGCCCTCGAAAAAAACTCGCCAGCGCCCGAAAAGTCCTAGCTTTGCACCCGGTTTGAGTTGTTAGCTGTTCGCGGAGGTCTTTAAGCGGCCTGTAGCCTGTAGCGCTGTTCAACGGCCCCTAGGGGCACGCCTACCCCCTCTCAGCTAGTAGCTAACGGCTAGTAGCCAATAGCCTAAAAATGAACGATAAGCAACATACCATTAAAGCTCCCGTGACAGTTCGGGGGGTGGGACTGCACACCGGCGTAGAGGCCACCATGACTTTTTGCCCCGCCCCGGTGGGCCACGGCTACAAGTTTCAGCGCACCGACCTGCCGGGCCAACCCCTGGTAGATGCCGACGTGGACAACGTGGTGGACCTTTCGAGGGGCACCACCATCGAGCAGAACGGCGCCCGCGTGAATACCGTGGAGCACACGCTGGCTGCCCTAGTGGGCTTGCAACTCGACAACGTGCTTATTCAGCTCAGCGGCCCCGAGCCGCCCATCATGGATGGCTCATCGTCCGAGTTTATTAAGGCCATCCACACGGTAGGCTTCGAGGAGCAAAACGCGCTACGCAACTATTACGAGATACCCGATACCATCCGCTACATGGACAACGCGCGGGGCGTGGAGATTGCCGCCCTGCCGCTGGCCGACTACCGCCTCACGGTGATGGTAGACTACAACTCGCCGGTGCTGGGCTCGCAGCACGCCACGCTCACCGACATTGCGCAGTTTGAGCACGAGATTTCCAGCTCGCGCACCTTCTGCTTTTTGCACGAGCTAGAGCACCTCTACAAGTCGAACCTCATCAAGGGCGGCGACCTCTCGAATGCCATTGTGGTGGTAGACCGCGTGGTGGGCGAGCACGAGCTGGACGAGCTGGCCGCCATGCTGGGCAAGCCCAAGGTATCGGTGAAAAAGGAGGGCATCCTCAACAACGTGGACTTGCGCCACAAGAACGAGCCTGCCCGCCACAAGCTGCTCGACCTGGTGGGCGACCTAGCCCTAGTGGGCCGCCCGCTGAAGGGTCAAATACTGGCCGCTCGGCCCGGCCACGCCGCCAATGTGGCGTTTGCCAAGCGCATCAAGAAGAAGATGCTGGAAGACCGCACCAGCCCCGTGCCGGCCTACGACCCCGCCCGCGAGCCAGTGATGGACGTGAACCGCATAATGCAGGTGCTGCCCCACCGCTACCCCTTTTTATTGCTCGACAAGGTGATTCACCTGGACGCAACCTCCGTGACTGCCGTGAAGAACGTGACCATGAACGAGGAGTTTTTCCAGGGCCACTTCCCCGGCAATCCCGTGATGCCGGGCGTGCTGCAGATTGAGGCCATGGCCCAGACCGGCGGCATTTTAGTGATGAACACCGTGCCCGACCCCGAAAACTACTGGCAATACTTCCTGGGCATTGAAAATGCCCGCTTTCGCAAGCGCGTAACCCCCGGCGACACCATTATTTTTCATTGCCAGCTCACGGCCCCCATCAAGCGCGGCATTGCCAAGATGAAAGGCCAGGCTTTTGTGAACGGCAAGGTGGTGTGCGATGCGGAAATGAGCGCCGCCATCGTTAGAAAAGAAAACGCCTGATTTCAATTAGCAATGGGCAATCAACGAGTGGCAATGCTAGCGGGAAACTGCTTTTTCATTGCTGGTTTTAGAATTGAGCATTGTTAATTGTTGATTGTTAATTGTTAATTGAAAAGATGATTTCCCCCCTCGCCCATATCCACCCCGCTGCCCGGCTCGCGTCGGGTGTTACCGTCGAACCGTTTACAACCATCGCGGGCGACGTGGAGATTGGCGAGAACACTTGGATTGGCCCCAACGTGACGATTATGGACGGGGCCCGCATTGGGGCGCACTGTCAGATTTTTCCGGGCGCGGTGGTGGCGGCCGTACCGCAAGACCTCAAGTTTGCCGGCGAGGTAACGACGGCCGAGGTAGGCGACTACACCGTGCTGCGCGAGTGCGTAACCGTGAACCGCGGCACCGTGGAGCAGGGGCGCACCGTGGTGGGCAGCCACTGCCTGCTGCAAGCCTACGTGCACATTGCCCACGACTGCCTGCTGGGCAATCACATCGTTATCTCGAACGCCACCCAGATGGCCGGGCACGTGCAGGTAGGCGACTGGGCCATTATTGGCGGCACCACGGCCATTCATCAGTTCACCAAGATTGGGGCGCACGCCTTTATTGCGGGCGGCTCGCTGGTGCGCTCCGACGTGCCGCCCTTCGTGAAGGCGGCCCGCGAGCCGCTCACCTACGCCGGCGTGAACACGGTGGGCATGAGCCGCCGCGGCTTCGACGAAAGCCAAATCCTGGCCATGCACGAGCTCTACCGCATCTTGTACCTCAGCGGCAGCACCCTGCAAGAGGCCCTAGGGCGCATCGAGGCCGCAGTGCCCGCCTCGGCCGAGCGCGACCACGTGGTGGCCTTCGTGCGGGCCGCCGCCGCCGATCGGGGCATTATTAAGGGCCCGAGCCGCCGCAAAGGCGAGGAAGCGGAGTAACTTTTTTTGGCCGTTGGCGGCGGGTGCCAGCTCGTAGCAGCGGGCACCGGCCCGCTAGCGGCGCGCAACTAATGGCTTCAGCAGCACTTGACCTTGCCGCCCACGACCTGGGCCGCCGCTACGGGCGCCAGTGGATATTTCGCCACCTCAGCCATGCCTTCGCGCCAGGCTCGGCCACGGCGGTGCTAGGGCCCAACGGGGCGGGCAAGAGCACGCTGCTTAGCATTTTGGCGGGCCAGCTGCTGCCTACCGAGGGCCAAGTGAGCTACGCGCTGGCCGGCCGGCCGTTGCCCGTAGCCGGGGTGCCGCGCCAGTTGGCCTACTGCGCCCCCTACCTCGAACTGCCCGAGGAGTTTACCCTGCTGGAGCTGCTGGCCTTTCACACCCGCCTCAAGCCGCTGCGGGCGGGCGTATCAGCGGCTGACCTGGTGGATATCATGTACTTGCACAAGGCGCGGCACCAGGCGGTGCGCACGTTCTCCTCGGGCATGAAGCAGCGCCTCAAGCTGGGGCTGGCCCTGTACGCGGCCGCCCCGCTGCTACTGCTCGACGAGCCCACCACCAACCTCGACGCCACCGGCGCGGCCTGGTACCAGGCGCAGGTAACCGAGGCCCGCCGCGCCGATGCAAGCCGCGTGGTGGTGGTATCTTCCAACGTGCCGGCCGAGTACAGCTTCTGTGAGGCGGCAGTGCGCATTACCGATTTTCAGTAATTAGCCCTCAGCGGCATACGTTTGCGGCTTTCCAGCGCGGCTGGGCTCAACCTATTTTATGGGCGGCCCGTATCTTCGCCGCTCCCAAATATTTTCTATTATTTCACCTTTCTACTGCCCTATTGGCCATGCGACAGGACGATAACCTGGACGAGGACGACCTCGACGACGACAGCCTTGATTCGTACGCCCGCTCGGGCGGCGCCAAAACCCGCGGCTCGGGCGAAGACCAACTATCCGCCAAGTACGCCGATTACCTAATGTGGCGCGACACGGGTTCGTCGCACGACGAGGCCCTAGACCTGGCTTCCATGACGGAAGAAGAGTTTACGACCGCCGAGGCGGCCGAAGACCCCGACGGCAGCAGCGGCATGGGCCGCCTTGACAACGAGGACGACCTCGACTCGGAGGATGCGGATGACGATGAAGCTTACGGCAGCGGCAACTCGCGCCGCAGCGGCCGCGGCGACGATTACGAAAGCGACTACTAATGAACTAGTGCGATGGTAGTTACCAAAAGGCGTTCATGCTCATCTAGCGCCCGCCTTTTGGTAACCACTAATCACTAAGGGTAAAGCTGGTGTAGACGCCCAGGATGGCCACGCGGTGCGTAGTGCCCTGGTCGTCAAATTGCTGCACCACGTCGGAGTCGGTGCCGTGGCGGCCGTGCACCACCAGGCGCACCCGCCCCACCGTGGGCGCCGTAAAGACCATCTGCGCCGCCAGTGGCGCGTAGCTGCTGGGGTTGAACGTGAGTGTGCCGCTGCTCAGGGCCAAGTGCAGGGGTATTAAGGTAGTAGGCGCGAGCGTTTCGGCGGCGTCTTTGCGGCAGCTGGCCAGCGCGGCCAGCAGGCCAAGCCCCATTAGTAGTTTACATTTAATCTTCGTGCTTCCAACATGTTACGTTCGATTGTCGCCGTTGGAAGCCTGGGATTACGGTAAGTTTAAACGCGCAAAAAGCCCCGGCAGTTAATCTGCCGGGGCCCTAGGGTAGTTGCCTGACTGCCTGAAACAAGCAGCCACTGAGTAGTGGAGCATCGCCCCCGAAAAAATTATTTTCGGCCGAACACCTGTTGCAGGATGGCCGTGGTTTGGGCGGCCGGGTTCTGGCGAATTTTGGCTTCCTGCTGGGCTAGCAAAATGAAGAGGCCGTCCACGGTTTGGGCCGTCACGTAGTCGGTGAGGTCAGTTTTGGCCGGCGTCATCAGCGGAATCTTGTTGTAGCGGTCGATGAGCTTTTTATAGGCCGCTTCGGCGCCTACTTGGTCGAGGCTCTGCACGATGCTGGGGCGCAAGGCCGCCGTGAGGGCCGTTTCCGAGTTTTTGCGCAGCAGCTGGGTGGCCGCGTCTTTCTGGCTGCTGGTGGCCAGGGCCACCGCATCGGTGAGGGTCAGGTTCTTCACGGCGTCCAGAAAAATGGTTTTGGCCTGGGGCGCGGCGGCCTCGGCGGCGCGGTTGAGCAGGTTGGTTACCTGGTCTACGGCAAACTTGCCGCCCGGCAGCGCCCCTAGGGTAGTGGCCACGAGCTGGGCATCGGGCGGGAAGCCAATGCGAATATCATCGTTGAGGTTAAACCCATCGGCTTCCGAGGCAAACTGCACGGCCTTGGTTACGCCCGTGGTTAGGGCCTCGCGCAGGCCGGTGGCAGCTTGGTCTTGGGTGAGAGGGGCCGGGGCGGGCGCGGGCGCGGCGGCCGGCGCCGCGGCAGCTTTGGTAGTGGTAGTAGTGGTTTTTTTGGCCGGGGCAGTAATCTTCTTGGTAGTGGTAGTAGTGGTAGTTTTTTTGGTGGTGACTGGCTTCTTGGTTTGAGCCAGAGCGGGGGTGGCGGCCAGCAGCGCCGCCGCGAGTAAGAGGTTTTTCATCGATAAAAGCTAGGAAATGACGTAAGCCGGCAAACCAGACGGCCGGCGCGGCTGTCTAGTAGTACCGCGCAAAGGTGCTTATAAAACCTTGCCAAACTCCTTGCCCCGCTTCTTATGGATGTTGAAATCATGACCATCGGCGATGAGCTGCTCTACGGGCAGGTGGTCGATACCAACTCGGCCTTTATGGGCCAGCAGCTCGGCCGCCTGGGTTTGCGCGTGCGCCAGATAACGAGCGTGAGTGACCAAGCCGACGAGATTGTGGCTGCCCTCGACCAGGCCCGGCAGCGGGCCCGGGTTATCCTGACCACCGGGGGCCTAGGCCCCACCAAGGACGACCTCACCAAGCACGTGCTGGCCCGCTACTTCGGCCGCGAGCTGGTGCTGCACGAGCCCACGCTGCGCCACGTAGAAGAGATTTTTCGGCGCTTCAACCGCCCCATGCTCGACGTAAACCGCCAGCAGGCGCTGGTGCCCGAAGGCACGGAGGTGCTGCCCAATGCCGTGGGCACCGCGCCCGGCATGTGGCTGGAGGACCAGGGCACCGTGTTTATCAGCCTGCCCGGCGTGCCCTTCGAGATGAAGCGCCTGATGACCGAGGAGGTGCTGCCGCGCTTGCAAAGCAAGTTCAACCTGGCCCCCATCGAGCACGTGGTGGTGATGACGGCCGGCTTAGGCGAGTCGTTTCTGGCCGAAAAGATAAAGGACTGGGAAGCCGCCCTGCTGCCCAATGTGAAGCTGGCCTACCTGCCCAGCCTGGGCAGCGTGCGCCTGCGCCTAACGGGCCAGCCCGACGGCCAGCCCGACCTGCGCGGCCGCATGCTGGCCCTGCTGCCCGAGCTGCGTGCCCGCATCGGCAGCTACATTTTCGCCGAGGAAGACTCGCCGCTCGAAGTGGTGGTGGGTAAGCTGCTGGCCGCCAAAGACTGGCAGCTGGGCACCGCCGAAAGCTGCACCGGCGGCGCGCTGGCCCAGCGCATCACCAGCGTACCGGGCAGCTCTGCTTACTTCCGGGGCAGCGTGGTGGCCTACGACAACGACCTCAAGGAGAGCCTGCTGGGCGTGAACGCCGAAACCCTCGGCACCCACGGCGCGGTGAGCGAGGCCACCGTGCGCGAGATGGCCGAAGGTGCCCGCGCCCGCCTGGGCTGCGATGTGGCGCTCGCCACCAGCGGCATCGCCGGCCCCGGCGGCGGCACGCCGCTCAAGCCGGTGGGTACCATCTGCATTGCCT
>JBPBPH010000049.1:0-18729 GCA_050954355.1 Janthinobacterium lividum
GCTTCGACCAGCGGACGCCAGCTGAGCAGGACCGTTTTTTAAACGCGAGGCCCTAGAGGAGCTTGCGGGCCTGCAAGTCGGCCATCACCTCAAACAGCATCACTCCACTCATCTGGGTGGAGCCGTCTACGGTGCCGCCTGGCTGCGTCGTCCAGTTGGTGTTAAACAGGTACTGCGGCCGGCGCAGGCCCTGCTTATACAGGTTATCGGCGTTGAACTTGAGAAACGACACGTAGCTGGCGCGGGTGGCAGCGGGCACGGCCGGCTCGGTGGCCAGCAGCGCCAGGTAGCGCGCCAAAATACCCTTGAACAACCCGCCGTCCCCACTTCCTTCGTCGCGCAGAATGCCGCCGGGCGAAAGCTGGCTGTCGTTGAGCACGTAGCCCGCCGTGCGGTTGGCATCGTCGAGGTAGCTGCTCTGCTGGGTAGCGCGGTACAGCTCCAGGCCCGCGCCTAGGTACACGCCCTGGTTGTAGCTGAAGCGCCAGTCTTTATCCGCCTGCCCATTGCCTAGGCGGTTGAGGCCATCCCACACGGCCCCCGTGGTGGGGTCCACTAAATTCTTCTTTTGCCAGTCATAAATCTTCGTGGCCCAGGCTAGGTCGTCGGGGTTGCGGTCGAGCTGGTAGAGGCGGGCGGCCAGGATGGCTACCGGAGCATTGGCCGGCGTGTTCTTGTAGTCGAGCTGCGTTTTGCGCCAGGCAATGCCCCCGCCTTGGTTGGTGTTCCAGCCGGTTTTGAGGTCGGCCCAGAGCAGCAGGGCCGTGGCTTTGTACGAGGCATCCTGCGTGATTTGGAAGGCGCGCAGGTTGGCCAGGGCGTGCCAGGCCATGTCGTCGTAGTACGTGTTGAGGTAGGTGTTGCCGTTCTGCTTTTTGGTGCCTTGCTGCAGCTGCTGCATCTTAGTGATGTAGTCCAGCACCCTGGTGCGCTGGTAGCCATCGAGCAAGATGTCGAGGCCGTGGGCCTGCCACCAGTAGTTGAAATCGGGCTTGCCCTGGTTATTTTGCAAGTAGTACTGGCCCGTCGGGGCCCAGAAATACTGGTTGAGTGCCGCCTGCGCCGAGTCGGCGCGAGCAACCCAGTTGGCTACTACCGCCACCGGCTTCGGGGCCGGTGGGGTAATCATATCATCAACCGGCTCGTGGCAGGCCCCAAGCAGGGCTAGGCCCAGCAACAGGCCGGCGGGGGCGCGAAAAGAGAGTGGGTGCATAGCGTGGAGGTCTTGACTACGTGATACCCTAGGGCCCTAGCGCACCTTTACCTGGTGAGTGTAGGCGGCGGGCTGCATCATAACCATGATATCCACGCTCTTGTGGTCGGCCGTTCCCATAAATTTATAGGTATTGTTCCACTGGTCGTCGGCTACCGGCACAAGGTTATAGTAGGCCGCGGCTGTGGTGGCCGTGGCGGGCACGTTATCGGTGTTGGTGCTGCCGTACTGGCGCATCGTTACCACGCCCGCCATGCTCTTTTCGGTGAAGATGAACTTGTAGCGCTCGTCGCGGCCCCAGCTAAACTGGAAGAACTCAATCGGCGTGTTGTCAATTTCCCACAGCCCTTTGCCCACGTAGGGCAGCGTCACGGTTACCTTGTTTTGGGCCGCTACCCAGAGACCGACCGACTGAATCTCGGTCAGCACAGACGAGCCATTGTTGAAATCGAGGGTAATGCGATACACGCCCACGGTGGCGGTAGGGTTGGTGGCATCGGCGCCCTGCAGCAGCTTGGTACCGCTCACGTAGTAGCTGGTGGGCGTGCCGGTGGTTTGGTCCACCAGCTTCACGTCGCCGGCCGTGAGCTTGGTATAAAGCTCGAACACGCCCGACGAGACGCGCTTGAATGGCAAGGCCTGGCTGAGGGTAGCGCCGCCCTCGGTGCCCGAGCCGGTGAGGTAGAGGTTGCCCGGAATGACTGAGAAGCCGGCGGGGCGCTCTACCGTCATAGTGCGCGCGGTGGCGGCGGGCATCACGTTCAGGCCCTTAGAGGCATTTACCGTCCACTTCAGCTTGCCCTGGCTCTGCGAAGCAATGCCAGCCAGGTTGGCGATTTTATTCAGGTCGCCGTGGCTAAGCACCAGCTTGGTGTCGAGGCCGTTGGTACCCGATACGGTGCTGTAGACGGGCTTGGAAAAGTCGCCGCCATCTTTGTCAAACAGCACTTCGTAAAGCACCAGGGTGCCATCGGCGGCGCGGGCCTGGCTCCACTCAAACGTCACGGCCGCGTTGGAAGGCGGGTCGAGCTTGATGGCCGTATTATCGGCGGGCGAGATATAGTTTGACACCGGCGAAATGGTATCGTCGAGGGCCTTGTCGTCCTTCTTGCAGCCGGCTAGCAGGCCTAGGAGCACCAGTAGAAATGGCAGCAGGGACAGGGGGTGGGGAAACTTTTTCATGAGGAGAGTGGCGAAGAAAAATTCAAGAGAGGCCAAGCACCCAACTGGCTTACCAGCCGGGGTTTTGGGTCAGGCTAGGGTTGATGTCGCGCTCGCGCTGGGGCACGGGCCAGAGGTAGTGCTTAGCGGGGTCAAACGTGCGCTGGTCCACGCGCAGATAGCCGTTATCCACGCCTGGGTCGCCGGCCTTGATGCCGTGCGCGTAGCCCGTGAGCGCGGTTTGGGCCGTGCGCCAGCGGCGTAGGTCGAAGATGCGCAGGCCTTCCATGGCCAGCTCGGTGCGGCGCTCGCGGCGCACGGCAGTTTGCAAGCTAGCCTTGTCGCCGCCCGGAAAGGCTAGGGCGGCGGGGTCGGTGAAGCCGGCCCGGCGCCGCAGCGCGCCAATGGTGCGGTCCCACTCGCCGGCCGTGAGCTGGCCCAGCTCGTTCTTGGCCTCGGCGTGCATGAGCAGCACGTCGGCGTAGCGCACCAAAATCAAGTTCAGGCCCGAGTTGAGGTTGGCATCGGCAGTAGGGTCGAAGTACTTGGCCGAGTAGTAGCCGGTGGGGCTGGCGTCGGCGCGGTCCACGGAGTTGTCGCCGGTGCCCGGCACCGTGCGGATAAGGATGCTCGACCCATCGGGGCGCTGCCACTTGTAGCCGTCGTACACCAGCGTGGCGGTTAGGCGCGGGTCGCGGTTCACGTAGGGCGTTGCCTCGCTGTAGCCCGAGTTAGTATCGGTTATCGCCTTGCCGTTGGCCATCAGGTAGTCATTTACCAGCTCCTGGGTGGGGGCAATGGCGCAGATGAGCTTGCCCTCGGTGCGCGGAATGAAGAAGCGCTGGTCGGAATGCGTGCGCGAGGGAAACAGGTACTGCAAGTCGAGCATGACTTCGCTGTTGCCCTCGTTGCCGGGCGCAAAAACGCCCGCGTAGCTCGCAAACAAGCTGTAGGCGCCCGCCGAGCCGCCCATTAGCTGCTCGGTCAGGGTGGTTACCTCGGCCCAGCGGCCCTCGTAGAGCAGCACCCGCGCCTTCACGGCCAGCGCGGCGCCTTTGGTGAAGCGCCCGCGGTCGGTGGCGGCGTAGGCGGAGTTCAGGGGCAGGTCGGCCGCCGCCGCGTCCAGCTCTTTCAGCACAAAGTCGAGCACGCTGGCCCTAGGGGCGCGCACCACGCCTGCCGCGTCACTCACGCTGATTTCGTCGGTTATCAGCGGCACGTCGCCGTACCAGGTCAGCAGCTGAAAGTACTGGTAGGCGCGCAGCGCCCGGGCCTCGGCTACGTAGCGGGTTTTGAGGCCGGCGTCCAAGGTCCCAATCTTGTCGATGTTGGCCAGCAGCTGGTTGCACTTGCGAATGCCCGAGTAGTGGTAGCTCCACTCGTTGGTGATGCGCGCTTGGTTGGTGCCGTAGGCTCCTTCGGCGATGTTGCGGGCGTTGGAGCCGTTCACATCGCTTTTGTCGTAGGCATTGTCCGAGAGCACCTCGTTGAAGAAGAAGTACTCGTCGCTGTAGAGGTTTTCGTAGGCCGTGGTCAGCACGTTGGCCGCGTCGGAAGGCTGCTGCCAAAAGGTGGCATCGGTGGGCCGGTCGGTGGGCGGCAGGTCGAGCTTCTGGCAGGCCGAGAAGCCAAAACCCAGTCCGAGCCCCAGCAATAATGCATGGCGAAAATGGCGATTCATCTGAAGGGTGGGATAGGGATTAGAGAGAAATATCAACGCCTAGGGTCATCACCCGCACGGCCGGGTACACGCGGCCGCTGCTTCCCACGCCCCCGCCCTGGCCCACGCTCTCGCTGAATTCCGAGATTTCGGGGTCGAAACCAATATCCTTCAAGTGGCTGATGGTGAACAGGTCCTGGCCCGAGGCGAAGATGCGCAGCCGCTGGATGCGGGCTTTCTGGGTGAAGGCGGCCGGTAGCGTGTAGCCAAACTGCACGTTTTTGAGGCGGGCGTAGGCGCCGTTGCGCAGCCAGTAGTCCGAGCCCTGGTTGTTGTTGGTCGAGGCTGTGCCGATGGTCAGGCGCGGGTACGAGCCGTTGGGGTTAGTGGGCGTCCAGCGGTCGAGGTGCTGCTGGTACACGTCCTCCCAGTTGTTGTGGAACGCCTCCACGCCCTCGCCCCGGATGTAGAGGCTGCGCTTGCCCACGCCCTGCACAAATACCAGCAGGTCGAAGCCCTTGTAGTCGGCGGTATAGGTAGCGCCGAAAGTGTACCTAGGAAACGGGTTGCCCAGAATAAAGCGGTCGTCTTGGTTGATGACGCCGTCGCCGTTGCGGTCTACGTAGCGAATGTCGCCGGGCCGCACCGTGCCGGGCGCCACAAAGGAGGGCTTGGGGCCGGCATTTACTTCCTCCATCGTTTGGTAGAGGCCGGCCGAGCGGTAGCCATAGTACGAGTTGATGGGGTAGCCCTCGCGGATAATGTTCGTAGCATCGCCCCCGCGAATGGTTTCCACGCCCTTGGTATCGGTGACGGTGTTGCGGGTGTCGGCCGCGTTCAAGCTCAGGCTTTGGTTGAAGCCGCGCTCGGTGCGCATCCGGTACGTGGCCGTCACTTCCCAGCCCTGGTTGCGCACGCGGGCCGCATTTTGGGTGGGCGCGCCCGCCCCGAATACCCCCGCTACGGGCAGGTCAATCAGGATGTTGCTGGTGCGCTTATCGAAGTAGTCGGCGCTGAACGAGAGCGCGTTCTGGAAGAATCCGAAGTCCACGCCCACGTTGCCCATGGTGGCCGTTTCCCAGGTAATGTTGGTGTTGGAGGTGCTGAAGTAGGAGCCCGACACCGGCACGCCGCCGAACGAGTACGTGCCCGGCGCCAAGCTCACGGTGCTCAGGTAGCGGTAGAGGCCGATGTTTTGGTTGCCCAGCTGCCCTAGGGAGCCCCGAATCTTGAGGTCGCTAAAGGTGGGCTTGAGGAACTCCAGGAAGTTTTCTTCCAGCGGCCGCCAGCCCACCGAGCCCGACGGGAAGAAGCCCCAGCGCCGCTCGCTGGCAAAGCGCGACGAGCCGTCGTAGCGGAAGCTGCCCTCCACCAGGTACTTGCCGGCAAAGGCGTAGTTCACGCGCCCAAACACCGAGTTGAGCGCCCACTGCTCCTGGTTGCCGTAGGTGCCGTTGGCGTGGTAGCCGCCGCTGGGGTCGTAAATACCGGCGTAGGTGGTACCGTTGTTAATGACGCCGAAGTTGTTGCCCGGCACGTTGATGACGTGAATGCCGCGGCGGTCGTCGGTGAAGTGCTCGGTCGAGTAGCCCACCAGCGCCTGCACGCTGTGCTTGCCGGCGAAGGTGCGGTCATAGTTAAGGGTAGCCTGGTAATTGGTGAGCAGCGTGCGCTGGTTGCGGTTCTGCACCGAGTTGTTGCCGTCGCCGCCCGCCGTGGGCGAGCCGTCGAGCGTCACGTACTGCAAGCTGCGCTGAAACTCGTCGTTCTGGTAGTTCCAGAGGTCGCCGCCCACCAGGCCGCGCAGCTTCAAGCCCTTCACAATCTCAAATTCGGCGTTGAGGTTGGCGTAGCCGTTGTCGTTGGAGTTGGTGCGCAGGCCGCCGTTGAGCAGGCGGTTCACCGAGTTGTCGCTGGCCGTGGCCGGGGTCACGTAGTTGCCCTGGTCGTCCTGAATGGGATAAATAACCGGGATGCGGGCCGCATCGCTGATAATCCACTGCGAGTCGAAGGCATGCTCGCGGGTGCCCACGTGGGCGTAGGCAAAAATGGCGCCCACCTTCAGCCGGTCCGTTACCTGCGTGGTCAGGTTGAGGCGGCTGTTAAGGCGCTTAAAGCCGTAGTTATCACCTACAAACAAACTATTCTGGTCTACGTACCCTAGGGAAAGCAGGTAGCGGGTTTTGCCCGAGCTGCCGCTCACGCTTAGGTTGTGGTTTTGCTGGAAAGCCTGCTTCTTGAGCACCGCATCGAGCTGCCACTCGTAGTCGCCGTGGGCGGCAAAGTCGCGTATCTGCTGGGGCGTGAACTGCGGCGCCTGCCCCGAATTGACCAGCGCCTCGTTCTTGAGCTCCATAAACTGCACGCCCGTCACGGGCCGGCGCTGGAAGTTGGGCGCCTGCCAGCCCACCACCGTGTTGTAGCTGATAACGGGCTTCTGGTTGAGCGCGCCCTGCTTGGTGGTTACCAGCAGCACGCCATTGGCGGCCCTAGAGCCGTAGATGGCGGCTGAGGCGGCGTCCTTGAGCACCGTCACGCTCTCGATATCGTTGGGGTTGAGCGCGTTGAGCGAGCCGGCAATGCCGTCCACGATAATCAGCGGCGAGGCATTGCCGAGGGTGCCCACGCCCCGGATGTTGATGTTGAGGCCCGCGCCCGGCTCGGCGCTGTTCTGCTGAATAGTCAGGTTGGGCGACGAGCCTTGCAGGGCTTGCGCTACGGTAGTTACCGGGCGGTTTTCGAGCGTGGCGCCGTTCACGGTGTTGATGGCGCCCGTCACGTTGGCGCGCTGCTGGGTACCGTAGCCCACTACCACCACGTCCGTCAGCGACTGGGCTTCTTCCGCGAGTGCGACGGCCAGGTTGCTGGTGGCGCCCGTCACGGGCACTTCTCTGCGGGTATAGCCCACGAAGCTGAAAATCAGCACGCTATTCTCCGGCGCTTGCAGACTAAAATTGCCGTCGTTATTGCTGCTGGTGCCCTGCGTGGTGCCTTTCACCACGATGGTGACGCCCGGCAGCCCGGCGCCCTTGGCATCGGTTACGCGGCCAGCCACGGGCACGTCGGCCAGAATCAGCGGCCGGGTGGGGCCCGCGGCCGTTGGCTCGGCCGCCGAGGCCAGCAGCGACGGCACTACCGGCGGCACGGCGGCTAGCTCGGCGGTCGGCGCCAGGGTGGCGCTAGCCACCGGCTTCGGCACGATGATGTAGAGGCCGTCTTTGAGTTGCTCAAACTGCAAGCCGCTCTGCTGCGTTACGTAGCGCAGCGCCTCGGGCAGCGACTTGAAGGTGGGGTGGGCCTTGGCCAGGTACCGGCCCGCCACCAGCTGGCTGCGGTACAGAAAGTTGACCTTGTAGGTGGCTTGCAGCTCCTGGATGAAAGCTTCCAGCGGCACTTGGGTGGGGGCCGAGGCGCGGGCCGAAGCCACGGGGGGGCGCGCGTTTTGGCTAGCGTAGGCCAAGGCACCCTGGGCCCGGCTGGCGCCACTGGGCACGGCGCCCAGCAGGAGGGCCAGCCGCACGTAGCGGGTAAAATTTGCCATATGATGGGTGGGAAAAAGAGAAAAAACGAGCAGAAAGTACCCCTAGGCCAGTTTTACTGGGTTAGCGGCTGGATGCGCACTAGGTTGCCGGTGCGCGTCACGCGCACGCCCAGCGACTTGGCCAGGGCGGGCAGAAGCAGGTCGGGCGTATTGGCGGGCAAGATGCCCGTCAGCGTTTGGCGCAGAATGGCCGGGTCGGTGGCAACTACCTGCCAGCCGTAGGCATCGCGCAGCAGCTGCACGATGTCGCGCACCGCCGTTTGCTGCAAGTGCAGCTGGCCCTGCGTCCAGGCCGAGTACAGGGCGGGCTGCACGCGCCGCCGGGCTAGCTGCGGGGCAGCCGCCGAAGTCTCCACCAAGTCGCCGGGCTGCATCAGCAGGTTTTCGCGGGTCAGCCAGGCGCGGCGGTCCACGGCCACTTTGCCCGAGCTAAGCACGACTTTGGTGCTGGTGGGTTGGTTGTCAACGTTGAACTGGGTACCCAGCACGGCGATGTCCAGCCCGCCCGCGTGCACCACAAACCGGGCGCTGGCCGGGGCGGCGGCAATGTCGCGCACGGCCGGGGCCGCCCGGTGCGTCACCCGGAAGTACGCCTCGCCCGTCAGCCAGACTTCGCGGGGCGCATCGGCCGGCCAGTGGGCAGCCGTGGTTAGCGTAGCACGCTCATTGAGCACTACCACCGAGCCGTCGGGCAAGCTCAGCGTGCGCTGCTGGTGGGGGCCGGCCAGGTACCGCGTGGTGGGGCCGGTGGTGGTTGCCGCCCACTGCCCCCAGCCCGCCACCAGGGCCAGCGCCCCAGCCAGCGAGGCACCCACTAGCAGCTTGGTGCGCCGCTGCCAGCGCAGCCAGGGCCGCGCGGGCGCCATTTCGAGCGAGTGCCGTAGGCGCCGCAGTTCCTGCTGCTTCAGCTCGGCGGGCACCGGGTAGAGCTGGCCGGGGCCTAGGGCCCGCACCAAAGCAAGGGCCTGGTCGGCCGCGGCTTTCTGGGCGGGGTGCTCGGCTAGCCACGCCTGCCAAAAGCGGCCCGCTTCCGAATCGGCATCAGCCACGAAGGCCTGAAACGATTCGTCTACGACGAAATCATTAACCGAGTAGCGCGTAAAATCCATAGGCAGAAAAGGGACGAAGCAGCTAACTTTTCTTCACCACGAATGAGGGCCTCTTTTGTACTCTATTTAAAATGAAATTTTTTACTTGGATTTTATAACCTTCTGTAATTCAAGAATTTTATAACGAAAAATAATTGAAAACCAGGGCGTTTAAGAGTAGCAGCAGCGAGTAAGGCAATGCCTGGCGCAGGCGCTTGATGGCCTGGTGCACCAGGTTGCGCACCGACTGCTGGTTGAGGCCCATTAGCTCGGCAATGCGCTCGTAGGTGAAGCCGTCGAAAAACTTGAGGTACACCGCCTCTCGGTGCCGGCTGCTGAGCTGCTGCAGGGCTTTCAGCAACTGGGCTTGCTGCTCGCTGGTGAGTTGTTGGGCAATTAAAAAATCTTCGGGCGAGTGGTGCACTTCGGCTTCCCCGAGGTAGCCATTTTGCAGCGCGGTGCGGCGCTGCTGCGCCCGCTGCTCGTCGGTGATGTGGTGGCGCAGCGCGCTAAACAAGTAGGGCCTCGTTTCCTCGACCGGCCGCAGGTCTTTGCGGCGGTGCCACAGGCGCTGAAACAGATTTTGAATGCAGTCCTTCACCACTTCCTCGTCGCCGGTCAAGCGCACGCCGTAGCGAAAGAGGTCGTCGTAGTGCGCCAAAAAGATGCGCTCAAACGCTTGCTTACTGCCCGCCAGAAACTCCTTCCACAGCGAATCGTCAAGCGAGTTCATACGACTGATTGGGTTAAGGAGCGCGCTTGAAAAGTAAGGATAAATGAATGCTTAAACGTATTAGCACGCTTTCTTGGCCGCGCTGCTGCGCCCTCCTCTCCCCTATTGCCAGCCGCGCTCAATCTCTTCCAGGGTCCGGCCCTTGGTTTCGGGCACGGCCCGCCACACAAAGCCGCAGGTGAAAACGGAAAGTACTGCGTAGAGCCCGAAGGCGCCGGCCAGGCCCGCGGCCTTCACCAGCGACAAGAACGTGTAGGAGATGAGCGTGCAGGCCACCCACAGCGCCACCGTGGCCAGCGAGGCAGCCCGGCCGCGCACGGCATTCGGAAAAATCTCGGTGATGACCACCCACACGCCCGGCCCCAGCCCCACCGCAAAGCAGGCTACGTAGGCCATGATGAGCCCGAGCAGCCACGCGCCCGGCGCGTGCAGCTGCAATGCCACTACCAGCGCCCCTAGGGTTAGCGCCATGCCGCCCGAGGCCACGAGCAGCAGCGGCTTGCGCCCCACCCGGTCGATGATGAAGAGCGCCACAATGGTACCCGCAAAGTTGATGCCCCCAATAAGTGCGTTGGCCCCGATGGCCGACGAGGCGCTCTGCCCGCTGTGCTCGGTAAGAATAATGGAGCCGTAGTAGAGAATGGTGTTGATGCCCGTGATTTGCTGCAGCACGGCCAGCACCACCGCAATGCGTAGCGGCCGGCGCAGGCGCGGCTGGTATAGGCTGGCGGCTTCGCCTCGCTCGGCGGCCAGGGCAACCTGAATTTCGGCGGCCTCGGTGGCGGCAACTGCCGGGCCGTTGAGGCGGGTGAGGGTGCCTAGGGCCTCGGCGGCGCGGCCCTGGCCCAGCAGCCAGCGGGGGCTTTCGGGCACCAGCAGCAGCGCGAGCATAAAGAGCAGCGAGGGCACGGCCGCTGAGGCAAACATCCAGCGCCACGAGGCCAGCCCCAGCCCAGCCAGGTAGTAGCTGGCCACGTAGGCCAGCAGAATGCCCGTCACGATAGCCAGCTGGTTGAGCGTGACGAGCTGCCCGCGAATGCGGGCCGGGGCAACTTCAGCAATGTAGAGCGGCACCAGCAGCGAAGCTACCCCAATGGCCAAGCCGCCCGCCAGCCGCGCCAGCACAAACTCGGTGAGCGTGCGCGGCAGGGCCGCCGCTAGCGCCGACCCCGTGAAGAGCGCGGCCGCCCCAAACAGCAGGCGCCGCCGCCCGTAGCGGTCGGTAAGCCAGCCGGCTAGCGCGGCGCCGGCCACCGCCCCAAACAGAATGGCGCTGGCCGCCAGCTCGGTTTGCGAATCGCTCAGGTGAAAGTCCTGCTTCAAAAAGAGGAGGGCCCCGTTGATAATGGCCGTATCAAACCCAAACAGCAGCCCGCCGAGCGCCGCCACGGCCGCCACCAAGTACACGTAGCCGGGGCTGGCGGCAGCGGGCGGCCCGGCCACTGCTGGGCGAAGAGAAGGACCGGAGGCAGCAGAAGTAGGCATGGCAGGGTGGAAAGGGAAGTTTATGCAAAAGAGAACCCTAGGGTCCCTAAGTATTATGCGAGTGGGGCGCCCTAGGGCGCCGCTGCGGGCCTAGGGCCGCCTCACACCAGCAGCACCTCGATGCCGAGCTGGCGGAAGGGTGCTACCTGCTCCTCGGTGGCGCCGGTGTCAGTGATGAGCTGGTGCACCTCGGTAGTGGGGCAAATGAGCGAAGTAGCCACCGTGCCGAGCTTAGTGTGGTCGGCCACTACGATGCGCTGCTTGGCCTGCCGCACCATCACCTGAATAATGGCGGCTTCCTCGGCGTGCAGCGAGGTGAGGCCCTTCTGGGCGTCGATGCCGTTGACGCCGATGAAGACCTTATCGACGAAAAACTGCCCTAGGGCCTGCGCCGTGGCGGGCCCCACCAGCGAAAACCAGCCGCCCGTCAGAAAGCCGCCCGTCACGAACACGCGCACGTCGCGGCGGTGGCTCAGCTCCATGGCCACGTTCACGGTACTGGTCACCACCGTCACGCCGGCGCCCGGCCGCAGGCTGCGCGTAACCTGCGTGGTGGTAGTGCCCGCCGTGAGCGAGATAATTTCGCCTGGCTGGATGAGGGCCGCGGCGGCCAGCCCGATGCGGCGCTTCTCGGCCAGGTTGCGGTCTATCTGCTCGTGAAAGCTGGAGTCGTAGCGGAAGGGCTCGTAGAGCAGCGGCTCGCGGGGCACGGCGCCGCCGTGGGTGCGCCGCAGCCGGCCGCGCTGCTCCAGCTCCATTAAGTCGCGCCGTACGGTGGCTACCGACACGCCGAACTGCGCGGCCAGCTCCTCCACGGTTACGGTGCCGGTGTGCAGCAGCTTTTCCACAATGGTTTGGGCGCGAATCGCCGCGGCGTTGTCGGGGGTTACTAAGTCGGACACGGGTTGGAGTAGCTAGTTTGAAGAGAGGGCGCCGGCAAAATTGGCCGGCGCGCGCGGCGCACTTAGCCCTAGGGCTAAGTGCGCACGTAAGCTTTGAGGGTGGCGCACTCGGTGCCCACGGCCGGGCCGTGGGGCCGGATGGTGTAGGCCCCCACCGCCGCGGGCACGATAAACGTTTCGGCGTAGTGCACCACGAAGGGCTCAAACGCCCCGCCGGGGCTTTCTACCACCGCTTCGGCGCCCTGCACGAGGTTGAGCACCTGCACGCCCCCTAGGGTGTGGTGCGGCACCAAACCCGTAAACCAGTGCCGGCGCGTTTCGATGAATTCGCGCTCGTGCAGGCCCGTGCGCTCTTCGCGCCAGCCGGGGCCGCTGGCCACGGGCGCCACCTGGTTGACGAGGTGCTGCGCTACCCAAGCGGTGGTGCGGGCGGGCTCAATATTGGCCGCGCCGTGCGCTAGGTGAATGGGCCGGGGCTGGCCATCGAAACCCAGGCGGCCCCAGTCCCAGAGCTTAAACGTGAAGATGTAGGGGGTGGCCGAAATTTCCAGCACCAGGCTGCCTGCCCCCGAGCAGTGCACGGTACCCGCCGGAATCAGGAAGTGGTCGTGCGGGCGGGCCGGAAACTCGTTGATGTACTGGGCCACGGGAAAAGGGGCCGCGGGGTCGTCCTGCGCGCGCTGCAAGTTGGCCAGCAGGGCCGGCAGCTTGGCGTCTTCCTTCAGCCCGAGATATACCACCGCGCCCGGCTCGGCAGCCAGCAGGTAGTAGCTTTCGTCCTGGGTGTAGGCTAGGCCAAATGCATCCTGGGCATACTCGGTGAGCGGGTGCACTTGCAGCGAGAGGTTGCCGCCGCCCATGGTATCGAGCAAGTCGAAGCGAATGGGAAACTCGGTGCCGAAGCGCCCGTGCACGGCTTCGCCCAGCAGCTCGCGGGGGTGGGCAAATACGAGGTCGAGACTCGGAATTTCCACGCGCGCCGCGCCAAAGCCGAGTAGTAGCGAGTTTTCTTCGGGCACGCAGTCGAAGCCCCAGGCGTAGTTGGGCGGGCCGTCGGGCAGGTCCATTACTTCGCGCAGCCACTGCCCGCCCCAGGGGCCAGGGTCGAAAAACGGCACCACCCGAAACGGCCGCCGCACCGTGGCTGCCAGCCCGGCCCGCAGGCTGGCGCCACTGATGAGCTTGGGCGCGGCGGGGTCGTTGACGTCGAGCAGAAAGTCGGCGCGGGGCAGCACCTGCTTCTTGAGGCGGTCGGCCGCCCGCCAATCCACGAAATAAGCCCGCTTGTACTTGAGGCTGGCTTTTTCGGCGAAGTTGGCGCTGCCCAGGTTGGCAATTTCGCCGCGCCGCTGCCGCTGCTGAATTTCCCAGCGGGCCAGGTCGGCGTAAACCAGCACGGCGGGGCTAGGGCAGACTAGCGCGGCGCCAGTGCCCAGCACCAGCACGAGCTGGCCGGCAGCCGCCGCCAGGGCGGCCTGCGCCGCTTGCAATTGCGGCGGGTCAAAAAAATCGGCCACCGTCAGCCCGTTGAGCCGGCCAAAAACGGCGTCGTCGGTGAGCGGGCCAGCTACCAGCGCCTCAATGGCAGCGGCGGGGCGGTAAAGCTCGTCGGCTACCAGCCACTGGGCCGGCGGTAAGGCCGGCGCCAGCACCTGCCGCAGGGCCAGCAGGTCCGTGCCGGGGTAGCACTCTATGGCCAGCACCAACGGCTGGCTGGGCGCGGCAGGATTTGCCAGCAGCGCCGCTTGCAGCGTGTGGGCGATGGCGGGCCACCCGAGTTGGCAAGCGTCGGCCTGCGCCGCTACCGGCACAAAGGGAAACTTGTCGTAGTTGGAGGAGCGCATACGACCAAATAACTAGGGAAGCAACATATAACCACCAGTAGGACTACCAGCTTGACCGTGGCAAATATTGACGATAAAAATGATTGTTTTATACTAAAACGAGCAAAATAATTATTATTTTGTTCCAGATAATCGTTTACTTTGCCGAGCAGCTGCTTGGTAAACACCAGGGCAGGTGCCTGCTACAGCTCATCCTCCTGCCAGCATTGCTCCTATTTCTACGCCATGATTCTGATAGCTGATGGTGGCTCTACCAAAACCACCTGGTGCCTGGTTGATACCCACGCCACGCGTTCCTTTTTCCACACGGAGGGCTACAATCCGGAGTTCATTGGCACGGCGGGCATCATCGCCTCGCTGCAGCAGAGCTTGCCGGCCACGCTGGCCCCAGACGGCATTACCGAGGTGCATTACTACGGCGCCAGCGTCGTTTCGCCGCCGCAGATAGCCGCGGTGTCCGGCGCCATGCGGGCGGTATTTGGGCAGGCCCGCGTGGTGGTGGGCCACGATTTGCTGGCGGCGGCCCGGGCGCTGCTGGGCGAGCAGCCGGGGTTTGCGGCCATTCTGGGCACGGGCACCAACTCGTGCATTTATGACGGCGAGCGCATTACGCACAACGTGGACTCCCTAGGGTACTTTTTAGGCGACGAGGGCAGCGGGGCTTTCATTGGCAAAGGGCTGCTGCGCGACTACTTGCGCGGGCAGCTGCCCGCTGGCTTGGCAGCCGGGTTTAGCGCCACCTACGGCCTAGGGCGAGACGCCATTCTGGACCGGCTCTACAATCAGCCCTTCCCGAACCGCTTCATTGCCAGCTTCGCCAAGTTTGCCTACGACCACCGCCAGGAGGACTATTGCCAGCAGCTGGTAACGGAAGCGTTTGACTCGTTTTTCCGCAACATCATCGCCAGATACCCAGCCTACCAAACGTACGCGTTCAACTGCGTGGGGTCGGTGGCCTACCACTTCCGCGCGGCGCTCACCCAGGTGGCCACTGCGCACGGCATGCAAGTCGGCAAAATCATCCGCTCGCCCATCGACGAGTTAGTATCCTACCACTTAGCCACGGCCTCGTAACCTGCCGGCCACGGCTGCTTTAGTCTTCCTTTCCCACCCTTTTTTGGTTAGCTACGATGCGCTTTTTTACACTCATTGGGGGGGGGCCGCGGCGGGCCCTGCTGGTGGCCGGCTGCCTGCTGACGGCCTCGGCCGCCTTCGGCCAAAATAAGTACCAGGTAGCCGGCGAAGCCATTCTGGACAAGCTCAACACCAAGTTTTACAACGCCAGCAAGCAGCTGTACGTGGAGCAGCTTGATGGCAACGAGAACATCATTGTGGAGCGCGGCGGCGCGAGCTACGTGTGGCCGGCTTCGCACATGCTGCGGGCGCTGCGCTACGGCGCCCTCGCCAACCCGGCCAAGTACACGGCGCAGCTCAAATCCTACGCCTACGCCCTCGACCAGTACCGGCAAAACGGCAAGTATGCCTCCGACATCGTGCCGGGCGCCGACCCGCTCTACGACGACAACGCCATTGTGGGGCTGGCCCTGCTGGACGCCTACCAGCAGGTGCTGCCCACCGAAACCGGCCTCTACGACCGCTCCCTGATTGGCCTCAACTACTGCCTGGGCGCGCGCGATGCCAACTGGGGCGTGCCGCAAAAAGAGGCGGAGCTGGGCTGGGGCAAGTTTTATTCGCAGGCCACCATCTTGCCGGCGCTGCACTGCGCCCTGCTGGCCAAAGACAGCCCCGACCCCAACTACCTAGCCATTGCCAAGCGCTACTACGAAAGCATCAACAACGTGAGCTGGCGGCTGCGCGACGGCGGTACCAACCTGCTCAACCAGTTTTCCTTTTACAACAACGACGCCTGGAGCCTGACCGGCCACGGCGAAAGCGGCGCCGGCTACCGCGCCTACCAAACCACGCCCGACGTGCAGCTGGCGCTCCAGCTCTACCAGCGCACCGGCGACGGCCGCTACCTCGACGACGCCACCGTACTGGCCACCGCCTGCCTCCGGCAGTGGTACACGCCCGGCAAGGGCGTGAGCGAGATATCGTTTTGGGGCGGCAGCGATATGGTGGAGATGCTGGTTGACTTCTACGAGGTAGACCACAACGCCAAGTGGCTCGACGCGGCGCGTAACATCGTGGATTACCTCATCGACTACGGCCGCGACCAGCTGGGCTACTACCCCGACTCGTACAGCGACGCCGACGGCACCTGGAACCTCGACCGCCGCAATCTATTTCCCGCCAAGGTGCAAATGATGGGGCAAGCCTGCGCCGCGGCCGCCATTCTGCGCGTGGCGCGGGCAACGGCCACCCCGCTCGCTACCACCAGCACCGCCGCCCAAGCCGCCGACTTTGCCGTGCTCCCCAACCCGGCAGCCAGCCGCCTGGTGCTGCAAGCCAACCGCAACCTGGCGGGCGGCAACGTCACCATAACGAACGCCCTGGGGCAAGTTGTGCTCACTAGCCAGGCGGCGGCCGCGGCGCTCGATGTTTCCTTTCTGGCCCCCGGCCTGTACACCGTGTTGTGGCAGGCGGGCGAGCAGCGCCTTACGCGCCGTTTTGTAAAGCAGGCAAACTAGCCGCCGCTCCGCTTGCCAACCGCCCTAGGGCCTTACCGCGCTCCCTGGGCCCCTGCAACCTGGGCAATGGCCGCCTCTGGCGCGCGGTAAGGCCCTAGGGCGGTTGGTTTTCACACTCCCTTTTCTTGCGCCCAATGCCGTTTTCCAGACTTCGTACCCTGTTCCTGTTCGCGGCCCTAGGGCTTTCTTCCTGCGCTAAGGTGGTGCCGTCGGCAGGCGGCCGCGCCCCGGCGGGCCCCGGCCAGCACGTGAACCCGCTCATTGGCACGGCGGCCTTCACCGACCCCAAGCTGGTGGGCTACGTGGCGCCGCCCGGTTGGCATGGCGTGTGGGCCGGGCTGGTGTTTCCGGGCAGCGCCCTGCCCAACGCCCTGGTGCAGCTCAGCCCCATCACGGAGTTCAACACCGGCTCGGGCTACCAGTACGAGGACTCGGTCATTCAGGCCTTTGCCCACACCAATAAAGGGCACTGGAACTTGTGCCACCTGCCCGTGCTGCCCGTGGTGGGCGCGGCCGATGCCAGCGGCCGCTACGCCTCCCGCTTTTCGCACGCCACCGAAACGGCCACGCCGGGCTACTACGGCGTGACGCTCAAGGACTACCACGTGCGAGTCCGGCTGACCTCGACCCTGCGCTGCGGCCTGCACCAGTACTACTACGCCCAGCCACAAGCCCGGGGCATCGTGTTCAAGCTGGGCCGCTCGAATGAGAACGTAAACGACTGGGTTATCGAAAAAGTGGGCCCTAGGGCCGTGCAGGGCTTTCAGAAAACCGGCGACCAAACCATCTACTTCTACGGCCAGCTCAGCGCGGATATCCAGGACGTCGCCCTGCAAGGCAAGGGCACCAAGGAGGGCCTAGCCGTGGTGCACCTGGCCGACGGGGGCCGCCAGCCCGTGGAACTGCGCATCGGCCTCTCGTTTGTGAGCACGCAGAATGCCCAGCAAAACCTAACCCAGGAGCTGGGCAGCCGCTCGTTTGAGGAGGTGCGGCAAGCGGCTGCTACTACCTGGAACCAGCTGCTAACCAGGGTATCCGTGAAGGGCGGCACGGCCCAGCAGCAAACCATGTTCTACACCTGCCTGTACCGCTCGTTTCTGTGGCCCGCGCTGCGCAGCGACACCAACGGCGAGTACCGCGACGTGAAGGGCGCGGTCTGCAAGGCCGATTTTCAGTACTACACCCTACCCTCGCTCTGGGATACCTACCGCAATAAGGACGTGCTCATGAGTATGCTCGCGCCGGGCGTGACGGCCGACATCATCAAGTCGATGCAGGACATCGGCGACAAGACGGGCTTTATCCCGACCTTTTTCCACGGCGACCACGCGGCGTCGTTCGTAGCGGGGGCCTACCAGCGCGGCGTCACGGGCTTCGACGTGCAGGACGTGTACCGCCTGCTGCTGCGCAACGCCAACGTGGAGGGCGGCACCCGGCCTTACATCAAGGAGTACATCCAGAAGGGCTACGTAGCCACCGACGAAGTAGCCGCGCCGAACGTGGAAACCAAGGGCAGCGCGGGCGTATCGAAAACGCTGGAGTATGCCTACGACGACTACGCCGTGGCCCAGCTGGCTAAGGCCCTGCACGATACCGCGCAGTACCGGCTACTGATGGCGCGCTCCAAGAACTACCGCAACGTGTTCGACCCCGGCACCAAATTTATGCGCGGCCGGCAAGCCAATGGCCAGTGGGTCAATAACTTCAACCCGCAGTATCCGTACTACGAGTACATGTATCGGGAAGCCAACGCCTGGCAGGTTTCCTTTTTTGCGCCCCACGACATGCCGGGGCTGGTAGCGCTCTACGGCGGTACGCAGCCCTTCGAGGCCAAGCTAGACTCCTTGTTTACGGTGCCCTGGAACCCGGCCTACATTGCCCGCAACGTGTCGGGCTTCATCGGCCAGTACTGCCACGGCAACCAGCCCGACCACGAAACGCCGTTCGCTTACTACTTCGTGGGCAAGCCCGAAAAATCGCAGCGGCGGCTCGATGAAATCATGGCCAAGTTTTACAACACCGGCGAAAAAGGCCTCGCCTTCTCGGGCATGGACGACGCGGGCGAAATGTCAGCCTGGTACGTCTTCAGCGCCGCTGGCCTCTACCCCCTGTCGGCGGCCGATGCGCGCTACGTGGTCACGGTGCCCCTCTTTGACGAGGTGCGCTGGACTATGCCCAGCGGCAAGGTACTGACCATGAAGAAAGCCGGGTCGAGCCGCAACCTGAGCACTATTCAAGTGAATGGCGCAACCAACCCCGGATACTTCGTATCTCACCAGCTGTTCAACACCGGCGGCCAGATTAAGGTCGTTGCGAAGTGATTAACTAGGGTTGCAGAATAGCACACCGCTACGTACTTGGGGTTAAGTACTTAACAAGCGTTGGGCACACCACTTGCCACTCTTAGTTTGATTAGTAACTTTTTGTAATACGCTCGCTTCTCAGTTTCGCTGCCTTGGCGATGGGCGCAGGGCCTCGGGCAGCCCTAGGCCCTGCGCCCATCGCCAAGGC
>JBPBPH010000045.1:0-18655 GCA_050954355.1 Janthinobacterium lividum
TAGCAGCGCCGATGCCCAGCACTGGTTTGACCATTGTGGGTATCATGTGCAGACCGCCACCTGAAAGGGTAAACGGTTCACGAAACCGCTGTAAGCAACGCCTTTGTAATACGGCATTAGCTAGTGTTCGCGTTTGTGTCGAACATGCAATTGCCAAAGCGTAGGCTTTTTTCATTCTGCACATTGAACACCAAATGAAACACAGAACCAAACTTGATGACGCAGTAAGTATTTGTATGGGGTTAGCCAACTTCAAAACTCAACTCTTTACCCGTTGATTTTCAATGAATAGTATATCTAATATTGATTACTGCTATGAAACCTTCCCCACTCTAAATACCAAATCAGTATGTTGCTTACATACGATATCTAAACCACTTTTTCTGAAAATGCCGCTGTTTCAGTAGATGAGTCCCAGAGCTTTTGGCACAAACCAATTATAAAGCCTTCTTCCCGCAAGCAAGTCTTTGATTATTGTTTTGCTTTTTTAGTCATCATACTCGTTCTCAGTTGGTTTACTCCTTTAATTGCTCTGTTGATTAAGTTAGAGTCTAAAGGACCGGTATTCTTTAAGCAGTTGCGCACTGGGCAAGGCGGCCAAGCTTTCTATTGCCTCAAGTTTAGGAGCATGACTCTCAATGCGGAGGCCGACCGCCAGCAAGCGAGTAAGGGGGACAACAGAATCACAAAGTTGGGTGCCTTTTTGCGCAAAACCAGCCTAGACGAGCTTCCGCAGTTCATCAATGTGCTGAGAGGAGAAATGTCTATTGTTGGGCCTCGGCCGCACATGCTGCATCACACGGCGGAATACTCGCAAGCTATTCATAATTTCATGGATAGGCACCTGATTTTGCCAGGAATTACTGGCCTCGCTCAGATATCTGGCCATAGAGGAGAAACCAAAGAAGTGTCAGCAATGGAAGGCAGGGTGAATGCTGATATCCATTATATGAATAATAGGTCGGCTCAAATGGATATCAAGATTATTTTAATAACCATAGTCCAGGTAATTAATAAGGATTGCAGCGTTTTTTAAACCTGCATATTTACATTTAATATAGTTGACTTATTCGCATTTGTAAGCGGAGTTTATGGTTGAAATCCAGGTATAAAAACCTGCGTTGATGGAGCTGCTTCAGGGTAAGAAGTTAGACGTTTCGAAGCTTGGCTGTGGCGGCAATGACGGTTTGGCTAGATACAAAATGTTGCAGAAAACAGTCTGATTAGAACCTGAGCATCTCGTTCTACTTCCGGGCCATACTGCTCAGTGCTGACAATTAGGTGATGACTAAACCTAGGCCCAGCCAGGCGGTGCAGGTGCTAGCCGATGGTGGCCTGCTGACTAACTACTCGCTCGGCTTCTTCGACCAGCTCTCCTACCTACCGCCCGGCAGCCCTAGGCCCGCCCGCGAAAGCGAAGGCCGCGTACCCGACCCAAAATTCTGCGCCTGCGCCTCACTGTGCCGCTCAGATTGCCCTCGACACGCTGCCCACCGGCCGCCGCGAGCTGGCTCGCTATGAAGTGCGCGACTCCCGCTCTACGTGGGCGCCCTATACACTGTAGCCCTCGAAAACCTCAACCCCGCCCAGCTTACCGACTGGTCTCGCACCATCAGCACGGCCGGCTTCAGCCCTAAAACCGAGCGCCCCTCGCGGGCGCAAAAAGAGCGACTGCTGAAAAGTGAGCGCGCCGGAGTGCGGACTTTTTTCGACCGGCGGCGGAATTGGAAGTCGCAGCCGAACTTTGTGTGCCGCACCTTTACGCGCTACTTTCCCCTTCCCGCCCCATGTACGGAACCCTGCAAGCCGACTTGCAGCATACGCTGCAAGAAATAAAAGACGCCGGCCTTTACAAGCAAGAGCGCATCATTACTTCGCCCCAGGGCGCCGAGATTGATACTCGCGAGGCGGGCGACGTGCTCAACTTCTGCGCCAATAACTACCTGGGCCTCAGCTCGCATCCGGCCGTGATTGAGGCTGCCAAGGCCACCATCGATTCGCACGGCTATGGACTGTCGTCGGTGCGCTTCATATGCGGCACCCAGGATATTCATAAGCAGCTCGAGGCCAAGCTGGCCGAGTTTCTGGGCACCGAGGATACCATTCTGTACGCCGCCGCCTTCGATGCCAACGGCGGGGTGTTTGAGCCGTTGTTTGACGAGCGCGACGCCATCATTTCCGACGCCCTCAACCACGCCAGCATTATCGACGGCGTGCGCCTGTGCAAGGCCAAGCGCTACCGCTACCAGCACAACGACATGGCCGACCTCGAAAAGCAGCTGCAAGACGCCGTGGCCGCCGGCACTCGCCACCGCATCATTGTCACTGATGGCTCATTTTCGATGGACGGCACCATTGCGCAGCTTGACAAAATCTGCGACTTGGCCGACCAATACGAAGCCCTGGTGATGGTGGACGAGTGCCACTCTACGGGCTTCCTGGGGGCGACCGGGCGCGGCACCCCCGAGTACCGCGGGGTGCTGGGCCGCGTCGATATCATTACCGGTACGCTGGGCAAGGCCCTAGGGGGCGCCATGGGCGGCTTCACCAGCGGGCGCAGGGAAATAGTGGAGTTGTTGCGCCAGCGCTCGCGGCCCTATTTATTCAGCAACACCCTAGCCCCGGCTATTGTAGGCGGCAGCCTGCGCGTGCTGGAGTTGCTGACCGAAAGCACCGCGCTGCGCGACCAGCTTGAGGAAAACACCAAGTATTTCCGCCAGCAAATGACGGCCGCTGGCTTCGACATAACGCCCGGCGAGCACCCCATCGTGCCCGTTATGCTCTACGACGCTAAGCTGGCCCAGGACTTTGCCGCCCGCATGCTGGCCGAGGGCATCTACGTAGTGGGCTTCTACTACCCGGTAGTGCCGCAGGGCAAGGCCCGCATCCGGGTGCAGCTCTCGGCCGCCCACACCCGCGCGCAGCTAAACCAAGCCATCGCCGCATTTACCAAAGTAGGCCGCGACCTGGGCACGCTCAAGGACCAGGCGGCGGCGGCTGAAGCGCCCACCGGCCCCCAAGTGGTGGAAAATACCCCCTAGGGGCCCTTAAGTAGCTAAGCACAGAAAACCCCGTTTCGCAGCGTAAGTTAAGCGAAACGGGGTTTGCTGTGCTTAGGTGAAGCTAGCGCGAGGCTAGGCTACCTTGGTGCGGGCCGGGCCGCGGCGGCTGGTTAGGCCCCCTTTGCGCCCAGCAGCGCGGGCTTCTTCGGGAGTCCATTTGTGGCCTTGGCCGCTGGCGTGCGAGGCTTTGCCGCCTTGGCTGGCAATGCGGCGCTGCTCGCTGGGGTCCATGCTGGCAAAGCCCCGGCGGCTGGTGCGGTTGGTTTCGCCGATGCGGGTAGCGGGGCGCGTTTTGGTGGCGGCGACGCGAGTAGCCGAAGTGGCGGTCTGTTTGATAGCCATGAGTGAAAAGTGAGTGAAGAAAAAAAGTCCGTTGGGCAGTCAAATTGTGCCGGTTAGGCTACTGCTATTTCAAGTACTAAAGAAACGAAACTAAGTCTAACTTTTTCTAGAAAAAGTGATTATTATTATTATAATTACCAATTTATACGGAATAAATGCTCATTAATCTTGAAAAGCTCTTCCGTATTTACCGCAAGGTAAGTATGATAAATACGGAGGAGCTTTTGCAGTCCAGGTAGAAATACTATTATTTAGCAATAAAAGCCCGCTCAATGCTGCAAATCAATCTTTTTATTTTATAAATTTGCGCACTATTCCGTTCTTCTACCGGTGCTATGAGTAACACGTTTTTCTTATTAGTCCTGCCCCAGCGCAGTCTTACCATTCACATTGGAAGCTGCCGCAACCAAGTAGGATTTAGCCTGCGCGGCAACTGCGTGTCGGCCACCGACGCGGCCCAGCTGGCCCGCGCTACCCAGCACGTTCTGGCCCGCGCCGCGCCGCAAGCCTGGGTCGACTGCCAGCAACTGAGCTCGTTAACCTGGCTAGGCCAGCGCGCCCTGATGGAAGCCGACCGTACCTGCCGCGACGCCGGCACCACGCTTTATTGGTGCGGCCTCTCGCCCCGCCTGCTGCGCCAGCTGTGCGCCGGCGGCCTAGAGCACGTCATGCGCCTGATGCCGGCCGAATCGTTTGGGGGCCCGCGCTTCCTACTGCCCGCCGCCAATTAGCGCGTCGGCAGCGGTTCCTCGGTTTACAACACAGCCCTGACCCTAGCTTTTACAGGGTTCCGCGCATCAAGCGGCGAGGGTTAGGGCTTCCCTAGGGCAACAAGGCCCGCCAATCGAAGTATCGCGCTAGCCAAGTAGGCGCGCCGCTAGGAGCGGCTGGCCGGCTGGGGCCCAATAGTGGGGCGTGTGGCCGCGGGCAGGCCCTGGCCCAGCCAGTCACCCAATCGGGTTTTTAGTTCGGCGGGGGTTAGGCCGCGCAGGATTTCGCCGTGGCGCACCAAGCTCATTTGGCCGGTTTCCTCGCTCACTACCAGCACAATGGCGTCGGTGGCTTCGGTGAGGCCTAGGGCCGCGCGGTGGCGCAAACCCAGGGCGGCTGGCACCGCCGGGTTTTGGCTTACGGGCAAAATGCAGCGGGCGGCCTGCAGGCGCCCCTGCGTTACGATAACGGCCCCGTCGTGCAGGGGCGAAGTTTTATTGAAGATGGCGAGCAGCAGCCGCTTGCTGGCTTCGGCATCGAGGCGGTCGCCCGACTCGGCGTAGCTGCTTAGGTCGGAAACCTGGCTGAAGCAGATGAGGGCGCCGGTTTCTTTGGTGGCCAGGCTTTTGGCGGCTTCTACGTAGGGCAGCACGCTGAATGAGGCGGTGGTGGGGCCGGTAGGCCGGCGCCACCAGCCCAGCGGCCCCCCGCCCTCGAGCGCCACCTTACCCAAACCCAGCAGAAAGCGCCGGATTTCCTGCTGAAACAGGATGATGCTGGCCAGCACGCCCACGCTCACAAACTCGTCTAATATGCCGGAGAGCAACCCTAGGCCCAGCGCATTAACTACCAAGTAGATAAGGTAGACGCTGAGTAGCCCCAGGGCCACGTTGAGCGCCACCGAGCCGCGCAGTAGCTTGTACACCTGGTAGAGCAACAAGGTGACCAGCAGCACATCGAGGACATCGACCAGCCCGACATGCAAAAAATGGAATGGGTAGGGAAGGGTCAAAGGAGGACGAAAGTTAACAGCGCAAAGAAAGGCATAGGAATCTTCCTATAAAAGCCCAACGGCAGGCTAAATCAACTATAATGCCCCCTGTTCTCATCCAATTTTGCCTTGGGCGGTGCGCCCGCTTCAGGGTCAATGCGCTTGCCTGCGGCCAGGGGCTTGGCGTGCTGCCGGCCCGCGCGTAGGAGCTACCCGGTTGTACTGCCAGCGGCTTGGCGTTTGCGCTACTTATGGATTGGTTGCAAGCTAGATAAGTGCCTTAGGATGCAACGGCTTAGAGCCAGTAGGCGGCGGCTTGCACCAGCAGGACCCCGTCGGCCAGCAGGGCAAAAAAGTAGTCGCTGCGGGTGTTGCGGGCCACGGCAATAACCCAGGCGGCCAGCGCAGCTGGCAGCAGTACCGCCACCGGGCTGGCCCCGCGCCCCAGGCCCAGCGCCACCGCCCCGGCCAGCAGCACCAGCGCCACGGCCTTGGCGCCGCGCACGCCCAGCACCACCGGCATGGTGCGCAGGTTGGTTAGCTGGTCGCGGCTATAGTCGCGGATGTCGAACACGATGGCCAGCGCCGACACCAGCAAAAAGCGCTGGGCCAGCAGCCCCCGCAGCAGGCCTAGGGGCTGGTGCAGCGCCAAGGCCGGCAGCCCCACCGTGACGAGCGACCACACGCCCGCAATAAGAAACACCTTGAGCAGCGGCACCTCGCGCACGGCCCGCCAGCGCCCGCCCCAGGGCAGCAGTGGCAGCGAGTAGCCCAGGGCCAGGGCCGCCAGCGGCAGCAGCAGCGGCAGGTAGTGCAGCCAGCCATCGAGTAGCAGCAGCAGCGCCCCGGCCAGGGCCGCCGCGCCCGCCAGCGCCGCCAGCAGCCAGCGGTGCGCCCGCTGCCAGGCCTTGCGCCCCGAGGTGCCCGCCGGCTGCCGGTGCTTGAAGGGCAGCACCGCATCGAGGTTGTAGGTGAGCAGCGTGACGGCGAATACCAGCCCCATCACGTGGCGCCCGGCGGGGCCGAAGCTGCCCGGCAGCAGCCGCAGTACTGCCGCCGTTTGGGCCGCGGCGGCCAGCGCCAGCCAGCTGCTGCTGAATAGCAGTGCATCGAGCAGACGCAGGGGCAGCGAGCGAGCGGGCATGGAGAAAAGAACGAAGGAGCGTGAGAAATGGCTGCTCCTGAAGCTAAATCAGAAAAGAACGTCATACTCATCTAGCGTCCGCTTGCCGCCGCAGCTCTACCGAACAAGAATGCGCGGTAGAGCTGCGGCGGCAAGCGGACGCTAGATGAGTATGACGTTCTTTCTTGAATCCTTTCGGGCCTAGCCCTAGCCTGCCTACTCGCTGTCTACCAGGTCCGACGACTGCTGGCGCTCGCTGAAGGTGCTGTTGTAGAGCTTGATGCTTTCGTCGATGATGCGGTAGGCATCTTCGCGGCCCAGAAACTGCTTTACTTCTACGTGCTTGTTCTCTAGGGCTTTATAGTCCTCAAAGAAGCGCTGCATCTCGCGCATCAGGTAGGGCGGCAGGTCAGCCAGCTCGTTGTAGTGGTTCACGCTCACGTCGTGGGCGGCTACGGCAATAATCTTGTCGTCCTCCTCGTCCTGGTCCAGCATCTGCATCACGCCAATCACCTTGGCTTCGACCACGCACATGTGCGGAATATCGACCGAGCACAGCACCAAAATATCGAGCGGGTCCTTGTCGTCGCAGTACGTGCGCGGAATGAAGCCGTAGGCGGCCGGGTAGTGCACGGCCGAAAACAGCACGCGGTCGAGCTTGAGCAAACCGCTGTCCTTGTCCAACTCATACTTGCCCTTGCTGCCCTTCGGAATTTCGATGATGCCCGTTACCGTCTGCGGCACGTTGTCGCCGGTTGCTACGTCGTGCCAGGGGTTAAATTTATCCATTAAAAGTAGAGGAAGTTGTTTGTTTTGAAAAAAGGTAAGCGCAGTACGAAAATTAGCCCGGCGTGGCGAAGCCTACCGGAATAATCAGCCACGCAAGATACCGCCGTCGCGGGCTTGGCTGCGCCCCCGGTGGGGCACTTGCTGGCGGCTGGCGCCTCGCCCTACCCCTAGGGGCCAAACCAGGCCCCTAGGGCCGCAGCACTTCCAGCAGCGGGGTGCCGGTAGTGCCGCTGGGCTCCTGAATGTGCAGGAAGCGCGCCAAGGTGGGGGCCACGTCCACAATATGCACGTTTTCAGTGCTTTCGCCGTGGCGCACGTGCCAGCCCCAGAACAGCAGCGGCACGTGGGTGTCGTAGGCCCAGGAGGCGCCGTGGGTGGTGCCCTTCACCACTGGGTAGCCATAGGCTTCGAGCCAGCCGGGGGCCAGCACCGCCAGCACGTCGCCCGAGCGCTCGGGGTAGAAGCCGTTTTGCTGGTACTGCCCTAGGCCCTCGGTCCAGGCCGAGCGCTGCAGGTCGGTGGCCGTCATGGCCTGCGTGATGTGGGGCTGGGCGCGCAGCACCTCGGCCACTTCCTGCTGCACGGCGTAGAGGTCGAGCTTTTTCTGGGCTAGCAGCGGGCGGTTGAGGTACACCTGCTGGTTTTCGTAGCTCACCACCCATTGGCCGGCGCCGTGGCGGCGCACCAGCGCCCGCTGCACCGAGTCGCGCACCACGCTGGGGCCCACGCCGCCGCCCGGCAGCTTGTGGGCCTGCAAAAAGCCGGCGGCCTGGTCGGCGGCGTGGTCGGCGCTCAAAAACACCAGCACCTGGCCCTTGCCGGCTTGCTTCTCGGCCGCGTCGAGCAAGCGCGCCAGGTCGCGGTCGAGGCGCAGGTAGGTGTCCTCGGTTTCGATGGCGGTAGTGCCAAACTGGTGCCCCACGTAGTCGGTGCAGCTAAAGCTGACAGCCAAAAAATCGGTGACGCCGCGCTCGCCCAGCTGCTCGGCGCGCAGGGCGGCCAGGGCAAAATCGGCGGTGAGCGAGTTACCGAAGGGCGTCGAGCGGATGAGGTCGAGGTTGCGGGGCGTGGCGGCGGGGGGCTTTTCGCCGGCGGCGCGCTCGGTAGCGGCCACGGCCGTGGGCGCAGCGGCGCTCAGCTGCGGCAAGTCGTGCGGAAACACTGGTTTTGCCTCGCCCTTAAAGGCCGACTCCCAGGGCTCGTCGTCGGGGGTGCTTTCGGTGTACTGGCCTAGGGGCAGCAGCGTGGTCCAGGGCTGGTCGAGGTACTGGGCGGCGTGGCCCGCGGCGTTGAACTGCTGCACCCAGGCGGGCAGCGCCGCCATATAGTAGGTGCTGGTGATAAAGGCGCCGTTGGTGCCGTCGTACCAGTAAGCGGCGTTGGCGGCGTGGCCGGCGGGCAAAATGCTGCCCCGGTCCTTCATGCTCAGGCCAATCACTTTGCTTTGAAAGTTAGTGGCCAGGCGCAGTTCGTCGGTGATGGTAGTGGTGAGCAGGTGCTCGGGCGACTGCTGCCCGGCGGCCAGCGTGCCACCCACCGGCTGCACAGTCTTGTCATCGGTCACGTAGGTGCCGTGGCCGGTGGCGCGCTCGTACCAGTTGTTGCCCACTATGCCGTGGGTGGCGGGCGTGGTGCCGGTATACAGGCTGGCGTGGCCCGGCCCGGTGTAGGTGGGCACGTAGTTGTAGTGGCAGCTCTCGTAACTGAAGCCCTCGCCCAGCAGGCGCTTAAAGCCGCCGTTGGCCGGGTACTTGTCCCAGTAGCGATAGAGGTAGTCGTAGCGCATCTGGTCGATGACGATGCCCACCACCAGCTTGGGCCGGGGCAGGGCGGGCCCGCTTTTTTGCCCTAGGGCCGGGGCGGCGAGCAAAAGCAGCGGCAGTATCTTTTTCATGCAAAAGCCGGTAAGAGAAAGCCTGCAAAGATACCCGCACTTGAAAACGTGGTAAATGTAGAGAATGTGAGGAATAGGTTAAATGTGGGAAAATGGGGAGATGGGAGAAGTACGAGCAGGCGCAACTCCCTTCGCTTCGCCCATTATTTGCCCCTAGGGCCCATCCACATTGCTACTTCCAGCAGCTCTACCACGTTTCCACATTCTTCGTCTCTATCACATTGTTACATCAAAAAATACATGACTGACTTACAAGGACTTATATTCGACATGGACGGCGTGCTGGTCGATAACACCGCCTACCAGGCGCGGGCTTTCCAGCTGCTGTTTCGCGACCTGGGGCTGACTACCAACGCCCGCCGCCTGCTGCGCCGCCTCAACGGGATGCCCGCCACGGCCATTCTGCAAAGCGTGTTTCAACACGAGGTGCCCAAAAAGCAACTGGAGGAATACGCCACCCAGCGCGAGTTTCTGTACCGCACCCTGTACTGGCAGCACCGCCGCGCCCTGGCCGGCTTGGTGCCGTTTTTGGAGGCAGCCCGCGCCGCGGGCTTTAAAATTGGGCTGGGCACCGGCTCGGCCTCGGCCACGCTCAGCTACCTGCTCGACCACCTCGACCTGCGCCGCCACTTCGACGTAATAATTGGGGCCGACGACGTGCAAAAGGGCAAACCCCACGCCGATACCTACGCCGTGGTGGCCCGCCAGCTAGGTTTGAAGCCCGCCGAATGCGTGGTGTTTGAAGACGCCATTTTGGGTGAGCAGGCCGCCTACCGCGCCGGCATGCGTTGCGTGGCTGTGGCTACTACCCTAGGGGCCAAGGACTTTCAGCAGCCGCTGGCCGTCATCCCCAACTTTGAGGGCCTGACGCCCGACAAGCTGCGGGCGCTGTTTGCGCAGCAAGCCCAGGCGCCCAAGCCCAGCACCGAGCTAGCCCGCCGCCAGTATGCCCAGCAGCAGTAAGCGGCGCTACCCCGCACCCCTTAAGATGGCGCGCGGCGTAGCCCTAGGGCCCGCGCCGCCGAAAAGGGCGGTTGTATTTTCGTAGAAGCTAACCGATTCGCAGCTGCTTTTTTATGATGGTTGACTTTCTTGCCCCGGTGCCGCCGGAGGCTGTGCCCAACCCCACCGGGCTGGTAGAAGTGCTGCTAAGCGTATCGCTGACGGGCACCATGCTGCTGCGCCCGCTCTACGCAGCTGATGGCGGGGCTATTATCGACTTTGCCCTAGTGCGCCTCAACGCCGTAGCCCAGCGTATGCTGCGCCTGCCCGAGTGCCCGGCCGAGTCGTTATTGGCGCTCTACCCCACATCCCAGCAGGTGGGCGTATTCGAGTTTTATAGCCAGGCGTTTCAAACGGGCCAACTGGCGCAGCACCGCAACCTGTACCAGCACGATGGCCTCGACGGCTACTTTGTGCTGGCTGCCCAGCGCCACGAAGACCTGCTGGTAATCAACTTCTCCGACGCCGACGCCGACGCGCAAACCCGCACCGAGGCCGAAAACGCCCTGCGCGCCAGCCAGGCCCGCGAGGCTGAGGCCCGCGCCGCCGCCGAGCACCAGCGGGCCGAGCTGGAGCGCGTGTTTGAGCAAGCCCCGGTGGCCATTGCCGTGTACCGGGGCCCGCAATACATTATTGAGCTGGCTAACCCCACCGTGTGCCGCCTCTGGGGCCGCAGCGCCGACCAAATTGTGGGCAAGGGCCTGTTTGAGGCGCTACCCGAAGTAGCCGGCATGGGCTACGAAGAGCTGCTCGACGGGGTGATGGCCACGGGCGTGCCCTACGTGGCCCACGCTATGGCAGCCCAGCACGAGCGCGCTGGCCGGCGCGACACCGTGTACTGGGACTTCGTGTACGTGCCTATGTACGAAGCCGACGGCAGCATCCACGGGGCCATGGTGGTAGCTACCGAAGTAACCGAGCAGGTAGAAGGCCGCCAGCAGCTGGAGGAAAAAGAGAGTCAAACCAACTTCCTCAACGAGGAGCTGCACGCGGCCAACGAGGAGATACTGGCCAACAATGCCGAGCTGGAAAATGCCCAGCAGCAGCTGCGCCAGCTCAACCACCAGTTGGAAGCCCACGTGCTCGAACGCACCAACCAGCTGGAAGAGCAGCAAAGCCTGCTGCGCCAGATACTAAGCCAACTGCCGGCTGCCGTAGCCACGCTCAGTGGCGCCGAGCACCGCTTCGTTTTTGCCAATGCCGGCTACCAGGAGCTAGTAGCTGGCCGCGCCACCCTAGGCCAGACGGTGGCCGAAACCATGCCCGAGATAACGGAGCAGGGCATTATCGAGCTGCTCGACCGGGTGTACGCCAGTGGTGAGCCCTTCATCGGGCGCGAAATTGCCATTATGCTGGCTCCTACTGGGGCGGCTCCTAGGCAAGTTTACCTCGATTTTACGTACCAACCTGTTTTTGATGGGCAAGGCCAGATTCAGGGCATCCTGGTTTTTGCCGTCGACGTGACCGAGCAGGTACGCACCCGCCGCCAGGCCGATACCCTGCAGGCCGCCATGCTGGCCGTGGCCCAGCGCCAGCAGGCCGAGCGCGAAAACGTGTACCAGCTCTTTGAGCAGGCCCCGGCCGCCATCTGCTTGCTGCGCGAGCCCGACCACCGCATCGACTACCTCAATCCGGCGTATCAAGCGCTGTTTCCGGGCCAGCTGCTGCAAGGCAAAACCCTAGCGCAAGCCCAGCCCAACGCCTACGACCTGCTCGCCCTTATGGATGAGGTGTACACCACGGGCATGGCGCAAACCCAGCGCGAAGTGCCCTTGGTGGTGGCTGCGCCCGGCCGCCCGGCGGCCGACTTACGCTACTTCGACTTCACCTACCAGGCCTACCGCGAGCAGGGGCAGATTGCGGGCGTCTCGCTGTTTGGCGCCGACGTAACCGGCCGGGTGCTGGCCCGCCAGGCGCGGGAAGCGCAGCAAGCCGAGCTGCACACGGCCAACGGCGAGCTGAACGCCGCCAACAAGCGCCTGACGCGCACCAACACTGACCTGGATACTTTCGTATACTCGGCCTCGCACGACCTGAAGTCGCCCATCACCAACATTGAGGGTTTGCTGCTGGCTTTGCGCCAGCAGCTGCCCCCCGCAGCGCTGCAAGCCGAGCTAGTGGCCCGGCTGCTGGATATGATGGACGGGGCAGTGGGCCGCTTCCAGCAAACCCTGGAGCACCTCACCGACGTGTCGCGCCTGCAGCAAGTGCTGGCTGACCAGCCCGCCGAGGTCGTGGCGCTGCCCGCCCTGGTCGAGGCCGTGCGCCTCGACATGCTGCCCGAGCTGACGGCCGCCGCGGCCACGCTCACCGTGGAGGTGGCCGCGTGCCCCACGCTCTACTTCTCGGCCAAAAACCTGCGCAGCATGCTCTACAACCTGCTTAGCAACGCCGTGAAGTACCGCGACCCCGCCCGCCCGGTGCATGTGTGGCTGCGCTGCCACCCCAGCCCCGGCCAGGTGGTGCTGGAGGTGCAAGACAATGGCCTAGGCCTTAACGAGGCGCAGCAGGGCGAGCTGTTTCGTTTATTTCGCCGCCTGCACACCCACGTGGCAGGCTCGGGCGTGGGGCTGTACATGGTAAAGAAAATGGTGGACAACGCCGGCGGCACCCTGGCAGTGCAGAGCCAGCCGGGTGTAGGCTCTACCTTTACCATTACCCTACCGATGCTGACGCCGTCGCGAACGTAATTTTTTTGAATCCTGAATTCCTCCGCATGGAAAAGTTATCCAGCGTGCTACTAGTAGACGACGACTCTACCAATAATTTTCTGAACGAACTGCTGCTCAAGAGCTTGGATGTGACCGAGCGGGTGCTGGTGGCCGAAAGCGGCACCGATGCCCTCGGGCTGCTCGAGCAAACGCCCGACCCCGACGAGCCCGCCCTCATCCTGCTCGACGTAAACATGCCCGGCCTCAACGGCATCCAGTTTCTGGAGGCCTACCAGCACCTGCCCCAGGCCCAGCGCCGCGCCACGGTCGTCATCATGCTCACCACCACCATGGACGCCCGCGACTTAGTGCGCCTCGACGAATTGAACATTGCCGGCCTGGTAAGCAAACCATTAACTAAGGAAAAGGTAGACAGTATTTTGCAGCTGCACTTTCAGCGCCGGTTGCCCGCCACCCCCTAGGGTTCAGCGCCAGTCCCTAGGGGGGTAGGCGGCGGGGTAGCGGCACAGTAGTAATTTGCCCGCTCACTCTGCTTTCCTACCCATGCGCCCTCTTTATTGGTTTACAACGAAGCATAACTGGCTAGGGCGCGGCGCGCAGCCCTGGCCCTGGGCGGGATTGCTAGCCCTGCTGCTTATGAGCAACCTGCCCCAGGGTGCCGCGCAGGCGGTAGTCACCATCCCTATCCTTACCGAAAGCACGGCGCTGGTGCTGCAAACCGACGCCAGCCAGCGGCTTAATACCGTTTATTTCGGCGCGCCGCTAGCCCAGGCGGCCGACTACGCGGGCGCGGCGGCGCAGTACAGCTTTAAGGACTCGAACGCCGGGTTTTACTCCAACGCCTACACCCCGGCCGGCACCTGGAACCTGAGCGAGCCCGCCCTGGAAGTGACCCACGCCGACGGCAACCCCTCACTAGAACTGCACTACGTGCGCCACACCGTGACGCAGCCCGACGCGCACTCCACGCTCACCCGCATCGTGCTGCGCGACCCGGTGTACCCGTTTGAGGTGACGCTCTGCTACCGGGCGTGGGCCCAGGAAAACGTGATTGAGCAGTGGGCCGAGCTAGTGCACCACGAGAAAAAGCCGGTGGTGCTGCAGAAATACGCTTCGGCTAACCTGTACTTCACCCGCAAAGACTTCTACCTTACTACCTTTCAGGGGCAATATGCGCGCGAGATGCAGCCCGCCGAAACCCGGCTGCTGCCGGGCACGCGCTCGGTGAGCTCGCAGCTGGGCACGCGGGCCATGCTGCTGCAAACCCCCAACTTCGTGCTGGGCCTAGGGCAGCCAGCCGCCGAAAACGAGGGCACCGTGCTGCTGGGCCAACTGGCTTGGAGCGGCAATTTCAAACTCGATTTTGAGGTCGATTCCTACCAAAACCTGCGCCTGCTGGCCGGCATCAACCCGGCGGCCTCGGCCTACCATTTGCCGGCGGGGGAGGTCTTCAAAACGCCGTCGCTCATTTACGCCGTATCTACGCATGGCACCGGGGCGGCCAGCCGCGGCCTGCAAAGCTGGGCCCGCCGCTACCGCCTGCTCGACGGCGAAGGCGAGCGCCTGACGCTGCTCAACAACTGGGAGGCGACTTATTTTGATTTCGACGAGCAGAAAATCAAGGGCCTGTTTGCCGATGCTAAGACCCTAGGGGTGGATATGTTTCTGCTCGACGACGGCTGGTTTGGCAACAAGTACCCGCGCAACAACGACGGCGCGGGCTTGGGCGACTGGCAGGAAAACCGCCAGAAGCTGCCCCACGGCCTGGGCTACCTGGTGCAGGAGGCCAAGCAGGACGGCCTCAAATTCGGCATCTGGCTTGAGCCCGAGATGGTAAACCCCAAGAGCGAGCTCTACGAGCAGCACCGCGACTGGGTGATTCGGCAGCCCCAGCGCCCCGAAGTCTACTTCCGCAACCAGCTGGTGCTTGACCTGGCCAACCCCCAGGTGCAGGATTTCGTGTACGGCATCGTGGACGGGCTGTTCACCAAAAACCCCGACCTGGCCTTTGTCAAGTGGGACTGCAACGCGGTGATTTACAATGCCTACTCGGCGTATTTGCACAGGAAAGGCCTGCCGCAGTCGCACCTGTACGTGGACTACGTGCGCGGCCTATATAAGGTGCTGCAGCGCCTGCGGGCCAAGTACCCCCAGGTGCCCATGATGCTGTGCTCGGGCGGTGGCGGCCGGGCCGACTACGAGCTGCTCAGGTACTTCACCGAGTTCTGGCCCAGCGACGATACCGAGCCGCTGGAGCGCGTGTTTATGCAGTGGAACTACTCCTATTTTTTCCCCGCTATCGCCACCGACAACCACGTAACCGACTGGGGCAAGCAGCCGCTGAAGTACCGCGTGGACGTGGCCAGCATGGGCAAGCTGGGCTTCGACATCGTCGCCAGTAAGCTGAGCGCCAGCGACAAACAATTTGCCCAGGAAGCCGTGCGCGCCTACACTGGCTTCAAGAATGTGGTGTGGCACGGCGAGCAGTACCGCCTGGCCAGCCCCTATGAGGGCGACGTAGCCGCCGTGCAGTACGTGGCGCCCGACCGGCGCCGGGCCATCGTGTTCAACTACCTCACCAATACCCGCCAGAAGATAACCGCCACCCCTAGGCCCCTGCCGCTCACCGGCCTCGACCCGGCCAAGAAGTACCGCATCCGCGAGCTGAACCTCTACCCCGGCACCGCCTCCACCCTGCCCGCCGACCAAGTATATAGCGGCGACTTCCTGCTCAAAGTTGGCTTTAACCCCGACGTGACCCTGACCCGCACCAGCGTAGTGCTGGAGGTAACGGCTGTGGAGTAGGGCAGGGGGGCACTTGCCCAGCCTTAGCCCGCTACCAGCGCCTAGGGGCCTCAGGAAACTTGCGCCAGAAAAACCGCTTGAAGTACAGTTCTCGCGTCTCGTTTTCCGACTCGAGGACGCCGCCATTCCACTGCCAGGTTTGCCAGAGGTTGAGCACGATGCCGGCTACCAGCAGCGTGCGCAGGCCCACCCAGGCCAGGCGGCCGCGCGTGGCGGCGGTGGCCAGCAGCGCCGCCAGCGGCAAAGCTAGTAGCGGGTAGGCGCTGATGAGCGGCCGGGCGCTGAAACCCCCGCCGTACCACCACTGCTGCCAGCTGAACGTAACCCACAGCAGCACCGGCAGCAGCCCCAGCACCGGCGCCAGCGCCCCCGGCACCCAGCGCCGCAGCCAGCCGGTGCCCAGCAGCGCCAAGGCCATCAGGGGCGTGTAGAGCAGCCAGCCCTTGCGGAAGCTAAAGAGCCCCTCGATTATATGCGGGTGGCGGAAGTCGAAAAACTCGCCCTGGTAGCCATCGGCCACCCAATGCCCGCTCACGGCGTGCCAGTAAAAAAATTGCAGGCTGAGCACGGCCGCCGCCAGGCCCAGCGCCATCAGCGCTTGGTCGAGGTAGCGGCCTAGCACGGCCGGGCGGCGGCCGGCCCCTAGGCCCCAGCACAGCGGCACCAGCGCGTACACCGCCTCGGAAAAGCGGCACAGCACGGCCAGCCCCCAAAACAGCCCGATGCCCGCCGCCCAGCGCCGCCGCGGGCTCTCGTACCAGCGGGCGGTGCAGTAGAGCAAGGCTGCCTGCCACATAAATAGCGGCGCGTGCGAGATGGCCGCCTCGTAGGTGGCGTAGCCCAGTAGGTTGGTGCCCAGCGCGATAGCCCCTAGGGTCCAGGCTGCTACGTGGTCGGGGAAGTAGCGGCGCAGCAGCTTGCGCAGCACCCAGAGCCCGATGATGGCATAGACCAGCCCCGCCACCATCACGGCCTGCTGGTAGGGCCGCGCGTAGCCGTTGGGCGGGTCGCCGTGCCAGCGGGCGTAGAGGTGGGCGCCCGCAAACCACGGCAGCTGCCCCAGGGCTACGCCCAGCGGGTACTTGATGAGCACCTTGCCATTGGGCAGGCGGTGCATGCCCATGCGGCCCATGGGGTGGGGCTGGCCGGGGCGGCTGGCCAGCAGCAGCTGGTTGAGCGAGTCGGCTCGGCCGGGGCCGCCGTACAAGAAGTAATCGGGCAGGTAGCCGTAATAGCCGCCGCCGTCCCAGTCGAATACTTCCTGCACCTTCCAGCGGTGGTCCTGAAACTGGGCCAGCACCAGCACCGCCGCCGCCAGCCAGAATATTATCCGCGACTTCATCGGTAATTATTGAATTGCTGAATTGCTGGGTTGCTGACAAAGAACGTCATGCTGAGCTTGTTGAAGCATCTCTACCAAGCCGTTCGCAAGTCGTTCGGTAGAGATGCTTCAACAAGCTCAGCATGACGTTCTTTGTCAGCAACCCAGCAATCAGCCTGCCACCGGCGCCGCCAGGTAGGTGCCGCACACCTTGCATGTGCGCAGGGCATCGTTGGCCCAGAAGCGGTTCATGATGGGCGGCAGCTGGGCCACGATGTCGGTAATTTCGGCGAACTCCTCGTAGAGCTGGTGGCCGCAGTTTTCGCAGTACCACTGAAAGCCGTCGAGCTCGCCGGGCTGGCGGTAGCGCTCCAGCACCAAACCCACCGTGCCGGCCGGCCGGCGCGGCGAGTGCGGCACGCCGCCGGGCAGCAAAAACATGTCGCCCGGCCCGATGGTGATGTCTACCGGCTGGCCGTCCTCGATAATCTTGACCGTTATGGTGCCTTCGAGTTGCCAGAACAGTTCCTCGCCCTCGTCCACGTGGTAGTCTTTGCGAGCGTTGGGGCCGCCTACCACCATCACGATAAAGTCTTTGTTGTCTTTGAAAACCTGCTGGTTGCCCACCGGGGGCTTTAACAGGTGGCGGTGCTCCTCCACCCACTTGGCGAAGTTGAACGGGCGCGTAATGGCCATAGTAATAGTGACGAGTGACGAGTGACGAATGAGCTGCTGCGTTTTTGCCGCGAAGCCCGCCGCGTCTTCGGCGGTGAAAACACCCCTAGGGGTAGCTCCCAGCACAAAGCTAACCGCCGGTCGGGCTACTTTTGCCAGCTCCGTATGGCTGCATTTTCCTCCCTCAACTGGCGCTGGCTGCTGCTGGCCGCCCTGCTCTACGCCGGACTGGTGGCCTGGTACGCCTGGCCGCTACCACTGGCCGGGAGCAGCTCCTTTGTGGGCGAGCCGGGCGGCGACGCCAACCAGTATCTCTGGAACGCCTGGAACTTCCAGCGCCAAGTGGCCCTAGGGCACGACCCCATGCGCACGCCGCTGCTGCTCTATCCCCAGGGCAGCAGCCTGTGGATGCACACCTACACGCCGGTGCTAGGCGTGCTCAACCTGGCCCTGCGCCAGCCCTACCAGGCTGTCAACCTAGGCTTGTTGCTGAGCTTTGTGCTGAGTGGGGTGGGCGCGGCGTGGCTGGCTGGGCGCTGGGTGCGGCAGCCGCTGCTGTGCGTGCTGGTGGGGTTCGCCTTCGCCTTTTCGCCCTATAAGCTAGCGCATTGGCCCGCGCACTACCACTTGCTGCTCACGGCGGCGGTGCCGTTTTTTGTGGCGGCCTACCTAGCCGCGTTTAAGTTTGAGGCCGGGCGCTGGCCCCGCCTGCGCCGCGGCCGGGCGCTGGCCGGGGCCGCGGGCCTGCTGCTGCTCACGCTGCTGAGCGACTACTACACCACGGCCGGGCTGCTGTACTTCGCGGCGGGCTACGCGCTGTGGTGGCGGCTGCGGCTGGGCGCCATCAGCTGGCGGCGCTGGCCGCCCTGGGCGGCTGTGGGGGCGGCGCTGGCCCTAGGGCACTTTGCCTCGCGCGGGCTGGCCCTGCTGGGGGCCGACGACTACGGCGGCCTGTACTGGGGCGGCGACCTGGGCACCTACCTGGTGCCGCCGCTGCACAGCCGCTGGCTGGCCACGGCCGCCAGCCGCGCTTTCTGGCACAACCCGCGCCTGCCGGTGCAGGCCTCGCCCGAAAACGTGGCTTTTCTAGGCTACCTGCTGCCGCTGCTGGTGCTGGCTTCGCTGGTGGCCCGCGCCCGGCGCCCAACTCGGCGCCTTGCCCCCTGGCTGGCATTGCCGCCCTTGCCGCCGGTGCTGCGCCCCTGGCCGGCGCTGGGGCTGCTGTTTGTGCTGCTCACCCTGCCCGAGCTGCGCTGGGCCGGCCACGA
>JBPBPH010000034.1:0-18473 GCA_050954355.1 Janthinobacterium lividum
GCCCAGCGCATCACCAGCGTACCGGGCAGCTCTGCGTACTTCCGGGGCAGCGTGGTGGCCTACGACAACGACCTCAAGGAGAGCCTACTGGGCGTGAATGCCGAAACCCTCGGCACCCACGGCGCCGTGAGCGAAGCCACCGTGCGCGAGATGGCCGAGGGCGCCCGCGCCCGCCTGAGCTGCGACGTGGCCCTTGCCACCAGCGGCATTGCCGGCCCCGGCGGCGGCACCGCCCTCAAGCCGGTGGGCACCATCTTCATCGCCTGCGCCACCCCTAGCGGCACGGTAAGCCGGCAAATCAGCATCGACCGCGGCCGCCAAACCAATATTGAGTACACTGCCCAAGCTGCGCTCATTTTGCTGTGGCAGCAGCTGGCCGGCCACCAGGAAGCCGCGCTGCTGAAGGTGTAAGTAGGCCGGCCGGCGCCTACCCCGACTTCGCCAAGGACGGCTACAGCAACAACGCGTTCTAGAACGCTACCCTTCAGGCCGGTGCCGCTATTTGCTGGGCGGTAAGCAAGCAACCTGATTGCTAATAGAAACGGGCCACCGCTCTGCGCAGAGCGGTGGCCCGTTATGCTTTTCAGGCGGCAGTTACGGCTGCTTTACCGGCCGCATGCGTACAGGCCCGTCGGTGGGCTTGCTCTTTTGTATCATCTTCTGGCCCAGCTCTTTACTATTTTGCACCACCTTTGGGCCCTGGTAGGTGTCGGCGCGGCGCGCGGCGGTTTGCGCGCGGATGGTTTTGGCCTGGGCGGGCGTGGGGTTGCGCGGCGCGGCGGCAGGCGTAGTTTGGGCGCGGGCGGGCAGCAGCAAGGCGCCTAGGGCCAGGCCGCCGGCCAAAGTAAGAATCGCTTTCATAAGAAGGAGAAGTGGGCGCTGATTATACCTTGAGGATGACAAACATACACCCTAATCTGACAGAAAGTTGTCCGCCGCGCCGGCGAGTCCAACCCGGTATTTTCCGGACCTAGGGGTGCGGTTTCTACCAAGGCCCACCGGCTGGCTACAGCGCCGTATCGAGCACGTCGTCGCCGTCGTCGGCCAGGGTTTTGGCCAGCTTGCCGATGTTGAGGCTGCGGGCCGAGGCGTCGAATATTTCGCGGTAAGTGCCGCGCTGCTCGTAAAGCTGCCCGTGGGTGCCGTGCTCCACTACCGCGCCCTTTGGGAGCACGTAAATGCAGTCCGAATCGAATATTTGGGCCAGGCTGTGCGAGATAATAACCACCGTGCGGCCCTGCTTGATGGCATCCAGGCTGTTCTTGATTTGCTCGGTGGCAATGGCGTCGAGGCTGGCGGTGGGCTCGTCGAGGAAGATGATGGGCGGGTTTTTGAGGAAGAGCCGGGCAATGGCGATGCGCTGCTGCTGCCCGCCGCTCAGCTGCTGCGCGTCGCTGCGGTAGCCCTGGGGCAAGTCTAGAATCTGCTGGTGCAGGTAGGCCTGGCGGGCGGCTTCCTCCAGCTCGGCCTGGGTAGCCCGGAAGTTGCCGTAGCGAATATTCTCTTCGATGGTGCCCTTAAAAATGTGGTTTTTTTGCAGTACCAGGCCAATGTGCTGGCGCAGGTAGTGCACGTCGTAGTCGCCTAGGGGGTGGCCATCGAGCAAGAGCTGGCCGGCGTTGGGGCGGTAAAACTCGCAGAGCAAGTTGAGCACGGTGCTTTTGCCGGCCCCGCTCAAACCTACCAGCGCCGTGGTGCGGCCGGCCTCGATGGTGAGGTTGACGTGGCGCAGGGCAGTGGTGCCGCTGGGATACGTGAAATCGACGTGGCGCAGCTCGAACTGCCCGCGCAGCCGGGCGGGGCGCAGGTGGCCGGGCTGCTCGGCCTGGTCTTGGGCGTCGAGGATGCTGAAAAAGCCCTCGGCGTAAGTCAGCGCCTCGTTCATCTCGTCGTAGATGCGGTGCAGCTGCCGGATGGGCGCCGACACGTTGTTGAAGAGCAGCACATGAAACATGATGGCCCCAATGCTCATGTGGCCGGCCAGCACCAGGTAGGCCGTGAGCACGATAATGGCCACCACCCCAATCTGCTCCACGAAGGTCTTCACGCCGTCGTAGCGAAAGTTGGTTTTGCGGGTTTGCAGCTGGGCTTCCTCCAGGCGGTCTTGCACGGCGAGCTGCTTCTCGGCCTCGTAGTCCTCGCGCACGAAGCTTTTGATGACCGTAATGTTATCAATCAAACTGAGGAGGCCGTGGTTTTTTTCCTCGCGCAGTGAGCGCAGCATGCGGCGGGTGCCATTGAGGCGGTCGGCCTGCCGGTAGCTCAGCCAGAAATACACCGGCAGCACCCCTAGGGCCACCAGCCCCACCCAACGGTTGGCAAAGAACATGACCACCAACGCCACTAGCGCGTTGGCAAACAGCGGCAGAATGTCGATAAAGAAGTTTTGCACCAGCTTCATCAGGCTTTCCACGCCGCGGTCGATGCGCGTTTGGAGGCGGCCGGCCTGGTTGCCGGCATCCGTATAGTAGCCGAGCTGGTAGCTGAGCAGCCGCAGCACCGCCGTTTCGCTCAGCGCGCCCGACACGCTGATGCGGATTTTCTCGCCGAAGTACTTCTGGCCGAAGGTAATGCCTGCGTTCACCAGCTCCTTGCCCAGCAAGATGACGCTCACCCACCCCAGCAGGTGCCAGCCCTGGGCCAGGCCCTGGCCGCTGCTCAGCAGCTGCTGCACCGTATCGACGGTGTAGCGCAGGGCAAACGGGTTGACCTGCGCCGCCAGCGAGCCCACCAGCGTGAGCAGCAGCGTAGCGATAACCAGCGGGCGATAGGGCCGCACGAAGGGCAGCAAGCGCTTGATAATTTGCCAAAGACTCATGCAGAAACACTCTTTTTTATACCCGGCACCTCGCCGGTGGGCTGGGCCCTAGGCCGCGGCTTGCCGCTGGCTATCAGCTACACGCACGGCGCGGCCCTGGGGTTGTGCTAGGGGCGGTTGGTCGGGTGAATTGCAGCGCTTATCGGCTACGGGGCGCCGAAACGTACTTTTTTGCGCGACTCAGCAGTTAATAGCTCGGCAGCAGGGCGTTGCCCGCGGGGCGGGGCCCCGCGCACACTGGCACTTTTTTCTGCAAAAACCCATGCTGCGAACTACCGTTTCCCTTTGCCTGCTGGCGCTGTTGGCGCTGCCCCTAGCCCCGACCCACGCCCAACCCACTTGGTGGTTCTGGTTGTCGCGGCCCGAGCGCCACGGCCAGCGCAAGCTGGCGGGCGATTTCACCCACATCAACTCCACCTACCGCTTCCACAGCCGCGAGCGGCGCGGGCTGTTCGGCTTTCTGCACCGCGGGGGCCGGCCCAATCTGGCCCGCCACCACCAAGGCGGCCACTCCCTGGCGCCGGCCGCGCCGCGCAAGTCGCGCACTACCCTTTAGCTGGCCGCCGGGCCCTATGTAGCTACCTATGCCCCGGCGCCAGCCTGTTAGTTCTCCGGTCTACATAATCGACTTATCAGGTAAGCTATCGCAACTAAAATGCCCCGGCTGTTTGGCCGGGGCATTTTTATTAATTGCAGGACCTACGCAAAAGGCGTTTGTCATTGCGAGCTTGCGAAGCAATCGCACCACAACAAGTCGTTCGCGTGTCGTTCTGGTGCGATTGCCGCGTCCTCGCTTGATACGCGACATGCTCGCAATGACAAACGCCTTTTGCGTAGGTCCTACATTGGTAAGCCGCTTAGCTCTGCGAGGTTTTCGACTTGATTTTCAGGTCGCCGTCCTTGGCTTTAAACTTGCCATCGGGGCGCGGGCCGTGGTGGCGGTGCTCGTCGCGCATGGCCGCGTACTTGCCAAACTGGTCGGGAGTGAGCACGGCTTTGAGCTGCTCGTCATACTTGGCGCGGTTGGCTTGCAGCTGGGTGCGCATCTGCTGGCGGTCGGCGCTGGCCGGGGCGTTGGCGCGCAGGGCCTGCATGTCCTGGGCGTGCTGCTGCATTATTTGCTGCACCTGGGCCGACTGGTCGGCGCTGAGGCCCAGCTTTTTGCTCAGGTGCTGGGTTTGGTGGGTGGCCATTTCCTGGGGCGAGGGCTGGCGACGCGAACCGGGGCCCGCCTGGGCAGTAGGGGCGGTTTGGGCCGAGGCGGCGCCGAAGGTGAGCGCGAGGGCAGCCAACAAGGGCAGGGCGGTTTTCGAGAAGGATTTCATAAGGAGTAGTAGCAGAAAAAAGGCGAGAAAAACGAGGAAAAACCAGCCGGCCGGGGCGGGCCACCACCCGGCGGCCTGCTACTCCTTTGGCAAACGCCCGGCCACCTTGCCGCCCCCTAGGCCCGCGCCCGACCAGCACCCGCACTTCGCCGACGAAGCTTACCGATGCCCGGACCAAGCCCTTGGCTTCGCATATAATGCGGAGGCTACTTTGCCCCAAATCTCCTAGCATATGGGTAGCAAGCGCGTGGTTGACTTTCCAAAAGTCTCAGTTAGAGGATGCAGCCTATCTGCTTATTGCTGGCCGTGGCCTAGCACCTGCCCCAGCAGCAGCGGCAATTCAGGGGCGGGACTATTACCACCCAGGAAGTAGTAGCGAGCCTGAGCCGCGACGCTCACCTGGACAACGGCGGCCGCACTAGTAGCATCACGCCACTGGTGCACTTTTACAACGCCTAGGGGCGCAGCCACCTAATTACACCCAGCTCGGCAGTTACTAAGCCGGCTAGCTGCCGGGTGGGCCAGCGCATTACGTGTACTACAACCCGGCCCGCCGATGGCCAGCTGAGGGCTTTCTGGGCCAGGGCAGCAGCAGCAAACTAACCTTCTAATGAGAGTTTGGGTTAATCACAGCCGGCATTGGGGTGCTGTGCCTGTGGCTGACTCTAGGGTAGCCCTGGGCTAGTTGGGCGCGGCGCTTAGCCGGCCGGGGCGCTGGGGCTTCTGCCTACCTTTGCGCCGTAGTTCCTACTCCTTCCCCTCCCACCCTCCCCCACTTTACCCTGCTCCCCGCTTATGGCCCGACTGGAAATGACCATGCCCAAGATGGGCGAATCCATTATGGAAGGCACCGTCCTCAAATGGCTAAAGCAAGTCGGCGACGTAATCGAGCAAGATGAGTCGGTGCTGGAAGTAGCCACCGACAAGGTAGATACCGAGGTGCCTGCCCTGCACGCCGGCACGCTGGCCGAGATACTGGTGCAGGAAGGCGAAGTAGTGGCCGTGGGCGCCCCTATTGCCGTTATCAGTACCGGGGCCAGCAATGGCCAGGATGCTCCTAGGCCCGCCCCCGCCGAAAACGAGGACGACTTGGAGGAAGCCAGCGCCAACCCGCCCGTGGCCGACCCCGACAACATTCCGCCTCTGCCGGTAGCCCCGCCCGATACCGATGGCGTACCCTACCTGCCGGCCCCCGGCACGCCCATTATGCCCGCGCCCGGCCAGCCGGCCGTGCTGCCCCCCGCCAGCCAGCAAGGCGCGGGCGCCGAAGAGCACCCGGTGCTGCCCGGCCGCTTCTACTCGCCGCTGGTGCTCAGCATTGCCCGCGAAGAAGGTATTGCCATGACCGACCTGGAGCGCCTGCCCGGCACCGGCCAGGATAACCGCGTCACCAAAAAGGACATCCTGGACTACGTGGCCGCCGGCAAAAAGCCGCTGGTGCCCCAGGCCCCCGCCGCGCCGGCGCCGGTAGCCACTACGCCGGCCGCCGCAGTGCCACCGCCCTCGGCCAATGGCCAGCAGGCCAAAGCGCCCGATGCCCCGGCTGCGCTCGATACGCCGCCGGCCCCGCGCCCCACTGCGGCCCCTAGCCCCCCGCCGACGGCCAAGCTCGCGCCTTCGGTATCGGGCGGGCAGGAGCTGGTGGAAATGGACCGCATGCGCAAAATGATTGCGCAGCGCATGGTGGACTCCAAGCGCATTTCGCCGCACGTGACAAGCTTTGTGGAGGCCGACGTGACGGAGCTGGTGAACTGGCGCAACCGCCACAAAGACGCCTACAAGCAGCGCACGGGCGAAAACCTGACGTTTACGCCGCTCTTCGTGTACGCCGTGGCCCGCGCCATCCAAGACTACCCGGCCATCAACGTGTCGGTCGAGGGCGACTACATCATCAAGAAGCGCGACATCAACATTGGCGTGGCCGTGGCCTTGCCCAGCGGTAACCTTATCGTGCCCGTCATTCACCACGCCGACCAGCTCAACCTCAACGGCTTGAGCAAGAAAGTAAACGACCTAGCCAACCGCGCCCGCCAAAACAAGCTCAAGCCCGAGGACCTCGAAAGCGGCACCTACACACTCAGCAACGTGGGCTCGTTTGGCAACGTCATGGGCACGCCCATCATTATGCAGCCCCAGGTAGCCATACTAGCCGTGGGCGCCATCAAGAAGAAGCCCGCCGTGATTGAAACGCCCCAGGGCGACCTCATTGGCGTGCGCCAGTTTATGTTCCTCAGCCACAGCTACGACCACCGCGTGGTCGATGGCTCGCTAGGGGGCATGTTTGTGCGCCGCGTGGCCGACTACCTCGAGCAGTTCGACCCCAACACGGCGATATAGCGGTAGCACAACCAGCAGTTTTTCTTTTCTAGAACGTCATGCTGAGCCTGCCGAAGCATCTCTACCACGCCACATCGTTCGGTAGAGACGCTTCGGCAAGCTCAGCATGACGTTCTTTTTTAGCTTTTTACCCGATGAAAAATATTCTGTTCTTGCTGGCCCTCGTTGTTTCGGCCGGCCTCAACGCATTCCTCTACCAGCGCTTCACGGCGGCCGACACGGCCCGGCGCGTAGCCGAGCAGCACTTCGCCGATTGCCAGCAGGTTACGTTTCAGCTGCAAAACCAACTGAGCACGCAGGAAAGCAAAGCCGGCGCTACCAGCCTTAAGCAGCCCTAGGGCCCTAGGGTTCCGACCACAAAAAAGGCCCGGCCGCGTGAGTGCGGCCGGGCCTTTTTTAATAAGCGCTAGCTATTAAAGCAGCGTTTTATCGCCGAGCACCAAGAACATAAAGGCGTACTGCCGGGCCACGTCGTGCAGGGCCTTGAAGCGGCCCGAGGCGCCGCCGTGGCCGGCTTCCATGTCGGTGTGCAGCAGCAGCAGGTTGTGGTCCTGCTTGGTGGCGCGCAGCTTGGCCACCCACTTGGCCGGCTCGAAGTACTGCACCTGCGAGTCGTGCAAGCCAGTGGTTACGAGCAGGTTGGGGTAACTCTGCGCTTTCACGTTGTCGTAGGGCGAGTACGAGAGCATGTAGTCGTAGGCGGGCTTGTTGGCGGGGTTGCCCCACTGCTCGTACTCGCCGGTAGTGAGCGGAATGCTGGCATCCGACATGGTGGTAACGACGTCCACGAACGGCACGGCCGCGATAACGCCTTTGTAGAGGTCGGGGCGCAGGTTGATGACCGCGCCCATAAGCAGACCGCCCGCGCTACCGCCCATCGCAAAGAGCTTGCTGGCCGAGGTGTAATGATTCTTGATGAGGTATTCCGAGCAGTCGATAAAATCGGTAAACGAGTTCATCTTGTGCATCATGCGGCCGTCCTCAAACCACTGCCGGCCCAGCTCCTGCCCGCCCCGGATGTGGCAGAGCGCGTAGGCAAAGCCACGATTCAGCAAGCTCAGGCGAGCCGCCGAAAAGGTGGGGTCCATCGACAAGCCGTAGCTGCCGTAGGCATATTGCAGCAGCGGTCCCTGCCCGTTTTTGTGGAAGCCTTTTTTGTACACAACCGCCACAGGCACCTGCTTGCCGTCGCGGGCGGTCACGAACTTGCGCTCCGTTACGTAGTCGTTCTTGTTGAAGCCGCCCAGCACCGGCTGCTCCTTGAGCAGCGTCAGCTTGTGGGTAGCCATGTTGTAGTCGTAGGTGCTGGTGGGCGTAGTGAACGAAGTATAGACGATGCGCAGCGTGGGCGTATCAAACTCGGGGTTGGCCCCCAGATAGGTGGTGTAGGCCAGCTCCCGAAAGTCCACCGTGTGGCCAATTTGGTCTTTGAAATTGATAACCCGCACCTGCCGAATGCCTTCCTCGCGCTCGTTCAGCACCAGGTAGTTCTTAAATAAGTCCATGCCTTCCAGAAACACGTCCTCGCGCTGCGGAATAACTTCCTGCCACTGGCCGCGGTCGGGGCTGGCGAGCGGGGCGGCCATCACCCGGAAATTGGGCGCCTCCCAGTTGGTGAAGACGTAGAACTTACCGTTGGCATCCTGCACGTCGTAGAGCAAGTCGGGGGTGCGGGGCGCAAATACCTTAAACTCGCCCCTAGGGCTGGCGGCATCGAGGTAGCGGTATTCCGACGAGAAGGCGCTACTCAGCTCAATACCAACGTATTGCTTCGATTTGCTGCGGCTTACCCCTAGGCCAAACGTGTTATCTTTTTCCTCATACACTAGCACATCCTGGGCGGGGTCGGTGCCGAGGGTGTGCCGGTACACCTGGTAGGGCAGCAGGGTCGTGACGTCCTTCTTGGCGTAGAAAACCGTTTGGTTATCGGTCGCCCACACGGCATTGCCGCTGGTATTCTGGATTTTCTCGGGGTAGAGTTGCCCGGTTTTCAGGTTTTTGAAGCGCAGCGTGTACAAGCGCCGGCTCACGGTATCGACGCCGTAGGCCAGCAGCGTATTGTCGTCGCTCACGGTGGCGCCGCCCACAGCGAAGTAGCTGTGGCCCTGCCCCAGCTGGTTGCCGTTAAGCATCACCTCTTCGGCGGCTTGCAGGCTGCCAGCCTTGCGGCAGTAGAGCGGGTACTCGCCGCCGGTTTCGAAGCGGGTGAAGTAGTAGTAGCCGTTGTCGCGCACCGGCACCGACTCATCCTGCTCCTTAATGCGGCCCTTCATTTCCTGGTAGAGCTTGTCTTCCAAGGCTTTGACGGGCGCCATCTGCTGGTCGAAGTAGCTGTTCTCGCCCTTCAGGTAATCGAGCACCTGGGGGTTTTCGCGCTCGTTGAGCCAGTAGTAGTTATCGGTGCGGGTGCCGTAGGGCGACACGAGCGGCTTGGCCTTAATGGCCGCAACGGGGGGCGTAAGCATGGTGGGGGGCAGGGTAGGCTGCTGGGCCAGCGCGGGTAATGCCGCGCCGAAACTGAGGCAGCTAAGCCAAAAAGTAGCTAGTGTTTTCATGGACAGGCGATTGATTGACAAGCCCAAATAAAAGCCAAAAAAACCTATTTTACTTTATATTTTCAATAATCAGTTGGCGGGCTAAACCGGCACTGGTCTTAGCCGTGCGCACCGACCCATAGTTGGGTCGAGATTTAGCAGCTGGCGCCCATCCGGCTTAATAATGAGCTAATAAAAAGGCGCAGGCTCATCTGTTTTCCAACTTACTCCAGCGCTTTCAGCGCCTGCTCTAGGGCCGCGATGTTGGCTTCGGCGTCGGCCAGCTTTTGGCGCTCGCGCTCCAGCACGTCGGGCTTGGCATTGGCCACAAACTTCTCGTTGCCCAGCTTCTTGGTTACCGAGTCGCGGAACCCTAGGGCGTAGGTCAACTCTTTTTCGAGGCGCGCGCGCTCGGCGGCGGCATCTACCTGGCCTTCGAGGGGCACGAAAAACTCGCTGCCGCCGGCCACGAAGCCCACGGCGGCGGCCGGCGCCGCGCCCACAAAGGTCAGCTCGCTCAGGTTGGCCAGCTTGCGGATGAGGGCAGCGTAGGCCTGCACCGGGGCGGGGTCGTCGGTTTTCACGGCCAGGGCTACTTGCTTGGCGGGGCCGATGTTTTTCTGGTTGCGCACGTGGCGCACGCCGGCCACAATCTCTTGGGCCTTAGACATTTCGGCTAGCACGTCGGCGCTGTTGGCGGGTGCACTTACCCTAGGCCAGGGCGCCACGCACACGTAGTCGCGCTCGGTGCGCTCGGCCAGCTCGTGCCACAGCTCCTCCGTGATGAAGGGCATGAACGGGTGCAGCAGCTTGAGCAGCGTTTCCAGGAAACCGATGGTGCGGCGCAGCGTTGCGGGGTCGATGGGCTGCTGGTAGGCCGGCTTCACCATCTCCAGGTACTGCGAACAGAAGTCGTCCCACACCAGCTTATACACCGCCAGCAGCGCGTCGCTCATACGGAACTTCTCGAAGTGCTCGTCGAGCGTCGCCACCGCCTCGGCCAGCTTGGCCTCAAACCACGCCACGGCCTGCGCGTTGGCGAAGCCTAGGGTATTATCGGGCTCCCAACCCTTCACCAGCCGGAAGGCGTTCCAGAGCTTGTTGGTGAAGTTGCGGCCCTGGTCAATCAGCTTCTGGTCGTAGAGCAAATCGTTGCCGGCCGGCGACGAGAATAGCATGCCCGTGCGCACGGCGTCGGCCCCGAAGTCGCGGATGAGGTCGAGCGGGTCGGGCGAGTTGCCGAGCTGCTTGCTCATCTTGCGCCCCAAAGCATCGCGCACAATACCAGTCAGATACACGTTGCGAAAGGGCACTTCCTGGCGGTATTCGAGGCCGGCCATAATCATGCGCGATACCCAGAGCGACAGAATTTCGGGAGCCGTTACCAGGTCATTGGTCGGGTAGAAGTAGTTGATGTCAGCGTTGTCGGGGTCGTCGAAGCCGTTGAACACCGAGATGGGCCACAGCCACGACGAAAACCAGGTATCGAGCACGTCCTCGTCCTGGCGCAGGTCACTGGCTTGCAGCTCGTTATTACCGCTTTGGGCGCGAGCCAGCCCTAGGGCCTCTTCCGCGCTCAAGGCCACCACGAAGGTGCCGTCGGGCAGATAATAGGCCGGAATTCGCTGCCCCCACCACAGCTGCCGCGAGATGCACCAGTCGCGGATGTTTTCCATCCACACCCGGTACATGTTCTTGAACTTGGGCGGGTGCAGCCGGATGGTATCGTTCTCCACCACTGCCAGCGCCGGCTTGGCCAAATGTTCCATCTTCATGAACCACTGCAAGCTCAGCTTGGGCTCAATTACGGCGCCGGTGCGCTCCGAGGTTTGCGAAATCGTGGCGTACTCCTCCACTTTATCAAGCAGCCCAGCTTCTTGCAAGTCCTTAGCAATGAGGCGGCGCACGGCAAAGCGGTCCAGGCCCGCGTAGCGCGCGCCGGCCTGCTCGTTGAGCGTACCGTCGTCGTTGAGCACGTCAATCACCGGCAGGTTGTGCGCCCGGCCGATTTCGTAGTCCACTAGGTCGTGGGCCGGCGTCACTTTCAAGGTGCCGGTGCCAAAGTCCACGGCCACCCGCTCGTCGGTGATGATGGGCACCGCGCGGCCCACCAGCGGAACATACACCTGCTGGCCCACCAAGTTCGCGTAGCGCGGGTCGGTGGGGTTCACGGCCACGGCCACGTCGGCCATAATCGTTTCGGGGCGCGAGGTGGCCACCGTGAGGTAGCGGCCGGGCTCGTTTACCAGCTCGTAGCGCAGGTGAAACATCTTGCTCTGCACGTCCTTGGCAATTACCTCTTCGTCGGAAATGGCGGTGCCGCCCTGCGGGTCCCAGTTCACCATGCGCACGCCGCGGTAAATCAGGCCCTTGCGGTACAAGTCCACGAATACGCGCAGCACGGCCTCGGTCAGCTTGGGCTCCATCGTGAAGCGGGTGCGGCTCCAGTCGCAGCTGGCACCCAGCTGCTTGAGCTGCTCCAGAATGATGCCGCCGTACTTATCCTTCCAGGCAAAGGCGTGCTCTAGGAACTCCTCGCGGGTCAGGTCTTTCTTGCTGATGCCCTGCTCTTTAAGCATGGCCACTACTTTGGCCTCGGTGGCGATGCTGGCGTGGTCGGTGCCGGGCACCCACAGTGCTTCTTTACCCTGCATGCGGGCGCGGCGCACCAGCACATCCTGGATGGTATTGTTGAGCATGTGCCCCATGTGGAGCACCCCCGTCACGTTGGGCGGCGGAATAACGACGGTGTAGGGCTGCTTCTTGGGGTTGACGCGGGCCTGAAAAAAGCCCTTTTCCTGCCAGCACTGGTACCATTTGGCTTCCACGTCGGCCGGCGAATAAGTTTTGGCGAGAGACATCAATCGCAGATTTAACGGATTTAACGGATTGCGCGGATACGCCCGCCGATGGCGGGCTGACTGCGCGGGGTGGGGCGCTTTGTGAAGCCAGGCTTGAAGGAGATTGCACATCAGGTGCATCCTTTTTAGGGCTTCTTAATCACTAGCCGGTAAAAGTACGGCGAGAGTGGCAGGCAGCTATGGGGCGGTTGCTACTGTTTCAACTGCCGCTGAAGCGTTTTTTAGCAACAGATGCGTTAGCAGACATCCATTGCCACCGACCTACTACATTACTTCGAGCTTGGCATAGCGCCTCTTTATTTGCTGGCTTTCAGGAAAACCGTCCTCTACCACGATGCTGCACATTCCATCGAAGGAAGAAAAAACCGCGCTGCCGTCTTCGACAATGTAGAAATGCACAAACTTGGTTTGCAGGTTGTCGAGAACTGCTTGCTGTATTAAAAACTCGCGACTTTCTGCTACAAGCGAAACCACCCATTCGCTATTTCGCGTGGGCAAACGCCCTCCAAGTAGTGCAGGTATTCCTTGCCACGAATCTGTTGTAACAATCAATTCACTAGTTGGAGGAGCCAAACGAGCGATGTCGATAAAAAGCGCTTGTTCCAGCTTTTCTTGCTCTGCGTAATCCAGTTACATGGTAGTAGCTGTTTGATAACGCAAGCAATATAAAGTGCTCTATGCCCCTCACCTTCCCCCAACCAACGCCACGCGCCACGACCTCGACGGCCTAATTGCTGCTCGGTGGCCAGCCTATCCCGCTGAAAGCGCGCGGCAGGTACTTTTACGTTTACCTCGGCGGTGCCCTTCCCGCTGCCCGGCGCCCACCCTCATGCTTGCCCACTCCCGCTCACTTCCCAAACGCTTGCTGCTAGGGCTTTCCCTACTAGCCGGCACTACAACCTGCACCCGCCATACTGCGCCGGCCGCTGCTACCACGCCGCCCGCCAGCGCATCCGCGCCGGCGGGCGTCAGTGCCTCAACCACGTTTACGAACCCGCTGCTGCCTTCCGGGCCCGACCCGTGGAGCATCTACCACGATGGGTATTATTATTACACGCACTCCACGCAAAGCAGCATCAAGCTCTGGAAAACCAAGGCGCTGAGCCAGCTCAGGGACGCGCCGAGCACGGTGGTATGGACGCCGCCGGCCACCGGCCCCAACTCGCACGACATCTGGGCGCCGGAGCTGCACTTCTTCCGCGGCAAGTGGTACCTCTACTACGCCGCCGACGCGGGCACCAACGCCACGCACCGGCTCTGGGTGCTCGAAAACAGCTCGCCCGACCCCACGCAGGGCACCTGGGTGGATAAGGGCAAGCTCAACGACGTCAGCGACCGCTGGGCCATCGACGGCTCGGTGTTTGAAAACAAGGGGCAGCTCTACGTGGTGTGGTCGGGCTGGGACGCGGCCGTCAACGGCCGGCAGGACATCTACCTGGCGCACCTGAAAAACCCCTGGACGGTGGACAGCCCGCGCACGCTGGTGTCGAAGCCGACCTACGCCTGGGAGAAATACGGCGACCTGACCAACCCCAACGAGCCCGCCCACATCGACGTGAACGAGGGCCCCGAGGTCATTCACCACGGCCAAGACCTGATTCTGGTGTACTCGGCTAGCGCCTGCTGGACTGATTATTACGCCCTAGGGGCCCTCAAGGCCTCGGCCGGCGCCGATTTGCTGCAAGCCAGCAGCTGGACTAAAAACCCCGAGCCCATCCTCAAGCAAAGCTCGGTGCACGGCGTGTACGGCACCGGCCACAACAGCTTCTTTAAGTCGCCTGACGGCACCCAGGACTGGATACTCTACCACGCCAACCCGAAGCCCAACCAGGGCTGTGGCAATTTTCGCTCGCCCCGCGCCCAACCCTTCACCTGGACGGCCGACGGCTGGCCCAACATCGGCGAGCCGGTGGCCGTGGGCGAGCCCATCCCCCGCCCCAGCGGCGAAGTAGCGGCCTCGCGGCGGCGCTAGCCGGTCGGCCTCACTTAGTAAAACACGCCGGTTCCATTAGGCAATGCTAAGCGCCGGCAGCCGGGCGTCTGAACCCAATAGCTAGCGCTACTTGCCTTATCTCCCCGACCTTGGCTAACACGCCCGACTTCGGACGCCGTAATCTTTAAAATGCCTCCGCTGCCCTTTCCGCCACCCAGCGCCGCCCGCGACGACCTTGATGGCCTGCTGCTACTCGGCGGCCAGCCCACGGTCGAAAACCTGCTGGCGGCTTATAGCCGGGGCATTTTTCCGTGGCCGATTGAGGGGCTACCCTTGCCGTGGTTCTGCCCCCCTAGGCGCGGCATCCTGCGCTTTAGCGAGCTACACGTGGGGCGCAGCCTGACGCGGGCGCAGCGGCAAAGCCCCTGGCGCATCAGCTTCGACGAGGATTTTGGCGCCGTGATGCGGGCCTGCCAGGCGCAGCTGCGGCCTGGCCAAGCCGGCACCTGGATTACCCCGCAGCTGCTGCGCGGCTACCAGGCGCTGCACGCCGCCGGCCATGCCCACAGCGTAGAGGTGTGGGACGGCCCCGCGCTGGTGGGCGGCCTCTACGGCGTGGCCGTCCTAGGGGTGTTTGCGGGCGAAAGCATGTTTCACCAGCGCCCCAATGCCTCGAAGCTGGCCGTGCTGGCGCTGGCCGAGCACCTGGCGGCGCGGGGCAGCGCGTGGCTGGATATTCAGCAGCTTACCCCGCACCTGGCGGCCCTAGGGGCTGAGGAGGTTTCAAGGGCGGAGTTTCTGGCGCTGCTGGCGGCCGAGCAGGACGCGAGGCGGCAATTATTTTAACTGTCGTTGCGAGCAGAAGCAATCGCACCAGAACGAACTATGGCGAATTGTTCTGGTGCGATTGCTTCGCGTTGCTCGCAATGACAAACGGATTTCTTATGCTGCCTTGTGCAGCCACTGCTGCTTCTGGGTGAGGCGCTCGCGGCTTTCGCGGTGGTCGGGGTCGTCGACGCAGCAATCGACGGGGCACACGGCGGCGCACTGCGGCTCTTCGTGGAAGCCCACACACTCGGTGCACTTATCGGTCACGATGTAATAGTACTCGTTGGATACCGGGCGCTGAGGGGCGGTGCCGCCCACCTCCTGGCCATCGCGGGTGTGCACTTCTTTGAGCGTGGTGCCATCGGCCCAGCGCCACTGGGCGCCGCCTTCGTAAATAGCCGTGTTGGGGCACTCGGGTTCGCAGGCACCGCAGTTGATGCACTCGTCGGTTATCATGATAGCCATAGGGCAGGCGCAGCTCGGGGGAGCTAAAAGGGTAATTTTACGTTAGGAAACTGCCCGCCTATACGCAGCAACAAGGGCTAGGGCTACCGTTTCAACCCCCAAAGGTACCTTTCAAATGTGGCAAATACGGAGGACTTGAGGATGTAAAGCTGAGCCGTTGGCTATGACTTGCGGTTTTTTCAGCATTTCTCTTTTCACATTCATCCCGCGTTTCCACATTTTCTACATTCGCAACTAGATGCTTCCTCACGCTTCTCGCCTAGCCGCCTTTGCGGCCTTGGGCCGCCGCCTCGCCACCCTCACCGACGACGACATTACGGATCTAGCCGCCCGCTCCCGCTCGCGCAACGGCTGGTTCGACCGCCCCAACGTGAAGGCCGCCCTGGCCGGCGTAGCCCACCTGCTGGCCGAGCCGCAGCTTAGCCAGTGGGCCGGCCGCTACCCCGCCGAGCCCGCCCAGCCCCGCCAAGTAGGCGTGGTAATGGCCGGCAACATTCCGCTGGTGGGCTTTCACGACCTGCTGTGCGTGCTGCTGAGCGGCCACGCGCTGCTGGCCAAGCCCAGCAAGGACGATACCGTGCTCATGCGCTGGGTGGCCCAGGAGCTAACCGCCATCGAGCCTGCCTTAGCCGAGCGCATCCAGTTTGTGGAGCGCCTCAACGCGGCCGATGCGTTCATTGCTACTGGCTCGGACAATACGGCCCGCTACTTCGAGTATTACTTCAAGAGCAAGCCCCACCTCATCCGGCGCAACCGTACCAGCCTAGGCATCCTCACGGGCCACGAGCCAGCGCCGGAATTGGCGCTGCTAGGGCCCGATATTTTTCAGTACTACGGCCTAGGGTGCCGCAATGTGAGCAAGCTCTACGTGCCTGAGGGCTACGACTTTGTGCCATTGCTCGATACCTTGCAGGTGTGCGCGCACGTGCTCGACCACCACAAGTACCAAAACAACTACGACTATAACAAGAGCATTATGCTGGTGAATGCCGTGCCGCATTACGACACCGGTTTTCTGCTGCTCACCGAGCGCACGGCCGTGGTGTCGCCCATCTCGGTGGTGCACTACAGCACCTACACCCAGGAAATAGACTTGATTGAGCAGCTTACCACCGTGGCCGCCCAAACGCAGTGCCTGGTATCGGCCGGGGGCCGGTTTGCCGGCTCGGTGCCCTTCGGCCAGGCCCAGCACCCAAGCGTGGCCGACTACGCCGACGGCATCGACACGCTGGAATTTTTATCGCAGATTTAGTGGATTTCGCAGATACGGCGCTGAAGCGCCGTATCTGCGAAATACACAAAATCTGCGATTAGAGGAGCGCTAGGGTTCTCACTATCAGGCGTTCTACTATTTCGGTGGCGTTGGCAGCAAACTCGCCGGTGGCGCGGTTGGCCACGATGGCGTTGAGGCTCAGCACCTCGTGGCCCAGCAACTGCCCTAGGGCGTAGTAAGCGGCCGTTTCCATCTCGAAGTTGGCCAGGCGGAAATCACCTTCCGGGCTTTGGTGGCGGAAGTTCTGCAGGCGCTCCATGTAGTCGGGCGAGCGCAGGTCGAGGCGCAGGCGGCGGCCCTGCGGCCCGTAAAAGCCGGGGCACGTCACAGTATTGCCGATGAGCAGGTCGGCGGCCAGCTGCTCGCGCAGCAAGTCGGAGCCGCGCACCACGTACGGGGCAAAGGGCAGGCCTAGGGCTTGCTGCAAGTCCTGGGCTACCTGGGTTTCGAGGCCGGTTTCTACCAGCGGGTAAAACTGCATCAGCGAGTCGAGGCCAATAGCGTGCTGGCTGGCCAGCAGGGCGCCCACCGGCACATCGGGCTGCAAGCTGCCGCTGGTGCCCAGCCGAATGATGCGCAAGTTCATCCGCTCCTCGGGCGGGCGCACCGTGCGCGACATGAAGTCGATGTTCACCAGCGCGTCCAGCTCATTGAGCACAATATCAATGTTATCGGTGCCCATGCCGGTGCTCAGCACCGTGAGGCGCTTGCCGCGGTAGTAGCCCACGTGCGTGGTAAACTCGCGGTGCGTGCCCTCAAACTCGACGGAGTCGAAGTGCCGGCTCACCTGCGCCACCCGCGCCGGGTCGCCCACGGTCAGGATGGTATCAGAAATATGGTCGGGCAGCAGATTGAGGTGGTAAATCGTGCCGTCAGGGTTCAGGATAAGTTCGGATTCGGGAATCATATTTTCAATCAGCAATCAACAATGAATAATTAGCTTATCTGTCATTGCGAGCGTAAGCGAAACAAGCGCGTCGAAACGAGCCTAGACGGTAATCGTTGGGATGCGGTTGCTTCGCTTACGCTCGCAATGACAGACGGTTCTACGGGTTTTTACCCGGCCTTGTAGGAGGCTAGGCCCTGCGCCGGCGTGTAATGGTTACTGATTTTTGGGTACGTCCCGGTGCCATCATACGGCCGCTTGGCGGGGTGCTCGGCGCAGGCGGCCGAGCAGGCGCCCTGCAGCCGCTCGGCGCAGGGCTCGCAGAGCGGCACATGGGCATTGCAATGCGGGTTGGCGCAGTTTACTAGGCGGGGCGAGGGCTGCTGACAGTGGTGGCAGCGCGCTATCACGCTGGGGTTCACCGAGTTCACGTCTACCGCCACGCGGTTGTCGAACACGTAGCACTGGCCGTCGAAGTCCTCGCCACCCACCTCCTGGCCATACTTGATGATGCCGCCGTGCAGCTGGTATACGTTCTCGAAGCCCTGCTCAAGCAAAAAGGCGCTGGCTTTCTCGCACTTCACGCCGCCGGTGCAGTAAGTCAAGATTTTTTTGCCCTGGTGCGCGCGCAAGCGCTCTACGCGCTCGGGGAAGTCGCGGAAATTCTCAATATCTAGCGTCAGGGCGTTTTTAAAGCGCCCTAGGGTATACTCGTAGTCCGAACGCACATCTACTACCACTACGTCGTCGCGGTCCTTCAACTCCTTGAATTCCTGGGGGCTCAGGTGCTGGCCGGTGCGCTCGTGGGGGCGCACGTGGCGCAGGCTGCTGCGCACAATCTCGTCCTTCAGCCGCACATGCAGCTTCTGGAACACGTGCGCCGGGGCCTCATCCACCTTAAACTCCAGCGCCGCAAAGCGCGGGTCGGCGTGCACGGCGGCCATGTAGGCCGCGCAGGCCGCCGGCGTGCCCGATACGGTGCCGTTCAGCCCCTCGGCCGCCACAATAATGCGCCCGCGCAAATCCAGGTCCAGGCACAGCTGGTGGTGCTCATCGCGAAACTGCGCCGGGTTTTCGAGGGGCGTATAGCAGTAATAAAGCAGGACTTGGTACATAGCAATAAAAAAAGGCGGTCATGCTGAGCTTGCCGAAGCATCTCGCCCGCCCGACATTCAAACAACAACGGGCGAGATGCTTCGGCAAGCTCAGCATG
>JBPBPH010000035.1:0-18421 GCA_050954355.1 Janthinobacterium lividum
GGGTTGTGGCATGGGGGATGGGAAAAAGCGAAGGGAAAACTACCGGCAGCAACCCCAGCGAGCGCTGGGGCCCCTAGGCTAGCTAGCACGCTGCGCTACTCGGGCCCGGCGCGCACGGCCGGGCCCGAGTAGCTTAAAAGCTACTTTTTAGGCTTAGAAACCGGCTTTTTGGGCTTAGCAGCGGGCGCGGGCACGGTGCCGGTGGGTGGCTCGGGCTTGGGGCCGGCGGGCTTTTTGGGCGTCAGCTTCTTTTTGTCGGCCTTGGGAGCGCCGGTGGCCCCTAGGTCATTGGTTTCGCTTACCGGGCTGCCCACTTCTACCGCACCCTTGGAGGGGGCTGGGCGGCTAGGCCGGGCTGCCTGCTGCACGAAGCCGCCCCAGGTGAGGCTGGTGCTGCCCGGCTGCTGGGCCTGGGCGCGCTCAATGGCCAGGTTGGCGGCGTGCTCTACCACCCACTCAAAGTTTTCGGCGCCTACCGAGTTCACATCGGCATCGGGGGCCGGGTTGCCAAAGTCAATGGCGATGGGCACGCCGCCGCGCACCGCAAACTCCACAGTATTAAAGTCATAGCCCAGGCCCTGGCACAGCCGGAGGGTGTAGTCCTTGATGGTGGCGAGCAGCTGCTGGCCGGCTTCGCCCTGGGTTTTTATCTCGGTCTGGTAGCGCTGGTGCGGGGCGTTGCGCGGCTCGTAGGGCATAATAAGTACATCCTTGCCCCCTAGGCAGTAGCAGCGGAAATAATCGTCGAACTCGATGGCTTCCTGGTAGAGCATCACCAGCTGGCCGGTTTCGTCGTAAGCGCGCCAGGCTTCCTCCGGGTTGTCTACCTTATATACGCTCTTCCAGCCGCCGCCCGCGTGGGGCTTCATAAAGGCCGGAAAGCCAATGTGTTCGAATGCCTGCTGCCAATCGAACATGCTCAGGTTGCGAAACGAGTTCTCGGTGGTATCGTCGGGGCGGTGCTTGCTGGGCAGCAGCAGCGTTTTAGGCACCGGCACCCCGAGCTGCACAGCCAGGGCGTTGTTAAAAAATTTCTCGTCAGCGCTCCACCAAAAAGGATTATTAATGACGGCCGTGCCCATGAGGGCGGCATTTTTGAGGTAAGCGCGGTAAAAGGGTACGTCCTGCGAAATACGGTCAATGATGACATCATAGCCGCAGGGCACGGCCTGCTCCACCTGCCCAATCTGTACGAACTCGGCCGTAATGCCAGCCACGGCTTTTTGGTTGACGCGGTCCACGAATGCCTGCGGAAAGGTGTTTTCCTGGCCGAAGAGAATGCCGATTTTTTTCATGAGAAAGAGAAAATGGAACTGCGGGCGCTAAGCCAGCAAGTGAGGTGTTGTAAAAGAGAGAAGTACCCTAGTAGGCAGTTTGGCAAGGTTTGATGGAGCCAAGGGGCCTAGGGGAAGCGGTTGCGCTTAGTTTTACGCAACCTCGTGCTTAAAAGATGGACGAAACGTAGTCGGGAAACATCTCGCGCCACACCGGCCAGTCGTGGGTGCCGAAGGGGCGCACGTCGAGGCGGTGCGCAATACCCTTGCGCGACAAAATATCGGACATCTGGTAGTTGCCTTCCTTGCAGAAGTCGTGCTCGGCCGTACCCAGGATGATGTTCATTTTATAGAGGTTATCGTCTTGAACGTTAGGCAGGTAGTCGGGCGGGTTGTGGAAGTAGGCCTGCTCATCGTAATGCCCATCCAGAAACATCCTGATGTCGAATGACGCGCCCATCGAGAATAAATGCGCCACCAGGTTAGGGTGGCGAAAGGCGAAGTTGAGCGCCTGGTAGCCCCCGAGCGAGCAGCCCGCCACGCCCACCTTATCTACCTGGCACTCGCGCTGAATGGCGGGCACCAGCTCGTCGGCCACGAAGCGGTCGTAGAGGCCGTGGTTGTGCACGCGGGTGCCGGGGTGCAGATGCTTGGCGTACCAGCTGTACTTGTCGCCGCTGTCAATGCAATATAGCTTAAGCAGCTTATTATCAATAAACCATTGCACCGACTCAACGAGCTTAAAGTCTTTGGCTTCGTAGTAGCGGCCGTTAGAAGTGGGGAAGACGATGAGCGGGTAGCCGTAGTCGCCAATCACCAGCATCTCCAGCTCCAGGCCCAGGTGGTGGGAATAAAAGCGGCGGTAGTCTTCGTGCAAAAGGGGAGGGCCGCGGCGGGATGGTGAGCGCGCCACAACTGCCCGCAAACTAAGCCCAAAAATTAACTTATACCCAGAAAGTATTGGCTGGGGCGCCGCCGAGTGGGCGCCCCAGGCCCATATTTGCACCGCATGACCCAGGTTCGCTTTTTATCGCCGCCCAGCGTAGTGGCCGTGCGCCGCGACGAGGCGCTGTTTTCGGTAGCCTTAGGGCGGGTGGTGCGCCTGGGCGTGGTGCTGCCCCCCGGCTACTCCACCCGCGCCCCCGCGCCCTACCCGGTGCTTTACCTCAACGATGGCCAGGACCTGGCCCGCCTGCACCTGCCGGCCATGCTGGGCCGCCTGTACCGGCGCGGCGAAGTGCGGCCCTTCGTGCTGGTGGCCATCCACGCCGCCGACCGCCTGCAGGAGTACGGCGTGGCCGCGCGGCCCGACTACCTGGGCCGCGGCAGCCGCGCCGGGCGCTACACGGCCTTTATGCTCAATGAGCTGCTGCCCTACGTGCAGGCCCACTACCACGCCAGCCCCGAGCCCGCCGAGGCCGCGGTGGCGGGCATGTCACTAGGGGGCCTGTCGGCCTTCGACCTGGCCTGGCACCACCCCGAGGCGTTTGGGCGGGCGGGGGTGTTCAGCGGCTCGTTTTGGTGGCGCGGCCGGGCCCTGAGCGACGGCTACACCGACGCCGACCGCCTGATGCACCAGCTGGTGCGCGCCCGCCCGGCCCCACCCGACCAGCAGTTCTGGCTGCAAACCGGCACCCTCGACGAAACCAGCGACCGCAACCAAAATGGCATCATCGACGCCATTGATGATACCCTGGATTTGCTGGCCGAGCTGCGCGGCCAAGGCGTGCCCGCGGCGGCCCTGCGCTACGTAGAGGTGCCCGGCGGCCACCACCACCCCGCCACCTGGGGCGCCATCATGCCCGATTTTTTGCGCTGGGCCTTCGGCCCGCCCGAGGCCCTAGGGCCGGCCGAGGCGGCGGCCCGCGTGCGCCCGCCCTCCCAGTGGCGCGTGGGCGGCCGGGCGCTGGTGCGCCGCCCTAGGGCTGCCGCCCGGCTCAAGTTTGCCTACCTGCGGCCGGCTGCTACCTTGGCGCCCGTGCCCCACCCGCTGGCTGCTACCCAGGTGCGCCCCACGCTCGAAGGTTATTCGCCTAGGGTTCAGGCGTATATAAACCTGGTGCCGGCCGAGGCCGACCCTTTGGCCCAGCTGCGCCAGCAGGCCGCTGCCCTGCAGCAGCAGCTAGCCGGCCTCAGCGAGGCGCAGGCACTGCTGCGCTACGCCCCCGGCAAGTGGACGCCCAAGCAGGTGCTGCTGCATATCACCGATGCCGAGCGCATTTTCACCTACCGCGCCCTGCGCTTTGCCCGCGCTGATGCGCAGGAGCTGCCCGGCTTCGACGAAAACGAGTATGCCGACAACTGCGAGGCCAACGACCGCCCGCTGAGCGACTTGCTGGCCGAATACCAGGCCGTGCGGGCCGCCACACTGGCCTTTTTTGGCGGCCTCAACGGCGGGCAGCTCGACCGGGCGGGTCGCGCCAGCGGCAGTGCCTACACGGTGCGGGGCCTGCTCTACGTCGCGGCCGGCCACGAGCAGCACCACCTGCGCGTGCTGGCCGAGCGCTACTGGCCGCTGCTGCCCGGTGGTGCCGCGCTAGTGGGCGGGTAGCCCAGGCAGCCCGCATTTGCCGGCGCAATAGCTACTTTAGCAAGCGCGTTATGCCGGAGTAGAGCGCCTAGGGCCCGTTGCTGCAGCAAAGCGCCTACGTTTAAAAATTCCTTCCACCCCAACTTTTTCGCATCATGGCTAAGAGCACCGACGCCCGCAAAGAAAAGAAAAAAGAGCCTGTCAAGTCCACTAAGGAAAAAAAAGCCGATAAAGACGAGAAAAAAGCCGCCCGCGCTCGTAAGCAAGACTAGACCACTGATTAGCGCGGGTTTAAACGGATTGCACGGATTTTGTAGTTGATTATTCTAAAAAGGCTACCCAACTGGGTAGCCTTTTTAGGTAGCTTACGGCCTGAAAAACAACTCGGCTGCCATCGACTTTAGAATCAGTATAATTCAAATAATTGGTAGTCAGTACCTTATAAGGTATAATATGGCTCTTGCTGCTTGTCGTGGTAGCGAGTGTAGCCGTGCAGCGTGAGCTTGATGAGCAGGCGGTAGGCGCGCCGCCGGCTGATGTTGAGCAGCTTGGTGCAGTCGGGCACCGTGAGGCGCGGGTGGGTGCGCAGGTAGTCGAGCACCCGCAGCTCGTCTTTGTTGAGCGGGATTTTTTCGAGGCGTACTTCGGGCTGCTGGCGCTCTAGCACTTTCGCGGTGAGGGAGCTGGCCAGCACGCTCTCGGCGCGCACGCGCACGTAGCTGCGCCACTCGCCGGGTGCTATCTGGGCGCGGTGGGGCTTGTGGTGGCTCTCAGCCACGCTCACCACCACTACCACCAGGCCCGCCTCATCCTCTACTTCTCGAAAGGCTAATGCCAGCGGCGGCGCGACGTAGTGGGCGGCGGCTTCGCGCAGCTGATACATTTCCTCCTCGGCATCGCGCACGCCCACCACCCGCCCGTCGTCGTCGACGCCCACCAGCACCTGCCCGCCGCGGGTATTGGCTAGCGAGGCCAGCGTGCGCGCCATGCGGGTGGGGTGGGTGGTTTTCTGCTTGAACTCCAGTCGCTCGCCTTCGCCCTGCCCAATAAGTGCGCGTAAATTCATGAGTGAGCTGGTAGCTAGTGGCCGCTAGTTTTTTATGTTGGTGCCACGACTTGACTAACGCCCGCTCAAACGCAAATGTGCCGCTTTCCAGCCAGGAAAGCGGCACATTGCCAAAAGCTAACGGCTAGCAGCCAAAAGCTAGCAGCTGCTTAAAACGGCAGGTCGTTGTCGTCGTCGCCCGCGATGGGCGCGGCGGGAGCAGCGCGCAAGTTGGGGTTCTGGTTTTGAGCGGGGCGGGGGGCCGCCTGCTGCTGGGGCTGGCTGTACGAGCCGCCACCCGCGGCGGGGGCGCCGCCACCCGTAGCCGGCTCAACGCGCCAGGCTTCGAGGTTGGTAAAGTACAGCATCTGGCCGTTCTTGTTGAAGCCGCGGCCGCGCAAGTTGAAAGTTACCTTCACCTCGTCGCCAATTTTATAGGGGTCGATGAGGGCAGTTTTATCCTGCACCAGCTGAAATTTAATTTGCTCAGGATATTGGCCTTCCTGCACTTCGAGGACGAACTCGCGCTTGCGAAATTTGTCGCTAACCTGCTGTTCGTCAAAAATATCGTGCAGGCGGCCAGTTACGTCGTATGCCATCGGTAGAAAAGTTTTTGGTTCTGAAATACGTGGGTTCAAACCTACGAAAAAAAACTGAGGGTGGCCGAATTTTCGGTTAGCTTTTGAATAACTCGGTGGCCCGCCCCGGTCCTATGCCCTAGTTGCTGATTAAGTAACAATGGATTAGCAAGCTGAGTTTCAGATTAAGAAATGCGGGCCAACCGCGCCGCTTGGCGTGGCGCGGCCAGTTGCCCGGCGCTAAAGGCATTAGCGCTGGGCCCTAGGGCCCGCAGGTAAGCGCAGGTGGTGCGTTCTTGCGGGCCCAAACCCGATTACCCATGTTTGCCCTTGCCCTGCACGGCGGCGCCGGCACTATTGCCCGCGCCGCCCTCACGCCCACCCTAGAAGCCGCCTACCGCGCCGCCCTGCAAGCGGCACTGGCCGCCGGCACCACCCTGCTGGCGCAGGGCGCCCCCGCCCTCGACGCCGTAGAAGCCGCCGTGCGCAGCCTCGAAGACTGCCCGCTCTTCAACGCGGGCCGCGGGTCCGTGTTTACCCACGAGGGCCACCACGAAATGGACGCCGCCCTGATGGACGGCGCCAGCGGCCGGGCCGGCGCCGTGGCGGGCGTGCGCGCGGTGCAAAACCCCATTCGGGCCGCCCGCCTGGTGATGGAGCAGACCGAGCACGTGCTGCTGGCCTACCCCGGCGCCGACGAGCTAGCCCGCGAGCACGGCTTGCCGCTGCGGCCGCCAGCCTACTTCTTCACCCAGCAGCGCTTCGAGCAGCTGCAGCAGGCCATCGCGGCGGGCCGCACCCAGCTCGACCACGCCGCCAGCCCTGGCCCCGCCCCGGCTGCCCTAGGCCCCAGACATGACCCCAACTGGAAAAAAGGCACCGTGGGCGCTGTGGCCCGCGACCAGCGCGGCCACCTGGCCGCCGCCACTAGCACCGGCGGCATGACCAACAAGCGCTACTCGCGCATCGGTGATACGCCCATTATTGGGGCCGGCACCTGGGCCGATGCCCGCTGCGCCATTAGCTGCACCGGGCACGGCGAGTATTTTATGCGCGCCGTAGTGGGCTACGACGTAGCCTGCCTGATGGCGTACCGGGGCCTAGGGCTAGCCGAAGCCTGCCGCGTGGTGGTGCACGACAAGCTAGCCCCGGTGGGCGGCGAGGGTGGTCTCATCGCCGTGGATGCCGCCGGCCAACTAGCGCTGCCCTTCAACTCGGAAGGTATGTACCGCGCCAGCTATAGCGCGACCGAGGAGGAGTTGGTGGCTATATATTAAGGAGTAGTGACGTAGGTAAGTAAACCTGCAAATAGGCCCTCCTATAGAACGTCATGCTGAGCTTGTCGAAGCATGACGTTCTATAGGAGGATTTACCCTAGGGCATTACTGCGCGGCGGGCTGGGCGGCGGCGCGGCTCGCGTAAAACTTGCGCTCCGTCATGCAGTAGACGTTGCCCTTGGCCAGCACGTGCATCCGGATATTCTCGATGGAGAGCGTGGTGCCTTTTTTGGCAGCGGCGGCGTTGTTGTGCATAATGTCGAAGCCGTCGAGGATAATAACCAGGTTCGAGCCGATGGTTTCGACCAGGTGCCCGTCGCTGATGAGCACGCCCGTGTCTTCGCCCAGCCCGATGCCGATGAGCTTAGGGTAGAGGGCCACCGCCTCGATGAGCCGGCCGAAACGCCCGCGCTTCACGAAGTGCGAATCGACGATGGCTGGCGGCAGCAGCCCGAGGCCGGCGCCCATCTTCACGGCACCCTTCAGCAGCGAGTCGGGCACCGAGCCGCCGCGTATCATGTGCTGCGACATGCCCATGGCCCCGGCGCTGGTGCCGGCCACCACAAAGTTGGGCTCGGCGTGGTAGCGGCGCAGCAGGGCGACCAGAAAATCGGTTTCGGCGAACATCTCGCGCAGGCGCGACTGGTTGCCGCCCGACATCATGACCACGTCGGCGGCCAGCAGGCGCTCGAGGTACTCGGGCAGGCGGGCGGCGGCGGGCGTACCAATGTCCATAATGCCCACATTGTCGCAGCCCAGCATGGCAAACGAGCCTAGGTAAATCTGCCCCACCTCCTGCGGAATCATCGAGGCCGTGGTGATGACCTCAATGCGCGGGTTGTCTTTGCCCGATTCGGCCACTACGCGCTTGAGGATGCCCAGCTCGAAAAAATTGAGGTAGTACTGGCGCTTGCTGCGCACGGTGGGGTAAGTGCCCTTGTCTTCGTTGCCGCCAATGGCAATGAGCTTGCCGCGGGGAGGGAGGTGTTTTAACACGAATAGAAATAGAAGCTGCCAGAAGTTGCAAAAATACGTTCGGCTCGTTGGGCTGGCTGGTTTTTAGGCCAAGCCAAGCGGGTAGGTGCCGCCAAGTGGCCTAGGGCCGCGCCGGGTGGCAGTAGGAACGGGGTACCGGCCCTGAGGCATTATATAGTACGAGAAAATACGAGGGCTTACTCCGCACTCACCTATCATGCCGAGCATGTCGCGTATCAAGCGAGGACGCGGCAACTGCACTAGTAGGACACCCCAGGGTCGTCCGGCTGGGTTGCGATGGCCGCGACGCGACATGCTCGCCATGGTAGACGAGTTCTAGGCTAGTGATTCCGCTTGGGCTCCGGGCTGCCAGCCCAGCAGCTCATCCAGGGTGCTCGTCGTGACGGAGTGGTAGTTGGGGCGCGCCTGCGCATAAAGGACTTGCGCCCGCGCCGGCCCGCCGGGCGCGGCTAGCAGCGCCCGGTACAGGGGCACCACAAACTTGCGCCGGCCCACCCGGCGCAGGAAAGTGGCCAGCGCCGCTTCGGCAGGAGCGTAGCCCGCCGCCGTGGCCCGCTCTAGCCAAGCGGCCAGCACCTCGGCATTGCCCGAGGCCGTGAAGTGGAACGCGGCATCGAGCTGCCCGAGGGCGGTCGCCGAAAGGGTAGGGGGCAGGTTGCGCACGAAGTACTCCCACTCCTGGCTGCTCCAGGCGGTGGCGGCGGGCAGCAAGGCGGCGGGCGGAGTGCCGGCGGCTAGCTGGCCTAGGGCCCCGGCCACCGCCTCGAAGCGAACCGAGCGCGCCACGGGTGCCCCCGGCGGCAGGCCCGGCCCGTCGAGCCAGGTGGGCAGGTTGAGGCGAGTGGCTTCGGCCTCCGTGAGCAGTGTGCGGGTGAGGTAGGCGGCGAAGCGGTCGGTATCCATGCTCTGAAAGCTAAATTGGTCGAAGTACCTCGTAATAAAAGCATCGAGGCGGGGGCGGCCCACCAGCTGCTCCAGGGTGAGCAGCAGCAGGCAGCCCTTTTCGTAGGCCACGTCGGTGAGGCCCTCATCGGGGTCGCGGCCGGCTAGGTGCAGGCGCAAGTGGGTGGCCGGGCTGCCGGGGCCTAGGGCCTGCAGGGTGTGGTGCAGGTCGGCCTCGCCCAGCACCTGCAGCATATCGGCGTAGGGCCGGTCGTGGAGCTGCTCCATGATGCGCCGCTCAAAATACACCGTAAACCCCTCATTAAGCCAGAAATCATTCCAGGTTCCATTTGTAACCAGATTGCCGCTCCACGAATGAGCCAACTCGTGCGCCACTAGGCTGGTCAAGCTGCGGTCACCGGCGACAATTGTAGGTGTTACAAATGTTAAACATGGGTTTTCCATACCACCGAAAGGAAAGCTAGGCGGTAACAAAAGTAAATCATAGCGCCTCCAGCGGTAGAGGCCGTATAATTGTTCGGCGGCTAGCACCATGCGTTCCAAGTCGGCAAACTCGTGGCGGGCGGCCCCTAGGGTGGCTGGCTCGGCATACACCCCAGCTCGCCCGCTGAGGGGCGCAAAGTCGAGGCGCCCCACGGCTAGGGCCAGCAGGTAGGCCGGCACTGGATAAGGTTGGCGGAAGTGGTAGCGGCCGTCGGGCGCCGTGGTCTGTGGATTGTCGGTTGCGCTCATCAGCGCCAGCAGTTGGCCCCGCGCTGGGCCCAGCAGTTCCACAGTCGCCTCGTAGCTGAAGCGCCGACCCGGCGAGTCGGGGCAAGGCAACCAGGTGCGCGCCAAAATGGCCTGCGACTGCGTGAATAAAAACGGGTGCTTGCCGGCCGTTTGGGCGGGCGCCAGCCACTGCAGCGCCGCCGCGCTGGGGCTAGTGCGGTAGGCCACTCGCACGGCCACCGTGCCGGCCGGTACGGCAATGCGCAGCGCCCGGCCCAATATGGGGTCGGCTGCGGCTGCCAGGGCGTAGGTGGCTGCTGGGCCCGTCGGCGCTGGCCCTAGGCCTACCTCGTCGACAAGCAGGTCGCGAGTGTCGAGCACCAGTTCGGTGGCTGTAGCCGGCGGTTCGGCCAGGTGCCAGGTGGCGGTGCCGGCCAGCGCGCAACTAGCAAAATCGACGGTGAGGGTAAGCTGCAGGTGGGTGGGATGCAGTGGGCTGGCGGCGGCGTAGCTGTGCGGGTCGGGCGGGGCCGAGGGCAGCGTGGCAGGTGGGGTAGTGGGCATGGATAATCAGCGAGAAAAGCAGCCGACGCGGGCAGCAAAATAGGGTAGTTTACTGGCCGGCGCGGCGGCTGGTTGGCGCCGGGCCGCTACTTGCGGGTTAGTTGCTACTAAAAAACTTGCGGTAATCCAACCCGGTTAGTGCTACGGGCCGTTGGTAGGCCCGTAATTTGCAAGGTGCGTGGGGCGGCTAGCTCACAACCCCTAGCCCCCGGCCGCAGTACAACGGCTGAGCTTCCACCACTGCCGGTCTGGCCGGCACTTACCAAGTTTGCTTTTGAAACGGCTTTCGCTTCGATTTTACTTTTTGTCAGCTACCCTGTGGCTGGGGCTGCTTAGCCTGCCGCTGTGGTTGGCTTCGTGCGGCCAGCACGACCAAACCAGCGCCACTACCGACCATTCTGGCAGCCCCGCCACCTCGGGCGCCACTAACACCAGCGGCCCCGAGCCGCGCCTCGACAGCGCCTACGTCATTCGGGCCATGGCCGCCGAATCGCGCTTTAAGGCGCAGGAGCGCTGGGCGCGCAAGTTTTACCGCGAGCGGCAGGGCCGTCTGGGCTGGTTTAAGGGCCATCAGCTGGTGCCGCAGGCCGCCACGTTGCTCACCGTGATTAGTAAAGCAAAGGATGATGGTCTCGACCCTAAACGCTATGATACTAGCAAGGTAAGCAAGCTGATAGCCAACTTGAATAAGGTAGGCCAGGACACTATGCGCCGCAACCAGCTGGAGCGCCAGGCCGACGTAGCCCTCTCGGGTACCTACTTCGCCTGGGCCTCCGATTACTACCGCGGCGTGGCCAACCCGCGCGACCGCAAGGACGAGTCGTGGAAGGTAAAGCGCAATAAAATCAAGCTCGACCGGGCGCTGCTCACCATCCTTAAGGAGCGCGAGAGTACCTACCCCTACTACGATTTTGCCCCGCTCCATCCCGAATATGCCAACCTAAAAAAGGCCCTAGCCTTGCTGCGGGCCCGGCAGCAAGCGGGCGGCTGGCCCACCCTGCCGGTAGCCACCAAGCTGCAGCCGGGGGCCACCTCGCCCACGGTAGCGCTGCTGCGCCGCCGCCTGCTGGGCGGCGAAAATACCGGCCAGTCACCCGCCGCCGTGGCTGCGGGCGCCACGCCCGTCACCAACATCGTGGCCCCGGCCAACGTGTATGACCCTAAGCTGGTGGCGGCCGTGAAAAGCTTTCAAAACGACCTGGGCCTGCGGCCCACCGGCCTAGTGAGCGGCACCACGCTGGCCGAGTTGAACATGCCTATTCAGGCCCGCATCAACCAGGTTATTCTGAACATGGAGCGCTGGCGCTGGCTGCCCAAAAAGTTCGAGCCCGACTACCTGCTGGTCAATATTCCGGAGTATCGCCTGCGGGTATATGAAGGCGGTAAACAGGCCCTGACCATGCGCGTCATCGTGGGCAAAACGCTCACCGCGACGCCCATCTTTTCGGACAAGCTGGAGTACGTGGTGCTCTCGCCCTACTGGAACGTGCCGTTCAGCATCATCGACCACGAGCTGCGCCCCAAGCTAACGGCTGACCCCCAGGGTACCCTCGACCGGCTCGATATGGAAGTGGTAAAGGGCTACGGCCGCAAAGCCACCGTCATCGACCCTACCACTATCGACTGGGCTACCCTCACGCCCGAGACGTTTAGGTATACCCTGCGCCGCCGGCCCGGCCCCAAAAACGACCTAGGCGAAGTGAAGTTTATCTTCCCCAACTCCAACGATATCTACCTGCACGACACACCCCACAACGAGCTGTTTTCGGAAACCAAGCGCAACTTCAGCCACGGCTGCGTACGCGTGGAGGAGCCCGTGGAGTTAGCTACCTACCTGCTGCGCAACAACCCTAACTGGGACCAAACCACCATTCAGGATACTATTGCTGAGCGCAAGGAAAAGTATGTAACCTTAAAGGAAAAGCTACCGGTGTACTTAGTATACCTCACCGCCTGGGCCGATGCCGACGGCCACCCGCACTTTCGCGATGACATCTATGACCACGATAAAGCACTGGCTAAAGAATACTTTGGCGACTAGACCCTAGGGTGCCCAGTGCCAAAAAGGCCCGGCTTCCACGCGGAAGCCGGGCCTTTCTAATTGCATCGATATTTATATGATGTCTCATTGTTTAACAAATGTTATGGCTAGTATCGTCATGATTATACAATATACAAGTGTAAATAAAAAGTACTTATCTCTGTTCACACCTGTGCAGTAAAAGGTTTTTAGGGGTGTTAAACTGTTATTCACAATTTGTTACGCACATTTGTAAGTGTAATTGATTGCGCTTTCCAGATGGTTTCCCGAATTAAGCAGCTACTCGATTGGCAGCAGCTCAGCTCCACACAGTTTGCCGACCGTATCGGCGTGGGCCGGCCGGTAGTCAGCCACATCCTTAGCGAACGCAATAAGCCGAGCCTGGAAGTGGTGCAGCGCATTATTGCGGCTTTTCCCGACCTGTCGCTACCCTGGCTACTCAGTGGCAACGGAGCCATGCTGGCTGTTGAAGCCACAGCGGCCACGGAGGCCCCTGAGACTATAACGCCCCCAGATGCTGCTAGCTTCGACCCTAGCCCTTTCTCAGACTCTTTGGCTTCTGCACTCCCCAGCTTTAGCGCGCTGGCCCCCGCCTTAGTGCCTGCCCCGGCCGAAGCGCCATTGCTGGCGTTAGCTGCTGGGCCCCGCGAGGTGCCCATAGCTGCCTTCGCCCCACTGCCCGAGCTAGTAGCAAGGCCTCAATTTGCTGCTCAGGCTGCGCCACCGGCCCGTTATCGCGCCGGCAAGCCCCCGCTGCCCGCTGCTCCTGAGGTGGCCGCTACCCCCGCTGCTGCGCCTTTACCAGACCCGACTAAAACGCCGACCCCTAGCCCTAAGACCGAGGCCGCTCCACCCATCCGCCCGGCGCCAGTGGCTATTTCTGCTCCCCACTCGGCAGTTGAAGCCCCAACGGCTCCTCTTGCCGAGCAGCCAACCCAGCCTTTAGCCGCTAATGTGGCCGCGCTGACAACCAGCCTAGTCGAGCCCGGTAAAGCTATTCGCCGCATCGTCGTCTTTTACCGCGACGGCTCCTTTGCCGATTACCAGCCCGAGTAGAAGGCCGCCGTCCGGCCTAGTATTACCTGGCCACACAGCCACGTGGTAGGCACTGGCGCGCTCAAAAAATCGCTTGGTGCAGTAGCGCTAGCGCTGCTCGCATAAGTTAAGGGAGCAGCCGGACGCTAGCAGGGCGTACTGAACACGGACGCAGGTGCCCAAGCCATTACGTACTTAACACTTGGCGCTTGGCTAATATTTTGAGGGTAATGGGTGCGCAGCATTACTGCTGCAGGGGCAAGCTAGCGTCCTCTAATATTATGCTAAACCCTTACGGTTATCCATGGCTCCATACCGCACTTTAGCTATTAGAGTAAGATAGCCGATGCTAGTATTTCTGTACGTCAGGCTAACGCCATTACCTACTAGCAAGCTTGAAAAAATGCTAACTTGAACTTGCTTGAATGCTCTTAAAACGATGTCGTTTACCTGCTGCATTATGCAAACTATTTAGAACGAGGTTGAATACGGTCTGCTTGTGATTGTACAATGATGGCTTTGGATATAACCATCAGCAAATAGGAGCAAATAAATGAAGTATAAACTGCTAAAAATCAGTAGTTAATAGTGAGCATAGGAAACAAGGACTTTCGACTAAAAACGATCCTCTGAGTTAGTATGTTACTATTTTTTTAATGCTATTAATTTAGTGCATTATTTTAGATTATTCAAGCGAGTACATAAACTGTTGATACTAATTTTTTTGCAGTGGGTCCTTGTAATAATAAGGCTACTTACGAGCAGCCAACTACGTTCGCAGAAGGTGAGCCTCACCTCGCCAAACTCTTAGCTCGGCAGGGTCATTGGTGGGTAGCTAATGGATATTAGCCGAACTAAGTGGCCTTGCGCACAACAACGCCTTGGCGGCCACTAGGGCCTTTAGCAATGCTAAAATAATTTAGGTGCTAGCAGAATTGTAAATAGGCTGAATTTCTCATTGATATTTGCTTGGAGCTTTCTAATCAGCCCAACTTAAATGGCTGGTTTATAAGGGCAGCCGGACAAATCCTCTGGCTAGGCAGCGCGGTTTTTGGCGAGCCAGCTTTCGCTAATGGTCAGGCAGCCTTACCTTCGCGGCATGAAAAGTCTGCGCCCCTTCTCCCTGCTGCTGGCTGCCAGCGCGGTCCTGTTCCTGACTGCTTCCTGCGCCCAAGAGCCCGACGCTGAAAAAGACCCGAAAGCCAACGCCGAGTTTAAGCGGACCCACCGCACCCAGATGTACCGCGAGGCGCAGCGTAGTAACGTCAATTACTAAAGCTCCTAGGGCCTGCGTGGCACCAAGAGGTTCGTCTTCGTAGCCTAGCCAATCACCCCAGCAAAAAGCCCCAGCTACCACTACGGCAGCCGGGGCTTATTATTTTTAAGCCGAGAAGCTAGGCTGGTAGCAACTCCAGCGCCGCAGCTAGGGGCACGGCTGCCAGCAGGCGCTGTTCCAGCAGGTCGGCCCAGGTGCGCAGGTACAGCACCACGTCGTCGCGCTGGTTATGGCGCAGGGCGTTGCGCCGCTCGAAGGGGATGGCCTGCCGCACGGCTGGGTCGCCTAGCTTTTCGAGGTGCGTCAGGTCCTGGCGCGAGAAGCCTAAAGCCAGCATCTCGTCAATGGTCTGGTCGAAGGGCAAGCCGCTGGTGGGGCAGTAATCCACTAGCTGGCGCTCCCAGTCGCCGTAACGCTGCAGGGCGCGGGCGTGAATTTCGGCCTTGGTAAGGCTAGTAATGGTTTGGGCGAGGTGGCCGCAGTTGCAACTGCCCATATGGCCCCACTGGTAGGTAGCTTCGGTGGCTAGGCGGCGGGCCGTACTGCGCAGGGCCTGAATAAGCGGCAGGGAAATCCGGGAAGTCATGGCTAAAAGAAAAAGCTGACAAGGATAAACGAACAAAGCGCATAGCACCCAGATAAGCCCAGGGGCAGAAATTTTGTTTCCGCGGCGCCCCGGAAAGTACGACAGCCTAGGGTATCAGTCAAAAAAAGGTCCACCGCAGCAAGGCGGTGGACCCGATTTGTAATTAGCAGTTGCTGTTGTTGGCAGCCCTGGGGCCCGTACCGCCGGCTAGAGCCGGCTAAACACTAGGTAAGCCAGGCGCTTAGTAGCTGCGGCCTTGGCCGCTGCCCGACTGCCCGCCGCGCCAGGAAGAGCGCCCGCCCGAACGGGCGCCGCTGCCCCCCGCCGCAGCCGGCCGGCCGCTACCCGAGCGCTCGCCCCCGCCCGCTGCTGGGCGGCTGGTGCCCGAGCTGCCCTGGCGCGGGGCGCCGCCACTGCGGCCGCCGCTGCCCGATTGCCCGCCGCGCCCCTCGCGGGCAGGCCGGCCCGCGGGGCCCTTAGGCCGGATAATGCGCTCGTTGCCGTGCAGCGATACCGGGGCCACGCTGGTGCTGGAATAGGGGTTGCCCTGGTCCACGTCTAACTGCTTACGAATAAGGCGTTGAATATCTTGCAGATAGGCGCGCTCCTCTTCTTCTACAAATGTAAACGCAGTGCCAAAGGCGCCCGCTCGGCCGGTGCGGCCAATGCGGTGCACGTAGGTTTCGGGCTCGTTGGGCACCTCGTAATTGATGACGTGGGTCAGCTCGTCTACGTCGATGCCGCGGGCGGCAATGTCGGTGGCCACCAGCACGCGGGTGGTGCCGGCCTTAAAATTGCTAAGGGCCCGCTGGCGGTGGTTCTGGCTTTTGTTGCCGTGGATGGCCTCGGCCGTAATCTGGGCCTTCTCCAGCGTTTCGGTCACCTTATTGGCGCCGTGCTTGGTGCGCGTAAACACCAGCACCCGCTTGATGGCGGGGTCTTGCAGCACATGGCGCAGCAAGGCGGGCTTGTCGTTCTTATCTACCAAAAACACCGACTGCGTCACCGTGTCGGCGGTGCTCGAAACGGGCGTGACGGCCACCTGCACCGGGTTGGGGCGCAGGATGGTGGCCGACAGCTCCTTGATGGTCTGGGGCATGGTAGCCGAGAAAAACAGGCTTTGCCGGCCGGCCGGCAGCTTGGGTAGAATGCGCTTGATGTCGTGGATGAAGCCCATGTCGAGCATGCGGTCGGCCTCGTCGAGCACGAATACCTCTAGGTGCTGCAGGTGCACGTAGCCCTGGTTCATGAGGTCGAGCAGGCGGCCGGGCGTAGCCACCAGTATCTCCACGCCGCGCTGCAAGGCAGCTACCTGCGGATTTTGACCCACGCCGCCAAAGATGACCGTGGAGCGCAGCTGCGGCAGGTGGCGGCCGTAGGCTTTAAAGCTCTCGCCAATCTGGATGGCCAGCTCGCGGGTGGGCGTCAGCACCAGGCAGCGAATGCGACCCCTAGGCCCCTGCCCACCCTTCTGGGCCTGGGCGGTCTGGTGCAAAATCTGGAGGATGGGTACCGAGAAGGCGGCCGTTTTGCCGGTGCCGGTCTGGGCCACGCCCAGCAGGTCGTGCCCCTCCAGCACCTGCGGAATGGCTTGTTGCTGAATGGGCGTGGGGGTGGAGTAGCCTTCCTCGCTCAAGGCGCGCAGGATGGGCTCAATCAGGTTGAGGTCGTTGAAAGTCATGGGGTTGGGGCCAGCGCTCCGGCGGGGCGGCAGCCGGGCGGGGCTATCGGTAGCCCGCGCGAACGATGATGTTGAAAGGGGAAAAAGGCCAGCTTGGGCGCGCAACTCGCGCCCTCTCCGGCCCGCGGCCGTATACACAAAACGGCCCTAGGGGCTGCCGGACCGATTACCGGGCCGCCCACTACGGCAAAAGTACCGCCTAAAAAGTCAAGCCATGCAGATAACTAAGCGCAAGCGCATTTTCGACGGCCATTTCAAGGTCAACCAACTCACCCTGCAAACCGCCGACGGCCAGCAGCTCCAGCGCGAGCAGTTTGCCCCCGGCCACGCCGTGGCGGCGCTCGTCTTCGATACGAGCCAGCAACACTACATCCTCACGCGCCAGTTCCGCCCCGGCCCCGAGCGAGCGCTGCTGGAAGTGGCCGCCGGCATGATTGACCCTGGCGAAGACCCCGAAACGGCCCTGCGCCGCGAGCTGCACGAAGAGCTGGGCTACGACACCGACCAGCTCACGCCCATCGCCACCATCTGGCCCTCGCCCGGCACTAGCGCCGAGAGCATTGCCGTGTACTACGCCGAGGTGAGCCGCCAAACCGGCCCCGGCGGCGGCCTAGCCAGCGAGCACGAGCAAATTGAAATCCTGACTTACAGCCGCACCGAGCTGGCTGCCCTGCCCCTGGAAGACGCCAAGACCCTCGTGGCCGTGCAATGGTGGCGGCTGAATAAGTAACTAGTGATTAAGAGTATAAAAAAACATTTTTTTAAAAGAACATCATGCTGAGCGCAGTGCAGTACCTCGCTCACGCTGTCAAACGATTCCGAGCGAGATGCTTCAGTGCGCTCCGCCTGACGTTTCCTTTTAGTGGCTGCCTTCCCAGGCTGCCCGCCGCCGCATAAAAAAAGCCCGCCGAAGCGGGCTTTTGGGCCTAGGGCCCCCCGGCTTTCGCACCAGTGGCGCGGAAGCGGGCGCTTGATAACGACTCAGTTGGCGGGGGGCGCCAGCGTATACTCGAATAGCTGGCGCAGGCGCGAGTCGTTGATGGTGAAGGCGATGGGCCAGTTGGCCGGGTCTACTTTGGGCATCGGCACCAGTTGCTGGGTTTGGTAGAGGTCGCGGCCGAAGAAGCGGCCAGTGCCGGGTTTCAGGTTGTAGTCTTTCAGAATTTCCTGGCCGTCCTTGGTTTTGGCGGTGCAGAAGAGGTAGGCCGGGTCGGCCCCCTTTGGGCCCTGGCGGTGCAGGGTAATCACCAGCGCCCCGCCGGGCGGCAGGGCCGCCAGCCGGCGCTCGTAGGTCGAGTCGGCCCAGGTGTGAATCTTGCGCAGCTCGTTGATTTCGAGCAGCATATCGGCCGGCGAGCGGTAGCACACCTTGGTGTAGGAGCCGCTCACGTCGGCATCCTCGTCGGTGTTTTTCGTCACGTTGGCCACCACCGGGCAGTCAGCTTCCTTTTGGGCAAACATATAGTGCTTGCGGGGTGGGCCGAAGGGGGGCATCAGCTTGCCCGGCACCACTTGGGCGCGGGCGGCTAAGGGAGCCAGCGCGAGGGTAAGCAACGCCGCCGCTAAAAGCGGTCGCGAATAAATAATAAATGGCATTATAGCAAGAATAATTTAACCTAACTAACTCATAGTGCTTAGGTTCTGCAAAGAAAGGTAGAACGAAGCGATTTTCCACCAAAAACTAGCTCAACCATACGGAATACTGGTCTACTACCCGCCCCAGTTAGCTTTAGTGGCTGGCCATAGCTTGATAAAACCATAACATGCCCGTAACCATAGCGTGATAAGCCAGCCGGAGCTTTGGGATGTACAATTTATCCTATTAATCACTGATGTTACGCAGTGAATAAAGCGAGTTGCTGGTACATGGCCTTTAAGCCGACCGCATAAAGTTGTGCTTTGAGGCGAAAATGCCCCATTCCAT
>JBPBPH010000043.1:0-17202 GCA_050954355.1 Janthinobacterium lividum
TACCCGGTCCGCCGCCGGCTTTTGTTTCGTTTTATGCTGCCCGAAGAAGAAAATTCCGCCCCCTCCGCTGCCCCCAACGGCGCGGCCACCCCGGCCCCTGCGGCCGACCGCATGAGCATCCTGGAAGCCCGCCTGGCCGAAGTCCGCTCTCAGCAGCCCGACCCGGCCGAGGCCGCCAGCCCCGAAGCGGCCACTGCGGCCCCGCAACCAGCCACGTCCGCCGCCCCGGCCCTGAGCGAAACGCCGGCCGAGGCCGCCGTGCCGCCCGCCGGCGGGGCCACCCAGACCGAGATTAACCCGCTGCTGGGCGAGCCCGGCCTGGCCGCCGAGCTGGGCGTGCCCACCCCGGCCCCCGTCAACGCGCCCGACGCAACTGCCCCTAGCCCCCCACCGCCCGCCGAAGCACCGGCCACCGCGCCGGCGCCGGCGGTCCCCGCCGACTACCTGGATGGCGCGGGCGCTCCCGAGCGGGCTGCCGCTGCCGAAACAGTCCAGCACGTGCCCGCCGGGGTAGCCGCTGAGCACCTCTCGGCCTCGCAGGCCCGCGCCGTAACCCACTATGGCGACGCTATGCTGACGCCGGGCGGGGACGATGAGCCCCAGCTGGCAACCGAATCCCAGGCCGCTGCGGAGCCCCAGGCTGTGAACGCGGAGGGCGAGCCCGCCGCCCCGGCCGCCGATGCCGCGCCCGTGCACGCGCTAGCCCGCGCCGAGGACATCGAGGACGCGCCCGAGGGCGTGGCCACCCTGCCTACCTCCGACACTGAGTCGGCTGCCGAAGCCCACCAGGCCGAGGTAGCTCACCTCGAAGCGCACCGCCCGGCTACTAGCGAAGGCAGTGGCGAGGAAGGGGAAGGCGACGACTACGTGCCCGAAACGGCCGCCCCCGACTTTGCCGAGCTCGACCTCGACAGCCAAGCTCAGTACCTGGTGGGCTTGCTGCGCCGGCCCGACGCCCGCCGCAACCGCCAGCAGATTTTTGAGCTCAACCGCCAGTACGAAACCCACGTGGCCGCCGCCCGCGCCGCCTCGCGCCAGAAGCTGGCCGAGGATGCCAACGCGCCCCAGGAGTTCAGCTTCCAGCCCCCCGCCAGCCAGGCCGAGCTTAACCAAGCTCTGCAGGACTTCCGCGAGGGCCGCGCCCGCGATGCCAAGGCCGAAGACCAGAGCCGCACCCAGAACCTAACCCGCAAGCAGGAGCTGCTCAACCAGCTCCGCGCCCTGGTTGAGTCGGCCGAAACCAAGGACAGCTCGCAGAAGCTCAAGCAGCTGCAGGCCGACTGGAAGGCCACCGGCCCGGTGCCCCAAACCGACAGCCAGGAAACCTGGAACACCTACCACGGCCTGCTCGACCGCTACTACGCCAATCAGGGCCGCTTCTACGAGCTCAAGGAGCTGGACCGCCGCCGCAACCAGGAAGCCAAGGAAGCCCTCATCACGCGCGCCGAGGCCCTGCTGGCCATCCCCGGCATTAACAAGGCGCTGGATGAGCTTAAGAAGCTGCACGACGAGTGGAAGCACATCGGGCCAGTGCCCGGCGAGCACCGCGAACCGCTGTGGCAGCGCTTTTTGGCCGCTTCCGAGGCCGTGCACCTGCGCCGCAAGGAGTTTGTGGACGTGCGCACCGCCCAGGAAACCGAGAATCTGACGCTGAAGCAAGCCCTGCTGGAGCGGGTGCTGCCCTTCGCCGATTTCACCACCGAGCGGGTCAACGAGTGGCGCTCGCGCACCGACGAGCTGCAGGAAATTAAAAAGGAGTGGGAAGCCGCCGGCCCGGTGCCCCGCGCCCAGGCCGACCAGCTCAACAAGCAGTACTGGAACGCCTACAAGGCCTTCTTCAACCACAAAAACGAGTTCTTCAAAGGTCTCGATTCAGAGAAAAACACCAACCTGCAAGCCAAGTATGCCCTCATCGAGCAAGCCGAGGCCGCCCAGCAAAACCCGAGCTTCGACGAAGCCCGGGCCGTGGTGGTGCGCGTGCAGCGCGAGTGGAAGGACGTTGGCCGGGTGCCCGAGAAGCAGGCCGATAAAATATGGAAGCGTTTCCGCGCCGCCTGCGATGCCGTATTTGAGCGCCCCAAGCACGAAACCCGCCAGCGCGAAGACCGCCAGCAAGCCGCCAGCGCCGAACAAACTACCCAATTGGATAAGGTAGGTCAGGCCGTCGCTGCGCTCTCGCCCGAGCAACCTGGCACCCTAGCGGGTTTTCGCGCGCTAGCCGCTGAATGGCAAACCTTTGCCGGCACGCCCGACCAGCCCGGCGCGGGCACTACCGACCGGGGTGAAGAGCAGTTTCTTACTCTTATGGGTAAGTACTTAGGCCAAACGGCTGGCATCACCCCCGCCGACCAAGACAACCTTATTTTTCAATTGGAGGTAGCGCGCCTCAAGGCCCGCCCCCAGTCACAGCAAGCTTTCACCCGCCGCGAAACCGGCCTGCGCCGCGAAATTCAGGAGTTGGAAAACGACGTGGCTACCCTGCAAACTAACCTTGACTTCTTCGGCCGCTCTAAGAATGCCGACCAGCTGCGCCAGGAGTACCAGGGCCGTATGGAGGAAGCTCGCCTGCGCATTGAAAAGCTAAAGAAGCAGCTTAAGCAGCTGCGCAGCTAGCTATAGTAGTAGGGCTGCCGGGCAGTCTAGTTGGTAACGGGATGCCCTAGGGCATCCCGTTTTTTTGCCTGGCTTGCGCAGCAAAGGGTTTATACCGTACTTTTGCCCCACGCATAAGCCTCCATAGCTCAGTTGGTAGAGCTTCTGACTTGTAATCAGAGGGTCGTTGGTTCGAGTCCGACTGGGGGCTCCGCTTTAGAAGGTCTAAAAACCCGGAAACTTGTTTCTCCCGCTGGGAAAGCAAGCTTCCGGGTTTTTTGCGTCTGGGCTTTGGGCGCCCGGCCGGTTCCTGGCCGGGCGCCCGAAGCCCACCGGCGTTGTAGCTTGGCCGCATGAGAGCCAAACCCCTGCTGGCCGCCGCGCTGCTTTGCGCTGCCTGCGGCAAGACCCCCGATGAGCGGGCTAAATTCAATGCCCTGCACATGCTGGCCCACGAGCGGCCAGCCATCAAGCCCGATTCTACCTCCCTTAAAGTATATCCTTTTCCCCAAGCGCAGGTGCGCTACTACACCAGCGAGGTACCCACCTTTGGCAGTGGGCACCTGGTGACCTACGCGCTGCCCGCGGGCGTGTCCGCCGCCCGGCGCGCGGTGTACGTGGCCGACAACGACTCGGCGTTTTTCTTTTTGCCCGGGCGCCACGCCGCCGAATTTGCGCGCCACTTTGGGGTGAATAGCCCGGCCGCGCCGCCCGATTCGGCCAACCGGCCCTAGGGCCTGCGGGGCGGGCAAGGGCAGCCGGTAGCACGGGCCGGGCAGCCAATTGGGGCCGGCACCCGTATGTAACCTTTTCATTTTTCTGCTTTTGCATGCAATACGGTTTGTGTTTTGATGGCAGCGTAGTGCGCGGCTACGGCGACGAGGGCCGCCCCCTGCACTTCTCCAACACCCGCGCCACGGGCCACGCCGAGCACCTGGAGTTTCACTACCAGCGGGCGCGCGCGATGGGCATCACCCGCTTTCGCGACACCATTTTGTGGAACGAAGCCACCCGCCAGCCCGACTACCACTGGCTCGACCGCCTGGCGGCCGTCAGCGAGGGGCAAGTGGAGCTGGTGCTCAACCACTACGGCCTGCCCGAGTGGCTGAGCGAGGCGCAGTTCTGGAACGGCGAGGCCGCCGCAGCCCTGCGCGAACTGGCCCGCCAGGTAGCCCGGCGCTACCCCGGCGTGTTTCGCAGCTATAACCTGGGGGTGGAGCTAGGCATTTGGACCGACTGGATTGCCGCGCCGCAGAGCCGGCAGTGGCCCTTTGGGGGGCGCAGCTGGTGGGAAGTGTACCGGGCCACCAGCGCCATTACCATCGCCATTGCCCAGGGGCTGAAGGCCGGCGACCCCGCCTGCCGCACCGCCATGAGCGAGCCCTGGGGCTGGGACCCCGCCGTGCCTTACCCCGACCAGGCCCGGCCCTTCGCCACCGTGCTAGGCCGGTTCGACCCCGTAGCCGAAGCCCACGACTGCCACACCTGGCAGTTGGGCCGGCCCGATTTGCTCGACATCGTGGGGCTCAATATTTACTTCGACCACGATATCGCGGGCCAGCTGGCCGCCGCCCGCCAACTGTTTCCGGGGCAGCAGGTGGTGGTGGCCGAAACCGCCAACGTGTATTATCCCGCCTGCAACCCGCCCGCCCGCTGGTGGGCCAAGTTCGAGGCCCTGGCAGAGCCCGCGCTGGAAGTCAGTTGGAGCCCCGGCCTCACCATCCTCACCCACGAGCGGGGCGAGCGCATGGGCGCCCAGCTGCTGGCCGAGGACGGCACCCAGTTTTGGCACCGCCCCGCTCCCACCCCGGCCATGTTTCCCCTGGCCTAGGGGCCGTAGGTTGCCAAAAGGGCGCCGGCGGCGGCCGGCGCTGGAAGGGCAGCCTAGGCAGCCTGAACGCGCTTGGTTTTGGCGGTGGGGCAGGCGATTGGCCGTGGCCTGCTAGGCGTAGGCGGTAGCGCCGGCGAGGGCGCTTTTAAACGGAGTGAGTACCCGCCAAATTTGCTTGCCTCAGGCAAAGATTCCGCACGCCTTCGAGAACCGCCCGAGCCTACAATTTTTCTTCAGCCATAAGCCCTAGGCCCCTGGCGCCGCCAAAGCCCCGCTGGTGCTATACCAGGCGGGGCTTTGGCGGCGCCAGGGGCCTAGGGCCGCGCACCTAGTTAAGGTACTCGCGGCAGGTAATCTCGAAGCGGTGCGGGGCGAAGGCATTGTAGTAGGGCGCCTCGCCGGTGAAGGTAAGCACGTGCACCAGCGGAATGCCTTCAAGGCGGCTTTCTACGATGCGCACGGGATAGACCCTGCCCTTCACAGGCCAGTCGCCCACATGGTTGGCGGGGCGGTTGTCATCGTCTACGCAGCGGGCGTAGTCGAGGTAGGGCGCGGCCGTAGTGGCTTCGGCCAAGGTATAGCTGGCTACTTCCATCGGGGCAAAAACGAACTAGTGAAACAACGGGTAGCCCCTGGAGACTACCGGTTTTTGAACGTACGCAAAATAGGGTCGGCGGGGTGTTAAAGCTTCTACCTAGCCAGCCTTCGGCACGACAACTACTCGAAGCCTAGGCCCTACCCCGCGGCGGCTACCAGCCCTTCGGCCTTGGCCAGGGCCGCGCCCAGGCCGGCCGCGTTTTTGCCGCCGGCGGTGGCGAAAAACGGCTGCCCGCCGCCGCCGCCCTGGATTTCCTTGGCCAGCTCGCGCACCAGGGTAGTAGCGTTGAGCTTGCCGGTCTGGGCCACGTCGTCCGCCAGCATCACGGCCAGCTGGGGCTTGCCGTCGAGGTCGGCGCCGAGCACCAGCACCAGGTTAGGCACCTGCTGGCGCAGGTCGTAGGCCAGCTTCTTAAGGTCGTCGGCGCTGCTGGCCTGCACCTGGGCGGCCAGGAAGTTGAGGCCGTTTACCGGCTTCACCTGCCCTAGGAGCTGGTTTTTTTGCTGCGTAAGGCTTTGCTGGGCAAACTGCTCGAGTTGCTTGCGCAGGGCGGCGATTTCCTCGGTTTGCTTGTCGAGGCTGGGCAGCAGGTGCTGGGGGTTGCCCAGGGTTTCGCGCACCTGGGCTAGCTGGTCGAGCTGCTGGTCGACGTAGGCCTCGGCGGCGGCGGCCGTCACGGCTTCGAGGCGGCGCACGCCCGCGCCCACGGCGCTCTCGCTCACGATTTTGAAGTAGCCGATGCTGCCCGTGTTGGCCACGTGCAAGCCGCCGCACAGCTCCACCGAGTAGTCCTTGCCGAAGGTGATGACGCGCACGAAGTCGCCGTACTTCTCGCCAAACAAGGCCATGGCCCCCAGGCCCTTGGCTTCGGCGACGGGCACGTTCCGGCGCTCATCGAGCGGGATTTGCTGGCGAATGCGCTGGTTGACGAGCTGCTCAATCTCGCGCAGCTGGGCATCGGTGACTTTGGTAAAGTGCGAGAAGTCGAAGCGCAGCAGCCTGTCGTTCACCAGCGAGCCCTTTTGCTGCACGTGGCCCCCTAGCACCTGGCGCAGGGCGGCTTGCAGCAAGTGGGTGGCCGTGTGGTTGTTGCGAATGAGGGCGCGGCGCGCGGCGTCGGGCCGGGCGCGCAGCTCCGCGGTCAGCTCCTGCGGCAGCTCCAGGGTGGTGTGGATGATGAGGTCGTTTTCCTTCTTGGTGTCCAGCACTCGCACCCGGCTCAAGGGGCCGTCGAGGTAGCCGGTGTCGCCCACCTGGCCGCCGCTCTCGGCGTAGAAGGGCGTCTGGTTTAGCACCAATTGGTACTCGGTTTTGCCCTTCTTGTCTACCTGGCGGTAGCGCAGCAGGTGGGCGGGGGCCTCGTCCTGGTCGTAGCCCACAAACTGGTTGGGCGCGTCGGTTTCGGTTACCGTCACCCAGTCGCTCTGCTCGGTTTCCTGGGCGTTGCGGCTGCGGTTTTTCTGCTCCGCCAGCGCGCGCTTAAAGCCCTCCTCGTCCACGCCCAGGTTCTTTTCGCGGGCAATGAGGGCCGTCAGGTCGAGCGGGAAGCCGAAGGTGTCGCTCAGCTCAAACGCCGTTTTGCCGTCGATGACGCCGCCCTGGGCGCGGGCGCTTTCCTCCAGGGCATCCAGCCGGCGCAGGCCAGTTTCCAGCGTTTTCAGAAACGCCATTTCCTCTTCCTCAATCACCCGCATCACAAACGCCTGCTGGGCCTTGAGCTCGGGGAAGATGCCCGCCATCTGGTCGGCCAGCGTGGGCACCAGCTTGTAGAGGAAGGGCTGCTGTTGGCCCAGGCTCGAAAAGGCGTAGCGCACCGCCCGGCGCAAGATGCGCCGAATAACGTAGCCGGCCTTCACGTTGCTCGGCAGCTGGCCGTCGGCAATGGTAAAGGCAATGGCCCGGATGTGGTCGGCCACCACGCGGATGGCAATGTCGGTGCGCTCGTTGTCGGTGGCGGGCTGGTCGGTTACCGTGGCGGGCGCGGTGCCGTGGTAGGGCACGCCGGCTTCCTGAGCAATAAACTGGATAAGCGGCTGAAATACATCGGTATCGTAGTTGGATTTCACGCCCGATACGGCCATCATCAGCCGCTCGAAGCCCATGCCCGTATCCACGCTCCGGGCGGGCAGCGGCACCAGCGACTTGTCGGCCAGGCGCTGAAACTCCATGAACACGTTGTTCCAGATTTCGACCACCTGCGGGTGGTCGGCGTTCACCAGCTCGCTGCCTTTAGTGTGGGCTAGCTCGCTGTCGTCGCGCAAGTCGATGTGGATTTCGGTGCATGGCCCGCACGGCCCCGTGTCGCCCATCTCCCAAAAGTTATCCTTCTTGTTGCCGGGCAAAATGCGCTCGTCGCTGGTGTACTGGCGCCACAGGGCCTGCGTCTCGGTGTCGGGCCCTAGGCCGTCGCCCTGGTCGCCCTCAAAATACGTCACGTAGAGGCGCTCCTGAGGCAGCTGATACACCTGCGTCAGCAGCTCCCAGGCCCAGGCAATGGCGTCTTTCTTGAAGTAGTCGCCGAAGCTCCAGTTGCCCAGCATCTCAAACAGGGTGTGGTGGTAGGTGTCGTAGCCCACCTCCTCCAGGTCGTTGTGCTTGCCGCTCACGCGCAGGCACTTCTGAGTGTCGGCAATGCGCGGGTAGGGCGCGGGCCGGTTGCCCAAAAAGTAGTCCTTGAACGGGGCCATGCCGCTGTTGATGAACAGCAGCGTGGGGTCGTCCTTGACCACGAGCGGGGCCGAGGGCACAATGTGGTGGCCCTTGGAGGCGAAAAAATCGAGAAACTGCTGGCGAACGTAGCTGGCGGTGGGGAGCATCTTTTTCAAGTATCAGTTATCAACGAGCAATTATCAATGAGGATAGGACATTAAGGCGGCTCGGGCGCTAGGCGCGGCAAAGGTAACTTTTCCGAACACTAGCCGCCGCGGGGTGGTTCGCGGCAGCTTTGCCGGATACCAGGCATCTTTGTTTGGGGTGGGCCCCAGGGCTGCCCGCTCGCCAGCCCCCGCGCCCGCTTCCTTGCCACGCCAGCCTACCTGCTTACTATGCCCCGCCCCACGCTCCTGCTCCTCCCCTTTGCCGGCCTGCTAGCCGCCATACTGCTGGCCTTTGCGCCCGCTACGGCACCGCGCCCCCAGCGCCTGGGCAAGGTGCTGGGGGCCGACATTTCCTTTCTGCCCCAGCTGGAGGCCAGGGGGCTGAAATTCACGGACCAGGGCCAGCCCAAGGACGCCATCGAGATTCTCAAAGCCCACCATTTCAACTACATCCGGCTGCGCATTTTCAACAACCCGGCGGCCGACAGCGGCTACTCGCCCGGCAAGGGCTTTTGCGACCTGGCGCATACCCTAGGCATGGCCCGGCGCGTGAAGGCCGCCGGGCTGAAGCTGCTGCTCGACTTCCACTACTCCGATACCTGGGCCGACCCGCAGAAGCAGTTTAAGCCCGCCGCCTGGCAGGGCCTGCACGGCGCGGCCCTGGCGCAGGCCGTGCACGACTACACCCAGGGCGTGCTGCGGGCCCTGCAAGCCCAGGGCACCCCGCCCGACATGGTGCAGGTGGGCAACGAAATCAGCCACGGTATGCTCTGGCCCGATGGCAACACCCAACTGCCCGACAGCGCCGCCCGCTACGCCACCCTAACCCAGCTGGTGCGGGCGGGCGTGGCCGCCGTGCGCGAAACCAGCCCACGCAGCCTCGTCATGCTCCACATTGCCCTAGGGGGCCAAACCCAGCTTTCCAACGCCTGGCTGGACCGCATGCAAGCCGCCGGCGTTGGGTTCGACGTCATCGGCGAGTCGTATTACCCCAAGTGGCACGGCACCCTGGCCGAGCTGCAGGCTAACCTCACGCAGCTGGCGCGCCGCTACCCGCAGGACGTGGTGGTGGTGGAGTATTCCGAGCGCAAAAAGGAAGTCAACGACATCGCCTTTAACCTGCCCGGCGGCAAGGGCCGGGGCACCTTCATCTGGGAGCCGCTCAACACCTGGGAGGCCATTTTTGACAAGCAGGGGCAAGCCAACGCCCTACTGCCGCTCTACGACGAGCTGGGCCGAGCTTATAAAATTGAGTAGCTTTAGGCCCGCTTTGGCGCTCGCCTATCTACTGCTTTGCCCATGCCTTATAAAGAACGCGATATTACCAAGCAGTACTTCACCATTGGCGAGGTAGCCGAGCAGTTTGGCGTGGCCACCTCGCTCATCCGCTTCTGGGAAACCGAGTTTCCGGAGCTGGCCCCGCGCAAGAGCAAGAAGGGCAACCGCCTCTTCACCCAGGCCGACGTGGATACGTTTCGCACCATTTACCACCTAGTGAAGGAGCGCGGCTACACCATTGCCGGCGCCCGCGAGATGATGAAGCACAAAGGTGGCCAGCTCAAAGACAAAATCGACGTCATCCAAAGCCTGGAAAAAGTGCGCGGCTTTTTAGTGAGCCTCAAAAAGGAATTGGACGACAAGTAGTTGTCAATTAGCAATGAGCAATTATCAAATTGAGGCTCCTCAGTGCAGCTATGCTAGCTGCTGCCTAGTGGCGGCCGGGCACAATTGCTAATTGAAAATGGATGATTCTCTACTTTACGAACTCGCCCTCACGCTCATTCCCGGCATTGGCCCGCAGCTCACGCGGCAGCTGATGAGCTACGGCGCGTCGGCGCGCAACGTGCTGCACCTGCCGCCGGGCCGGCTGCGGCGCGTGCCGGGCGTGGGCGACGCCACGGTGCAGGCCCTCACGGGGCCCGCGCGCGGCCAGGCCCTCGGCCGGGCCGAGGCCAGCCTGCGCAAAGCCGAGCAGGAGGGCGTCGAAATCCTGTTTTACACTCACAAAAGCTACCCCAGCCGCCTCAAACTTATTGCCGATGCGCCGGCCCTGCTCTACTACCAGGGCCCGGCCAACCTGAACGCACCCAAGACCGTGGCCATCGTGGGCACGCGCCAGGCCACCGACTACGGCCGCGAGCAAACCGAGGCGCTGGTGCGCGGCCTGGTGCCGCACCAGCCGCTGGTAATCAGTGGCCTGGCCTACGGCATCGACATCCTGGCGCACCGCGCCGCCCTGGCCGAGGGCCTGCCCACGGTGGGCGTCATGGCCACCGGGCTGGACGTAGTTTACCCCACCGCCCACCGCAAAACGGCCGAGAAGCTGCGCGAAACCGGCGGCCTGCTCACCGAGTTTGCCTTCGGCACCGGGCCCGACCGCTATAACTTCCCGGCCCGCAACCGCATCATCGCCGGCCTGGCCGATGGCACGGTGGTAGTGGAAGCGGCCGAAAAAGGCGGCGCCCTGATAACGGCCGAGCTGGCCCTGAGCTACGACCGCGACGTGCTGGCCGTGCCGGGGCCCCTGGGAGCCCCCACCTCAGCGGGCTGCAACGCGCTCATCAAGAGTCATAAAGCTGCCCTCTACCAGTACCCGGCCGACCTGGAGCAGCTGCTGAACTGGGACGCCGCCCTGCACCAGCCGGGCAAGCCGCTGCCCACCCCCACCTACTCGCCCGACGATTTTTCAACCGACGAGTTTGCCTTGGTGCGCGTGCTGGCCGCCGCGCCCGGCCGCGAGCTGCACATGGATGAGCTGGCTTGGCAGGCGCAGCTGCCCATCCACGCCGTGGCGTCGCTGCTGCTGGCCCTCGAGTTTCGGGGCGTGCTGCGCGCGCTGCCAGGCAAGAAATTTGGGCTGCTGTAGGGCCTAGGGGTCGTAGTAGCAACTACCCCTTAGCGCCAGTTTATGACCCAACTGCCCTACAACAGCCGCCTGCTGGCCGCCGATGCCCTAGGGCTACCCTGGCCCAACCGGGGCCTAACATTCGGCAACTACTTTCTGAAGACGCTGGTGCTGGCAGGCGGCCATGCGGCGCCGGGCGGCCCTAGGCTTCCCCAGCCGCCAAGGCCTGTATGGAACCGCTGGGCTGCTGGCCGCTGAGGCGGTACTTACGGCCGGGGCGGTGGGTGAGTAGCGCTGGCTCTTGCCCGGCGGGGCCGCCGGGCCGGCGCCCCTTACGGGGTCCCGGCGGGGCCTAGGGGTTGCTGGCTGGTGCGCCCAGCGGCGCGCAGCACCAGCAGGCGCTCCCAATCGGCTTGGTAATGGTGTAGGTCGGCCTCGGTTACGTGGTGCCGGGCCAGCACCTGGGCCCGCGGGCCCAGGTTCAGGGCGAGGGCGCTGAAGGCAACCAGCGACCGGTGCAGAGTGGAAAGCAGCGGAGTAGGCACGATGGTAGGAGCGTAAGGTAACTAGGACAGCAGAACGCATTACAATTCGAATGCCAATTAAGCTGAGCCATTGTAGCGGCAATACTATTCACTCACTATCAAGTTTATAGGCGCTAATTTTAAGGCGGCAGTTCCCGGTGCTCGTCCAGTTTTGGTGTTGGCCAACTGAATTATACCGCTTGGCGATGGCCGTAATCTCAAAAAGGGACAGCGCTCGCGGGCAGGTCCTTTTCTACTGCGTTTGGAAGCGCATGGGCACCACCAGCGAGTCGAGCGGCGAGCGCGAGCGCACAAAGTGCAGCGCCCCGAGCACCCGCTGGGCTTCTTGGTCGAGGGCCCGGATGGCAGCGGGCGGGTAGGAGCTGTCGGGCTGCGCTAACTCGCGCCGGCTGATGCGGGGCGGCTGGCGCACGGTGCCATCGGGGCGCACCAGCAGCACCACGAAAATGCGGCCCGTGGGCATGGCCACGGCCGGCTGCGCGGCGGGGGGCCGGGCCGCCTGGGGGTACTGGGCCCGCGCCATTACTAGCTCAAAGAAGCGGTTGCGGCCGGCTACCTGCCGCTCGGCGTCGCGCTCGTGCCAGAAGCGGGGCAGGTGGGCGGGGTCTTCGGGCGGTGGGGCGGGCGGGGGCAGCGGCCGGTGCAGCGGCAGCATCGGAAAGCCGGGCGCCGCGTACTGGGCGCGGGCGGGTGCGCCGGCCAGCAGCCCACCCCCGAGTAGCAATGCCCCGCGCAGTATTCGGTGCCCTAGGCCCTTACTCATGAGGCAGCTATACGGCAACGGGCGCCTTAATGGCGGGCCAGGGCGCGTAATTTTCCAGCTGAAAATCGTCGAACGCGAAGCTGAAAATGTCCGTCACGGCCGGGTTGAGGCGCAGGGTGGGCAGCGGGCGCGGCGCGCGGGTCAGCTGCTCGCGGGCCTGGGTGAGGTGATTGCTGTAGAGGTGGGTATCGCCGCCGGTCCAGATAAACTCGCCGGGCTGCAGGCCCGTTACCTGCGCCACCATGAGGGTGAGCAGGGCATAGGAGGCGATGTTAAAGGGCACGCCCAGAAACACGTCGGCCGAGCGCTGGTAGAGCTGGCACGAGAGGCGGCCGTCGGCCACGTAAAATTGAAACAGGGCGTGGCAGGCGGGCAGGTGCATTTGGGGCAGGTCGGCCACGTTCCAGGCGCTCACCACCAGGCGGCGCGAGTCGGGCTGGGTTTTCAACTGATTGATTACCTGGCTAATCTGGTCAATGTGGCCGCCCTGGCCGTCGGGCCAGCTGCGCCACTGGTAGCCGTACACGGGCCCGAGATTGCCCTGGGCGTCGGCCCACTCGTTCCAGATGCTCACGCCGTGTTCCTGCAAATACGCCACGTTGGTATCGCCCCTGAGAAACCACAGCAGCTCGTAAATAATGCTCTTGAGGTGCACCTTCTTGGTGGTTACCAGCGGAAAGCCCTCGGCTAAATTAAAGCGCATCTGCGGCCCAAAAATGGACAGCGTGCCCGTACCCGTGCGGTCGGTTTTGGCGGTGCCGTGGTCAAGGATTTGGCGGAGCAGGTCGTGGTATTGGCGCATGGTGGAGCAAAGCTACCAATTGCCCGCGGGTAATACCGCCTGCCACGCCTCGGTTTCGGCATAGTGTTTCAGCACGGCGCCGCGCTGCTCCAAGAAGCGCCGTAAGTAGTTTTTCAGCACCAGCGCATCGGCCAGCTTACCCAGCACCCCTAGGGGCGAAGTGAAGGCAAACACGTCGCGCATAAGTGTAATGGCACCTTCCAACTCAAAATGATGCTCATGCCGCATGGCGTGAAATGCCCCTTGCTGCATCTCATCGCAGAAATAAGCCGGCGCTTGGTACTCGGTGATTTTGCTGGTCAGCGTTTGCCAAATGCCAAAGTGCCGCGCCCGAAACGTCACTGAATCGCCCAGCTGCAGCAGGCCGCTACGCACGCCGCTCACCACCTGCTCCTGGGTTTGGCGTGCCGATACAGCGTGCAGGTCCACACTCAGCGCCAGCTGGAAGCAGCGCGCCGACGGCGCCGCAATGCGGGTAAGCACTTTGATAGTGGGCATCAAGCAGAAGCTTTTGGTTGACCTTTTTTCCTAGGCCGGCTCACTAAGTAAAGGATACCCGCTAGCAATAATCCATACAAAAGTAGTCTTCCCATCATTTCTCCGAATCGATACGCTCTTGACTTCACCGGCGGTGCGGGCCGTTGGTGAGGCATAAACGACTTAAAGAAGCGCTGGCGAGCAGACGTATTCGCCGCATTGTCTGCGCCCACGAAGGTCTGGCTGAATACAGTGCCATTTACTAATACAGCTCGAATAGTAGTAAGCCCTTGCAGTTGCTTGACATGAGAATGAAAGCTTACTTCTACACCTTTGTAGCTATTAGCAGCAAACTCTGTTTTGGTATCAATTGCCGTGGCATTCGCTCTTTTAACTGCTCCTTTTATTAGTCCATCGTAGAGTTCCTGCTTATCCTCATCTGCTATTTTTTCGCTATTTGCATTGCGAATTATTGCCACTGAATACACTACCGAGTCATGGTAGACATTGTAGGCTGTCACACCACTTTGGGTATATTTTTTCGGCTCAACTGGAAACTCCACCGTAACGGAGTCAGCAATCGACACTTTTTGCCAAGTGCCATCTTGAGCCTGGCTGGCTAGCGCACCGCTAAAAGTGAGCAGCAGCATTAGTATTCTTTTCATAAAAAATTATTCGTTCAGCATGAATTATAAAAAAGGCCGCCCACTACGGGCGGCCTTTTTACGCAAGCAAGGCCCTAGGGCTTCTACAGCGACTTCACCACTGGCTTGGCCTGGGCGGCTACGGTAGTGGGGGCGGCGGCGCGGGCGGCCATCTTGGCGCGGCAGCAGGCGGGCATGCCGGCCATGCTGGCGCCGGCCATGCCGGCTTCGCACTTGGCCGCGGCGGCGGCGGTGCAGTTGTCTTTCTTAGCGGCTTTGGCGGTGGGCTTGGGGCCGTCGGTGGCGAAGGCAGAGGCGGCGCTGGCCAGCAGGGCGAGGGCAAGGAGGGTCTTTTTCATATGGACTAGGGGGTGAAGGAACTGGAAGGCAGTTTGCAGCTCCTAAAATACGCGCGCCGCCCCAACTGCCAAGCCGGCGCTACTTGGCGGGCACGGACACCAGGGTGGGCGCGGCGGGGGTAGCCTGCTGCGTGAGGAAGGTAGCCCGGCCGACGGCGCAGGCGGTTTCTAGAGGTAGGGGGCGCGGCGGCCGGCAGCCGAACCGCACGCCGAACCCTAGGCCGGGTCCCCGGGTTATGCAGGCTCTCTTCCTACTCTATGCCGCTTCGTCGCCTTGCGCACCTGGCTCTGCTGGTGCTGGCCCTGCTCACGGGGCTGGCCGGCTACTACGCCGCCCAGCTGCGCTTCAACTACAACTTCAACGACTTTTACCCCGCCGGCGACCCCGACCTGGACTACTACCAGGGCTACACCCGGCGCTTTGGCAACGACAACGACTACCTGCTGCTGGGCGTGGAGGCCCCTAGGGGCCGCACCGTGTTCGACCCCGCCTTTCTAACCCGCGTAGACACGCTGGCGCACCTGGCCCGCCGGCTGCCGCACGTGCGCAGCGTCAGCGCGCTTACCACCCTTCGCAACCCCGTGGTGGAGGGCCTGGGGGTGTACGAGCTACCCTACCTGCACCCCGCCGACCCCCGCCGGCGCGCGGCCGATTCTGCCCTGATTTTTCGCACGCCCGGGCTGGTGGGCAACGTGCTCAGCCGCGACGCGCGGGCTTTGGCCCTGGTGCTGCAGCTGACGCCCGACCTGGAAAAGCCGCCCGGCGACTCGCTGCTGGCCGCCCTGCGCCAGGGGCTGGCCCGTGCCGGGCTGCCCGCCGCCCGCACCCACCTGGCGGGCCGCGTGGTGGCCCAGTCGGTGTTTGTGGATAGGCTGCAGCGCGAGCTGGTGGTGTTTATCAGCCTGGCCGTGGTGCTGGTCACGGGGCTTTTATGGCTCACGTTTCGCACCTGGTGGGGCGTGGTGCTGCCGCTGGTGGTGGTGCTGGGCGCGGTGCTCTGGGGCCTCGGGGTCATGGGCGCGGCCGGCGTGCGCATCGACCTGATGACGGCCCTGCTCCCCCTAATGCTGTTCGTGGTGGGCATGTCGGATACCATTCACATTATTTCGCGCTACGTGAGCGAGCTGGGGTACGGGGCGGGCAAAAAAGCGGCCCTGCGCACTACCCTGCGCGAGTCGGGCTTCGGCTCGGGGCTGTCGGCGCTCACGACCAGCATCGGCTTTTTCACCCTCATGACCAGCACCATCAAGCCCATCCACAACTTCGGGTTGTTTACGGGCATCGCGGTGCTGCTGGCTTTCGGGCTGAGCTTCACGCTCTTGCCAGCCATGCTGGTGCTGCTGGGCCAGCCCCAGCTGCGCGCGCCGCGCCGCCACGGCCGCGACTGGGATGGCGTGCTGGGCCGGCTCTTTAGCCGGGTGCTGCGGCAGCGGCGGGGCATTTATGTGGCCAGCGGGCTCATGCTGGTGCTCAGCATCGGGCTGGCTACGCGGGTGCGCATCAACTCCTCGCTGCTCGACGACCTAAGCAAAAACGACCCCGTGCGGCAGGATTTCGCCTTTTTCGACACCCACTTTGCCGGGGTGCGGCCCTTCGAGCTGGAGCTGCGCCCAGCCGCCGGCCGCACGGTGTACGACCCGGCCGTACTGCGCCAAACCGAGCGGCTAGAGCATTACCTGACCACTACGTACGGCTTGCAGTTTCAGGCCTCGCCGGCCACGCTGGTGCGGGCCCTGCGCAAGGCCCTGCACGGCGGCGAGCTGGCCGACTACCGCCTGCCCACCGACTCGGTTGAGCTAGCGGGCCTGGTGGCGCGGCTGCGCCCGCTGCGCAAGAAGCCCGAGTTTCGGGCCCTGGCGCTGCCCGACTACTCGGCCGGCCGCCTCACCGGGCGCATGGCCGACGTGGGCAGTATCCGGGCCGATGCGCTGAACGCGGGGCTGCGCCGGTTTTTGCGCACCGGCCTCGACACTACCGTGCTGCGCACCCGCCTGACGGGCTCTAGCAACCTGATTGACAAAAACAACGAGAGCCTGACCCTGAACATGATTCAGGGTATGGCCATCGACATTCTGATGGTGACGCTGATTGTGCTGGCGCTGTTCCGCTCGCTGCGCATGACGCTCATCGTGCTCATTCCCAACCTACTGCCCATTTTGGTGGTGGCGGGCGTCATGGGCCTGGCGGGCGTCAATATGAAGGTGAGCACCAGCATCATCTTTACCATCGCCTTCGGCATCGCTGTCGATGACACTATTCACTTTATCAGCAAGTTGAAGCTCTCGCTGGGGCACGAGCCTAGTTTATTTAAGGCCGTGCGGCGCACCTACCTGCTGGCCGGGCGGGCGGTGGTCGTCACCTCGCTCATTCTGGTGGGCGGCTTCGGCACGCTGCTGTTTTCGTCGTTCGACGGCACCTTTTACGTGGGGCTGCTCATCGGCCTCACCCTGCTCTTTGGCGTGGTGGCCGAGCTTACGCTGCTGCCGCTGCTCATACTGGACATCTACGGCCGCCGCAAGCGCGGCCGGCAGCAGCTGGTAGCGGCCGTGCCGGTGCCCTAGGGCTGCGGCTTAGCGCAAGGTCGTTACCTTGTAATGCTGCCTACCCAAGAGCGGCAAGCTAGCTGCTCGGCACCCGCTGCTGCCGCCACCCAGCCGACAACAGCCCCGAAAGCACCTGCTTGATGACTACGTACGAAGCCCTGATTTTCGATCTGGGAAAAGTTGTTTTTGACCTCTCCTTTGACCGGGTTTTTCAGTTTTGGGCGACTGCGTCAGGCAAGCCCTACGCCGAACTAAAAGCTGCGTTTAGGTTCGACGCTATTTTTAATGACTGATGTTACGCAGTGAATAAAGCGAGTTGCTGGTACATGGCCTTTAAGCCGACCGCATAAAGTTGTGCTTTGAGGCGAAAATGCCCCATTCCATAC
>JBPBPH010000044.1:0-16984 GCA_050954355.1 Janthinobacterium lividum
CCCGAGGCATCGGCCGCTAGGCCCGCTCCCCATTCGCCCCCCGTCCAGGGCAGCGGGCCCAGCCGGAACCGCGCCCGGGGGCCGGCCGTGGGCGTCCATCCCAGGTACACCAGCTGGTCCTGGGTGAGCAGGGTGGCGCTGGTGTCGGTAGGGGCCAGGGCAAAATGCATTTCGAGGCCGGGCTCGCGCCAGCGGCTGCTCTCGGGCAGTTGCCCGCCGGGAGCGGGGCGGTAGGCGGCCCGGGCGCTTAGCAGCCAGACCCGGCCCGCCGGGTCCGCGACCGGGTGCAGAAAGCGGTGGGGGTGCTGCCACTCGCCCAGCAGTTGGCCGGTTGCCGTGCGGTGCTGGGTGCGGCCGGGGCCCTGCTGAGAGAAGAGCCACAGCGACCCGTCGGCGGCGGGCCAGAGCCCTAGGTAGGGGGTAGGGGCCGGAATGAACGGGCCGGTGGGTTGGCCGGCCAGGGTGTAGGCTTGCAGGCCGACTCGCTCCTGCACGAGCCACACGCGGTGGGCAGCGGCGGCCAGCACGAGGGAGCTAATTGCCTGGCGGGCCGGGCTGGGGGGCGTCACCGGCTGCAAGGCCCCCGCCGCAGTGAAGCGGTAGGCCCCGGCTTCGGTGCCGAGCCACACGTCGCCAGTGGGCAGGGCCAGCACCTGGTTGCAGGCCACGGCCGGCAGCGGGGGGCCGGTGCGGCGTAGCGCATTGAGCGGTACCAGTTCGGTGCCGTCGTAGCGAAACACGCCGTCTTCGGTGCCCAACCACAGCAGCCCGTCGGGGGTCTGGGCCAGGGCGCGCGGGGCCACGCCCCGCAGCCGGGGGTCGGCCTGCCAGCCGCCAGGCGACGGCTGCGCCCCGGCCCGCCCGCCGCACAGCAGGTATAGCAGGAGGGATAAGCCGCGCAGCCAGTTTTTCATAGGAGCTTAGCAAGGGTTGGCAAGATAAGTAGCTTAAGCGCTGGTACGGGTGGGCTGCTGGCGATGGGGGCGAAGCGGGCGTGTAGTCGAAAAAGACTACACGCCCGCTTTGGCACGGGGTAGGAGCGGGCGGAAACTTTGCCTGCTCAACGACCCAACCGGCGCACCAGGCCGCCCCTGCCCCCTTTTCACTTTCCTCCTTCACTGCCCTTACCGATGAACACTTTTGCAACAGTAATTCCCGCCGCGGCGGGCACCCCACTCACCGTGCTGGGCGACCGCCTCTTGCTCAAGCTCACGAGCGCCGACACCGCCGGCTGCTTCACGCTGGTGGAGCAGTTCAACGAACCCGGAACCGGCATCCCGTTGCACCGGCACACGCGCGAAGACGAAAGTTTCTGGGTGCTGGAAGGCCAGGTGGAGTTTGTCATCGGCGACACAACCACGATTGTGGAGCCGGGCGTCGTCGTCTACGCCCCCCGAAACGTGGCTCACAGCTTCCGGGCGGTGAGCGCGACGCCGACCCGGATGCTGGTGCACGTCTGGCCTGCCGGCTTGGAAACCATGTTTGGGGAGTTGAGCCAACTGCCCGCCGGGCCGCCCGACCTAGGCCAGGTGGCGGCCATTTGCGCGCACTACGGCATTTCTTTTCTCTAAAGCGATTAACCTCCTTGCGCAGGCTGCCTAGTTCCACATCCCGGCAACATAAAATAGCCCTCTCGGGCCGCTGGGGAAGACGCACTAGCCGTGTACCAGGGCCTGGTAGCGCTGGGCAAGCGCCGACTCGCCATTAGAATACGTGGGCGTGGAGTTTGGGCGCCGCCATTTGGCTTAGGACCGTACCGCCTACGAAGCGAAGATTCCCGCCGACTTTTACTTTTACCCGCCTTGTGGATGGCTGTTGAGCTGTTGCTGCCCGAGCTGGTCAAGCGCCCGGGTGGGCGGGGCTGGCCGCGCATCTGTGACCGCCAACTGTTCTACGCCATCTACTAGCTGTTATGTACCGGGATACAGTGGAAGACCTTGCCCCGGTACCTGGGGGCATCCTCCACGGTCCATGACCGCTGGCAAGAGTGGACACTAGTCAGGGCATTCCAGTGGCTCTGGGCCAGCGACTTGGTGCAGTTGCAGGCTGAATGTCGCTTAGATTGGGACTGGCCGTGCCTCGATGCCTGTCAGAACAAGGCACCGCTTGGCGGGGAGGCCGTCGGCCCCAATCCCACCAACCGGGGCAAGGGCGGGGGCAAGCGCCACCTGCTTACCAAGGCCCAAGGCTTGCCGGTGGGTGTGGCCGTCACCGGGGCTACTGTGCATGAAGCCAAGTAGGTAGAAGCCGTGCTAGATTCTATGTCCGTGTTGCCCCACCAGCCGAAGGCGATTTTGCGCCTGGTTTCTGTGCCGATATAGGCTAAGACGCCGAGGCCGTTCGCCAGGTGCTGGCCCGCTGGGGCTACTGGGTGCACATCTTGGGTCGGAGCGAAGAGGTCGCCAAGTGTCGTACACCCGGTAGACCCAGCGGGCCCGGCGTTGGGTGGTGGAGCGCACCCACGCTTGGTTTAACCGTTTTCGCCGCCTGCTCATCTGCTGGGAAAAGAAAGTGGCCAACTAGGAAGCCTTGCTGCACGTGACCTGTGCCAATACCAACGGTCTAGTAAAAACTGACGGGACACCATGGCCAGTTTTTTGATTGGGTGGGTTCCGAAAGGTGCGCCTTTCGTTATGGGCTTGTCACAGTTACTTAGCGGTCCTTTTACTGGGTCAATAAGTGGGGTCTGCTGGTGGAGTTACAGCGCCTATCTTGTAGAGCCCTCTGCTCTTGCGCGTAGGCTGCTTGAAACAGTTAGTAGACACGGCTCCTTACTAGCCTTTTGTCCTCGACCTGCTCGTCAGCCAAGCCAGCGAGCAGTCAGCAAGGGCGTACAAACTGCCTTATTAGCTGGCGCTTTCTTTGGCAACGCGTCGTAGCTTACCGGCATGAAAACTTGCGTACTCGCTGGCTGGCTCCTGGCTGGCCTGACTGCCTGCTCAAAAAAAGAGGCCGTTTCGCCTGCCCCCGCCCCTCCCTCTACTTCGCCCGCCGCCCCCGTTGTTCTGCAAGCCTTTACGCCGGCTGCCGGCACGCTGACGATCCAGCCTAACGCGTTGGCAGCCGACACCCTGCGCGGGCTGCAGTTGCAAATCGTCTCGCAGGCGAACGCCGACCCGACGCGCACGCTCACCTACACCTGGCACGGGTACTTGTCGAGAGGTTTTGACAGCCTGCGGGGCGCGTTACCGGCTGGCACGGGCATGGAAGTAGTCGCAACCTTCACCCTTAACAACACGGTGGCGCTGGGCACGGGTCCTTGGCACGTGGACGTCCGGACCAACATCACGGACGCCAATTTCCAGCAGCCACTCGGGTTAGATTATGCGGGCCAAGGGGTCTTGAGGCTAACCCCAGCGGGCTACAGCCTGCCCTTCACGGCGCAATTTCTCAGTGGCAGCTTAACCCCCTGATGGAGGACGCGGCACGCGGCCTGGGCTATCTGCTGACGCGCGTGCTACCCGGATCTGTGCGGTGCGCGAGGCCGATTAGTGCTCGCAGGCGTAACGCCTTGATACTGGTTTAGCGAGCTGAACTAACGTAGCGCTAGGGGTTTGCAGAGTAGAGTAGTGTCAAACGCATGCTCAAAGAGGTGCACCTTATGGACGCAGCAGTTTTCGACTTTTTGGACCCCCACCACGCGCTGGAAACGCACTGGCGGTGGACTTTCGGAGCCACTTGGTTGGGAAGGGACTTTCTGAACCCCTGATGTTTAAGGCTGGGACCGTTATTGTGAACGGTTACATCTTTGCCGCTGCTATGGCGACCTACCTCTCCCGTTTAGAATTACAGGCCCGGGTACACGCCGGCAAGGAAGTCGAACAATGGCTAGGCCATAGCGACGAAGGCGAGTTCACGGTGATAAAGTGGCTCTACCTCGCGCAAGCGGACCAGCACCACTACAGTGTTCATTATCTAGAATCGTTCGATGAAGGCGATGAACACTGGCAGAATGTGCCTGAGTTTTCTCTGCTGGACCCCGATGCCGACGAGAGTGCTGCCTTTGATTCGATTGAAGAAGCTGTGGCGTATGCAGTGCATACTTACGGCGCTTCACCGGACCAATTCGTCCCGGGAGGAATGTTAGCGAAAGAATACACTCGTTACTGGCAAAATAAAAACGCATCTGTCAAGTAAACGCTCCTTTACTAGTCAGACCCAAATAGCTGCTGTACAGCCAGCAACGGAGAGCACGCGTGCGTTGTTGCTGATTGGTGTAAGCTCCATTCTGTAGCTTGCCTTTGGCAGCGAATATCACCGTTTTGGTCGACTCATGGGTAAGGGCGGCGAACGTGCTGCTGCCTTCCTAAAATAATCCCTTTGTATGCTCTTACCGGCCCTTCTCGGCAGTGGGTTTGAACACAACGCGCCCTTACCGGAAGCCGACTATCAGCATTATGCCCGTCTGCTGACCGGAAAGGTGTCCCCGGATTATCTGGCCTTCATGCACGCGCATAACGGCGGGGAGGGGCCGGTCGGGGAGGAAAACTATGTGCATCTCTTACGGCTCGACGAGGTGCCCGCCTATAATGCGGCCTGTGCGGCCCTAGAAGGCGTAAGCGGCTACCTCATCTTTGCCTCTAATGGGGGCAACACCGTCTATGCCTTTCGAGGGGCGGACACCGTGGTGGAGTTTGACCACATCGGGCTAGAGCCCGATGAAGCGTTGTATATCGCGGAGGATTTCACCGGGTTCCTCACCAATCTCTCCTCTTCCGAAGGCGAGTAAAAGAAAACGCTCTTTTAAGTAAACGCTCCGCAACTGGCCAGCACCAAATGTCAGTGAGCCACTGCCGGGTCGGGGCGAGTCTACGAAACTCGTCTACGATTCCTCGTTCACGAAATGGCTCGAAAGGATGAGTTTCATACACTCCTGCCCCCTCCAACAAACGCTCGTTTTTTGGAGGGCAAATGACCCCGCTCAAACGGCCCGGAAACGCCGGTTTTTCGAGCCGTTTTCCGTTACCGTTTTTTGGAGGGCAAAACAGGTTATTTTTGAAGCAGCGCAATTATTAACACAGCCTGTCACATTTCAAGAGGTTCGTGTCTGTTGCAGAACCCGCTAGCCAACCCGGTAACCACATAAGCTAGCTGATAAGCCCGGCTAAAAAGCCCGTTGGTTAGCCTTTCTAGCTTAGTTCGGCTCGTCGAGCCCACCTTGCGAGGCCTCACGCCGAGTTCTGCAACAGCCACGTTCGTTTAGAAAACGTGACAAAGCTTCTACTATACAGAATGGAGTCTTTTAGTAAGTGCTTTTTTAAGAAACAAAGCAGCCTGCTATAACTCGCAAAAGGAGACCCGCCAAACGCGGCGGTGGTCTATCCAGAGGTGAAAAACGTATAGAGTTTATGGTTTATACGCAGCATCTATGTGCCAAATGTGGCAGTGAACACATTCGCCGCAATGGTACGAGCCAAGGACACGCGAAATACCAGTGCAAAGCCTGCGGCTACCAAGCGCGCTTTACGCCCGCCGCTGCTGCGAAAGCGGCGCAGTATGCCCAGGTGGAAAATTTATTGGTGGAGCGCAACTCGCAACGCAGCCTCGTGCGGGCGACAGGGGTAGCGCGCGTGACGGTGGCAAAGCTGCTAAAAAAAAGCGCGGGCAGCCTCCCCGCCTCTGCCTCGGCTGCGGCGCAAGAAAGCGCAGAAAAAGCGTTGGGAAGCGTTGGAACTCGATGAAATGTGGACCTTTGTAGGTAGTAAAGCGCATAAAGTCTGGCTGTGGCTCGCCGTCGAGCGCGTTAGTCGGCGTATCGTGGCCTGGGTGCTCGGCGAGCGTAGTGCCCAAACTGCCCAGCGGCTGTGGCAAGCCTTGCCCCGCCGCTACCGTCACCACTGCTGGTATTTTACGGACCTCTGGGACGCTTATGCCAAGGTCTTGCCGCGCTGGCAACACCGCCCGTGTCCAAAGGGCGAAGGGCAAACCAGTATAATCGAAGCCATCAATTGTTCACTGCGTCAGCGCTGCGGCGTGTTGGTGCGAAAGTCCTGCTCCTTTAGCAAGAGCTTGGTGAGGCACACCGCCCGAATTAAAATCGTGATTGATAATTAGCTCTACTTTGGCAGGTTAAGGCGAGTGGGTTCCGAGGTGTTTAGGCGTATTGGCTTTAGCTCGCTGCTGCACGGCGGCAAGAAGCGCGTCATCCTGATGTAGCAGGTTTTGCAGCTTTTGGGCCAGCACCAGCTTGAGGCTGGCAAAGGACAAGTTGGGAATCGTCTCGCGCTCGCGTAGTTGCGTGTCAAGCAGCAGGTGTAAAGCCATCATGGTTAGGGCCACGTGGTGCTGCCAGGCCGGCCAAAAGCGGGTCTGATTCTGGTGCAAGCCCAGTTGCTGCTTGGCTTCCTGAAACACGCGCTCAATCCAGTAGCGCTGCATCTGGCGATTCAGCGCCTGCTCCACCCCCAGCGCGGGGACCTGGGACGGGGTGTAGCAGAGGCGCTGAATTTGACTTGCGTGCCGTCCAGCTCGCGGGAAATGAGCAGGTGTAGCGCCTCGGCCGACTGCTCCCCGTTTTCCCAGCGCCAGACCGGTACCAGGACCGCCTCGCGCACCAGTGACCCGTTCTTACCTGGCCTATAACTTACTTGCTGCCAGTTAGTAGTGGGCAGCTGGGCCGCTACTTGGGGCAGGGGCAGGGCGGTGCCCAGGGGCCGCACCCGGCGCGGGGGACGGCCCCGTCCCGACCCGAGGGGAGCCGCCGTCGGCGTCGGGTCGGCCAGGTAGAGTTGGAGCCCAGGTCCCACGTCGAGCACATACGCTTGCCCGCGCTGCTGCAAGGCTTGGCGCAGGGCCGGCGAGTTGCCGTAGGCTGCGTCGCCGCCCACCCAATCAGCCCGCACCAGGCCCTGGCCCAACAGGTGCTCCACCAATCCCGCTGCCAACGCGGGCTTGCTGCGATAGGCCCGCGCCGCCAGCGGCACCCGTGCCTGGGCGCAGCGCGCGGCATCGCTGCTCCAAGCCTCAGGCAGGTAGAGCTGCCCGCCCACCAGACTCGCCGAGGTACCCCGACTCAGCACGGCAAACACGCCCACCTGCCCGTTGCTAATCTTGCCCACCTGCCCAATGTATTGGCGGCCCACGCCCACGCTGTTGGTGCCCGCTTTCTCCCAGCCACACTCATCCAGCAGTAGGCCCTGCTCGCCCGCCACCTCGCCCAAGGTGGCCTGCACCCGACGCGCCACCTCGTCCATCACGGCCTGCCCGTCCCAGCTCGACTCGCTGATAAAATGGTGCAGCGCATCATAGGTCGAATCGGGCAGGCGCTCGTTCATGCGCGCCACGTTGCTGCGGCAGGCGTGAAACAAGCCCTTGATATACTGCTGACAATGCGCCAGTTGCCCGTGTAGGCGCGGGCGAAAACAGGCAGCGTAACTGGCCACGTAGGCCTCCACTTTTTTTCAGTAATCGGCAAGTCCATTCCCTAAATCTACTGCTTGGCTTCCTGCTTCACAACCTGCCAAAGTAGAGCTAATAGCCAAGTGTTCTTAGCAGTGAGGCTGTTTATGATTTTGCTGGGCGAACCGTTTTGCCGGTCAGCCCGCTCTTGGCGGTCCGACCGGTCGTCGCTTAGGCAGGCCGCACTGGCCCTCCTGTAGCGTTGAATTAGCATCGCCAAGGAGCTTAGTCGGTAAGGTATCAAAGTTGATAGTCTGCTGGATTTTACAGTTGTCCGTGGCGGAGCCTTTACCCGTAATGGCCCCGCCGTAAGTGGTAATCAATATTTTATCCGGCATCGCGCCATCTTCCCGGTAAGCGATGGTAAAAGTATGCGCGTCCACGCTCAGGTTTGCGTCCATCAGCTTGGCCCATTCCCAGGTAGAAGTAATAATGCCATTGATCGTGACAAAAGCGCCGTTATAAACTTTTATCCAATAGCTGTCGTCGTTGGCGGTGGGGAAAATACGCGGGCCACAAAGTTGTACGTGGCGGGCGCTGTCCACCGTGAATGGAAATACCACCGCGCCGGTAGCACTGCGGGGGCGTTGGCCGTGCTGTTCAGGCCGTTCAATACACGTACTTGCCATAAGCGGCGGTGTTGGCCACCGTTTACCAGTCGGGGCCGACGGCAGCGCACTGGGCTTCCAGCCAGATTCTCTTGCCTCGCGGCTCGGCCGGCAGAACGGGGTTGCCAGTGCCTCACCACTGGTACTAGCGCTGGTAATTCAGCTGTGGATAGGGGTTGGTGGTAATGTTGGTGTTGACGCTAATATTGCCCACCAGAAACTTGTCCACGAAGGCTTGCATCACCGGCACCTAGGCGGCGGGCACCGCGCAGTGGTCGTGGCCCCCATTGGTGTAAAAGCCAAACTGGTCGCCAACCCCGAAAGTATTTTAGACCTGCTGCACGGCCCGAGCCGACACGTAGACGGAGGGATTAGTAAACCACGTCACGTCGGTATTGCCCTATTACCCATCACCAGCAGGGCGCGGGGCGCTATCATGGCCATTAACTCGTGGTGGTCGTAGGGTAGCTTAGCTACGTTGGTAAGTCCGATGCCCGGCACCCGGGTCAAGTTGAGCACAATGCCAGCCGTGGGGCGGTCTTCGGCCCAAGCCCATCTTTCCTGGCCCAGGGAAATGAGTGTGCTCCGGTCGTGCTACGTTTTCAGGTCGCGGGAAGTCTTGGTGCTGATGTCGTTGGGTAGCGAGTTGAAGAGCAGGTACCCGTTGGGCTGGGTGAGTACGCACACGTTTTCGCTGGTTTCGGCCGAGCCGGCGAACGTCTACTTCCTCAGGTCGCGGGAGTAGGAGCAACTCACACCGTTTTGCTTGTAGAAGCACCAGTACTTGCCGGGCTCGTCTTTGTCGGCGAACAGGTAGGGGTCCAGCATGCGGCCCATGTCGGCCTCGGGCACGGTGGGGCCTTACCCAAATCTTTTTCCAACTTAACTGAGGTAATGCTGAGGCCCTTTTTCACTGGCTGACTCCCATTCGAAAAGTGGTAAATCAGCTAGGTAACCGCCTAAAAACGCCCTTCCAGCCACGTAGCCGGAAGGGCGTTTGAGTTTCAGGTAAGGACAAGTGACACTAATGCCAGGGGCTTTCGCGCAGGAAGGCGCTTACGGCTTCCGGCATAGCTGGCGCAGGCGGCGTAGCCCCAGGCCAACGCCCGCCGCTAGCAGCAGGGAAGCACCGCCATACAGGGCATGGCGGCAGGATGGGGCGTGGGGCCGCCCGTGGTGGGAGTCTAGGCCTAGGTAGTGGTCAAGGTACCGGTGGCCAGCCCAAGTGCGGCGGCCAGCAGCGCGTAGCGCATCGTAGAAGCTTTATTCATGAACGTAGGTAAGTGGGGAATAAGGGAGGTATTGTTATATCCCCCGGCCGGCTGCGGGGCTGGCCGGGGGCACAGACGTAATTACTCGATGGTCAAGCGCTTGCTGATGGTGCCGGCCGCTGTTTGCAGCCGCACCGTGTAGATGCCCTGGCTTAGGCCGGGTAGGGCCAGCGGCCGCACGGCCTGGGCGCCAGCAGCCAGCTCCTGATGCGCTACTGCCTGGCCCAAGGTATTGAGCACCACTACGTCAACCGGCTGCTGGCTCAAGCTGGCGGGCAAGCCCAGAAACAGGCTGCCGCCGTGGGTCGGATTGGGGTACAGGCTCACTTGCTCGCTCAGGGCCGCCGAAGCCGTGGCCAAGGGCTGGCTGGAGCGCAGCAGCAGCGCGAAGCGCCCAGTGGTGGTACCGGCCGCTAGGCTGACGGCGTAGCCGGCCGGCTGGCTCAGGTAGAAGAGCGTGCCGGTTTGGGTGTCGCGCAGCACGGCTTGCACGCCGGCGGGCAGGTTGAGCAACTCGGTGGCGCGTAGCGTGTAGCTGCCCGCCTGCGGCGCCTCCACGCGCAGCGGCACCGTAATGGTGGCCGTGCTCAGCGCGGGCAGCGCGGGCAGCGCGGGCAGCGCGTTAATGGAAAGCAAGTCGTTGGCACTCAGCTCGCTGGCCAGCACGGGCGTGCCGCCCGCTACGAGCTTATACGCATCGGCCGCAGCGTCAAAACCCGCCGTGGCGTTGCTGGTGAAGTACACTACGGTCTCATCGGCCGGGCCGGTGGCGGCACCCAGGCTGAGGCGCACCAGCGGGTCGAGGCTGGCCGTGCGCTGGAAGGTGGGGCTGGCGTAAGTGGTCATCCGCGCCGCGTTGGCAAAGTTGACGGCTCCCGGCGTGCTGGCCGAGCTGGTGCGCACGAAAAAGCCCTGCATGGCCGCCAGCTGTTTGGTGCCGCCGTTGGTGCTGGCCCCGCCCGGCACGTAGCTGGCATAGGTGCCGGCATACTGCCCGGTCGAGCGGAACACGTACACGGCCGCGTCGAGGCCCGTGGTGCTCACGTTGTCCCAGTTGAGGGGCGAGGGGTAGGGATTGCCCACCAGCTGCCAGCCCGCGTCGGCCTGCGGGCCGCGCGTGAGGTTGGGGCGGCTAACGGGACCGTTGTTGAGCGTGCCCACGAAATCAACCAGCTGGGTGCCCGTGATATTGACCGTGTAGCCCCGGCCAGGCACCAGCGCGTCGGTGAGGGCCGCGGGCGACTCCCAGCCGTAGTCGAAGGCGCTGGTCGTGGCGTTCATGCTGGCAAGCCGCGCGCTGTTGTAGTCAAACACCGTGGGGAAGGGCGTCACGGCGTAGGGGTTGGCGTCCGTGTTGTAGGCCGGGTTTACGACGGGCGTAAAGCTGCTCGTGGCCAGGTCGGCGACGGTGGTGGCCGCCACCGGGGCGGCGTAGTGGCGGTAGCCCGCGCCGGCATTGGTCGTGGGGTCGATGTAGCGCTGCACGGTGGCGGTGCCCATAACCGCGCCGCTGGTGTTCACCACCATCGCGGTGCCCGTGGCATCCGAGAGCAGCGTGAAGGCGTTGGCGTTGGTGGTTAGGTTTCCGTTGAGCACCAGCATTTTGCGCACGCTGGCCGGGGCCGCGAGGCTTACCGTGGCCGTGCCCACCGTAAGGTTGGGGAAGGTGGTGGCCGTGGTGCCGCCGATGGTCTGGGTGGCGCTGCCGTTCATCGCCACCGTGCCGGTGCCGGCTACCGAGCCGCCGTTGTTGGTCAGGTTGCCGGTCATGGTCAGCACGGCGTTGGTGGTGAGCACGGGGGCCAGCACGGTGGTGCCCGGCGTGGTGGTGGCGGCCAGCGTGATGCTGCGGGCCGTGAGGGCACCGTTCACCACAGGCGAGTTAGCGGCGTAGCCGGGGAAGTAAAAGTCATCGGTGGCCGTGGGCAGCGTGTAGGTCGAAACCGACGATACCACCGAGTTAGCAGGCGTGTTCGAGTTGGTTATCCAGTTGCTGGCCACCGCTACATCCGAGCTGGTGTTGCCGGTCCACATGGGGCCGGCGTAAGCGCCGGCCACGTAGCTGCGCAGCCAGGTCATAGTCGAGCGCTCGGTGTTGTCGGCATTGATGAGGTTGTCGCCCTGGGCGGTGCGCCAGTGGCCCACCCGGAAGCCCCACAGCGTGATGCCGCGCACGGCCGGGTTTTCCCAAAACAATGGGAACACCCGCTGATACCGGGCCAGCAGGGTCGCGTCGGAGCTAACGCCAGTGCTGGCATCGAGCGCATCCAGGTCAAACTCCGTAATGTAGAGTGGCAGGTTGGTCGAAGCCAGGGTGGCCATGTTGGCCTGAATGGTAGCTGTCGAGGTCGTGTTCAGCGAGAACGCGTGGCCCTGGATGCCGATGCCGTCGATAAGGCCTTGCGACTTGAGCAGCATGGCCATGTCGTAGTATTTCTTAGCGCTGTTGCCGTCGTTTTCCACGCTGTACTCGTTGAGCATCAACTTAGAATTGGGGAAATACTGGCGGGCCAGCTGGAAGGAGGTTACTATCCAGGTGTAGTCGGTGGCCGCGTTGGCAATGGAGGTGCCGAGGGCCGCGATGTAGCCGCCGCCGGTATTATCCACCGCGCCGGCCGTCGTGAAGCCCGTGGGCGGCGTGTGAATGGGCTCGTTCACTACGTCAATAAAGTCGATTTTCTTGCCCACAAAGTGCGCGGCCACCGCCGCGTACCAGTTCTTGATTTCCGTCAGTTGGTCGGCCGTGGATAAGCTCGTGAGCCAGGTTGGCTGCTGGGTGCCCCAAATCAGGTTGTGCATCCGGAAGGGGCCGCCCGACTTCACCGAGCGGTTATAGGCCGAGTCCAGGTCGGCCCAGTTGAAGACGCCGCGGGTGCCTTCTACGCTGCCCCATTTGCCACCGTTTTCGGGCGTCACGGCATTCCAGTAGTCCGTAAAATAAGTTGCCTGCGCCGAACTGTAGGCGCTGCCCAGGTATTTGGGCTTGCCCGCGCCCAGCGGCGCATAAGCGGGCACGAAGGCCACGGGCGCCGTCGCGGAGCCTTGCGCACCGTTGTCGAGGGTAGTGGCCGTAAAGTACAGGCTGTGGTCGCCAAACACGAACTTGTCGAACATCAGTCCGTCCTCGCGGGCCCCAATCTGGAAGGTTTGGGTGAGGTTGCCCGCCGTGACGGTGAAGGTGGTAGGCACGCTGCCATTGCCCGTAAATTTCGACATATCCACCCATTTCCAGTAGGGCGTGGTAGAGGAGGAATAGCTGGCCCCGCCGCCACCGTCCACCGCCAGACTGTTGTTGGAAAGGTAGCCCACGCCGGAAAGGCCATTGGCCGTTATCCAGTCGGCGGGGGTAGCCGAACCTTTTACCCCAAAGGTTTTGGGGTAGTAGTAACTGTCGTCGTTGGCCCCGCCGTTGCCCACCCAGAGGCGGGCGTACAAGTCGTACACACCGGGGCCAGGGAAGGTAACGGTGTAGGTGAGCACCCGCGCATCAGTAGCAGGGGCACTGCCCCCCACGCCCCCACCGGGAGAAGTGGCAGCGGTGTAAGCCGACACGTCACTTTTGCACGTGATGTAGGTGGCGGCCGCCGAGCTGCCATTCGTTGTGGAGCTATACGCCGCGCTGGTGCCCGTGGCCCAGTCGCCGATGGTGGCCCCTAGGGCCAGCGCCGCGGCGGAGGGCGTGGACGAGCAGGTCCCGGTTTCGGCCTCTACCGTCACGGGGGCGTTTTGGGCAAAAAGAGTAAAGTGGCTGCCGAGCGCAGCCACCAGCGCAACTACTATGCGTTGAGGTTTCTTCATAATGAAGAGAATAGGGTGGGAAAAGGAGCACAACCGACCTGGCTGGTGCTTAATGACCTAAAGTTAGTCGCCTTTCCCAAGCATAATTTATTATTTTTTAGTAGGATAATGCTATTAAAATTTGCAAACGATTGTGATAGCCACCCCAAACGATTGTGATAGAAAATGAATATAAGACGAGGCGGCCCGGTTGCGCTGGCTCAGTAAGGGCACCTAGAGATTAGACTTGTTCCTAGGTTGTACGGACAATTAACGGAGCCATAAGAGGGCTGAGACGAAATGAAGCATGCCCAGAAAGCTACTAGCCGTTTTCTCGTAGCGCGTGGCCAGGCGTCGAAACTGCTTGAGGCGACTGAAAAAGCGTTCGACTTTGTTGCGGTCCCGATAAAGGTTTCGGTCAATAAGGCGCTGCACCAAGCGGTTCTTTTTGCTGGGAATCACAGTCTGGGCCCCGATGGCGGCCACGCGGGTCAGCACGGCATCCGTGTCGTAGGCCTTGTCGGCCAAGACGTTGCCAACGGCCTCGATGCCTTTCAGCAAGTCCGCCGCGCGCTGACAATCGGCCTGCTGGCCCGGTCCGAGCACGAGGCGCAACGGGTTGCCCAGCGCGTCGACCAGGGCGTGGACTTTTGCCGTCAGCCCGCCGCGGCTGCGGCCGAGGGCTTCGTCGCCGACTCGACTTTTTTTCGGCTGCCGGCCGCCTGCGCATGCGCCCGCACAATGGTCGAATCGAGCATGACCCAGTCTAAATCGGGTTCCTGCACGGCCTCGAACAAGCGCTGCCAAATCCCTTTCTGGGCCCAGCGTCGGCTACGCTTGCGCAGCGTGTCGTGCTTGCCGAAGTGGGCCGGCAATGCTCGCCAGGCGCAGCCGTGGCGCGCGACCCAAAGCACGGCGTTGAGAAAGAGCCGGTTATCAGCACCTGTTCGGCCCACGTCGCCGGCTTTGCCCGATAAATGGGGCGCCAACGCGTCCCACGCCCGGTCACTGATTTCGTCTAAATTACTCACGAACGCAAAGATAATTGTCCGTACAACCTAAATAATTTCCTTTCACTTTTTCAAATGCCAGTTCCAGATACCGCAGGCCAGGGCCAGGAGGCGGTCATTGAACGAAGCAGACTTGTTGGGGCAGATTTGGGCGACGCAGCCTAAGCGGTTGGCCCCGCTGATGGCGTGTTCAACCTTGACGCGGCGGCGGGCATGGAGTATAGTTTCAACTCGTTGCGCGTCGGTCAGGACCGTATGGGGGTGTTTTTTACTGCAGCGGGGCTTGCAGTGGGGTAAGCTTTGGGGCGGTAGGTCGTAGTCGGCGACTAGGCCCAGGTAGCCCAAATCGGCTAGCAGGTCGAAGAGGTCGAGCAAGGCTAGGTTGACAGCGAACTCGTTTTTAAGTAGTTGATAATCGTGGGTGGACCCGCAAGTGGTCGGTCCGAGCTAGTGAATATGGCGGGTCGGGTCGGCGATGAGCGTGTTTTTACGCGTCTGCCTTTTTTTTACCTGAGTAGTCGGCGGCTCGGTCCGCGACGGCCCGCGGCCGGTGCTGGGGCCGCTCGGTGGCATCAAGCAGTAGGACGGGCACGTCGGCGAAAACCTGCTGCAGCTGGGCCAGCGAGTCGATGGCGCGGGCCGGCAGTACCCCCTGTGTGCGCAGGGTGCGCTCTAAGGCCTTGGCCAAGCGGTGGGCGTGCTCGCAGGCTTTGGAGCGGGGCAGCCCAAAGGTGGCGGCCAACACGTCGAAGGTGGGATACGTTTTGAGGTAGTAAAGAATGAATAATAATTTTTGCTGCGGATTGACCAGCACGCCTTTACGTCCACCACCGGCCTTTCGCTTACGGGGGTGCTGGTCGGTAAAACAGGCATCAGCTTCTTGTTGACAGCCTTCGGCAAATGGCTCAGCTAGCGCACAAAAGGTGGTCATATCCAGCCCTGTTAAGGCCCGCATTTGGCGGTCGTCGGTTATCGTGTTCATATCCAGCATTCCCAAAAATACTATTTGGGAACAAGTCTATTACCTAACCAGGCGAACGGCATCGTCCGAGCAGATAATTGGGTGATTTCTAAGTGGCTGTTTAATGTGGTCGGGTAAATGTGGACACGGAGAAAGTAACTTTCCCCGGTCATGGAAGCAGAAAAATCAGCCGCTAAACGGCACCGGACTAAGTATGATGTAGCCTTTCGGACCGAGGCAGTTCGCCGCGTAACGCAGGACGGGCAGGCAGCCACATGCGTCGCGCAAGCATTAGGGATGAGCGAAGCCGTGTTGGGCAAGTGGGTGCGGGCAGCCCGCGCCCAAGCTGCCCGCCCGGCGGGCAGTGAAGTGCTGGAGCAGGAAAACAAGCAGTTACGGGCTCAACTAGCCCGGGCGGAGATGGAGCGCGACATTTTAAAAAAAGCGCTGACGATATTTTCACAACCGACGGGCCGATGAAACGCTTCACGTTCATTGCCTTACATGCCCCTGTCTGGCCCGTGCGCGCGCAGTGCCGCTTGCTGGGCGTCAGTCCGAGCGGGTACTACGCGTGGCAAAAGCGCGTCCCCCTTGCGGCAGCTGACCAGGTGCTGCCCGCCTGGCAAGTGGCGGCCCAGCGCGCGTTCACCACCCATGCCGGCCGCTATGGTCAGCGCCGGCTACGCGCGCAACTGCGGCGCGAAGGCCACGTGGTGGGCCGGCAGCGGCTGCGTGGCTGGCTCAGCGCCAGCGGCTTACGCGCGCGCTGTACCCGCGCTAGCACGCGCCCCCCGCGCACCACTCAGGCCGACCCGCAGGCCGTAGCCGCCGCCAACAAGCTCGCCCACTGGCCTGCGGCTACCGCCCCCAACCAAATCTGGGTCGGCGACATCACTTACCTGGCCCTGGCCACCGGCCAGTGGGCTTATCTGGCGTGTTGGCGCGATACTTTTTCCCGGCGCGTAGTCGGCTGGCACGTGAGCGAGTCGCTGCATACGGACTTGATTATGACCGCCTTTAACCGGGTCGTTGCGGTCTGCCAGCCCCCGCCAGGTCTGCTCGTGCATGCTGACCGGGGCAGTCAATATACCAGCGACGCCTTTACGACCCTGCTTGACCGAACTCGGGCGATTGCCAGCCTGAGCCGACCGGGTAATCCGTACGATAACGCGCTGGCCGAAAGTGGCTGGAGTACACTTAAAACGGAGCTGCTACCCCGTGGAGCCTGCTTCGCCGACCTGGAAGAGGCGCGTTTCGAACTAGCTGAATACCTCGACCACTACTACAACACGCAACGGCTGCACTCCGCCCTGAGCTATCGTACCCCACTCGAAACCGAACTCCACTACCTATTCAACTTACCTTAGCTCGGTGTCCATTTGCACCCGACCACCCCAATCAATGTGACAAGCTCGGCTATCCTATTTATTTACGCTTCGTTTACCTCACCTGCCTACTGTAAGCGAAGGCGAAATGCTTGCTATGACGCGCTACCTCAATTTCTTCGAACTAACTGCCCGACTGCATATCGGTAAGGAAGTTGAACAGTGGCTAGGATACGTCGAAGAAAGCGATTACACCGTCATAAAATGGCTTTATATCGCTAAGGAGACTCCTCAACAATATGTTGTTTGCTACATGGAGTCCCTCGATGAAGGTGATGAGGAGTGGCACCAGGTAGCAGAGTTTTCGCTACTTGACCCAGATGAAGAGGTTACGCACTACTTCGCGTCAGTAGAAGAAGCTTTAGCCTTTACGAGCCAAACCTATGGAGCTTCAATAGAACGTTTCATCCCTGGTGGGATGCTGTCAGCTGAGTATGCTAGCTACTGGCATAGCAAGCAGCAATAAAAGTAGTCGAGCTTATAACGTCCTATGTTTGAGCAGAAGCTTAAACTTGGGTTTTCGTTGCGACAGGAAGGAATAAGATTCCTTATAACGGTGGGCGTCCGAGCCCGT
>JBPBPH010000050.1:0-16965 GCA_050954355.1 Janthinobacterium lividum
CCGTCCACTGGCAGTTTACTTTGGAAAAAGCCCGCGTCAAACTTGACCGCCACTACCAAAAAATTAGGGTAACTAATTCTCCTGACTGAGCACTAGGTGCATAGGCTGCCAGCAAGCGATTGCCCAACAGCTACTGGTTCAGCAGGCGGATTATATCCTGGCCCTGAAAGGCAATCAGGGCCGGTGCCACCGCGCGGTGGTGGCTTACTGTAAAACTGCTTGTTTTGACTGGGGAGCTACTTGTTCGCCCGATTACGACATCTTTGACTGCAGACACGGGCGCCGGGTCTGGGTACTGCCGCTGGGCAACGAGCAGGCAGCCCTGCGCCATTGGCCTAGTTTTGAGCTCTCATTGCGGTAGAGATAATTCGCCACGTGTAGCACCAACCGGGTACCCATGCCGAGCTTCGCTATTACCTGACCAGCTGTCCGAATGTGCCAGCGGTGCTGATGGCGGCCATCCGCCGCCACTAGGCCATTGAAAACAGCCTGCACTGGGTGCTCAATGTCGTCTTCCGCGAGGACGAGGCACGCAGTCGCGACCGGGTCGCTACCCGCAGCTTCGCTGTGTTGCGTAAGCTGGCCTTCAACCTCTTGCAGCAAGGACAGCACCAGCCGGGAAGTCTGCGGGCACGGCGACGAAACGCCGGCTGGAACGATACTTATATGACTCAACTCTTAACCTGTGCTCATGAAAAAGGCGCTGCTCATTTTGATGCGTAAGCCCTGGTGCCCCCTTTAACCCTTGCGAAGGGTGCCCACCGAACGTTAAACTCACTGGTCGAGCCAGCGCCGAAACTCGGGGGTTTGGGCGGTGCTCGTCAGCAGCACCACCCCAGCCGGCCCACGCAGCTTTACTGCCAGCCGGTTGTTGAAATACGGCTCGGCCCGCTCAATGAACGCGACGTTGACCAGCTCCGAGCGGTTGAGGCGCGTGAAGCGGCGCGGGTCGAGCTGGCGCTCCAGCTCCGTGAGCGTATCATTGAGCGGGTAGCGCCCACCCACTGCGTCTATGGCAAAGGTGATACCCTGGTCGGTTTGCAAGTAGGCTATTTCCTCCACGGGCAGCAAGTAGAGCCCTTGGCGCTGCCGTACCGAAAAGCGCCGTCGATACTCCGATTGGCCCACTTGCCGCAACGCCTGCTGTAAGGCCGTCAGCACCGCCGGGCTCAGGGCGGCTGGCGCATCGATGGGGCCAGCAGGGCGGAAGTGACGTTGAAGCTCTTCATACTTGGCTAGCGCCTGTTGGAACTGCGCGTAGTCGAAGGGCTTGAGCAGGTAGGCAATGCCGTGGTGCTGAAAGGCGGGTAGCAGAAAGTGGTCGTAGGCGGTGGTAAAGATGATGGGGCACGTCACGGCCACCTGCTCATAGAGGGCAAATACATTGCCGTCGCGCAGCTCAATGTCGGAAAAAATCAGCTCGGGCATGGGGTTAGCTTGTAGCCAGGCCAGCGCCTTGGCCACGCTACGCATCACCGGCGGGGCCACCGGGGCTAGGCCGGCCCGCGCTAGAAAGACGACCGTCTGGCGGGCGGCCAGCGCTTCGTCTTCCAGAATAAGAATCGTCATCGGGCTAGGGAGGGAGAAGGGGCAGCCTGCGCCGGGCGGGCCAGCAGCGGCACGGCCACGGCGAAATAATGGGCGGTGTGGGTGATGGCAATGGGCTGGCCCACTAGCAGGCGGTAGCGCTCGCGCAAGTTGGCTAGGCCCGTGCCAAGCGAGTCAATAGGCGTGAGCTTAGGCCGGCGCAGGTGCTCCACCACCAGCGTGGTGGCCGTGGCTCGGATGGTAATTAGCAGCGGCTGCTCTTCATCGCCGGCGTTGTGCTTGAGCACGTTCTCGACCAACAGTTGCAAGGTGCCGGGCACGACCAGCAGCCGGACCGGGTCGCCGGCCGCCGCCAGGTCTTGCCGGAAGGCATAGGCCGTGCCGAAGCGGTGTTGCAACAGGTAAATGTAGGACTCGGCAAAGCGCAACTCCTCGGCCAGCCCCACCAAGTCGGCAGTCTGGTGGCGCAACAGCGTGCGGTAGAGAGCCACAAACTCCGTCAAAAAACGGTCGGCCTCGGCGGGGTCCACATGCAGCAGGCCGCGCAGCACGTTGAGGTTGTTGAAGAGAAAGTGCGGGTCGAGCTGGGCTCGGAGCGTCCGCAACTCGCTCTCAGCCTGCACCTGGTGCAAGTGCAGTAGCTTACGTTGCGCCGCGAAGTACCGCTGGCCAGTGAGCAGCACTGCTAGCAGCCCGTAGCTTTTGGCGTGGGCCACGGCCCCCAGCAGCACCTGCGCCCCGGCCAGGTTGGGCGCGTGGCCGCGCAGTGCGCTGTAGAGGGTCAGGTACGCTAGGCCGCTGCCCGCCAGGAAAACCGGCACCAGCCCCAGCGCTCACCAGCGCCGGCGCAGTAGCCGCGGCAGCAGCAGGCCCACCACCACGGCTACCGTGGCCGTGTCAAAGAGCACGGTAGCCCCAACCATGGGCAGGGCCGAGCGCCAGCCCCCGCTGGTTTCGGCCGCGTACTCGACCAGCAATAGGGGGGCCACCACCAGCCAGTAAGCTGCCACGAGCAGCCCGTCCGAGCGCGTAATGCGAGGGGCCAGCAGCCAAGTATCCATCAAGAAGTAGTAAGGGAAGGCCGGGCGCAAGTTGCACCCGAATCCGGCAACGGAGCAGGGAACTGGCGGCGCAACTTCAGGGCTGGAGCGGGCGCAGGGCCAGCGAGTTGCGCACCAGCAGCAGGTACTGCACGTAGGCCGTGGCCGGTAGGTCGGCCCGGAACTGCAGGGCCTGGCCCAGCGGCGCGCCCAGCGGGTAGCTGACCTGGATGGGCTGGTGGCGGGTCGCGGCGGCCGGGGCCGTCAGGTCGAACAGGGTCGTGCTACCTAGCTGCGTGCGCTGCTTCAACTCGGATATACCCGCCAGCACCACCAGCGGCCCGTCGTGATTGAACCGGGTGGTCGAAGTATAGCAGTGGCCCGGCTCCTGCTCTGTCGGCGGCAGCCAAGCGCTAGGCACCAGCATCTGGCAGTCGGCAAACACGCACAGCAGCGACACAATGCGGTCGTGGACCGGCAGGCTGCTTCGGCGCAGCTGGGCTACCCAGGAAGTTGCTCCCCCCTGCAAGGGGCTTTGCAGCACGTGGTTCAAACCCCAAAAGCCGTAGAGTTTTTCCTGCTCTAGGTGCTGGGTACGGTAATAGGCCTCGAAGTTGGTGAACAGGTTTTGCTCGCGCCGGGCCGGGTTATGGGTCAGGTTAGCCAAGGCGTGGCGTAGGTCATCGTAGCGCGCCTCGCGGGCGGCGGCAAGTTCGCCTAGCGCCCGCCCTGCCCGCCGGGCGGTGGTAGCCAGAGCCGGGGCCAAGACCACCGGCTGCCGCAGCAGGCTAATGAGGGAGTCCACGCGCAGGCGCACCGGTTGCGGGGGCCGCTGTTGCTTGACCAGGGCCGTCAGATAATCGGCCAGCAGCGGCTGGTCCTGCACGTCGTCCAGACCCAAGAAGCGCACCTGCCGATGGCGGGGCAAGGTGTGGTTCCAAGCCCGTAGCCGCTGAAATTTGGCTTGCAGGTCCTGATTGGCCCACTGCGAAGTAGCGGCCGTCCAGCTGCGAAAAACCAAAGCCAGCGTGGCCTCGTCCCCCGTGCGCAGGTACCGGTTGAGGTAATAGGCTTGGGCACAATCCATTTCGGCCACATAGATGCGCACGCCGGCTCGCTCGTTGAGATGCTCAAACAGCGCTAGGTCGAGTTCCTGCGGCCGCTGCACCCCGTGCGCTTCACCCAGCAGAAAGAGCTGGTGCGCATAAAACTCCGCGCTAAGAGCGGGAAATTGGGTTGCTGGCTCCGAGGTAATGGCCTGCTGCGGTACGCCAGCAAAAACGGCGGCCGAGTTGGGGGCAGTAGCCTGGGCTTGAGCCAGCCGGAGCCCGCTGCCCAGCAACGCTAACCATAGCCCAGCGCGCAACAGAAAGGAAGGAGTAGCCATGACAAACGTGACGAAAGGGTGAATAACTGCCCCAAAGCACGCGGCAGGGTAGCTAGGCTCCCCACTGGTTTCCTTTCAATTCACTGAAAAAGCTGTCGAACTACGCTAAAAAACAGTTAACCGGAGCCGGCTGCTAAGCAAACCAGTCCTTAGCGGTCCCAGCTTGGAGGAACTGCCACCCGTCAGCCTAACTACTAGCGACAACGCAGAGAAGCAAACACGCTCACTAACCACCGGCTCAGGAAGTTCGCTCTATTTGTTTCACAACATCCTTAGAACCAGTTGCTACTACAGTTATAATGCGACCCCCGTTTTTTATATCCTGCAAAACGTTGCATTACAATACTTTATAGGATTTACAGTGTACTTACTTATTTTTTAGCGAGCAACCGTTGGCTGCGCATCAAAAGGTAGTCTAGGCTACGCTTTCGGCGCTGGCACCGGCCTAGGAGACTCGCCCAGCAGGCGAAAGTGGTGCTTGAAAAATACCAGCAGCAGCGTGAACAACAGGTTGATGCTATTGCCGAACAAAATGGGCAGGTTGTGGAAATACACCCCATATACCAACCACAAAAGGCAGCTCACGGCCCCCACAGCCAGCATGGGCTCGCTCAGGCCGTTGGCCGAGCGCGTAGCCCAGGTGTGCACCACCTGCGGAAAGAAGGTGAGCGCCGAAAAGCCGGCCGCCACTAGGCCTACATCGCCATAAAAGTCTGCCGAGAATGTCATACGCGCTGTATACGTTGCACCTACCCTTAGGGGCTCGCCCCTCCCCTAGCCCGCTAGTTGGCGCAGCACCTCCTTGGTTTTGCGCACATGGTCGGTAGCCCCGCTCAGCGAGTTAAAGATGTAGGCAATTTTACCGGCCGCATCAATCACAAACGTCACGCGGCCCGGCAGCAGCCCCAGTAGGGCGCGCGGCACCTCGTAAAGCTTGCGCACCTGCCCGCCGGCATCGGCCAGCAGCGGAAACGGCAAGCGGTGCTTCTGGGCAAACTTCTGGTGCGAAACTTCGCTATCGGAGCTTATACCCACCACTTGCGCCCCTATAATCTTGAAAATCCTCATACTGGTCGCGAAAGGCGCAGGCCTCGGCCGTGCAGCCGGGCGTATCGTCTTTGGGGTAAAAATATAGCACCACTGGCTGGCCGCGCAAATTGACCAGGCGAAAGGTAGTGCCGCTGCCAGTGGGCAGCGAAAAGTCAGGAGCAAGGTCGCCTATTTTCGTTTAACGGTTATCATTTTATCATGTAAGTAGGTAACAGCCAGCAACCACACAGCAGCACAACTGTCGCATGCTATTAAGGCAAACGCGCCAGTCACGCTATTGTTAAATGTTGATTCTTAAATGTTGGGTAATTTCACTTAGTTAGCCAGCCGTTGGCGGCCAGCCACTCGCGCAGACGCTCGGCCCACTGGTCCTGGGTGGTGGCGTTGTTGAGGCCGAAGCCGTGGCCACCCTTGGGATAGAGGTGCATTTCGACCGGCACCTTGTGGTGGGCCAGGGCCTGGTAAAACGCCAGGCTGTTGCCCACCGGCACTACGTTGTCGTCTTCGGCGTGCACCAGGAAGGTGGGCGGCGTTTGGGTAGTTACGTGCAGCTCGTTGGAATATTCCCGCACTTGAGTAGCGCTGGCCGTGGCACCCAGCAGGTTATCGCGCGAGCCCTTGTGCATAAGGCTGTCCGAGAAGCTGATAACTGGGTAAAGCAGCACCGCAAAGGCCGGCCGCACCGACCCAGGGTCTGGGTTACTGCCTACCGGCTGCGCAAAGTGGGTGGCCGCCGTGGCCGCCAGGTGCCCGCCGGCCGAAAAGCCCATTACCCCAATGCGCTCGGGGTTGATGTTGTACTTGCCGGCCTGGGCGCGCACCAAGCGCAGGGCCTGCTGCACGTCGAGCAGGGGTGCGATGCTGGGGTCGGGCTGCGAGCGGGTGTTGGGCAGGCGGTACTTCAGCACGAAGGCTGCCACGCCCATCTCGTTGAGGCGCTTGGCTACGTCGTAGCCTTCGTGGCCCATGGCCAGCATGGCGTAGCCCCCACCCGGGCAGATGATAATGGCCGTGCCGGTGGCTTGGTTGGGGGCGGGCAAATACACCGTGAGGGTAGGCTGCACCACGTTGGCCACGGTTATGCGGTTGCCCTCGGTCGTGCTGGTTTCTGCTACCTGGCTAGGCTTCGAGTCGGGCACTGAGCCCGTGTAGAGCGGCAGCACGGGGTGCTGAATATCCTGGGCCGCCGCGGGGGCAGGCAGCGCTAAGGCCAGCAGCCCGGCCGCTAGAAGGGGGAAGGTCAAGTTCATACAAATACGCTAACTGGTTAAATACTGTAAAAGGCGGCCAGCGTGCCTACTAGAAACGCAGCGTCGCCCATTTCGTTGAGGTTGCCTTGTTTAGGCTACCGCCCCTAGGCGCCGGGCCAGCACCTGCGCCACGTTGGCCAGGCGGCGGCCAACGAGCTGGCTCGTAGCTGGTTCGGTTAAGTCGAGGCGCGGGCTGCGCGCCGCCAGGTAGCGCGTGAGGGCGGCATTGTCGTCGAGTGCCTGGGTTAGCTCTTGCTGGGCCTCGCCCCACGCAGCGGGTTGGCTAGCTGCCAGGTACTGGTGGCGCAGTTCAATAGTGCCACTCACCAAGTCGGCTAGGCGCGCGAGCACATCGGCCTCCGCGTCAGAGAACGCGCGCGCTACCTTGTCAATAATGGCCAGCATGCCTAGGCGGGCGCCGTCGCGGGCTTGCAACTGCGCACCGGCGTAAAAATTTAAGCCAATGGCCTGGGCCACGTCGGGCTTAATCAGCGTGCAGCTGTTGGGCTGATAATCGGACACCACTACCCGCTCGTTGGCCAGAATGGCGGCCGCGCACATGCTTTCGTGGCGTATCAAGTGCGACACCTCGGCTCCCACGATGGCCTTGAACCACACGTAGTCGGCATCGACCAGCGAAATAAGGGCAATGGGCGTATTGAAAAGCTGGGCGGCCCAGGCCGAATAATTATCAAAAACTAACTCGGGCGTGGTATTAACAATTTGGAACTGGTGCAGCGTGCGCAGACGCCCGGCGTCGTTGGCGGGCAGCAGCGTTGCGGGAAAGGTGGGGGGCATCAATAGTTGGCTTCGTCGCTGGGCAGGTCGAGCAGAATGAATTGGGCGTCTTTGGTGGCTTCTATGTCCAGCACGTTTTCGTTGCTGATGCGAGCCTGGTCGCCAGGGCTCAGCTCCTGGCCTAGCACGCGCACGCAGCCCTGGCGCACGTAAATAAAGCTGAAGCGCAGCGGGAAAGTCTTAAACACGATGTGCTTGCCGCAGTCAAGGTTAGCCCAGTAAATGGTACTGTTCGAGTTCATATACACTACGTCTTCGAGCACGCGCTGCCCGGTGGCCAGCGGAATCAGCTCGTTGCTCGGGCCTTTAAGGAAGCCGGAGTCCTTTTGCTCGTAGCTGGGGGCTAGGCCCGACTGGCTCGGCACAAACCAGAGCTGGTAGAGCTGCAGAGCCTTGTCCTGGCGGTTCATCTCGGAATGGGCCACGTGGGTGCCGGCCGTCAGGCGCTGCACCTCGCCGGCGCGGGTGGTGGTGCGGTTGCCTAGGGTATCTTCGTGCGTCACTTCGCCTTCCAGCACCAGCGTAATGATTTCCATCTCGGTGTGCGGGTGCTGCGGAAAGCCATTCTGGGGCGCAATGGAATCGTCGTTGAACACCCGCAGCGGGCCAAACTGCACGTTACCCTTGTCGAAATAATCGGCAAACGAGAACAGGAAGTACGAGCTAAGCCAGGGAGCGGGGGCCGCGTGGTGCCGGTCGGCGGCGGGGATGTAAACAAGCATGAGCAGGGATGTGAAAGAAGAGGTCGCTGGGCCCGGCTAGCGGCCGGCCCGAGTAGGCGTAGTTTACGCAGCCCGGCTAGTTCAGTTAGCAGCCCGGCTATGCCCGAGGCCCCTAGGGCACTAAAAACCGCCCGTGCGGGTAGGCGCCGCTCCCTAGGGTATGCCGGCCAATTGCACCTTTGCAGCCACAACTCTTTTTCCATCTCCATGCCTCAACCCACCCGCCTCGAACACGATTTCCTGGGCGAGCTACCCATTCCTACCGATGCTTACTACGGCATCCAGACCCTACGGGCCCTCGACAATTTTCATATTACGGGCATTCCCATCAAGGCCGAGCCGCTGTTTGTGCAGGCGCTGGCGTTCGTCAAGAAGGGCGCGGCACTCACTAATAAGGAGCTGGGTGTGCTCGACCCTACCATTGCCGGCTACATTGCCCAGGCCTGCGACCGGGTGGCCAGCGGCGAGTTCGACGACCAGTTTTTGACCGATATGATTCAGGGCGGCGCGGGCACCTCGGTAAACATGAACGCCAACGAGGTGATTGCCAACGTGGCCCTCGAGCTGATGGGCCACGCCAAGGGCGAGTACCAGTACTGCCATCCCAACAACCACGTCAACTGCTCGCAAAGTACCAACGACGCCTACCCCACCGCCTTTCGCATCGCGCTCAACAACAAGCTGGTGGGCTACCGCGACACCCTGCGCGCGCTGGCCGACGCCTTCGCCGCCAAGGGTGAGGAATTCCGGAACGTGCTGAAAATGGGCCGCACCCAGTTGCAAGATGCCGTGCCCATGAGCATGGGCGACGAATTCCACGCCTTTGCCACCAACCTGCGCGAGGAGCTGCTACGCATCGATGATTCGCGCCGGCTGATTGCCGAAATCAACATGGGCGCCACCGCCATCGGCACCGGCGTAAACACGCCGCCTGGCTACGCGAGCCTTGTCACGCAGCACCTGCGCCAACTTACGGGCCTCGACCTGAGTTTGGCCGGCGACCTCATCGAGGCCACTTACGACACGGGTGCCTACGTGCAGCTCTCGGGCGTGCTTAAGCGCACGGCCGTGAAGCTGAGCAAGATATGCAACGACCTGCGCCTGCTCAGCAGCGGCCCTAGGTGCGGCGTTGCCGAAATAAACCTGCCCGCCCTGCAGCCTGGCAGTAGCATCATGCCCGGCAAGGTAAACCCCGTTATCCCAGAAGTGGTCAACCAAACGGCGTTTTACGTCATCGGCGCCGACACCACCGTGACCATGGCCGCTGAGGCCGGCCAGCTCCAGCTCAACGTGATGGAGCCGGTTATCTCCTTTGCGCTTTTTACCTCCATTACCTACCTCACCAACGCCTGCCGCACCCTGCGCGAGAAGTGCGTGGTGGGCATCACCGCCAACGCCGCCCACGCCGCTAGCCTGGTCTACAACAGCATTGGTATTGTTACCCAGCTCAACCCCGTGCTCGGCTACGAAACCAGCGCCAGCATCGCCAAAGAGGCCCTGGCCACCGGCAAATCGGTGCACGACATCGCCGTGACCGAGCGCCAGTTGCTCACCCAGGCCAAGTGGGACGAGATTTTCACCTTCGAAAACCTGATTCGCCCGGTGTTTATGCAGTAAGCGACCCTAGGGCTTGTTGCCTAAGAAAAGGCGGTCATGCTCATCTGGCGTCCGTCTTTCCTTGGGCAACGAGCCCTAGGCCTCCGGCATTGGGTTTTCAATCTCGCGGCTCAGCTCAGCATACCAATCGGTGCCGTAGCGGCGCTCCAGCGGCTCCTGCAGAAACTTGTAAACCGGCACACCCAGCTTGGCCCCAAACGAGCAGGCCGGCGAACAAATGTCCCAGCGGTCATAATTAAGCGCCTCGAAGCCTTCGTACTTGGTGATGCGAATCGGGTAGAGGTGGCAGCTAATAGGCTTTTTAAACGTAGTGGCGCCCGCCAAATACGCCTCCTCAATGCCGCACTTCAAAATGCCTTTGCCGTCGTAGAGGGCGTAGGCGCACTCCCGGTCGTTGATGGTGGGCGTGCTGTGGTCGCCCTCCCAATCCTCGATGTAGAGGCCCTGCGCGGCAATGGCCGCCCGGCTCGCCTCGTTCAGAAAGGGTTCAATCTTGGGATATTCCTGCTGCAGAATAGCCAGCTCCTCGGTTTCAAGGGGCGCGCCGAGGTCGCCCTCCACGCAGCAGGCGCCTTTGCAGGCGTCGAGGTTGCACACGAAAAAGTGCTCGGCTACGTCGTCGGAAATAACGGTATTCTGGATAACAATCATCGTAAGCGAATTTATCGGCGGGCAAAAGCCGTTAGTATGGGGGCGGCACTGGCGCCGGCGGCTGGCCCCTAGGGCTAATTTGGCTAGCACAAAGATACCGCCCCGCGCTCCTAGGAACTTATCTTTGCTGGCTAGCCGTAGCGCTGCTGGGCAGCCTGGCTAATCTCTCTCTCGTAATTTTATAAAAGCTAACAGCTAGTAGCTACTGGCTGCCTAAAAGCCACCGCTAACGGCTCACTTACATGGCTTTAGATTATAACGCGCTTCTGAACCCCTCGCAGGCGGCCGCCGTGCACCAAACCGAGGGCCCCTGCATGATTATTGCCGGCGCCGGCTCGGGCAAAACGCGGGTGCTCACCTACCGCATCGCCCACCTGCTCGAAAAAGGCGTGGACCCCTTCAACATCTTGGCCCTCACCTTCACCAACAAGGCCGCCAAGGAGATGCGCGCCCGCATCGAAAAAGTGGTGGGGCCCAACGCCAAGAATCTGTGGATGGGCACTTTCCACTCGGTTTTTGCCAAAATCCTGCGCTCGGAGGCCGACAAGATTGGCTTCCCACGCTCGTTCACCATCTACGACACCCAGGATTCGCGCACGCTCATCTCGCAGATTGTGAAAGAGTTGGAGCTCGACGACAAGCTCTACAAGGCCAGCACCGTCCTAGGGCGCATTTCGGCGGCCAAGAACAAGCTGGTGAGCGTGGCGCAGTACCTCAACGACCCCGTGATTCGGCAGGACGACGAGGCGGCGCTGCGGCCCAAAATCGGGGTGCTGTATCAGCAGTACCAGCAGCGCTGCTTCAAGGCCGGCGCCATGGACTTCGACGACTTGCTTTACCAAACCAACGTCTTGTTTAGGGACCACACCGACGTGCTAAATAAGTACCAGAACAAGTTTAAGTTTGTGATGGTGGATGAGTATCAGGATACCAACTATTCGCAATATTTAATTACCCGCAAGCTCGCGGCTAAGGAGCGTAATATCTGCGTGGTGGGCGACGACGCGCAGAGTATTTACGCGTTTCGCGGGGCCGATATTTCCAATATTCTCAATTTTGAGAAAGATTATCCCGAGCTGAATGTATTTAAGCTGGAGCAAAACTATCGCTCCACCAAAAATATCGTGTGGGCCGCTAATTCGGTGATTAAAAACAACCAGGAGCAGCTGCGCAAAAACGTTTTTTCGGAAAACGAGGATGGCAATTTAATTGAGGTAATTAAAGCCACTTCCGACAACGAGGAAGGCAAATTGGTGGCCCAGTCGATTTACGAGGACAAGATGAATCAGCATCTGTCCTACGACGATTTTGCCATCCTTTACCGCACCAACGCCCAGAGCCGGGCCATGGAGGAATCGCTGCGCAAGCTCAACGTGCGCTACAAGATTGTGGGCGGCCTGAGCTTTTACCAGCGCAAGGAAATCAAGGATTTAGTGGCCTACCTGCGCCTCACGGTGAACCCTAACGACGAGCAGGCGCTGCGCCGGGTAATTAATTACCCCAAGCGCGGCATTGGCGACACCACAATTTCTAAATTAATTAATTCGGCCGAGGAAAGCAACCACACGCTGTGGGAAGTGGTGAGCAACGCCGACCAGTTTATGCCGGCGCGGGTGAGCAACCCGGTGGTGGGCTTTGCCGAAAAAATAAAGAGTTACACCGCCGTAGCGGCCAAAGAAGATGCCTTTGAAGCGGCCAAGTTCATCGCCAAAAACTCGGGTATGATTGAGGAATTGTACGCCGACAAAAGCATCGAGGGCTTGTCGCGCTACGAGAACATCCAGGAACTGCTCAACGGCGTGAAGGAGTACGTGGACGACCCCGAGCGCGAGGACAAGTCGCTAGGGGCCTTTTTGCAGGATATTGCCCTAGTAACCGATTCGGAGCTGAAGGACGCCGCCCAGGAGGGTGAGGCTGTAACGATGATGACTATTCACTCGGCCAAAGGCCTGGAATTCAGAAACGTCTACATCGTGGGCCTGGAGGAAAACCTTTTCCCGAGCCAGATGATGATAACCTCGCGGGCCGACCTGGAAGAAGAGCGCCGCCTGTTTTACGTGGCCATCACGCGGGCCGAGAAGAAGCTGACGCTCAGCTACGCCACCTCGCGCTACCAGTGGGGCAACCTGCGCAGCTGCGAGAAGTCGCGCTTCTTGGACGAGATTGACCCGCAGTATCTGAACGTGAAGTTTACGGCCGGCCCGGCCGAGCGCGAGCAGCCCTTCCAACACGTATTTGAGCGCCGCTCGAACCTGGTGGCGGCCGCGCCGCGCAAGGTGGCGGCCACCAAGTACGTGGCCCCAGCCGACTTCAAACCCTCGGACACCACTAACTTGCAGGCCGGCCAGCGCGTAGAGCACCCCAAGTTCGGCTTTGGCCAGGTGGCCACCATCGATAAGCAACAGGGCACCGTCAAGGCCATCATCCAGTTCGAGGAAGTGGGCGAGAAAACGCTGCTGCTCAGCTTTGCCAAGCTGCGGGTGCTGTAGCCGTGACAAACAACGATATTATCCTGCGCTTGCAGGCCCTAGGGCCGCTTCCTGGTGATAGCAGCCCGCAACTCGAAACCTTTCCGCTTCTGGAACTTGACAGTTTATTGCAGCAACTGACTAATCCATTATCGGCTGACCATGCGCTAGCTTTACTCAATCTTGGCTGCCCACCCGGTACCTCTGCGTATGAAGTTGAATGGGCCTTAGTTCATGCCGCCGAAAGCATTTCGGCTTCTGGCTTGCGTTGCATTTTACCCTTGGCGGCCGATACTGAAGTAACAAGGTTAGTTGCGCTCAGACTAGCAAACTACGATGCACGCCAGCACTAAGCACTTAGCAGCTTTTACGATTCAGAATTTACCCAGCGGCCATACTATCCTTCTTTAGGCCGCTCTAGCCATGACTCCTACCAACCCCGAAATTCTAACCCTACCCTTCCACCTGCAACTGCTGGTGCGCGAATACGGGCACAGCACCTACCAGCTCATTCAGGGCCTGGCCCAGATTGAGGACGTGGCTGAGCGCACGCGCCGCGCCGCCGGCATTGTGCAGATGATGCTGCGCCTGCGCCCTAGTTTGCGCGAGCTGCCCGAAGTGCAAACCCGCCTCTGGAACCACCTGCACGCGCTGGCCGGCGAAGACATGGCCCTGGATGCGCCCGTGCCGCTGGCGCCGCCGCGCCTCTACGCTGCCCGGCCCCGGCGGGTAGAGTACCCTAGGCAGGCGCCCAAGCTCAAGGCCTACGGCCGGGGCGTGGAAGCGCTGGTAGCCAAGGCCTTGAGCTTGGATAATGAAACCGAGCGCGAGCAAGCCGCCGTGCAAATTGGCCGCACCATGAAGTTCTTGTTTCGGCAGCACAACAAGGAAAATGCCAAGGATACCACCATTATCCGGCACCTGGCCGAGCTATCAGGTGGGCAGTTGAAGCTGGACGCGCAGATTGTAGCCGACCAGAACCTGTTTGAGTTGCCGGCCCCGGCCGCCACCAGCACCCAACCCGCCAGCCGCGAAAATCGAGATAATCGCCCTGAGCGCCCCGAGCGCCGCCCAGAAAGCAGCTTCGGCGGCGATAAAAATGGCAAGAAGAACGGCAAGAAGCGCAGCAAGAAGTTTCGCAACGAGCCGCAACAGCCTCCGCAGTAGCTGGTAGCCCTAGGCATAATTAGTTGCAAAAAGGCCCGGCGGGCGGCACCCTGTGCCGCCCGCCGGGCCTTTTTGCAACTGGCCCCGCCGCCCCTAGGCCCGCCTGGGCTAGCTTTGCACCTTCAATCGGCCCTAGGCGGCGGCGCCAGCCAATTGATAATTGCTCACTGATACTTGATAATTGAAGTAGATGGCTGTTTTTGAAGTGCGCGGTGGGCGCAAGCTGCAGGGCGAGATTGTGCCGCAAGGCGCTAAGAACGAGGCGCTCCAAATCCTGTGCGCGGTGCTGCTGACGGCCGAGCCGGTGACCATCAGCAACGTGCCCAACATCCGCGACGTGAACAAGCTCATTGAGCTGCTGCGCGATATGGGCGTGAAAGTGGGCCAGGTGGCGCCCGATACCTACGTGTTTCAAGCCGAAGACGTGCACCTCGACTACCTCGACACGCCCGCCTTCGTGGCCCAGGCCCGCGAGCTGCGCGGCTCGGTGATGCTGCTGGGGCCGCTGCTGGCCCGCTACGGCCGCGCCCAGCTGCCCAAGCCAGGCGGCGATAAAATTGGCCGCCGCCCGCTCGATACGCACTTCGTGGGCCTCGAAAAGCTCGGCGCCCAGCTCACCGTCGAAGGCACCGACTTTTACCGCCTGCACACGCCCGGCAAGCTGCGCGGCGCCCACATGCTGCTCGACGAGGCTAGCGTGACGGGCACGGCCAACATCGTGATGGCGGCCGTGCTGGCCGAGGGCACTACCACCATCTACAACGCCGCCTGCGAGCCGTATTTGCAGCAGCTATGCCGCATGCTGGTGCGCATGGGCGCTACCATTCAAGGCATTGGCTCCAACTTGCTCACTATTGAGGGCGTGGCCCGCTTAGGGGGCACCGAGCACCGCATGCTGCCCGACATGATTGAGATTGGCTCTTTCATCGGCCTGGCAGCCATGACGGGCTCCGAAATCACCATTAAAGACTGCCAGATTCCCGAGCTGGGCATCATCCCCGACACCTTCCGCAAGCTGGGCATCCAGCTCGAATTTCGGGGCGATGACATTTACGTGCCGGCCCAGGAGCACTACGAGCTGGCCACTTACCTCGACGGCTCGGTGCTCACCATCAGCGACCACACCTGGCCGGGCTTCACCCCCGATTTGCTCAGCATTATTCTGGTGGTGGCCACCCAGGCCAAGGGCACGGTGCTCATTCACCAGAAAATGTTTGAGTCGCGCCTGTTCTTCGTGGACAAGCTCATCGACATGGGCGCCCAAATTATTCTCTGCGACCCGCACCGCGCCACCGTCATTGGCCTCGACCGCCAGAAGCAGCTGCACGGCATCACCATGTCGTCGCCCGACATTCGGGCTGGCGTAGCCCTGCTTATCGCCGCGCTTTCGGCCGAGGGCACCAGCAAGATTCTGAACGTGGAGCAGATTGACCGCGGCTACCAAAACATCGACGAGCGCCTCAACGCCCTCGGGGCCGACATTCGGCGCACGTAGGAGCCTAGGGTACCAGCCATTAAAAAGCCCCGCGTCCGGACCGGACGCGGGGCTTTTTAATGGCTGGTACCCTAGGGGTTACTCCACCAGCATATCGACTACGCTGGCTACCAGCGACAAGGCCAAGCTCAGAATAAGCGCGCTGAAGAAGCCTTCAACTGAGAAGCTGCTCATCAAATAATCGGCGAGCTTGATGATGATAACGTTGATTATCAGCAAGAAAATGCCTAGGGTAATGACCGTAACGGGGAAGCCAATTATTTTCAGAATCGGCTTCACAGTGGCGTTTAGCAAGCCCAGCACGACAACTAAAATCATGGCGCTGCCGAAGCCATTGAGGTGCACGTTGGGCAGAATTTGGGCTAGGCCGTAGGTGAGGGCGGCCGTGAGCAGGAATTTGATGAGAAACTTACCCATGTGAGGTGAAAGGAGGTGTGGGGTGAGTGAAAAGAAGCCTAGGAGTAGGCCAGCCAAGCAAAAGCACACGGCGCCTTTCGGCGTGATGTGCGTGCGGGCACATGCGTTACCCTAGGGATAGCTTACGCAGCCGTTTCGACGCCCTTGGCCCCTAGGCGGCCCTGCGAGGCGGCCATCCAGTTGCAGAGCTGGTAGAGCAGGCGGGCGCCCACGATGGCATTCCATTCGGTGTCGCCGGGGGCCACCTCGTTGAGGTCGAAGCCGATAATCTGGCGGCCTGAGCGCACCACCTGGCGCAGCAGGTAAGTGGCTTCCTCATATTCGAGGCCGCCGGGCACGGGCGTGCCGGTGCCGGGGCACAGCTTGGGGTCGAGCCCGTCGATGTCGAAGCTGATGTAGACCTTGGCCGGCAGCTGGGCGATAATCTTGCCGCACACCTTCTTCCACGACTTCTTGGCGAATTTCTCGTCGCTCAGAAAGCGCTGGCCGAACATGGCCACCCGCCCGTTGGAGTGCTCAATGAGGTCGGCCTCTTGCTGGCACAAATCGCGGATGCCTACTTGCACCAGCTTTTTCACCTGGGGCAGCTGCAGGGCATTGTACATGATGCTGGCGTGCGAATACTGGAAGCCCTCGTAGGCGGGGCGCAGGTCACAGTGCGCGTCAAACTGCAGGATGCCGAAGCCGTCGGGGTGGCGCTCGGCCAGGGCCTGCAGGTAGCCTAGGGGGGTACTGTGGTCGCCACCCAGCACGCCCACCGCCTTGCCAGCGTCGAGCAGGGCCCCGGTTTTATTTTTCAGCCAACTAATCAGCTGGTTGCCGGCTTGCGCCACGCGGCCCAGCACGGCGGTGTGCGGCCCGGCACCTGCGGCGGGCCGGCCCTGCTCTACCCAGCTAATGTAGCCGGCGGCGGCGGGGCGCAGCTCGTGGCTGCTGGCCGCAATGGCCTCGTCCTGGTCTTCCATGGCCAGGCCCAGTTTCCAAGCGTCGGGCAGGTCGGGGTCGTAGAGGTCTACTTGCAGCGAGGCCTCGCGGATGGCTTCGGGGCCTAGGGCCGTGCCGGCGCGGTAGCTCACGGTTACTTCCCAAGGCACGGGCACCACCACTACCTGGGCATCGTCGGGGGTAAAGGGCAGGCCAAACAAGCCCCCTTCGGCGTCGCCGGGGGCGTTGGGGTCAAATTGGGCAATCTTTTGCGCGCGGCTTTCAGCTGACACTGGAGAGGAGGCTATTAGGGTTACCCACTGGCAACCAGGTTAAAAGATACTTAAAAAGCCCGTCATGCCCATCTGGCGTTCGCTTGCCGAGGCATCCCTACTACGCCATTGAGATTAGTGTCCTAATGGCGCAGTAGG
>JBPBPH010000052.1:0-16835 GCA_050954355.1 Janthinobacterium lividum
AATTTCGCTTCCATCATCGCTACGAAGACCTGTACAAATGGCTCCTTAAATTACTTCGTCAACAGCCCCTCTAACCCGGTTTGCTTCTTAAGCTCCTAACCAAACACAGGTTGCTAAGTAAGACAGGAATAGCTGTCAGTTCCTGTCCTTTACCGGCCACGCCTACCTGCCCCAGGCTCAGACCCTGTTGGGTGGCGAAGGCACTAACCACATGTAAAGGCCCCTGCGCACGCCCCCAGTCAAAGGAGCGACGCACCGTCTTGCCATCAACGGCCACCACCTCGCGCGGCAAGGGCGGGGCGGCGCTGGCCATCCACTGGCGAAAGCACTGTTCCAGCCCCTGCGGGTCGACCAGCGAGCACACGCGCCGGAAGGTATCGTGGGTGGCACTGCCGTGGGGCAAATCCAGGAAAGTGGCCAACCACGTGTGCTTCATCCGTCCGTAGTCGGCGATGTCCACCCATGTTTCGGCCCCGGCTACCACGGCACACCCGGCGATGACAAGCAGATTAAGCAAGCGGTGCCGGGTGCGGCCGGCGCAGCGCGGGTCAGGTAAGGTGGCGAAGGCAGCAACTAGTTGACTGAGCATAAAGACCTTGGCAATGCCTAAAAAGGCAAAGGTCAGCGCCTCTCACGCTGGCTACGGTTTGATGCGTAAGCCCTGCGTAAGCTCCAGGGCGTACGCATCAAAATTGGGCGAGTGCCTTTGCGGCCGCTGGGGCCGTGTTATACCCAGTTGTAGGAGTCAAGTTGTCGAACTAATTATGGCCTCTACAAGCTAGAAGAGAGGCCTGAAATTTTTGATGCGTAAGCCCTACCCATCGGCCCGGTTTGCCGTATGGCCGAGCTATGGCCAAGACCATCCGCCCCATTCTATGCCCGCAGTGCGGCAGCCCCGCCAAGACCCCGCTGGGTTCCGACCGGTTTCGCTGCGCGGCCTGCCAAACGGAATACTACCTGGATACGGACGAGGTGACCGTGCGCCACCAGTACCCCGCGCCCCTCCAGCCGCCCGCCCGGCGCTATGGCGGGGCGGCTATTTTTCTGGTGGTGGCCGTGGCGGCCCTGGCGTGGCTGGCCGTGCGTCACTTTCAGCCGGGGGCTAGAAACACCAGTTCGACCCTAATCACGAAGCCTATTTTCTACCTCACCGAATACGTCTATGCCGCGGCCGACCACCAGCCCGTGTACGCCACCCTGCGCACCGAAGGCGCGCGCTGGGGTTCCGATTCGGTGACGCTGTATGCCGACTTTTTCGACCCCCGCACCGGCCGCCTGCGCCGCGAGCAGGAGCTGGCCCCGCTGGGCCGCTACCCCGACAACCACCTCTACGAGTGGCACACCTTTCCCGGGGGCCGGGTGTATTTGCTGGGCAATCAGCGCCTGTACCGCGTCGGCTACCAGCCCGACCGCCTTATCGACGTGACCGATACGCTGCTGGTGCGCTTTCCGCCCGCCAGCAGCGGCGTGGCCCAGGTCGAGTTTGCTACCCGGTACGAGGCCGTGCAGGTGCTCACCAACGACGGCCAGACGTTCTTTTACTTGCCCGCTTCCGGCCACGTCGTGTCCGGGGGCGAGGGCCTCTACCGCGCCGCCTACGCCAACCTGCCCCGGCGCTTCTTCACGCTCGACCTACCCGAAAACCCCAGCCAGCGCTCCGATGGGCCTTTGCTGCTGGCCAACCGGCCTACCGCCTACCCCCACCTCGCCCTCGACGATTTCACCCAGAGCCGCCACTTTTTTCAGCCCCGCGTGCTCTACCAGGATGCCCAGGCGCTGCTGCTGGACGTGGCCGCCACCGCCAAGCCCGACGGCCCGCACCTGGTGCAGTGCCTCGACCCGGCCACCGGCCACCTGCGCTGGAGCCGCCCGGCCAACGCCTACGGTTTCCAACAGGCTGCCCGCACCACCGACGGCTTTGCCCTGTTTTACCGCACCGGCTCGGAGCTGGATTACGTGCACGGCGCCCTGCTGCTGGCCGGCGATGGCCGCGAGCTGCGCGACTTCCAGCGCAAGCGCATGGAGTAATACCAAGGCTAGTCCGCGCCCGCCACGCTGGGTTGCCAGGTCTGGATGGTGTGCTGAATGACGGCATCCATCGCCGCCTTGCGAGTGGCCGGATATTCTCACGAAAAGGTGGTGAGCGTGTGGCTTTTGAGCACGGTTCTCTCGTAGAAAATCCGGCCCTTCACCTGGCCCGACAGCACGTAGCCGGTGCGCGTAAGCTGGTCGAGGGAGAGGCTGGCGTGCTGCTGCTGCCAGGTTTTGCGCGCGATGTTACGGTCTTCGGCCAGACCACCTTCCGGGTCCTCGTAGCTGGCGTAGGCCGTGAGCACCGTCTGCCCATCGGCTGATACGAAGCGGCGGCCATCGCCGTTGGTAGGCTCGGGCTGCGGCTGGAAACCGGCCGGGTAGTCGATGCGGTAGCCGAAGCGGGCGTTGTGGTAGGCGGGCGGGGCTAGGCTAGCCAGCGCCAGGGCACCGCCGAGCAGCAGCCCGTTAGGTAAAAGCAGCATCGTGGTTGACAAGGAAGCGGGTGGGGGTCGTGGCCGGCCCAACCCGCTTCCTAGGGCGAAAAAAGCGCGCGAAACAACCGGCTGCTTCGGCGTAAAGCCTGACCCTGAAGGGGCTGCTTACGGGCAGGCGGTAACTTAGTTTTGCGGAAGCAGCCGCTAGCTACTGCGGTGCTGGCCTGACCGTTGCCCCCGCCCGTAAGCAGGCTGCCAATCCTTTTTCACCTGCTCTCCTTCCTGATGCCCAGCCACTCGCCCGCCGACCTCGCCGCTCGCCCGGCCCAGCGCAGCCTGGTGCTGGTGCAGCCCACGGGGATGCTGGTAACCGCGGCGCTGCTGCTGGGCAGCCTGCTGGTCCTGCTCAATGCCTGGCAACTGGCTGCCAGCCCCGCGCCGGGGCGCTCCTTGGCGAGCGGGCTGCTTGGGCTGGGGCTGCTGCTGGGGGCCGGCTACCGGCGGGCGCGGGGCAACCAGCCCCGGCTGCTGCGCTTCGACCGCGAGGCGCTGTACCTGGAGCCCCTGGGCCCCGGCCCCGGCCCGCCCGCCGAAACCATTGCGCTGCCTAGCATCGTGGCTTACGCGTACTGGCGGCGGCGGCTGCGGTGGCGAGTGTTTACCCAATGCCACCTGCGCCTGGAGCTGGCCGACGGCCGGGTGCTGCACCTGGCCGACCGCCCCGGCCCGCGCGCCGATGCCCCCCCTGGCACCGTGCAGCTCGACGTGCTGGCCCGGCGGCTGGCCCGGCGCACCAAGCTAGGGCCGCAGCGCCGCCCGCTGTTCTTCCAGACCCGCCCGGCGCGGGTGCTGCTCTGGGGCAGCGGGGGCGCGCTGCTCGCCGGCCTCGGGCTGCTGGTAGGTGGCTACGACGCGGGCCTGCTACTCCTATACCCGGCAGTGGGCTACGCGGCCAGCTACTACCTGTGGCATAAAGAGGATGCCCTCTGAAACTGCTTGCCACCTAGTAGTTTGCAGCGGCACCTAGCGGCTACTGTAAGCTCCTCGGCGTTGAATAGGCCAGCCTAACGGGTACGTAGGCTGCCCTATATAGCGGGCCAGTGGGCCGCCATTTTTCGAATGAAGCATCTCCTGTTCTTACTCTTGCTCCTGGCCGTGGGCTGCCAGCCGGCCGGCCCACCGGCCGCCATTCAGGAAGCGGTGGCAGCCCACATTCGCCAGCACAGCGCCCGCCCCGGCCGCTACCAGCCGTTGCGCTGGGGCCCCGCGCGGAAGTGGCGGCAGGTAGACGACGACTCACTGGCTATTCTGCGGGCCCGCGACCACGAAGACTCCTTGCGGGTGTGGCGGCGCCGCACCTATGCCGAGCGGGGCCGTACCCTGTCTGACCAGTACACCGACAGCATCAACCACCTGCAAGACAGCCTGCTTCGAAACAACATCCAACTCATTACCATCGTGGAGAAGTACGACACCACCCGCCGGGGTACGCAGGTGGCGCATACCTACCAACTGCGCACGGCCACTGACCAGCTCGTGCGCGACAGCGCCCAGTTTCTGGTGCCGTGCCGCGGGCCCGTGGTGCGACTACCTAGGCTCCGGCCGTTGTATTAGGCGTGCAGCTGGGCAGCAGCCGGAGTTAGTGTTGATATAGAAGCGCTTGCGGCCGTCGCGGTGCCGCAGTTCAGTGCGGGTAGCTGCGTCGTAGCGAAGCGCGAGCATCGCTGACCGCTTGCCGCCCGCGCCCGCTGGCGGGCGGCTTCAATGGCCCACCGGTAGGGCGGGCGCGGCGGCTTGCAGGCGCAGCAGGGCCAGTAGGCGCGGGCGCGACTGCCGCACCTCCAGCCAGAAGGGCACCGTCAGCAGCAGCACGCCAAAGGCCAGCATACCCAGCGGAATGAAATCGGGGCCGGTTAGCTCGCGCCACCGGCCTGCCCAAAGCTCCTTGGCCAGCAGGGGCACTAGGCCGACTACCACGCTGCCCACGCCCAGCAGCCACACCCCGCCAATCACCAGCGCGAAGGGGTGCAGCTCATGCGTCAGGTATAGTCGGCTGCCCCCGGCCAGCCCGGCCGCCACCCGGCCCGTGATGCGCGGCAGCATGGAGTTGCGGTAGTCAATGACCCGGCTGATGGCGAAGCCCGCCGCGCTCACGGTGCCCCGAAACTCGCGCTTGGCTTGCACGGTGTCGTGCACGCAGCGCAGCAGTTCGGCCGGCGACAGGGGGGAGGTAAATTCTTCGCTGAAGTAGGGGAGAAAGCGCATGGAGGCTTACAGGGTAAACTCGGCATCGACCACGCGCACGATGTGGGGGCCGCGCCGGGGGTAGCCGGCGGGGTAGTCGCCCAGGTGCCGAGGCTGGCCCTGGTGGGCGGACAGGCAAGCCAGCACGGCCACGTTGAGCATCTCGGTATCGGTGTAGCGCAGCGGCTGGCCGCCCACCCCCTGCCGGCCGTTGCCGAAAAACAGCATCAGGTTGACCTGGGGCGCAAGCGGGCAGTCGTAATAATAAAGCACGCCTAGGTCGAACTGCGCGCACAAGGCCGCCAGCGCCGCCAGAAACGCCGCCTGCCGGGCTAGCGGCAGGTGGCAGTCGAAGCGCAGCAGGCCCACCTGGGCCTGCTGCCGGCCCGGCCCGGTGCTGACGGCTTGCAGCCGCTCAAGGCCGTAGCGGTAAGGCGGGTTGGGGTCGTGCGGCGCGGCCAGGCGCAGCAGCGGGGTATCGGCGGGCAGCAGCGCGGCAGCGGGTGCGGCGTGCTGCCGGCGCAGCACGCCTTCCAGCGCCGTGGCTACGTGAAACGAGTAGTCGGTGAGCGCGTAGCCGCCCAGCTCGAGGCGCAGCCGCGCGCCGTGGGCCTGGGCAAAAAGGTAGCCCTCGGGGTAGCGGGCGGCCACGGCCTGCACCTCGGCCAGCAGGGCGGCCGGGTTGGGGGCGTGCACGGTGGCCGCCAGCTCGGCCGGCCCGTCGGTGTGCCCGCCCAGGCCCGGCCGAAAGGCGAAGAACTCGAAGTGGTACAGGTCTTTTGGGAAGCCGTAGTACCAGTACACCCCTAGCAGCATAAATCAACTCAACAGGTGGTTGGCCCCGACTGGCACGCTCGCTCACCGGCCCCGAGCAAAGGTACTGGCCTGGTTGCCAAGCAACCCCGCCGCAAAATTTCCCCACCCCGCAGGCCACGTTATTAAGCAGCAAACAAGTGCCTCCGTCTCCCGCCTGGCACCTCTCGGGTGCAGCCCGAAGTCGCAGCCGGGAGGTGCGTACCGCTCGATTGAGCTTTAACCCGCCGTTTTGGCGTAGCGCGCTGCCTGTTCGTTCTTTGCGGCGAGCGGCTTGGTCGGTAGGCCGCCGGCCCCTATTTTGCCACTATGCCCAGCCATTCGCCTCCTGCCCCCGCTGCCCAGTCCGCCCTACGGAGCCTGGTCGTTATTCGGCCGCGGGGCTGGCTGGTAGTCAGCCTATTGTTTGGTGGCCTACTGCTGCTGCTGGCAGTCGGCTTGCAAGCCGCGGCCGGCTGGCGGCCGGGGCCGCCGGTCGTGGTGCCGGAAATTTTGCTGGGCCTGGGGGCGCTGGCTGGGCGCGAGGCGGCCCGCAGCAACCAACCCATGCTGCTAACCAACCGCCGCGAGGCCCTGCACCTGGCGCCCCTGGGCTCCAGCCTCGCAAAGGGAATAGCAGCCGAAACCATCCCGCTGGCTAGCGTGCGGGCTTATACCTACTGGGCTAGAATTTTCAGGTATGGGGTCTTCACGCAGTATCACCTGCGCCTGGAGCTGGCCGATGGCCGGGTGCTGCACCTGGCCGACCGCCCCGGTCCGCGCCCCGACACGCCCCCCGACGCGGTGGGCCTGGATGCTGTGGCCCAAAAGCTGCCCCGCTGGCTAACGCCCGGCGTGCTGCGGCGCCCACTGTTTTACCTGACTGCGGCGGCCCGCCTCCTGCTGTGGCTGAGCTGGGCCGCCCTGGCCGGTGCCCTGCTGCTGATGTGGCTGGGCCACCCGGCGGGCATCTTGGTTTTGTTTCCGGCGGTGGGCTACGGGGCCAGCTACTTTCTGGGCCGGAACACGGCGTTGCTTACCGCCCCGTGAGGGCGGTGGCCGCCCCCTCTCAGGCCGGGCAGCCGTGCGGGCTGCTAGCCGGCGCGAGTCTGAAAATGATAAAAGCTTTCGGCCGCCGCCGTGGCCTGCGCGTCTGCCAGCGGGTGGGTTTGTAAGCGGCGCAGCTGGCCCAGCAGCTCCCTTCTGGCCGCGCCACGGGCGGCATTTAGGAGCCGGTTGAGGAGCCACACCGTTGTGAAAGTCGGCCGGCTGTCCAGGGAGGCCAGCAGCAGGGGCTCGTAGTGGCCGCGGTAGCTTTCGAGCGTATGCACCAGCGGCCCTGGCGTCCCAAAATCCACCTGCGGATGCCGCGCCAACACCCCGAGCAGCGCGCCGCACGCCAGCTGGCCGTCGTGGTTTTGAAGCAGTCGGGTTGTCAGCGCGGTCAGATAATCCAGCTGCGCATAGTCCTCGGAATTGGTGATAGTTAAAGAATCAAACTCGGAAATCAACTCAGCCGTTGTCATGCTACAGAGTAGGAAAGGAAGTGTGGTGCGCCAGTTGTTGCCGGCTGGTTGCGGAACTGAGCGAGTGGCCGCCCGGCCGCAGCCAGGTGCGGGCAATTTCGCGCATACGTATCGAGGAGCGACTAATAAGCCCGTTTTTTAGGAGAAACCTTCGGGCATTTGCCGGCGCACGCTGCCCCAGCTGGTAACGGCTGGCGCGGGTCGAAGCCACCGGCCGGGGCGGCTCTGGTACCCGGCCGGTGGCTTTGCGGCGGCCAGCGGCGAAGGGATACGACTTGCCCCTAGGGCTGGCTGTTGGCCCCACCAGGGGCTAGCCGGGCTGTCCGGGAGTACTTTCTTGCAGCTGCAACAGCTTCAGCAGTCGGGGGCGCGACTGCCGCACGCCCAACCAGACCCCCCCTAGGGGCAGCAGGCCCACCCCCAGCAACACGACCGGCGGCAGCGCGAGGCCGAGCAGGTCGGCCCATTGCCCAGCGGCTTGCGCGGCTGTCAGGCGCGGCCACAGGCGCCCCCCGACGTAGCCCTCTAGCCCCAGCCCGCCCACGGTAACCACCCACGCATAAGAGCTAAGCTGGTGCCGCAGGCATAAGCGGCTGCCGCCGGCCGCGTGGGCCGCTACCTGACCCGTGATACGCGGCAGCAAGGAATTGTGGGATTCAAAACAGTCGATGGTGAAGCTAGCCGGGCTGATGGTACTAGTATAGTTACGCTTCGGCCGCAGGCCGCGTTGGAGACGGTTTAGGAACTCGGCTGGTGGCAGGGGCGAGGTAAACGTTTCGCTTAAGTAGGGAAAAAGATGCATAGGGCCTAGCGCATAAATTCGAACTCTCCTGCCTAATTTAGTAGAGTTACGCCCAAAGTAAGTGCCGCTGCTGCTACGCTAAGCCCCGGCGTGGCGTAGCCCGCTCAGGCGTACCTTGCCCGTTGGATGGATGCCGCTACGCCTATCATTACCAACAGTCAGCCCGCCAGCCAGGCAGTCAGCAGCCAGGTCTTCCGCGAGCCGCTGAGCCAGCTCGTGGCAGGCTCGCTGCTGCTGGGCGGCGGCGGCCTGCTGCTGGCCGTAGGCGCGGGGATTTGGTCTTACTCCCGGCCGATTGGGGCAGGACTACTGCTACTGGGCGGGGCGCTGCTGGCGGGAGCCTGGCACTTGGCCACGAGTGACACGCAGCCCCTGCTGCTCACCCTAAGCCCCGAGGCGCTGCGCCTCGCGCCCCTGGGCCTGGGCACCGCGCCGGGCAGCGTGGTCGAAACTATTCCGCTGGCCAATGTCGTGGCCTATACGCACTGGCTGAGTCGCGGCCGGGTATTCAGCCGGTACTACCTGCGCCTGAAGCTGGCCGATGGCCGGGTGCTGCGCCTGGCCGACCCCCCGGGCGGGCCGCTCGGCGAGCCGGGGAGCGCCGTGCCGCTCCCCGAACTAATAGCGCAACTGGCGCGCTGGAAGGAGCCCACCACCACCAGGGCGTAGCCCTGGTTCTCTCAAACTGCCCATCGGCTGAGGCGAGCTTGCTGCCCGTGCAACGTCACTCCTCCCTAATGCGCTAGCTCAGCCGTATTGCAAGTAGCAGCATACTAGCGCCTTAGCGAGTAGTCGCTAGCAGGTATGTAGCCGCGCTGGGGTAGGCGTCGGGGTAGTTGAACGCTGGCCCTCACACCTGGGGATTAGGTGCCTTTGCTTCCGGCGGCGCTACCCAAACCAAGCTCCACCGTTGCCGTATCTTCCCGCCAGGTTGTATCGGCCCTGGCGTCCGACCCGAGAAATATGGCCACCGAAATCAAAGCAATTCAGTGCCCCAAGTGCGGCAGCACCCAGAAAACGGAAGTGCGGCCCGGCGTTTTCCACTGTGAGAGCTGCGGCACCGAGTACTTTCTCGACAACGACGACATCAACATCAACGTGCGGCAGATACCAGCTACGCCGGTGGGACCGGCCACCCCGGCGGGCAATGCCAAGCTGGGCTGCCTGTTCGTGCTGGGAATACTGGCGCTGCTGGCTATCGGGTGGTATCAGTTTGCCAGCCACGAGGACGCCCGCGGCCCGGTAGCTACTGCTGACGTGGCCGCTGCCCACTCCTGGCATTGGGACTCGCCCCACACGGCGCTTTTCAGCCGGGGCAGCGGCCAGCAGCTAGTGCTACTGGTGGCGGGCAAGCGCGAAAATGAAGACTTGAGCGGCTCTCAAGCCAACGTGGATTCGGTGGGCTTTTATAACGCGGTAACTGGGGCTATGCTGAAGCTGGTGGGCCTACCTGGCAGCGACCCCACGGGCGGCCTCACGCTGCGGCAGTTTTCGACGGGCACCGTGTTTCTGCTGCTCGGCTCCACGGCGGTGTACCGGGTGAACACGCAAAGCCTGACGGTGGAGGACGTGAGCAAAACCCTGTTTCAGCACCAGCCCGCGCTGGCCAGCGGCGTGGCCAGCATCGGCACCGGCAACAACGAGGACGACAGCTTTTACCTGTTCACCAACGACGGCCACCACTACAATTATTATCCCCTTATCCAGCAACTTTACACCAACGACGAGCAGGGGGAGGCCAAGTTTGGCTTCAAAAGCCTGCGGCCCGGCAGCACCCGGCAAACCGGCTTCGCCTTCAGCCGCGCCAGCGATACCTACCCCGATGACCCCATCCAGCTCATCACCTACCAGTACCGCGACAACGGCGGCGGGCCGAAAGCCTCGCCCACCTTTAGGTGGGACGACGATTTCGGTGGCTCCGGCATTTTCACCGATGCCGACCCGCACGTCAAGCGCCTCATCACCCCGTATTGGGTGCAGCTGGACCGGCTGACGGGCTACCACGACTTCACGCCCGGCCGGCAGTATTTCAACCCCAGCCTCCTGTACTATGATTCTGATTACGTGCTACTTACCTTGCGGCCCACGGCCGCCGACAACAGCCCAGTCAACTTGCAGGCGCTCGACGCGCACACCGGGGCTATCCGGTTCACCACGCCCCTGCCCGGCGCGCTAAGCCGCGACGCGGCGGTGCTGCGCTACCCGGTGGGCCTAGTCATCGCCGACGGCCTGACCACGTACACCCTGAGCCCAAGCGGGCAGCTGGGTCCACCCGTATCCATTCTCTAGCCATGAGCTTTTCGTTGTTTGGCCACCAGCTGGCCACCATCATTCAGTGGCCCAACCCGGTGCCGGGCGTGCTGCTCTACCAGTTTCCGTCGGCCAACGGCGACGAGATAAAGAACGCCAGCAAACTGCTGGTGGGGCCGGGCCAGGGCGTGCTGCTGGTGTACGAGGGGGCCGTGAGCGACGTGCTCGACGCGGAGGGCATCTACGACCTGGCTACGGATAATCAGCCCTTTATCACGACACTTAGCAAGCTGCGCACCGGCTTCGAGAGCGAGCACAAGCTGCGCGTGTACTTCTATCGCCGGGCCGATAACGTGAACCAGAACTGGGGCACGGCCACGCCGGTGAAGTACCTCGACCCGGTGTATAAGTTTCCGGTGCAGCTGGGGGCCAATGGCAATTTCTCGTTTCGGGTAGCCGATGCCCGGCAGTTTTTCACGCAGGTGACCGGGCTGGCCGACGCCTACACCACCCAGCAGGCCCGCACGCTGCTGCAAAGCCGCATTACCCAGGACCTGGCCACCCAGCTGGCGGTGGCCAGCTTCTCCTACCAGCAGCTCGATGCGCAGCTCACGCCGCTGGCCACCAGCCTGCGCACCCAGCTAGCCGCCGAGTTCACGCCCCTAGGGTTGGAGCTGACCGATTTCCGCCTCAACGGCACCGTGTTTGACCAGGCCACGCAGCAGCGCATCGGCGAGATAGCCGACGTGACGGCCGAAAGCCAGGCCGCCGCCGCCGGGGGCCTAAGCTTCGCGGACCTCGAAAAGCTGCGCGCCCTGCGCGACGCCGCTCGCACCAGCGGCGGCCTGGCTGGCGCGGGTATGCAGCTCGGTGTGGGCGCCGAGCTGGGCCGCCTGCTGACCAGCCAGCCCGGCAGCCCCGCCGCCGGCCCGGCTGCGAGTGACCCCGCCACGCAGCTCCAGAAACTGAAGCAGCTACTTGACGAGGGCGTGCTGACCCCGGCCGAATACGCGGCCAAGCGCCAGCCCTGGCTGGATAAGCTGTAGCGAACACGAAAAGATTTTCTTTTGGTTACTAGCGCCTTACGCACTATTGCCCTTTTATATGAAACAGCTAATTGGAGCGTTAATACTAGTGCTGAGTGTAGTGCTGGCGGGGCTGCTGGTGCTGCGCATTTGGGGCGTGGTACCGGTGAGCGGGCCAGCGCTGCTGCGCAGCGGCGCCACGCTGCTGGTGCTGGGTGCCTTGTTGGTAGTACTGGTGATAGGCTGGTTTGCCTTTTTCAACAGCCCCTCGGCCGGCTACGATGCCCAGGTGGGCCACCGCGCCCACCCCCGGCAAGGCCCCAAAAACCGACCCGAAAGGTAGCGGACGTAGGGAGTAGCACCCGCACCGACCATGCTGAACGCAGTAAAGCATTTCTACCGCTACGTTCACAAAACTTAGAACGATTTCGGAGTCGTTATACAGATTTTTAGCGTAGCTTGTAATATGCAAGCCTATTCCGATGATTTGCGCGAGCGCGTAGTGGCTGCTTATGCGACTGGTCAGTGGAGCATTGGCCAGGTAGCCAGCCGCTTTGCCGTGTCCATTTCGTTTGTCGACAAGCTACTCAAGCGCCAGCGCATCAGCGGCTCAGTGGCGGCCCTACCCGCGCGCGGTGGCCCGGCACCTCATCTGCAGGAAACTGACCGCCAGCGCCTCGCTGCCTGTGTCGCCGCCCAGCCCGACGTCCCTCTGGCCGAGTTGGGCCAGCAGTTGGTGGCCGCCGGCAGTCCCGCCGTGGGGCAAACCGTGCTGTGGCAGACGCTCCAACAGCTCGATTTACGACGTAAAAAAAGAGTCTGCACGCCACCGAGCGCGCTACTGACCGGGTGAGGGGGCTGCGGCAAGAGTTTCTGGAAGCTATTCAACACGGCGATGTTACATGCTTTAAGTTTGTAGACGAAACGAGGGTCAACCTGACGTATACCCGCCGCTACGGCCGCGCGCCGGGTGGGCAACGGGTGGAAGCGGCCGTGCCGTTGCGTAAGGGCCCAAACGTGACGATGGTAGCTGCCCTCTCGGCCTAGGGCGTGGAGGTGGTCATGGAACTGGACGGGGCGCTGAACACGGCCAGCTTCGCCGTGTACCTCTAGCAGGTACTCGGGCCCGGCTGGCGGCCGGGCGACGTGGTGGTGCTGGATAATTTGCCAGTACACAAAGCGGATGGCCTGGCCAAACTGGTAGAAGCACGCGGCGCCCGCCTGCTGTAGCTGCCCCCGTACCCGCCCAATTTCGCGCCCATTGAACTGGCATGCAGCAAGCTCGAGACGCACTTGCGCACTGCTGCCGCCCGTACCCGCGAGGCGCTGAAGACCGCCCTAGATGCGGCCCCGTCCTGGATAACGGCCGACGATGCGCAAAACTAGATTGGCCATTGTGGCTATCATATACACTGACTCCGAATATGCTCTAAAATAAGCGAATTAAGGGCTTAACGGGTAAATCCGCCCTAAAGGATACTGTTGGCGAATTGGTTCTTAAGCCATTGCCTGAGGAATTAATCGCTCGAAAGCTGCCCGACGGGTCTGGGCTAAAGGCACCTCATTTAACCACGCAACAATTCGCCACAGGTTCATCGCTGTGGCGATAAAGAGGTGCTGGGCATGGGTTTTGGCCAGCCTTACGTAGCGCGAGCGGCGCATGCCAAAACCTCGGCCCCCTTGCGAGAGCGTGCCTTCAATGTCTGCGCGCTGATTATAGCGCAGGGGCCAGTCCGCCTGGCTATCGCGTACGCGGGCCGCCTGCAAGGCTTGATACTGGGCGTCCGCTCGCAACTTGATGGCTCGACGTTTCATATGCGTACACTGCTGGCGCATGGGACAGGGTCCACAGTGCTTACGCGAAAACTTGATAAACACGCGGGGCTGGCCTTTTTCTAGCGTGTGAATCCAGGATTGCGACGGATGCCTCTGGGGACAAGTGGCTTGCTGCGCGTCCCAATCTACCTTGAAATCCGCCGCCGCATACCCTTGCCCCGCTAGCGCCTGCCATTTCTGGTCTTTTCGAGCGGGTCCGACTAACTCCACCTGGTGGAGTTGCTGACTCTGCACGAGTAGCTCGGCGCTCACATAGGCGGTGTCAACTAACTGCTGCGACGGTAGTAACGACTGGTCAGCCAATCCCTGCTGAATCTGCGGCAAGGTAGTTGAATCTGCCTCCGTGCTGACAGTCGTGGCTACCTGCGTAATCAAATGCGGTTGGTCGGCTTCGCAGGTTTCGCTCAAATGGACTTTATAGCCCACCCACGTGGTCGTGCGTTTGCGACTAAAGCGCGCTTCCAGGTCATAGGGAGAGCTGATGAGCTGCGCGGAAGGAGGCAATTCATCCTGATTCTCCACACGCCAGCTGAGCTGACCGCCCACCAGGCGAAACTGTTGCAGCCAGACCCGGCGCAGGACATCAATGGCCGGCAGTTGCCACAGCAAGGCGGCCTGCTCATCCCGTTCTATTCGCTCTAGCAGCCACCAGCCGTCCTGACCGACTTGCTGCGCGTAAGCTACCCGCTGGGGTTTGGTGTTTGGCAGGCGATACTCATCGGCTCTGGGACCGTAGCGGGCGGCCCACTCCGATTGGGGGTGACTGGCCAACCAATCGGGCAGGAGCATAGCCAAGCTATTGAGGGTGAACCGCATGGTCTCCGTCACGCACTCCAAGCGGTTCATGGCCCGAACACGGGCTAGCACATGGGTCGAGTCCGTGCGTTGTTTGCCCCCGGCTTTCAGCCACTGCTGGTCCTGGCAACAGACCAGCAGGTAAGTAAAAAGTCGTTCTTCGGCCTTACCAGCCACTAATCGCTGGCGAAATTCAGACAGGACGCTAAAGTCAAACCCGGCATCGGTCAGCTCCAAGCCCAGCAGGTACTTCCAGTCAATGCGACTGCGCACGGCATCGGCTGCTTGGCGGTCGGAGAGATTCTCGGCGAATTGCAGTAGCGTCACCACCGCCAACTGCCAGGGGGCCTGGGCCGCTTGCCCCCGTTGCGGAAATAGGTCGGCAAAAAGAGCATCGTCATATAGGGTGCCTAAAGTATCGCGCAATTGCAGGTAGCGATTGCCGCGGGGGAAAGCCGCCTGCGCTACCTGGCGCGTTTGGGGCGGAACAGGCGTGCTGGGTTGAGGGTGCAGGCTCATTAGCAGAGGCGATTAAGGTGCCTCCGAAAATAGCCTTTTTTACCCCAAAACCAATTCGCCAACAGTATCCTTTTGCAACAAGAACCCCAGCTATAACCCACCTATGCCCGGACGGGCCAAGTAAGCGAGTTTGCGGTGACCTATAGCCTCAACCAGCGCCAAACTTCAGCCGCTGGACTTGCGATTTGACATGCTAGCCGTATTGGCGCCGGTGAGGCTGTATTTCGTGTTCAACGGACATTAAACCATTGCATGGTCTAATAGATATACTATTTTTGAAAGTCAGCAACTTGTCTCATTATTTCAACTTCATAGCTTAGCCATGCCTTCCAGCATTTATCACAACGCTCGCACCGAACGTCAATACAAAGCAGCAACTGGGCTGTCACCTGCGGAGTTCAAGGCATTTTATACTACATTCCAACATTTTTATACGCCTAAGCAACCCGCACCCTATTCGTCTTTTTACCGGTTCTGACTGACAAAAAAGAAGCACTGTTTTTCATTTTACATTATTATAAAGCCTATCCTACTTTGCAAAAATTAGGCATGTATTTTGGTTTGTCGAATTCAGCGGCTAGCTACTAGCTGGAATTACTTAAGCCTTGTTTAAAAGCTGCTTTGCAGCAACAACAAGCACGGGTTAAACGACTTTTTGTCGGACAGAAATATTTCGAGCAAACCTTTATTGGGGTACAAGACTTATTTATTAATGTAACAAAAGCACCTAATGAACGCCCTAGCAATCAATATGTTCAACGAAGCTAATATAGCGACAAAAAAACAGCACACTGTAAAATGGTGAGGTGGTCGGGTAAAAGAGGAGAGAATTGGGTGCTAAATTCCCAACGCCATGGAAAAAGCTCCTCCTACCAAGCGGCCGCGCTATGATGCGGCCTTCCGCGCCGAAGCCCTGCGCCTGGCCAGCGAAAGTCGCTCCACGCTGGCTGCCGCCCGTGCGTTGAACATCGACCCCAAGCGGCTTTATGCCTGGCAGAAAGCGGCCCAGCAACCCTTGCCCGCGGACCCAACCGAGGCCGCTGAGGTGCGCGCCCTGCGACAGGCTAACAAACGACTGACGCAGGAGCTGGAGATTTTAAAAAAAGCCATCGCTATCTTCTCGACCAGCCCGACGCCGTGAGCCAGCTGCACTTTATTGACCAGCAGCGTCTTCACTACCCGGTGCAGGTGCTCTGCCAGGTGCTGAACATCGTGCCCAGCCGCTATTACGCGTGGCGAAAAAGTGCGGCCGCGGGGGCCATAGCCCGCACGGAGCCAGCCTGGGAGACGGCCTTAGTCGAGGTGTTTGACGAGCATCAACGCCGGTACGGCGCGCGGCGCCTGCAAGTCGAGTTGCGCGAGTTGGGGCATCAGGTGGGGCGGCAAGCCGTACGCACGGCCTTACGCCGCCATGACCGCAAAGCCTTGCAAGCCAAAGCGTTTGTGCCCCGCACGACGGATTCGACCCACGGCAAACGATGTGCCCCGAACTTGCTGCTCAACCAGCCCAAGCCCACCCAAGCCAATCGCGTGTGGGTCAGCGACATCACCTACTTGCCCTTGGCTAACGGCAACTGGGTGTACTGCTGTGCCTTTCAAGATGTATGTACCAAGCAGGTGGTGGGCTGGCAGGTGCGGGCCGATATGCCCGAGGCGCTGGTTACCACGGCCTTGCAGCGGGCGCTCCTGGCCCAGCAGCCCGCTCCCGGCTTGATTGTGCACTCCGACCGGGGCGGTCAGTACGTGGGCAACGCCTATAAAACCCTACTGCGCAACGCCAAAGCGGAGCTCTCGCACAGTCGGCGAGGCGAGTGCTACGACAACGCCCAGGCCGAGAGCCTCTGGGCGCGCCTCAAAACGGAGCTACTCGAACTGCGCGACTGGCCCGTTTTCACGGACCTGGCTGACGCACAGACCAGCGTGGCCGACTATTTTGACTACTACAACCACAAACGTCGCCACTCCAGTATCGGTTATTTGAAGCCATATCTCTTTCATCAACAACAACTTGTCAATATCACCCAATTCTCTCCTGCTTAACTAGACCACCTCATGGTTGCTCATTTGCGACTAGTTTCGCCGTACTCTATTTGTTAGCAACCTGTGTGATGGACACGTGCATGATTTTATTATCTCCAAAGAAATTTCAACTGAATTTACCTTTTCCTGTTTCCGTGTTCATGTGGATTCAGGCTTCACTGAACTTGAGAAATACATAACGCCACAGTTTATTTTTAAACCTGTTAAAACGCGTAAAAATAATCTGCTTACTGTTAAGCAACGCCTTTGTAGTACGGCATTAGCCAGCGTTCGCGTTTGTGTCGAACATACAATTGCCAAAGCGTAGGCTTTTTTCATTCTGCGTATTGAACACCGAATGAAACACAAAACTAAACTTGATGACGCAGTAAATATTTGTATGGGGTTAGCTAACTTCAAAACTCAACTCTTTACCCGTTGATTTTTAATGGATAGTATATCTATAGCGGTTTCGTAAACCATTTACCCTTTTCCGGACGATTGCGTAAGAACGTTATGCAACCTTACTCGCTGGATTTACGCACCCGGGTGGCCGCCG
>JBPBPH010000001.1:0-16821 GCA_050954355.1 Janthinobacterium lividum
GCCCGGGTGTTCACCTCTTCCCATTCCGAACAGAGTCGTTAAGCCCCGGTGCGCCTATGGTACTGCCCTCACCGGTGGGAGAGTCGGTCGCCGCCAACCTTTGCTCTAATAGCCCTTGTGTAATTTGCTTTAATTAGCAATTGCGCAAGGGCTATTTTCGTTTAATATTTAGCTTGAGCTTATTCTCTATAGTTTTAAGCAGTATCCTTTATTAAGCATAATGGGTTGTTTTACATACTATTTGTTTAATAAACTTACTTTTAGGTATATGTACTTATTGTTTCCAGGTTTTTTGTGGAGCTTACTAGGAATTGGTATTCCATTATTAATTCATTTACTGCAGTTACGTCGCCCGCAACGAGTGCAGTTTACAAATACAAGCTTCATTCAAGAGATTGAGTTTAGAGTTGGGAGACAGCGTTTGCAGGATTGGTTGATATTGGGCTTGCGCATATTGACAATAGGGAGTTTAGCGCTACTTTTTTGCCAACCGTACGTGCCACCTAAAGCAGCTGTGCAGGTAGAAAGCACACTACAGGCACAAATATTTATAGATAGTTCGCCTAGTATGCAGGTGCTAACAAAAAATGAGGGTAGCTTAGCGAATAGGACGGTGGCAATGGCAAGTAGCCTAGGGGATAGCTACCACAATGATGTGCGGCTGCAACTACTAGGGTACTCTAGGCAAGCAGTAACCAAAAACGCTTTTCGTGCGGCTTTGCTAAATACTGCGCTGTATAATCAAATGTTAGGGTGGGGCGCGCCGATAGTTAAGCAAGCGTGGGAAGCAGAGAGAGACGAAGCTCTTTACATACTGAGTGATTTCCAAAAAAACGAGGTGCCACCTAGGGTCTTTGCGCAGTTAGCAAATGAGCGAGAGATAGTACTGATACCTCAAAGAGCAAAGCCGGCGGGTAATATATATGTAGATAGTGTGTGGATAGACGACGCATTCGTACGAGCTAGAATAAACTTTGGCTTGCACATACGGTTGCGAAACGGAGGAAACGAGCCGGTATCCGATTGCCCAGTGAAGGTGTTTGTGAGAGGCCAGCAAGTGGCCGCTTTGCAAGCAACAGTAGCAGTGGGGCAGCTAGTAGAAAAAATAGTGCAGTTGCAACTGCCGAATGAGCGGCTGGTAACTGGTCAGGTAGTACTTGCTGATGAGCCGGTAGCCTTCGATAACACGTATAATTTTGCTTTGCAGCCAACTACCGCGGTGCGAGTGATGGAATTAGGGCCAGCGCCGGTTGCGCAGGCAGCTTACCAGAATGAGCCGCTATTTCGCTACAGCTATGCGCGTGCCCAACAAGCAGATTTTGGCAAATTGCAGCAGGCTAACTTAGTGCTGCTTAGCGAGCCGGCGGCATTAGACGCTGGACTGCGGGCGGCGCTGGTAAGCGTAGTGCGACGCGGTGGTAGCGTAGTGATAGTGCCGCCGGCGCTGCCGCAAGCACATGGAGCGTATGAGCAGCTACTGCAAACCTTAGGGGTAGGAAGCGCGCAATGGGAGCACCAAGGCAGTGGACAACCAGTACTACAAGAGCTTGCGATGCCCAATTTGCGAAGTTCGTTTTTTAAAGAGGTATTTGGCGCGCAATCGCGGCAGGTAGCAATGCCAGAAGTGAGCCCAGTGCTGCAGTTAGCTAGTGGAGGCACTGATATATTGCGCCTGCGCGACGGCACGGCCTTTTTGACCGAGTTTGAGCAGGGGCTAGGCCGAGTATATATATTCTCGACGCCCTTCGACAAGAAATACTCGGATTTTACGGGGCATGCGCTGTTTGTGCCGGTGCTTTATCGCCTAGCAATGCTGAGCTACCGCAACGACCAGCCGCTTGCTTACCGGGTGGGGCAACAAACGATAAGACTCCGGGTGCCCGCTACAAAGCCGGCCAGCGCTGACGAAGCTGCCTATCGGCTAGTGCGCGACAGCTTGACCTTAGTGCCTGGCCAGCGCCTACTAGGGCAACAAGTGCAGTTGCAAATACCGAGCGAACTGACGAAACCCGGCTTCTACCAGTTGCAGCGTCAGGGAAAGCCAGTAGCTACGCTGGCCTTCAACGGAAATAAAAAGGAGTCGGAATTGGCGGCGTATTCGGTGGCAGAGCTGCGCCAGTTGGTGGGTCCCAACCGGCCTAATGTGCATGTGCTGGATGTTGATGAGCAGCCGGCTGCCTTGCAGAATTATCGCGCTGAGCAAACTGGCCGGCCCCTGTGGCATTATTGCCTGCTGCTAGCCCTAGCCTGCCTGCTGGTCGAAAGCGCTCTGCTGCGCTGGGGGCGGCGGGCGCAAGCCCTGCGCCCAGCTAGTAGTTAGTAAGGCTGGCAAAAATATATTTTGCGCCATTTTTTAGCTTATGAAACCTGCTTCACAGCTTACGCCACCGCCGCCCGCGGCCACTAGCTCGTCAGATTTGGTAGGGCGCATGGCCCTGCGGTTTGGAGTGGCCGGCGGCTTGTTATGCTCGAGTTGGATGTTGGGCTTGTACGCAACGGGCAACAATCCTTTTGGCCCCAAGGTGCTGCTGGCGCAACTAGTGGTGCCGATGCTGGCAGTAATCGCCGAGTGGCGGCTGCGCCAGCGCCTAGCCCCCGTAAAGCCTGGCATAGGCCGCCAGCTTACCCTAGGGGGCTTAGTGGTGCTGTTGGCCGCCCTAGTGTCGGCCAGTAGCGTAATAGGGTTGGCTAGTGGGGCCGGCGAAAAAAAGCTGGTGATTCTAAACCGAGCAGAAGCACGTGAAATAACAGTAGCTGGTATACAAGCGCAGCCCAAGCAGGACCGCAACCCAACCCTAGAACAGCAGCAGTTGGCTAAAATAGCGCAACTCTCCATTGTCGATTTCGCCATCAGCAACTTCACCGTGACGCTGCTATTTGGCTTGGCACTGGCGGTGCCGGGCGGAATATTTTTTCGGGAGTAGTACTTTGCAAGCTCACCCTTCAAACTGCCTCTCCTATGGAATCTACGGCTGCAACAATTCCTGTTTCGACTACCTCCATGGGGCTTCGCTGTGGCTTGCTAATTGGGCTACTTAGCGTGCTAGTTTCGTTTGTGGCGTATACCATGCAATGGCAAGACAGCTGGGCGGTGCGCATTGTATCGCTAGTTATTAGCATTGGGGGCATTGCTTTTGCGCAGCGCGAGTTTAAGCTGCGCAATGCGGGCTATATGAGCTATGGGGAAGGTATTGGTGTGGGGGTAGTGGCGGCCTGTGTGATGGGAGCGATAAGCGCTATTTTCATCTATTTCTATCTGAGCATAATAGCGCCCGAAATGATAGCCCAACTACTAGAAAAGGCCCGCCAGGGTATGGAAGCAAAAAACAGCTTAAGCGACGAGCAGATTGACCAGGCAATGGCCATGACCTCGAAGTTTATGAAGCCGCCCTTTATGGCGGGTAGCACGCTGGTTGGCTCCATTATTTTTGGCTTAATAATCAGTTTGATAACGTCGGCTTTTATAAAAAACGCGAAACCTGAATTTGAATAAGACTGCCGGCTTTCCCGTAGAGCTTTCCATCGTTATTCCGCTGCTCAACGAGGCGGAATCCCTGCCCGAACTAACGCGCTGGCTCCAGCGAGTGCTGACGGCACAGGGACTTTCATACGAGGTTATTTTGATTGACGACGGCTCGACCGACGATTCGTGGGCCGTTGTGGAGGCCCTAGCCGGGCAAGACATGGCCCTGCGCGGCATTCGCTTCAACCGCAACTATGGCAAGTCGGCGGCGCTCAACGTAGGCTTTAGCGCGGCGCGCGGCCGGGTGGTGTGCACGATGGACGCCGACTTGCAAGACTCTCCCGAGGAACTGCCAGAGCTATACCGCATGGTGACCCAGGACGGGTACGACCTAGTGAGTGGCTGGAAGCAAAAGCGCTACGACCCGCTGTCGAAAACCTTGCCCACCAAGCTGTTTAATGCCGCTACACGGGCCATCTCGGGTATTCAGCTGCACGATTTTAATTGCGGGCTGAAAGCCTATGACCAGCGCGTGGTAAAAGCCATCGAGGTGTACGGCGAGATGCACCGCTATATCCCGGTCATTGCCAAGTGGAACGGTTTCAGGAAAATAGGTGAGAAGGTGGTGCAGCACCAGGAGCGCAAGTACGGCGTGACCAAGTTTGGGCTGGAACGCTTCGTGTACGGCTTTCTCGACTTGGCCAGCATCACGTTCGTGGGCAAGTTTCGGCGGCGGCCTATGCACTTCTTTGGCACCCTCGGTACCCTTTCCTTCTTTATTGGTACCATGCTCACATTATGGCTGCTAGGCGAGAAAGTGTGGCTGGCTACGCACAACCTGAGGGCGCGTAACGTCACCGACCAACCCTTGTTTTTCTTATCCCTAACGGCCGTTATTATTGGCACCGTGCTGTTTATGGCCGGTTTCCTAGGGGAGTTGGTGCAGCTAAACGGCCCGAAGCGTAATGACTACCTAGTGCGCGAAACTCTGCGATGAACGTCGTAATTATCGGCCCGGCCTATCCGTTGCGTGGGGGGCTAGCTACCTACAACGAGCGGCTAGCGCGGGCTTTCGGCGCGGCGGGCGACGCGGCGCGGCTAGTAACGTTCTCGTTGCAATACCCGGGGTTTTTGTTTCCGGGCCAAACGCAGTACAGCACCGAGGCTGCCCCGGCCGACTTGGCTATTGAAGTGAGTTTGAACTCGGTAAACCCCCTGTCGTGGGTGGCGTTGGGGCGGCGGCTGCGACGCGAAAGGCCTGATTTAGTGGTATTTCGGTTCTGGCTGCCTTTTATGGGGCCGGCGCTAGGCACGGTAGCGCGGCTGGTGCGCGGCAATGGCCACACCCGCGTGGTAGCCATCACCGATAACGTGATTCCGCATGAGAAGCGGCCCGGTGATAAGCTGCTAACGCGTTATTTTCTAAGCGCTTGCGATGGTTTCGTAACCATGAGCCGCGCGGTGCTGCACGACTTGCGGGCGCTGGGCTTTGGGCAGCGGCCTGCGCTGTACCGACCGCACCCGCTCTACGACAATTTTGGGCCGATAAAGCCGCGCGGCGCGGCGCTGGCGGCCCTAGGCCTGCCTACTGACGAAACGCGCTACGCGCTGTTCTTCGGCTTTATTCGGGCCTACAAGGGACTCGACCTTTTGCTCGAAGCCTGGGCCGACCCGCGCCTGGCCGCACTGCCGGTTAAGCTGCTGCTAGCGGGTGAGTTTTATGAGGATGCCGCGCCGTATGAGGCCCTCATTCAGCAGTATAAGTTGGAAAGCCGCTTGGTGCGGGCCACCGATTTTATTCCGAACGAGCGCGTGGCCAACTACTTCTGCGCGGCCGACATCGTGCTGCAGCCCTACAAAAATGCCACCCAAAGCGGCGTATCGCAGGTGGCCTACCACTTCGAGCGACCCATGCTGGTAACTGACGTGGGCGGCCTGGCCGAACTGATACCCCACGGCGAGGTAGGCTACGTGGTGCCCCCTAGGGCCGCCGCTATCGCCGAGGCCCTGGTCGATTTTTTCAGCCATCCCGACAGGCAGGCGCAGTTTGAGGCCGGCACGCGCCGTGTAAAACAGCAGTTTTCGTGGCCCGTGATGGTGGCGGCGCTGAAGGAAGTTGCGAATTTGTAAACTGTTAGCTAGTAGATTTTTACCCGTTTTAAGAAGAGTGGTAGCTGCGTGCCTACCCTAGGGGCACGCTCTCCTGCACCGCCGCCAATACCTTTTCGGCCGGCAGCTCTTCCATGCAGCTTACCCCTAGGCGGCAGGTGCCTCGGTAGAAGCAAACGCAGGGGCGGTTGGGCTGCACTAGTTGGCCCCGGCCGTAGAGGTCGAACTCGTGGGGGTTGAAGATATTATTCATCAAGATGGTGGGCTTGCGCAGCGCGATGCTGATGTGCATGCCCATCGTTACCTGCGTGACAATGCCCGCCATCTGGTTGACCAGGTTGATGAACTGGGGCAGGGGGAAGGTGCCGAGGTAGGCGGCGCCGGTGGCAGCTTGCAGCGCTAGGTTGCGCGAGTGCTCAGCCTCGCCGCCCAGCAGCACGGGCGCGTAGCCGGCGGCTTGCAGCCTGGTTATCAGAGCTATCCACTTCTCGGTGCTCCAGAGGCGGGTGGTCCAGCGGTCGCCGCAGCCGGTGTTGAGGCCAATGCGCGGGCCAGCGCCGGCGGGCGGCAGTTGGCCCCAGTCGTAGCCCTTGTCGTCGTGGGTGTCGAAAACGTACTCTTCACCCCGAAAGTCGAAGCCGCACAGCTCAAAAATCTCCTGCACGTAGGGCTTAGTATTGTCCAGGCTTAGCTGGTCGAATACGCCGGTGAGGTACTTGTGGTGGGCCTGCTCGTTGATGGGCCAGGGCACGCCGTCGTACTCGCGCAGGGTGTAGCCGAACTTGCTTTCGGCCTGCACGTTGCGCAGCAAAGCGCAAGCTTCTTTTTCCTTGTCCAGGTTAATGGCGATGTCGAAGCGGCGGGCCTGCAGCTGCAAGGTGCTGGCAAAGTCAAGCTTCAGAATCTCCTCAATCTGGCCCTGGGGCAAAATGGCCGGCGTGAGCGTCAGCCAGGTGATGTAGCAGCCGGGGTGCTCTTGGCGCAGCCGCCGCAGCAGGGGCGTGGTGCGGATAACGTCGCCAATGGCCCCGAGCTTGATGAGCAGCACGCGCTTGCCCGCCGGGTCGTAGGCGGGACAGTCGCCGCACATATAGCCGTGCTCCTTATTGGGGCGGCAGGGCAGGTCGCCGCGAAAGAAGCGGCAGTCGGGGCGAACGGAGATGTCGGAGAGAAATTCGGGCACCGGAAGCGAGAAAAAAAGGCGGGGCAAGATGCGAAATTAACGGCCTACGTAGCTAGCGGGCGTTAGCTGGCGCAGCTCGGCCTTCACGGCTTCGGGCACCCCTAGGTTCTCCACGAAGGTGGCGAGGGTGGCGGCCGAAATGGCCTCGCCGGTGCGCGTAAGCTGCTTGAGGGCGTTGTAGGGGTCGGGGTAATTTTCGCGGCGCAAGATGGTTTGGATGGCCTCGGCCAGCACGGCCCAGTTGGCATCGAGGTCGCGGGCCAGAGCGCTTTCATCCAGCGCCAGCTTGCCTAGGCCGCGGCCGATGGCCCCGAGGGCAATAAGCAGGTGGCCCAGCGGCACGCCCAAGTTGCGCAGCACCGTCGAGTCGGTGAGGTCGCGCTGCAAACGGGAAATCGGCAGCTTGGCGGCGAAGTGCTCCAGCAGGGCGTTGGCCACGCCCAGGTTGCCCTCGGCATTTTCGAAGTCGATGGGATTAACCTTGTGCGGCATGGCCGACGAGCCTACTTCGCCCGCCTTTAGCGTCTGCTTGAAATAGCCCAGCGAAATGTACTGCCATACGTCGCGGCACAAGTCAAGTAAGATAGTATTCAGGCGCTTCCAGCCGTCGCAAAAGGCGGCCAGGTTGTCGTAGGGCTCAATTTGGGTGGTGGGGAAGCTGCGCGTTAGCCCTAGGGTCTGCTGCACGAAGTGGTTGGCAAAGGCGTGCCAGTCGGTGCCGGGGTAGGCCACGAAGTGCGCGTTGAAGCCCCCGGTGGCGCCGCCAAACTTAGCCGCGTAGGGCACCTGGCCGAGCAGGGCCAGCTGCCCATCGAGCCGGGCCCCGAACACGGCCAGCTCCTTGCCCAGCCGGGTGGGCGAGGCGGGCTGGCCGTGGGTGCGGGCCAGCATGGGCACGGTGGCCCATGTATCGGCTAGGGCCGCCAGCTGCTGGCGCAGCGCCCCGAAGCGCGGCAGCAGCACGTCGCGCATGGCCTCTTGTAGGCTGAGCGGAACGGCGGTGTTGTTCACGTCCTGCGAAGTGAGGCCGAAGTGAATAAACTCCAAGTAGTCAGTTAGCTGCAGCTTGGCAAACTCGTCGCGCAGGTAATATTCCACGGCTTTCACGTCGTGGTTGGTCACGGCCTCGTGGACCTTGATTCGCTGGGCTTCGGTTTCGCCAAACTGCTCGTAGAGGCCCCGCAGCGCCGGAAAAACACTGGCCGGCACGCCCACCAGCTGCGGCAGCGGCAGCTCGCACAGCGCAATGAAGTACTCGACCTCGACCCGCACCCGGTAGCGCATCAGCGCCAGCTCCGAAAAGTAGGGGCCGAGCGGGGCGGTTTGGCGCTGGTAGCGGCCATCGAGGGGCGAAAGGGCAGTGAGCATAAGCGGGGCTAGGCCTGGGCTGAACGAAAAGGCTCCGCAAAACTAACGGCTGCGGCTAGGCCACCGCGCCAGCCGGGCGGTTTTAGCCGCCGCGCCGGCCCTGGCCCGCGCCCCGGAGCCCTAGGGCTTAAAACCCTCCTTACCTTTGCCGGTATGCGCTTATCCGCTTTAGCTAAAAAACGAATTACGTACGGGATGGCCGGCGTGGCGGCGGTACTGCTGCTAGCGCTGGCCGTGTTTCTGTGGAAGCGCCAACAACTGCTGCAATACGCCCTGAGCGAGGTGAAGGCCCGCGTCGAGCGCAAGTACCCGGTGGTGCTGACCCTAGGGCCAGCGCAGTTTACGGGCCTCAAAACGGTGGAGATTGGCGGCATGAGCTTGGTGCCCACCGCCGCCGCTGGCCCCAGCGCCGCCGGCGATACCCTGCTTAGGGCCCGCCGCCTGGAAGCGTCGCTCAGCTTTCGCTCCATCTTCGTGGCGCGGGCGGTGCTGAGCGAATTGCAGATTGACCAGGCCCGCCTCACGGCCCACAAAAACGCGGCGGGCAGCAACAACTTCAGCTTCTTGCTGAAAAAGCAGGGCGCCGCGCCCGTCGTGCGGCGCGATACGGCCCTAGGGCGCAACTACGGCCTGCTGCTTAACCAAGTGCTCGACGCCACGTTTGGCAACGTGCCCGGCGAGGCTGCCTTCCGGGGCTTCGTGGTGAGCTACACCAGCCCGCGCCACGCCATCTTGCTCACCATGCCCGCGCTCAGCATTGCCGGCGGCCAGGTGCAGGGCCGGATTCGCGCCAGTGTTGACTCGGTGGTGAACGAGCTGGGGGTGAGCGGCACCATCGAGGCCGGCGACGATGCCCTGAGTTTGCGTCTGTACGGCGTAAATGGCTCGGTGCAAGTGCCTTACGTGGCGCGCAAATATGGCGCGCTGGTGTCGTTCGATACCATTCGGGTGCAGCTGGCGGGCAAGGACTTTAAGGCCGACGACCGCACGGGCGGGCAGCTGATGGTGCGCGGCTCGGTGGCGGCGCGCAATTTTAGCTTTTTCCACAAGCGCTTGGCCAGCAGCGATATTGTGGTGCACCACGGCGAGCTGGACTTCGTGGCCACCCTAGGGCGGGGCACGTTCAGCCTCGACCCCGGCTCGCGCGCGGTGCTCAACCAGATTGTGGTGCACCCCGAAATCGCGGTGCGCCTAAAGCCCCGGCTGGCGGTGCGCCTGAAAATTGACTCGGACCCTACCGCCACCAATGCTTTTTTCAACTCGCTGCCCGAAGGCATGTTCGACGTGGTGGCCGGCACGGCGGGCACCGGCACGCTGGCCTACCACCTACGCGCCAGCGTCGACCTAACCCAGGTAGACAGCCTGAAGCTGCAATCGTCGCTGGTGCCGAGCAAAGACTTTACCATCCAGCACTTTGGCGGCGAAGACCTGAGCATGCTGGAGCGCGAGTTTCCCTTCACGGCCTATAACGACAAGGGCGACTCGCTGCGCACCTTCCTGGTGGGCTCCAGCAACCCCGACTTCACGCCCTACGCCGACGTGTCGCACTTCATGCCGGTCGTCATTCAAACCACCGAGGACCCGCAGTTTTTCCGGCACCACGGCTTCATGGAGAAAGCGTTCGTGAACGCAGCCATCGAGGACATCAAGGAAAAGCGTTTTGCCCGCGGCGGCAGCACGCTGAGTATGCAGCTGGTAAAGAACGTGTTTCTGAGCCGCGAAAAAACCGTGGGCCGCAAGGCAGAGGAGATGTTAATGGTCTGGCTGATTGAGAATTGGCTGGTCGAGCGCACCCGCACGCTCACTAAGGAGCGCATGTTCGAGATTTACCTCAACATCGTGGAGTGGGGCCCCACGGCCTACCGCTGGCCCAGCGGCAAGCGCGGGGTATACGGCATTCGCGAGGCGGCGCTATTCTACTACGCTAAGCGCCCCACCGAGCTCAACCTGGGCGAGTGCATCTACCTGGCCAGCATCATCCCGAAGCCCAAATACTACAAAGAGTCATTCAACCAGTACGGCGAGCTACGCGGGCCCACGCGCTGGTACTTCCGCTTCATTGCCGATATTATGCTGAACAAAGGCTTGATTACCAATGGCCAGCGCGACAACCTGAGCTATTCGGTGAGCCTTAGGGACCCGGCGCGCAGCTACATCATAACGGCCGTGCGCGACACCATGCGCACCGTGCAGCCCGGCGATACCGCCCAGTTTGCCCCCCTCAACCTGATTGACTTGCTGGGCGCTGGCCAGGCCCCCGCCGCCGGTGCTGCGCCGGCCACTGGCACCCCGCTGCCCGCTGGCACGCCGCCGCCAGCCAGCCCCGCTACCCCGCCCAAGCAGCAGCCCTAAGGCCAACCGCTAAGCCAACCCCAACACCGTAACCTTTACTAGCCGCGCTGGTTATCAGCAGCTACCAATCCTTTTTCCCCAACAAACCACCCATGAAACTTCCCCTGCTCGCCCTAGCCGCTGCGGCCGTTGGCCTAGCCTTCACGGCCCCGCACCCCGCCGCTACGTCGGCCGCCGGCCCCGGCACCGTGTACGACTACACCGTGAAAACAATCGATGGTAAAGATGTGAAGCTCAGCCAGTACAAAGGCAAGAAGCTACTCATCGTGAACACCGCCTCCAAGTGCGGCTTCACCCCGCAGTACAAGGAACTGGAGGAGCTTTCGAAGCAGTACGCCGGCAAAGTGACGGTGCTGGGCTTCCCTAGCAACAGCTTCAATCAGGAGTTGGCCTCTAACAGCGAGGTGGCTTCCTTCTGCGAGAAGAACTACGGGGTAACGTTCCCGCTTTTCGACACCGCCCCGGTGAAAGGAGACGACGCCCAGCCGCTATATAAGTTCTTGGCCGACAAGGTAAAGAATGGCGCCGTGAGCGACGCTCCTACCTGGAACTTCTGCAAATACCTGGTGGACGAGCAGGGCCATGTGGTGAAATTTTACCCTTCGAAGGTGAAGCCCCTGAGCCCCGAGTTGGTGGCCGACATCGAGAAGAAGTAGGCCCTAGCCTCCGTCCAAAACCTAAAAGAATGTCATGCTCAACTGGCGTTCTTTTAGGTTAATTGCTCATTGTTGATTGATTATGTCTCCCTGGATATCTGCCTTTCGCCCCCGTACTTTGCCGCTGGCGCTGGCTAGTATTCTCACGGGTGGCTTTTTGGCGAAGGCTACCGGGCACTTCAATGGCGCTGTGGTGGGCTTGGCGGCTCTCACCACCATCTTGCTGCAAATACTGAGCAACTTGGCCAACGACTACGGCGACTCGCAAAACGGCGCCGACAGCGTGCACCGCCAGGGCCCGTTGCGCGCCGTGCAGAGCGGCGCCATCACGCCGGCCCAAATGAAGCGGGCCATGTGGGGCTTCGGGGCGGCGGCGCTGGCTAGTGGTATTGCTTTGCTGCTGCTGGCGCTGGGCTTCGAGGCGGTGTGGGTGCTGCTGGCGTTTTTGGTGCTTGGCCTCTCGGCCATTTGGGCGGCCGTCAACTACACGGCGGGCAGCCGGCCCTACGGCTACGCCGGGCTGGGCGACGTATCGGTATTCCTCTTTTTTGGGATTGTGGGCGTGTGCGGCACGTACTTTTTGCAGGCGCGCACCCTGCCGCTGCCCGTGTTGCTACCGGCCGTGGCGCTGGGCTGCTTCGCCACGGCCGTGCTGAACGTCAATAACATCCGCGACATTGTATCGGATAAGCTGGCCGGCAAGATTACGGTGCCGGTGCGCCTGGGGCCGCAGCGCGCGCGCCGCTACCACCTGCTGCTGTTGGCCCTAGGGGTGGGCGCGGCCGTGAGCTACGTGCTGCTCAACTACCACTCGCCCTGGCAGTGGCTATTTGTGCTGAGCTTACCGCTATTCTTCTTTAATGGCAGCCAGGTGTTGGCCCGGCAGGAGTCGATGCAGCTTGACCCTCTACTCAAGCAAATGGCTCTCAGTACGCTGCTTTTTACGCTGCTTTTTGGCCTAGGGCAAGTACTTTGAGACTAATCATCAAGCGTCAGTAGTCAACTATCAATAGACCGGATGGATACTGATAATTGTTAAAGAGGGGCGGGCACCGCAAAAGCATTGAGTAAGGCGCAAGTGCTCATGTAGCTGCCCGCCAAATAAATCATGTTCACCACGCCTTCCTCATCGAAGTGGTCGAGCGCGCGCTGGTACACGTCTTCGGGCACTCGGTGCTCGCTGGTGAGCAGACGCGTAAACTCGTGAGCCACTAGCTCATCGGGGGCTAGGGTGGCGGGCGTTTGGCCTGCCGCTAATGCCGCGATGGTCGGCGCGTCGAGGCCCGCTTTTTCGCCCACCGCGGCGTGCGCATATAGCTCGTAGGCCGCTTGCCACACGCCGCCCACCGTGAGAATAATTACCTGGCGGATTTTCTCGCTGAGCGTGGTGTTCTTGGTTTCAGCATCGAGCGCTTCTACAAAGCCCTGCGAAACGGCGGGGCTGCGCAGCATGATGTTGAAAGGACCAATGAGGCGCTTATCGTCGGTTTCGGCCTGGAAGCCCGATTTATTCGCCCACGCCACGAGGGTAGCCTGCAGCTTGTCGTAAAGCTTGCTCTGGGGGCGTGACAGGTTGTCGGGGGCCAGGAGAGGCAGGCGCCCGCCCAGCGAATTATCTAGGGTAGCCATGCTAAGGACAGAGGAAGTGGAAAAGGTCTCTCCGGTACGTAGGCTCTCTAGGGCGCGTTGCCAGGCCGTACGCTCAGCTGCTAGTCGTCAGCCCTATAGCGGCCAGGCGGGCCTAGGACTAAAAATCAGCGTCTAGCCCCAGGCGCTGCTTCATCTCCTGCAAGGCCGGGTACTTCTCGGCCAGGTAGGCAAATTTATCGTTCGAGGTGTAGAGCTTGCGGCCAGTGGGAGCGGCGGTGGCTACCTCCGTTTGCACGGTTAGGCCGGGGTGACCGGTGCGGCGCCGCAGTTCCACGGTGAACTCGGCCCGAAAATCATTGAACTGCGCGACTTGCACCGGGTTATCGACGAGAAGCGTGATGACGTGCGCTTCGTTGGCTAGCACTGGGCGGTTGAGCACCGTATACTCGCTCATCTTCTCTTGGGCGCGGCGCTCGTCGGCCAGCTGCTGCCACACCCGCTGTAGCAGCTCGGGCGCAATGGGCGGCAGCGGGCCGGTGGGGGCCTCGGGCGCGGGGGTAGGAGCAGCAGCCGGGGTAGGAGCTAGGGCCGCGGGGGTACCCACGTCGCGCAAGCCTGGCAGGCGGCTGCCTACGCTAGGCAGCATAGGCAGGGCCGATAACCCAGGCGCCGGCCGGGCCGGAGCGGAGGCCGGCACTGTGCCGGGGCGCACGTCGGTGGGGCGCTGGGTGGGCTCTAGGCCCTGCATGCTGGGGCGGCCGGCGGCCACGTGCGGCAGGGTATCGCGCAGCTGGTAGCGCGGCGTCGTCGGCTCTTCCATTGCGGCCTCAATGCTGGGCGTAGGGTGCAGCTCGTCCACGCCGTTTTCTACCGGTAGCGGCTCGGGGCCATCGGCCGGGGCGGGCGCCTGCACCAAGGGCTGAGCTGGGGGCCTAGGGCTGGGCGCCGGCGCAGCAGGCGGCTCACTGGCCGCCACAGTGGTAGGCGTGGCCGTGGTTTCGGGGCCTAGGCTGCTAGTTTTTTTTTTGGCCTCGCCGTTTAGCGATGCTTGGCCATTAGCTGACGCTGGCTCTTGGCTGCTGGCGGGCGCCAGGTCGCGCACGAACTGCACAGCCCCGTTGAGGTAGGCCAGCTTCATCAACGCCAGCTCGACGTGCAGGCGCTGGTTTTTGGCTTGCTTGAAGTCGCGGTCGCACTGGCTCACCAAGTTCAGGGCCGAGAGCAGGAAGGGCAGGGGCGCGGCCTGGGCCTGGCGCACGTACTGCTGCCGAATATTGTCGCTCACTTCCAGTAGCTGCACCGTCACGGGGTCCTTGCACACCAACAGGCCGCGCAGATGCTCGGCGGTACCCACCACGAAGTTGTGCAAATCAAAGCCCTGCTGCATCACCGAATCGAGTAGCAGCAGCGCCGCCGACAGGTTTTCGCGCAGCAGCGCGTCCACTAGCCGAAAGTAGTAGTCGTAGTCGAGGAGGTGCAGGTTCTGCACTACCTCTTTGTAGGTCAGGTTGTTGCCCGCAAACGTCACTTGCTGGTCAAACATCGACAGCGCGTCGCGCAGGCCGCCATCGGCTTTTTGGGCCAGCAGGTGCAGCGCATCGTCGTCGGCCGCCACGCCCTCGCTGGTCGCCACGTAGCGCAGGTGCTCCCGAATATCCTCCACTCGAATGCGGTTGAAGTCGAAAATCTGGCAGCGCGAAAGAATAGTGGGAATAATCTTGTGGCGCTCGGTGGTAGCTAGGATGAAGATGGCATAGCTCGGTGGTTCTTCCAGCGTCTTCAAAAAGGCGTTGAAGGCCGCGTTCGAGAGCATGTGCACCTCGTCGATGATGTAGACCTTGAAGCGGCCCTGCTGCGGGGCGTAGCGCACTTGCTCCACCAGCGAGCGAATATCCTCGACCGAGTTATTGGAGGCCGCGTCCAGCTCGTGCACATTAAAGGAGGCATTTTCCTGAAACGCCACGCACGAGGTGCACTGCCCGCAGGCCTCGGCCTCGGGCGTGAGGTTGGTGCAGTTAATTGTTTTGGCCAGAATGCGGGCGCAGGTGGTTTTGCCCACGCCCCTAGGCCCGCAAAATAGGAACGCCTGCGCCAAGTGCTGGCTCTGAATGGCGTTTTGCAGCGTGGTAGTTACGTGCTGCTGCCCCACCACGCTGCGAAACGTGGCCGGGCGATACTTACGGGCCGAAACAACAAAATTTTCCATACGTGCTACTTCACAAAGATACCCCCGCCGCCGGGCCAAAACCAGCCTCGCCGCCCCGCGCCAGGCGCAGGCAGACACCAAGCCGCTGGTAGTAAAACACCTGGGCGGGCCACATAATTTCCCTGGCCCACCCCTAGGCCCCTGATGAACAAAAAGGCGCCTGCTAACCTTTAAGTAGCACGGCGCGTATCTTTGCGCCCCGCTTCTTCGGAAGTGGACCTCGTTCTTTCTATTTTGGGGATGACCGGAATTGACAGCTTGTGCATGTCGCGGGTAAGCGTGCCGGGAGTTGGTGGAAGCTCTCCCGTTAAAAAATCTACCGAACAACAACTGGCGAGTATTCCTACGCCATGGCTGCCTAGTTTAGAACTACGCATGTCATCGTGCCGCCCGGGTTTTTCCATTGCGCCCGGGAGTTCGGCGCGTCGTAAGTAACGGATAGCCTACCGAGAGCCGTGATTGGTAGGTAAAACTCAACTGCGGCTAAGGATGCGCTATAGGCCTGGCTGGTGCCCGGCGCGTCACGAATAAAATAAGCCTGACTACGCACGTAGAAAGCACGTCGGCCTCCTTGTCTGGACCAGGGTTCGAATCCCTGCATCTCCACTGAAACCCTCCCTGTGTCTCGCAGGGAGGGTTTTTTGTTTGTGTACCTAGCCAGCAATTAGCCACTAGTAGATTAGTAAGCTAAAGTATATGCTGAATAATGGGTTAGGGAGCACTAGGTAGGATAAACATCGTAAGCGTAAATCCGTAAGATATTAACGGTTAATATCTTACTGTTGAGCTATCACGAAGGTGTATGCGAGTGAATATCCAGAAAATCAGTCAGTGGCTGCGTCTACAGTGGAGCAAGCCAGCTCTTCCTTATTCGCTGTGCTACCGGCCGGTAGAAGCATTGCCGGTTTTGCAAGCACTACGGGCGCATGCCGAACAGCAGGAGCTAGACCGGGGGCTGGGCCTGGAGCGGACAACGCAGGGCGCTACCGTGCTAGGCCGCTTAACTGAGCCACTCTGCCCACCACGGGCAACGTAACCCAGCTTAGTGGTAGACACGTAAAAGGTGTATGGATAAGACCCAAACGTTTCCGGACTACTTACCTGCTTTCGACCGCCGTTTGGAGTATCAGGCAGGATTTTTTACGTCGGGGGCTCCCGTAGCCCGAAGAATAAGAAGCGCAAACAAGATTGATATCCAACCGAAGGGCCAGCAGTGGGTAGGAGAGGATTTCAGCCACATCATTGTGAGCCGGTAGACTACGTATGCTAGCGTTTTTAAAGCTGCTTCTAGCTAATAGCCTCAAATAACTTAATGCGAAGACCGCAATTAATGCACTTGCATAGCAGTGCACTAATTGCGGTTTTTTGACGGCCTGTCCTACGCGTGACATTTGTCTAATGCTTTATGATAGAGCGCTGGTCTTAACAAACAAGCTGCACCGCTATATTAAAAGACCCGCTGGAAACCAGCGGGTCTTTCTTTGCTATGAAAACAAACTTTTAGACTACGTATTTCTACGTAAATCTAGTAGTTAAAACGGAGTGAATATTGAGAGGGCTACAAAATCTGCTTCTTTATAAGATTATATTGTTACTGCCTTAACGCTAGGCTGTATTACGTAACTGAATGCCTGTGCCATTTGCTAGTAAACTTCTCATTGGTAGGGATACCTACACTGCTTATTTAGGCCAACGGTTACAATCAGGTGAGTATTGGCACTAGGCTTAGCTTAAGTTATGAGCAGCCCTTAGGCCCAATTATTGTCCAAACGACTAATTAGGCGTCAATAACCAGCGCTTTATAGCGGTTTCGTAAACCATTTACCCTTTTCCGGACGATTGCGTAAGAACGTTATGCAACCTTACTCGCTGGATTTACGCACCCGGGTGGCCG
>JBPBPH010000058.1:0-15914 GCA_050954355.1 Janthinobacterium lividum
TTTATTACGCTCGGTACTCTGTTGCGCTGCTTGGGGTTTGGGGGCTGGGCCTGGGGCAGCCCTCGGCCGTGGGCCATTCGCCAAGGCAGCGAGGTTGGGTGGGATTGGGGTACGAGCTTGGCGGGGAGGTTATTTTCAGAGGGAAAGGCCTATCTCTGAAGCAGGCAATGCTATAGGGCACCTGCCTCCCCTACGGGGGCAGGCGCACGGTGAAGGTGGAGCCCACCCCCACTTCGCTCTCGACCGTGATGAGGTCTCCGGCGTTCTCGCTGAGCTTTTTAATGCTGTACAGGCCTATGCCCGCGCCCTCGATGTGGGGATGCAGGCGCCGAAACAGCCTGAATAACTCTTTCTGCTGCAACCCACTCAACCTCAGGCCGCTGCCCTGCACCTGTACCTGCAGGTTGTAGGCTGTGCAGTGCGCGCACCTGCACCACGGGCGCGGTGCTTAAGCGCGTTGCTGATGAGGTTGTAGAAAATACTGCGCAAATCCTTCGGGGAGCCGCGCACGCTGGGTGAGCAGCCGGCCAGCTCCAGCAGCAGTTGGCCCTGGCGGGCGGCGCGGAAGCTATATCCAGGCGCAGGCTTTCCAGCAGATCGGGTAGCGACACGTCTTCGCAGACCGACTGCTGGCCCACGTGCTGCGCTAGTGTAGTCAGGTGGCCCAGCGTCTGGGGGAAGTCTCCCCACGCATGTAGTAAACAAAAAGGCGTGGGTCTAGGCTACTTCCGTCAAATAATGCTGCACCGTGCCCACCGCCACGCCAGTGGCAGCCGCAATGTGGCGGCGGCCCGGGCCCGGGCCGGTCAGCTCGCACACCCGCGTCACCACGGCCAGGTCGGTGGGGCGGCCATGCTGGTACTGCTCGCCAGCGGCCTCTACCTGGGTCCGCTGGCGGGCCCGGCCCAAGCGCACGTTCTCGCTGTGGCGCTGGTTGCGGTAGCCGGCAGCCCCCGCAATGACGGCCTTATAGAGGGCGGCCAGCGGGCCGGTGGTGTTGCGCATCGGCTCGCAGTAGCTTCAGCAGGCGGCCCCACACTGGCCGAGGCGGGCCGTATGCTCAAACACCGCCTCGATACCCTCGGAGCTGAAACGGGCGGGTGCGAACACGCGCGCTAGGTCAAACTGCTGCTTCTCGGCGTCACGCATCAGCTGCTGGCCCTGCTTACGGCGGGCCTTGCCGCCCAACTCCTCGTTGATGCACTTCGCGAAAAATACTGTTCAAAATAGGGTTCTTTCTCGAGCCCGCTGGGCAGCCCGCTTAGCAGCCTTTGAAAACGCAGTTTTTAGCCCCTTTTTCAAGAGAATATTTTGAATACCAAAAAAACTGAACTACCGGCCAGCAGCGCGGAGCAGCGCAATCGGCACATAAGGCGCGGCAAGAGCCCTAGGGCCCCTACTTGCTCGATACCTCCAGGCCCCAGTTGCGGCCTTTTTCTACGGCGGGCACGCCTTTGTCGAGCCACACCGGGGCGGGCGCGCCCTTGAGGTAATGGTCGAAGAACTGCAGCTCGCGAATGGAAATATCCTTGCGGTTTTCGCGCTTCACCAGGTTGTGGGCCTCGCCGTTGTATTGCAGCAGCCACACGGGCTTGCCCAGGCGGCGCAGGTCGGTGAACATCTCGATGCCCTGGTACCAGGGCACCGCGCCGTCGGCGTCGTTGGCCATAATTACCACTGGCGTTTGCACCTTGGGCAAGTAAAACAAGGGCGAGTTGCGCAGGTACAAGTCGGTCTTATCCCAGAGCGTGCCCCCTAGGCGGCTCTGGGTGCGCTCGTACTGAAACTGCCGGCTCTGGCCCGACTCCCAGCGGATGCCGCCGTAGGCCGAAGTCATATTCACGACCGGCGCGCCGGCCCAGGCAGCGGCGTACATCGGGGTTTGGGTGATGAGGTAGGCCACCTGGTAGCCGCCCCAGCTCTGGCCCTGCAAGCCGATGTGGGCGCCGTCCACCCAGGCATTTTGCTTCAGGCTCTCCACCCCAGAGTTGATGAAATCGACCGCCGAAGGGCCGGGCTCGCCGATGGTGTAGCTGATGTCGGGCGTAAATACCAGGTAGCCGTTGCTGGCAAACAGGGCCAGGTCGAGGCGCGAGGGCGTGGGTGCCGGCGCGTTGTAGTGGTAGAGGTTTTCCGACAGCTTTTCGTAGAAGTACACCACCATCGGGTACTTTTTGGCGGGGTCGAAGTTCTCGGGCTTGTAAAGGATGCCGGTGGCGGCGTGGCCCCTAGGGGTGGTCCAGTGCACCAGCTCGGCCGTAAACCAGTTGTACTGCGCCTGCTGCGGATTGAGGGTGCTCAGGCGCGTTTCATGCACCAGGTCGCCGCTCACGTAGAGGTCGGGCGAGGCCTGCACGCTCTGCTTGGTGTAGAGGTACACCGGGGCGTGCTTGGCCTGCAGCAAGGGCGAGTAGCTGACGGGCCCCAGGGCCACCCGCTGGGGCGCCTGCGGGCTGGCCAGGTTCTTCTTGTAGTAGCCCCACTGCTTGGTGCTGTCGGCCTGCGCCAGCAGCCACAGCTCGGCTTTGGGCTCGATGAATTTTTGCTTGGCGAGGGGCAGCTCGTAGCGGAAACGCAGCTTTTGGCGCCGCCCCAGCCCGGCCGTGAAGTTGGTGGCGGCGCCGGTGCGGGGGTCAATTTTCCAGATGTCGTAGCGGTCATACACCAGCAGGGCCTCGTCGTTCTTGGTCCAGGCGGCTACGCCGTAGGGCTGCGGGTCGTCGGGCGAGTCGTTTTCCTCGTCGGCCAGCGCCACGCCGGTTTTGGCGGTCAGGTTGGTGGTTTTGCGCGTGGCTACGCTAAAGGAAAACCAGTTTTTCTGCTCGTAGTCGTACCACACCACGTAGCGGCCCTGGGGCGAAATCTGGAACCGGCTTTTGGCCGCCTTGGGGTTGATGGCAATGCGCGCGCCGGTGCGCGTCGATACTAAGTAAGCCTGCTTCAGGGTGTTGCCCTGCCACTGCATGGCCACGCGCTTGGCCGTGTCCGTCACGGCCAGCACGTACTCGGCGTCGTTCTGCTCGGCCACAAACGAGTCGCGCAGGTACTCGTCCTCCAGCTGCACAAACGTATTATTAGCCCGCGGGTAGATGACGGCCAGGTAGTTGCGCTGCAAGTCCTTCTTCAGCGTTTTCAGCTGCATGGGTTGCAGGTAGTCGTCCTTGTAGTTCCAGATGTCGAGCTTGGCGTGCTCAAAGTCCACCAGGGTCGTGTCCTGCGGCAGCGGGTCGGGCGCGGTGCCAAAAAACAGCTTCTCGCCGTTGTCGCTGAACGCCACCTTGCCAAACCCGCTCGGCGACCAGCCCCGCTGGAGCACGCTGGCGCCGGGCGCCAGCAGCAGCCGGGCGCTGTCGGCGCCGGCCACCGCGGCGTAGTAGAGGCTAAAGGGCTTGGCGAGCGCCTTTTCGGGGTGCTTCTCGGCCGTGAAGGCCAGTTGCCGGCCCGCATCGTCAAAAGCCAAGTTCTTGTACACGCCCTTGCCCGCGCTCACCCGGCGCACGTGCCCGCTGGCCACGTCCAGCACGTACAGGCCCGACTTAGCAGTTTTGTCGCCCCTAGGGGCCGCCACGGCAAACGCCACCGCGTTGCCCGGCTTGCTGAGCTGGTAGTCCGTCACGGCCTCGAAGGTGCGCGCCGGGCCGCCCGCCAGGCGCAGCACCGTGAGCAGGGCGCCCTCCTTTTTGGTTTCCAGCAGCTTGTCGGTAATCTTCTTCACTGTGTCCACGGGCGCCGCCTTTTTCAGCGAGTCCTTGGCGGCCGGTTTGGGGGCCAGGAAGGCCAGCACCGGCGCCTCCTCGGCCAGCTGAAACGACTTCACGTTAGCGTACTTCGTGAGCTGCCCGGTGCTTAGCGCCAGCACGCCCAGCGAATCTTTGGGCATCTGGTCGGGCTTTTTCTTCTTGATGCGCGCCTGGCGCACGTCCTGGTAGCGGGGCTTGATGCTGCACACCACGTAGCGCGAATCGGCCGAAAACTGGGCCGAGTCGCCGCGGCTTACCTGGCGCAGCAGCTGGCCGCCGGCGGTTTTCACGTACAGCACGCCGTCGCCCTGCTGGGGCTTCACCTGGTAGAGCACGTAGCGACCATCGGGGCTAAGGCGCTGGTTGGCCACGCTTTGCCACTGGTCGTACACGGTATGGTCGAGCGGCTTTTTGGGGGCTTGCTGCCCTAGGGCGGGCAGGCTGGCGGGTAGGCTCGCCAGGCCAGCGAGCAGGAGTAGGTATTTCGGCATGAGGAAAGTAGGCTACGAAATAGGGCGCCGGTGAAAAGATACCGCGCCAGCGTGCAAAAGGTGCAACTTATTCGGCCGGGGCTGCTTGCGCGGGCCTGGCCGCGGCGGGGGCCCAGGCCCGCGCCGGCACCTACCTTCGCCGCCCGCCCTTACTCCGCTCTTATGCTATCTACCCCGCCGCGCCTGCTTGCCCCGTTGCTGCTGGCCCTACTGCTGCTGGCCGGGGGCGGAACCCGGCCGGCGCGGGCGCAGCAGCAGGAGCTGACTTTCGCCCACGCCAACGTGGTGGACGTAGCCACCGGCCAGGTGCACCCCAACCAGACGGTGGTCGTTGCTGGCCGGCGCATTGTGCGTGTGGGGCCCGCCGGCCGCACCGCGCCCGGCCGGGGCCGGGTAGTGGAGGCGCAAGGCCAGTACCTGCTGCCCGGCCTCTGGGACATGCACACCCACGTGTACTTTGACGGCACGGCCGGCGCGGGCACCGACCTGATTTTGCCGCTGCTGCTGGCCAACGGCGTGACGGGCATCCGCGACATGGGCAGCCAGCTGGATTCCGTTTTGCGGGCGCGGGCGGCGGTGGCGGCGCACCAGCAGCTGGGCCCGCGCCTGGTGGTGAGCGGCCCCATGCTCGACGGGCCCAAGTCGCCCTACCAAGCCGCCATCGCCATTGCCAGCCCCGAAGACGGGCGCCGGGCGGTGGCTATGCTCAAGGGCCGGGGCGTCGATTTTATCAAGGTGCAATCGCTGGTGCCGCGCGCGGCGTACTTCGCCATTGCCGAGGAAGCGCGGGCCCTAGGGCTGCCCTTCGAAGGGCACGTGCCCGACGCCGTGCGCGCCCGCGAGGCCGTGGCCGCCGGCCAGCGCAGCTTCGAGCACCTCATTGGCGTATTTGAGGCCAGCTCGACCGCCGAGGACGCCTACGTGGCGGGCGCCCCCAAGCTGCCGGCCCACCTGCTGGCCACCTACAGCCCCGCCCAGGAAGCGGCCACCGTGCAGCTGCTGGCCCAGCACCCCGAGGTGTGGCAGTGCCCCACGCTGCTTTGGGAGCGCGGGCAGTGGCTGGTGGATAGCCTAGACTGGCAAACCGACCCCGACCTAGCCTACGCGGCGCGCAGCTGGGTGGCGCAGCACTGGCCCAAGGCCCAACTCGGCATTGCCCGCACCCTCGATACCGACCCGCGGGCCGAGCGCGCCCGCTTCGTCACCCACGAGCTGGCCCTGGTGGGCAAGCTGCACGCGGCGGGGGTGGGCTTTCTGGCCGGCACCGACATGCCGGCGGGCGTGGACCTGGTGCCCGGCGTGAGCTTGCACCTCGAACTGCAGCGCTTCGTGGCGGCTGGCTTCACGCCGCTGCAGGCCCTGCAAACGGCCACCCTCAACCCGGCCAAGTTCTATAATCGGCTTCAGGACTTTGGTTCGGTGCAGCCCGGCCGGCTGGCCGATTTGCTGCTGCTGAGCGCCAACCCACTCGCCGACATCGCCAATACCCGCCGCATCGCGGGCGTGGTGGCCGACGGCCGCTACCTGTCGCGGGCCGACCTAGATGCGCTGCTCGCCCACCTGCGGCAAGTGGCGGCCACCAAGTAGCCCCTAGGGCCGGCGCGGGCGCACTACGGGCCCTAGGGGCCACCTGGCAGCCGAGCCGCGGCGCTGGTTTGGGGCGAGCGGGGGCAGTCGTTACTTTGCCTGATGCGCTTTCTCTACCCTTTGCTGCTACTAGGCGGGCTGGCCCGGCCCGCCGCCGGCCAGGTGCCCGCCCTACCCTACCCTAGCCCCCAAACGGGCGATTATGGGCTGCCCAACTTCCGCTTTGCCAGCGGCGAAACCCTGCCCGAGCTGCGGCGGCACTACACGACCCTCGGGCAGCCCCGGCGCGATAAAAGCGGCCGGGTGACCAACGCCGTGCTCGTGATGCACGGCACCACGGGCGCGGGCAGCGCCTTCCTCAACGAGCAGTTTGCCGGGCACCTGTTTGGGCCGGGCCAACTGCTGGACGCCACCAAGTATTACCTCATCCTGCCCGATGCCATCGGCCACGGCCAGTCGAGCAAGCCTAGCAACGGGCTGCGCATGCAGTTTCCGAAGTACACCTACGACGACATGGTGCGGGCCGACTACCAACTGCTGACCGAGAAGCTGGGCATCAACCACCTGCGCCTGGTGATGGGCACCTCGATGGGCGGCATGGAAACCTGGGTATGGGGCTACCAGCACCCCGACTTTATGGATGCGCTGCTGCCGCTGGCCAGCCTGCCCGTGGAAGTAGCCGGCCGCAACCGCATGCTGCGCAAAATGGCCATTGATATGATTGAGCTGGACCCCGCCTGGCAGCAAGGCCAGTACACCACCGAGCCCAAGGTGGGGCTGGCCGGGGCGGCCTCGTCACTCATCATGATGACCAGCAGCCCCAAGCAGATGCAGCGACAGGCCCCCACCCGCGCCCTGGCCGAAGCTGCCCTGGCCAAAACCGAAGCCAGCTTCTACAAATCATTGGATGCCAATGATTTTATTTACCAGTTCGATGCCTCGCGCGACTACAACCCGGCCCCGCACCTAGGCGACATTCGGGCGCCGCTGTTCGCCATCAACTCGGCCGACGACCAGGTGAACCCGCCCGAGCTGGGCCTTTTGGAGGTAGCAATAAAGCGGGTGCCTAGGGGCCGCTACATCCTGCTGCCCATCAGCGACCTTACCACCGGCCACGGCACCCACTCGAACCCCGCCATTTGGGGCGGCTACTTGCAAGAGCTGCTGCGCCTGACGGAGCCAGCCCCGCACCCAGCCGCCAACTAGCTGTCTGACTATTAATTACGGGCAAGCACTGAGGCCTAGCCCCTGCTGCGCAGCGCGTGGGGGCTGGGCTTTTTTGTGGGCCTAGGCCGGGCGGGCTCGGGAGCGGTAGCCGGTGCGGGCTGGGCTATATGCAAGGGCGGCATTATTTGAGCATTGCTAGGTTAGTGTAAAATTTTGGCTTTTTGCCTTCATTTCATTCTACTTTAAATGCCATTTTGTCCCTATCAATTGGTGGGCCAATTTGCCGGACCGAGCCGAACGCTACGAGGCTAACGCGGGCTGACAACTTCAAATAATCTTCATTTAAAACGAGTGAGCGCAGATTAGCGAAACCAAAAAATAAAGTTTTGTGGATGTCAGACGCTTGCATGTTGCCTTATGCGCTTCATCAAACCTACATGCGGCAGTTTTTACCGGCTTAGAAATTCCGCTTAGCTTGCGCCACTGGTAGCAGAATTCCTGTTTCCTCTATTCTTTTTCCTTTTTCCTAAACCAACCCCTATGTCCAAAAACTACTACGCAGTTGCCTTGATAGCCGGAGTGGCCTTGCTGCCCCAGCTAGCCAGCGCGCAGGCCGGTGCCCAAGTGCAGCAAAAGGAAGTGGGGGCCGACGGCCAGCCCACGCTCATCGAGTTTACGGCCGCCGCCCGCGCCACGCTCAGCGCCACCAACGCGGCGCAGGTGCTGCGCCAGCAGTTGCCGGTGGGCCAGCACGACGAGCTGCGCGCCGCCCGCTTCGAGGCCGACCAGCTAGGCTTCACGCACCAGCGCTTCGAGCAGTATTACAAAGGCGTGCGGGTGGAGCATGCCAGCTACACCGTGCACGCCCGCCAAAACCAGGTGCAAAGCATCAGCGGCGACTTTGAGGCCGTTGATGAGCAAATTGCCGTGCAGCCCACCTTGACAGCTCCGGAGGCCCTAGGCCGCGCGCTGGCCAGCATTGGGGCCCAGCGCTACATGTGGCAGGAGCCCGGCATGGAAACCTTTTTGCAGCAGCAAACCGGCCGCGCCGACGCTAGCTACCGCCCCACCGGCGAATTGGTGCTGGTGCGCGATAACCGCCAGCACCTCGACAACACCGGCCCGCTGGTGCTGGCCTGGAAGTTCAACATCTACGCCGCCGCGCCCCTGAGCCGCGCTTACTACTACGTACACGCCCAAACCGGCGAAGTGGTGCTGCGCGACAACATTATTAAGCACGCCACCGGCGGCACGGCCACCTTCGCCACGGCCTACAGCGGCACCCGCTCGCTAGCCGACGAAACCACCACCGGCGGCTACCACCTCAAGGAATACACCCGCGGCAACGGCATTGAAACCTACAACCTGAAAACCGGCACTAACTACGCCACGGCCGTGGACTTTGTGGATGCCGACAACAACTGGACCGCCGCCGAGTACAACAACGCGGCCTACGACAACGTGGCCGGCGACGCCCACTTCGGCGCCCAAAGCACCTACGACTATTGGAAGGCCGTGCACGGGCGCAACAGCTACGACAACGCGGGCGCCAAAATCAAGAGCTACGTGCACTACAGCAAGAGCTACGAAAACGCCTACTGGGATGGCACCGAGATGACCTACGGCGACGGCGCCACCACCTTCAAGCCCCTGACGGCGCTCGACGTGTGCGGCCACGAGATTGGCCACGCCGTGTGCGAAAACACCGCCAACCTGACCTACAGCAACGAGAGCGGCGCCATGAACGAAGGCTTTTCGGACTGCTGGGGGGCTAGCGTGGAGAAGTACACCGTGGACAAGCTGGGGCTGACCGGCAAAAGCACCTGGGACATTGGCGAGGAGATAATGAAAGCCGGCGGGGCCCTGCGCTCGATGAGCAACCCCAACCTGTATGGCCAACCGGCCTACTACAAGGGCAAGTACTGGGCCACCGGCACCGCCGACAACGGCGGCGTGCACACCAACTCGGGCGTGCTCAACTACTGGTATTACCTGGTGGCCGTGGGCAAGAGCGGCAGCAACGAAGCCGGCAACAGCTTCAGCGTGGCGGGCCTAGGGCTGAGCGACGCAGCCAAGATTCTATTCCGCACCGAGAGCGTGTACCTCACCGCCAGCGCCACCTATGCCAACGCCCGCACCTACTCCATTCAGGCGGCTACCGATTTGTTTGGCGCCGCCTCGACCCAAGCCCAGGCCGTCACCAACGCCTGGTACGCGGTGGGCATTGGGGCAGCCTACGGCGGCACTACCACGCCTACCCCCACCCCCACCCCTAGCGCCTACTGCACCAGCAAGGGCAGCAGCCAGGCCTACGAGTACATCGACTACGTGAAGCTGGGCAGCCTGGCGCGCACCAGCGGCGCCGACGGCGGCTACTACGACGGCACGGCCAGCAGCACCAGCGTGGCGGCCGGCAGCAGCCAAACCATTAGCTTCTCGGCCGGCTTTACCGGCTCGGCCTACACCGAGTACTGGAAAGTGTTTATTGACTACAACCAGGACGGCGACTTCTCGGACAGCGGCGAAACCGTGGTGAGCGGCAGCAGCAAGAGCACGGGCACCCTGAGCAGCACCTTCACGGTGCCCAGCACCGCCAAAACCGGCAAAACCCGCCTGCGCATCGTGATGAGCGACGCCAGCGCCACCACCAGCTGCGGCAGCTACAGCTACGGCGAAACCGAGGACTACTCGCTCAGCATCACGGGCGGGGCGGCCAGCGCGGCTAGCAGCGAAGGTATTTCGGCCAGCACTATTAGCGGCGATGCCGTGCTCAGCCTCTACCCCAACCCGGCCAGCAGCCTGCTGCACCTGGAGCTAAGCACCGGCGCCGAGCCGAGCAAAGTGGAAGTGTTTGACGCCCGCGGGGCCCTAGCCCCGGCGGCCCGCTACCAGGGCAGCGGCCAGCTCGACGTGAGCGGCCTGGCCAGTGGCCTCTACCTGCTGCGCGCCACCGACGGCGCCCGCACCTTCGTGCAGCGCTTTACTAAGCAATAGCCCCTAGGGTATCAATTACGGAAAAGCCCGGCCGCCAGGTCGGGCTTTTTTATTGGGAAAGCTTTTCGCCAGAGTCGGCAGTTAGGTCGGGCGGCCCTGGGGCAGGCCAGCGCGCTGGGATAGCCTGCTGCCAGACTGGACAAAAAAAATAGAATACGTATTTTCCGCGTTGCTGCGCGCTGGTAACCATTCGTATAGCAGCCTCAAACCATTTCTTTTTTATGATGCGAAAGGCAACTTGGTACCTGGCCCCGGCCCTACTCTTGGCGGGCGCCTCCCTACTCAGCTCGTGCGGCAATTCTTCTACTACCGGCACGACGACGACGCCCACCAGCACCCTTGGCACCGACTCGGCCGCCAGCAAGGTAGGCGGCATGGCCGGCTCGACGGGTGCTATGGCGCCCGGCGCCGGCACCATGGCCGATACCACCCAAAAAATGTAGGCTTGCGCCCAGCGCAGCTACTGGCGGCCGGCTCGGGGTAGTGCCCTAGGCCGGCCGCTTTGGTGTGGGCCGGCTGCGCGCCCGGAGTTTGCGGGCCCGCTGCCGCTCGCTTTGCCTGCCTAGGGTGGTTTCGGCAGCTACCTGCCGTGGCCGAGCCCGCTTGGCTCGTACGTTACGTGTTGGGAGTTCTGGCCGGCGCGGCTCCAAGCCCGCGCTAGGTGCCCGCTGGCTTTAGTGAGCGGCGCATCAAGGCAGCTACTACCACTTTTAATTAAAGCTGGCAACCAACGTACCTAGTTATTTGTCAGCAGGCTTTCGTTTCATGCTTAATTCATGTAAAAAGGATTTGGCGCGAGTTACCCCAGCAGCCTTAACATAGTAGGCACGAGGTCGTAGGAATTGGCTAAATTCCTTGCACCCAATCCTTTTCCACATGATATTCGGCGACTCTTCGGTACCCACGGCGGGCGAGGTGGGCATTCTGCCCATGATTACCTATTTCTTCATGGCCATAGCTGCCTACGCCTTTCTGGGCAACTTCATTTTCAGCTTGGCCACCCAAAACAGCATTGCTCCCGAGCACCGCGTTTCGCGGGTGTACGGGGCCATTATTGGGGCCGTGGCGGGCGTATCGTACCTGCTCATCACGCACTTCTACCACGAGCTGCTGCACGAGTTGAGCAAGCACGGCGCCAACTCGGCGGAGGCCGATTCGCTGATGCGGCGCAGCTACCAGGCCATTGGGCAGTACCGCTACATGGACTGGGCCGTTACCACGCCGCTGCTGCTGCTCAAAACGACTTCCATGCTGCGCATCAGTACCAAGGAAGCAGCCAGAACGATTATCATTCTGCTGCTGGCCGACTTCTGGATGGTAGTAACGGGCTACATTGGCGAGCAGCAGCTCACGCCCGCCGGCGAAATAATGGGGGGCAGCAAGCTGCTGTGGGGCGCCATCTCGACGCTGGGCTACCTCCCCATCCCCTTCATTTTGCGGGGCTTGTACCGCCGCTATGCCGAGCGCTGCAACGAGCACGAGCGCCGGGGCTTCCGCTTCATGGCCTATACGACGGTGACGACCTGGGGCGTGTACCCGATTGGCTACATGCTGACGCTCACCAGCATTAACCTGAATTACATCCACCTCGGCTTCACCATCGCGGATATCTTCAATAAGGTTGGCGTAGCCATCGTGGCGTACTTGGTAGGCAAGCAAATCATCGACGAGCGCCTAGACGAGCAGAAGGTGCTCGACGGCCATGAGGTGGGCTAGCAAGCGTCTAGGGCCCCAGGCCTACTCATACGGGGCGGTGCTGGCGGCCGTGGCCCTCGGGCTGCTGGCGCCAGCCTGGGCGGGGCGGGTGCTGGGGCCGCTGCTGCTGCTGGGGCTGGTGGGGCTGGGCGTGGCCCACGGCGCCTGCGACCAGTTTGTGGTGCCGGCTACCCACCCGGCCCTGGCCCGCCGCCGGGGGCGCTACTGGGCAGTGTTTTTGGGGGGCTACCTGGGGCTGGCGGCCGCCGTGGGGGCGCTGTGGTGGTGGCGGCCGTGGCTGGCAGTAACTTTTTTCTTCGGCCTCTCGGCCTGGCACTGGGGCTCGGGCGATGCGCCGGCCGCCGCGCGCCACCGCGGCCAGTGGCTGGCGCACAGCCTATTGCGCGGCAGCTTGATTTTTGCGGTGCCGCTGCTGCTGTGGCCCCTCGAAACCCGCGAGCTGATAAACGGGCTGCTGGCGCTGGCCGGGGCTGCTCCCATGGGCGCGGCTCCACTGGCCGCGGCCGGGCGGCTGCTGGGGCCAGCCGTGCTGGCGGGGCACCTGGCGCTGTGGGGCAGCTACGCGGCCCTAGGCCAGCCGGCGCTGGCCCGCACCGACACGCTGGAGGTAGTGCTGCTCACGGCGCTGCTCGCGGCGCTGCCGCCGGTGCTGGCGGGCAGCGTGTACTTCGTGTGCTGGCACAGCCTGCAGCACGTGCTGCGCATGAACGCGTTGATGGGCCACCCCGCCCTTGGCCGGCCGCTGTGGGGTGAAATTGGCTTTTTCCTCAAGCGCTCGGCGCCGCTACTGGCCGTGAGTTTAGCAGCCCTAGGGCTGCTCTACGCCTGGGTGTGGGCGCGGGCTGGCAGCGGGCCGGTGCTCATCAGCCTGGCGCTGCTGGTGGCCTCCATCGTAACGCTGCCCCACGCTCTGCTCGTGACGCTGGGCATGGATGCAGCCCGCTGGCGGCGCTGACGCACAGCGGCCTGCCCTTGTCGCAGCCTAGCCTTGCTACGCACCAACACGCCGCCTGATAAAACCAGCGGCACGGCCAGCCAGGCGCAAAGCCAGCCGCTACGCGAGCCCCGCGCTGGTTGGGGCCGCGGGGCGCACCGGGCCAGCCAGGCTCCACAGCCCCGCCGCCAAAGCTACTTTTAGGGCCGTGAGCGCCCACTCCGACGGCACCCCAAGCCATGCTCCACAGGCGTTGGCGGCAACGTGGTAGAGCATCACCACCGGTAGGCTGCCAGCCGCCCGGTTGAAAAGCCAGGTTAAAATAAATGGCTGGGCCAGCACGCCTGCCACCCACGCTACCACCGGTTTATCGGCCATTGAGAGCGGCCCGGCAGGCAGCAAAAATAAGGGTAGGTGCCAGAGCGCCCACAGCACCCCCACTACCAGCGCCGCTTGCGCCGCCGGGTAGAGGGCCTGCAAGCGCCGCAGCGCAAAGCCCCGCCAGCCAAGTTCCTCCCACGGATTAGTTAGCCCCGACAGCAGCAGAAACCAGCTGAAGCCCGCGCCCCGCAGTGGGGTCGGGGTGGGCGGGTGCGGCACCCACTGGGCGAGCAGCCTCGCTCCCACCGTTGATATCAGCGGTAGCCCACCGGCGAGCGCATACCAGAGCCAACCTGCTGGCTCGACGAGCGGCAGCCGGCGCAAACCAGCCCACCGCACCACCAACCCCGCTGCTAGCGCCGGGCCGGTAGCCGCCAGCACCAAAGTTGCCCGCCACAGTGAACTGGTGAAGACCGGTAGGCCCCACGCGGCAGCCAGGTTCGGCGCCGACCCTAGCCACGAGATTCCAAACGCTAGCACGTAAAACGCACGGATTGGATAAGCCCTTAGCCAGGAAAAAGCGCCCATAGGCTAGTAAGGTAGCTACGTGCGGGCAACCCACGACGCGCCGCCCGGCCCGGCCTTACCCCACTACCGCGCCCGCCGGCGCGGCCACGGCCTCGGGGTAGAGCCCACCCAGCACCCGCTCGGGCGTCAGGGGCGCCACCAGCGGCAGCACCGCGCTGGGCCGGAAGGCGCGGATGGCGTCGCGCAGGGCGAAGTAGGCGCCGATGCCGTACATGAGCGGCGGCTCGCCCACGGCCTTGGCGCGCAGCACGGCCCTAGGGTGGCCAGGCGTGTCGAGGAAGTGCACGTCGAGCACGGCCGGCACCGAGTACAGGTCGGGTATCTTGTAGCTATTGAGCGAGTTGCTGAGCAGGCGACCCTCGTCGTTGTAGCTCACTTCCTCCAGCGTCAGCCAGCCGATGCCCTGCACCACGCCGCCCTCAATCTGCCCGCGGTCGATGTCGGGGCTAAAGCTCTGGCCAAAATCGTGGGCAATGCGCACGGCGTCAATGGTATAGGTGCCGCGCAAGCAATCGACGGTGGCCGTAGTCAGGGCCGTACCATACACGTGGTAGGCGAAGGGGTGGCCGCTTTCGGTGGCGGCGTCGAAGTGCACGCCGGGCGTGGCGTAGTGCGCATTCTCGCTCAGGCTCACGCGCTTGACGAAGGCGCTGCTCACCAGCTTTTCCCAGGTAGTATCGGCCGCGATGCCGGCGGCCAGCACCTGCTCGTTCTCGATGGTAATGCCTTCGTAGCCAACGCTAAGCTCGGTGCTGGCGTGGCGCAGCAGGCGCTCGCGCAGGGCCCGGCAAGCCAGCTCGGTGGCCTGGCCGTTGAGGTCGGCGGTGGCGCTGGCGGCGCTGGGCGAGGTGTTGGCCACGCGGGTGGTGTTGGTGCTCTCTATCTTGATGCGGTTAATCGAAATGCCCAGCGTGCGGGCCGCCACCAGCGCAATTTTGGTGTTCACGCCCTGCCCCATCTCCACCGCCGCCGTGCTGATGCCCACCGAGCCGTCGGTGTAGATGTGCACCAAGGCGTGGGCCTGGTTCATAAAGGTCTTGGTAAACGAGATGCCAAAGCAGATGGGCATCACCGCCAAACCCTTCTTAAATAGCTGATTTCCAGCATTAAACTCGTCTACCTCAGTTCGCAGGCCGGCCAGGTCGTAGCGGGCGGCGGCCACGTCCCAGGCCTGCTCGGCATGGCACAGCTCGGCGGGCTGGCGGTACGGAAACAGGTCGCCCTCGCGCAGCAGGTTGCGGCGCTGAATGTCGGCCGGCGCCACCCCTAGGGCCTCCGCCGCCCGCACAATGGCCGCCTCCACCACGAACATGCCCTGCGGCCCGCCGAAGCCCCGAAACGCGGTATTGGGCGGCAGGTTGGTGCGGCACGAGTAGGCCGTGGCCGTCACATTGGGGATGCAGTAGGCATTGGTGGTGTGAAACAAGGTGCGCTCGAGCACGGCCGGCGAGAGGTCGGCCGCCGCGCCCGCGTTTTGGTAATATTGCACCTCATAGGCCATGATTTTCAAGTCTTTATCCAGGCCAATCTTGAAGTCCGACGAGTAGGGATGGCGCTTGCCGGTCATGCGCATATCGGCCATGCGGTCGAGCACCAGCTTCACCGGCCTTTTGGTCAGAAATGCCCCTAGGGCCGCCAGGCAGCCCCAGGGCGTGGCCTGGTCCTCCTTGCCGCCAAAGCCGCCGCCGAGGCGGGTCACGTCCACCTCCACCTGGTGCATACCCAGGCCCAGCACCACGGCGCAGTGCCGCTGCACGGCCGTGGGCCCCTGCGTGGACGAGATGATGCGCACGCCGCCCAGCTCGGTCGGGAAGGCGTAGGCGCCCTGCGTTTCGATGTACAAGTGCTCTTGCCCGCCGGTTTCGGCCACGCCCTCGAATACGTGCGCGCACTGGGCAAGCGCGCCGGCCGAGTCGCCGATGCAAAACGTGCGCGGCGGCACGATAAACTCGCCCAAAGCCGCCGCCGCGCGCGGGTCGGTGATGACGGGCAGCGGGTCGATATCCGCCCCAATGAGCTTGAGCGCGGCGTGGGCCTGCCGCTCGGTGCGGGCCAGCACCAAGGCCACCGGCTGCCCCCGAAAATGCACGTGCCCCTCGGCCAGCAGCGGCTCGTCGGGTACGATGCCGCCAATCTGGTTGCGCCCCGGCACATCGGCCGCCGTGAGGATGCGCACCACGCCAGGCGCCCTTTGGGCCGCCGCCAGCCCTAGGCCGCGCAGCACGCCGTGGGCCAGCGGCGCCTCGTACACGGCCGCAAACAGCGTGCCCTGCTGCTCGGGCACGTCGTCGAGGTACTGCGATTCGCCGCGCACGTGGCGGTGGGGGTCGAGGTGGTTCATGGCTTGCTTCTCTGCTATTCTTTTCTTTAGAAGAG
>JBPBPH010000054.1:0-15895 GCA_050954355.1 Janthinobacterium lividum
AAAGCAGCAGATATTTACCGCGCCATCGAGCAGGCCGCCAGCACCGGCTCGCTCGCCGCCGGGGCGCAGTTACCCACGGTACGGGCCCTAGCCGATGCGCTGGGCGTCAATAAGAACACTATCGCGGCCGCCTACAAAGCACTGCTCGAAAATGGGGTCATCCTCACCGACGGGCGGCGAGGCTCGGTGGTGGCCCGCCGCCACCACGAGCGGCCCACTTTTGGGCCCCCGCACCTGCTGGCCAACGACATCGTCGCCTTGCACGACGGCAATCCCGACCCCGCGTTTCTGCCCACCCGCCCGGAACTGTTGGCCGCTTTTACCGCGCTTGACCTGGTCCCCCCGCGGCTCTACGGCGAGGCGCACAACGTGCCGGCCCTGCTGGAATGGGCGCACGCAGCCTTCGCGGCTGACGGCTTGCTCGGAGCGGGCATCTTCGTGTCGGGCGGTGCGCTCGACGCCTTGGAGCGGGCCTTGCGTGCGCAACTCAAGCCGGGCGATAAAGTAGCCGTAGAAGACCCGGGCTACTTCACTGTGCTGGCCTTGGTGCGGTCATTAGGCCTGCGGCCCGTGCCGCTAGCCAGCGATGCCGACGGTATCCGGCCAGCCAGCTTGGCCGCGGCCCTGGCGGGCGGGTGCCGGGCGGTCGTTTTCAGCACCCGCGTTCAAAACCCTACGGGGGCGGTCACGACCGCGCTGCGAGCCCAGGCACTGCGCCCGCTGGCGCAGCAGCACCCCGAGGTACTGTTCCTCGACGACGACCATTCGAGCATGCTTAAGCTAGCCTCCTACGAGTCTTGGCACGGCGAAGCGGCCCGCTGGCTGACCATCCGTTCCTTTTCTAAGTTTCTGGGGCCGGACTTACGAGTGGCTGTGAGCACCGGCGATGCGGCCACGCTCTCCAAGCTCGACTACGCCCAGGCCACCAGCATGGGTTGGATAAGCTCGCTGTTGCAAAGCTTAGTGGTGCAACTACTGCACAACCTCCAGGTGTGTGAGCGCATTGAGGTGGCCGGAGCGGCCTACCGGACCCGCTTCGCCTACTTACAAGCGGGGCTGGCCGCGTTGGGACTGCCCGCGCCGGGCCGGGCCGGCCTGAACTTGTGGCTGCCGCTGCCAGAGGCCACCACCGTAGTTCAAGGGCTGCTAGCCAAAGGCTGGCTGGTGCGGCCGGGTACCGACTTTAGCCTGCAGAACTTACCTGGCATTCGCCTAACCACCGCCCGCCTGCAACCTGAACAGGCTGAGCAACTGCTCGCCGCGCTCCGCGAACTACGGACGCCGTCGAACCGAACTTCCCTGGCCTAAAATGCTGTAAATAACACATTTTTATTGACTTGCACGGTCGCACTCACCTGTTTATGCGGATTCTGGAATCCCTCGCCTGCCCAGTGGCCGGCATCTGGCTTGCTGGCTTTACCCCTCCCCAAACGGCTGCCCAGCTATATGTGTTTCAACTGCACGGCGATGTGCAGATATTTCCCCTGCGCCTGATTGATGCGTTTCCCTTCATTGAAGGGGAGGTGAACGGGCAAAAAGGGAAGTTTATGTTCGATACCGGCAATGCCGGTACTATCAGCCTTAACAACCACCTGCTCAAGCTGCCGGCCGGGCAGGTGAAGGGGCAAGGCTTTGTGGCCAGCGGGCAGCGGTTTACAAGCATGCTGCACGACACCATCGCCAGCGTCAAGCTTGGCAGCGGCTTAAGCTACCGCAAGCTGCTCAATGTAAAGAGTAACTCATTTGATTTTCTAGAGTCTATCACGCCCGACTGCATTGGCCAAATCGGCTTCAGCTACGCTCAGGGTTACGTTCTCAAGCTCGACTACGCGCAGCGCCGGCTCACCTGCTACCAGCAAACGGCCGCCCGGCCGCCCGGCAGGCCAGCTGCGACTACCTGCGCGGCGAGCGCGTGCTGGCCGTGCTGAACATCGAAACCCGCCAGCACCCCGGCAATGTGCTGGCCAAAGTACGCATTGGGGGTATTCACTTTATCTGCGGTTTCGACACCGGCCAGCAGGGTAACGTGTACCTGGATCAGGCCACCCGCCGGACACTACTCGCCAAGGGCTTGCTGGTATCCCTGCCCGAGCAGGACGGCGACTCGCTCTGCACCCTGCGCTCGGTGGTGCTGAGCCCTGGCTTCCAGACGGACATGCACGCCATCTATGTGCATACGCTACGCAACAAGCCGTTGGATGCCGCGCTGGGCCTGACCGACGAGCCGCACGAGTTGCATCTTGGCTACGCGTTCCTGAGCCAGTTCACCACTATCTGGGATGCGCAAGCCGGCAAAATGTACCTCTGCGTACCCAAATAACCAATTCGAGTGGTCTGGCTTAGGCTGTACAGTTTAGGCCGCATGCAAGGTCCAAGAAGGTGCGGTGGCTGTTGCAGAAGTAGGTAACTGGCCAGTAGTGCCTTCAGGGCTTACGCATCAAAACTAGCAGCGCCTTTTTTACGGGCGCAGGCTAGCAGTTGGGTCATGTAGTCATCGTTCCAACCCGCGTTTCGTCGCCACGCCCGTAGACTTCCCGGCTGGTGTTTTCCTTGCTGCAACAGGTTGAAGGCCAGTTTACGCAGAACAGCAAAGCTGCGCGTAGCGACTCGGTCGCGACTGCGGGCATCGTCTTCCCGGAAGACCACATCGAGTACCCAGTGCAGGCTGTTTTCGATGGCCCAGTGGCGGCGAATAGCCCCGATAAGCACCGCGGGGGCATCCGGGCAGCTGGTCAGGTAGTAGCGAATCTCCACGTGGGTACCTGGCTGGTGCCGCACTTGGCGAATCGTTTCCATGGCGATGATGGCCCGTAGGCCGGGCCAGTCTCGTAGCGCGGCTAGCTCATTACCCAGCGGCAGTACCCAGGCCCGGCGGCGCACCCAGCGGCCATGCTGGGGGTCGCTGACGTCATAGTCAGGCGGGTACATCGCCCAGCGGTCAAAACAAGCCACTTGGCAGTAATCCCTGACAGCGAGGTGGCACTTCCCCTGGTTGCCTTTCAGAGCCAAGATGTAATCGGCTTTTTGGGCCAGTAGTTGCTGGGCGATGGCGTGCTGGCAGCCCAAGGCATCCAAGGTAACAATTGTGTTGGCTAAGCACAGGCTATTGAGTAAGAGCGGAATAGCCGTCAACTCTTGCCCTTTGCCTACCACCGCTACTTGTCCCAGGCTTAGGCTCTGTTGGGTGGCGAACGCACTGACCACGTGCAAGGGTCCCTGGGCCCGCCCGCGGTCAAAGGAACGGCGCACCGTCTTGCCATCGATGGCCACCACCTCGTGCGGTAAGAGCGGGGCGGTGGTGGCCATCCACTGGCGAAAGCACCGCTCCAGCCCCTGCGGGTCTACCAGCGAGAACACGCGTCGAAATGTATCGTGCGAGGGAATACCATGCGGCAAGTCCAGAAAAGTAGCTAGCCAGGCATGCTTCATCTGCCCGTAGTAGGCGATGTCTACCCACGTCTCGGCTCCGGCTACCACGGCGCATACCGCGATAACAAGCAGGTTAAGCAAACCGTGCCGGGTACGGCCAGCGCAACGCGGGTCCGATAGGGTGGCGAAAGAAGCTACTAGGTGACTGAGCATAAAGACCTTGGTAATGCCTAAAAAGGCAAAGGTCAGCCATCAGTTCGCTAGCTGTGATTTGATGCGTAAGCCCTGACCCCCTAGCTGGCAGAACGTGGCCCTGCTCACCGGCTGCCAACTAGCCGCCCAGCTCGCCGGCGTGCTGGGCGAGCGCGTGCTGCGGCTCTTCACCCCACCCCCCGCGGCGGAGCTCGCGGCCCAGCCTTTGGAGGCCGTCGATCCCACCCACTGGCTGCCGGCGGCCTTGCTCAGCGCGCCCGCTCCGCGCCTGGAATTAGAGATGCCCTGGTGGGACGAGCCGCAGGTATTCCTGCAGCTTACCTATTTCGGCCACACACTCTACTACCAGCCCCGCCACCGCTGTTTGTGTTGGCGCGTCGGGCCCGGGCAGGTGCTGTTGCTCTTTTCGCCGGAGCAGCTGGCGGCCATCGCCGAGCTCACCCCCGGCGACTATGTCCCGGCCCCGCTGGTCGAGCCCGCGCGCCTAGCCGCCCACGAGCAGCCCGTAGCACTGCGGCCCTCTGCCCCCGCTTTAGCCTCGTCCCCGCCCCCTAGTGCGACCCAGCCCGCCGATCCTGCACCGGCCTGGGCGGTGGGCTGCCCACCACCCGAAGCGCCGGCTTACGCCCCCGTTTATGCCTAGCGGGCCGTCTGCGTAGTCGCAACACCCGGCTGAGCCTACCGACCCACGCGAGCTGTGCCGTAAGGGAGCGGCCGCAAGAGTAGTCCGAGCCCGGAGGGCAAGGGGATGGCAAACGCGTGTCAAGCGCTTACTAGCCCATGCGCTACGCTACCTGATTTAATGGCTAGTTTAGCATAAAACCAATTATAAGACGCTTTTGCACTCAATAGTGCGTCTTTAAATTAGCTTGTCTCCTGTTTAATCCGGTTCATTCTTCGGGGAAGCGTGCAGGGGGTATCAGGCCGTGTTTAGTATAGAGATGCAGTTGTATTGGTAATAGCTACGCCTGGGACCGCCAGCTAGCGGTAAATGGTAGTGCGACTTATAAGCTCCCTTTCAAAGCGAGCCAGCGAGGGGTAGAGGTTAGGAAGCGTACAAGCCAAATAACAAAAGGCCCCGCGAAGCGGGGCCTTTTGTTATTTGGCTTGGCCTGTCTTTCCCTGGAAAGTTTGCGGTGACGTAGGCTTGGGAGCCACGACGATTATTTCACCAGGTATTGGTGGGGCTTGGGGGAACAAGCTTCTGGTACCTTCAACACCAGCGCTAGCACCACCACGACGTGGTGCGCTCCAGTCAGGCGAAGGACGGTCTGAGATGTCGGAAATATCAATCATTGGATTTAGCAGGGTTTGGTTGAATTATTAGAGGTTGAGGAGCCGGTTGAACTACTGGCGGCGGGGTCGGGCGAAGGCTGGCAGGCGACTCTAGGCCCCGAATGTGATCGGGCTGCTGACCGGGCTTAGTTTGGTAGTCCGAGTCATTGGATGAGTTGGGTTGCGGCATGGAAAGGGCATTTAGGAAAACGTAGAAAATTAAGGCCAGCATACCAGCCACAATAGAAGCCAGGGACCATTTATTGAGGCGACTCACCCAAAGGCTGTTGTAGTCGGCAGCAGGAGTTTCTCGCTCTACTTCTTCCTTGGCCGGCTGAATCTGGGAAGTGTAGCAGGAATGGTAGAGGGCCGCCAAATTTGCCTGCGCAGCGTGGAGTAGAGATGAGACGCGGTGAGAAACGAGGTTGAATAAGAGCGTGAGGGCGAAAAACAATCAGGTGAGCAGTAGCAGGACAAAGTATTGCTTGCCGACAAAAGCCGTAAAATCCTTAGCCACTGCGAGGGTCAAGGCCAGCCCGCCACCGGCAATATATACGGCTTGCTTGTCGAACTCTTGCCCCGCTTCCTTTTGACGCTGGTGGTTTTCAGTAATAAGCTCCTCGTACTTCTTGAGGATGCGCTCATCGAGCTGCGGGCCGGAATCTGACATTAGCGGGTGTTTTTCTTTGCAGAAAATCGACTAACACGAATAGCTTCTAAATCGCCTGAGAATTAGTAGAAGATTCGTAACTGGTAAGGCAGCTTGTGTGTAATGCAATAGGCTGAGTAGAACGTGTCCCAATCGCCGTAGAGCTTCATCGTCTCAATGGCATCGCTCAAGAAGCCATAGAGCATCGTTTCAGCTTCGTCGCTTAAAAACTGGAAATGCTTATGAAGTCGGTAGCCACCCGCGCAACGAGGGTTTTGACTCTGCAAGTCCTGCAACGTACTGCCGTTGTAGCGGTGGAAACGACGGTAAATGATGTCGTTTGTGTTCTGAGCAACAACGCTCGGGTGAGTGCGCAGGGCTTCGTCCGTTGTCGGTAGCCCGAGCAGCCGGTGCATCTGTCGGTAGTACTCTTTCGGAAAAGTCACCTTGTATGGCTTCAGGAAGCCGATAAACTTGTTGGGATGCGGATTGTACCGCCGATATTCGAGCAGGTCGAGCTTTTCACGCAGTTTATCCAAAGACTCATCGGACTCCTTGCTTGCGCTTTGGGAATCCGCTTAAGCAAGCATCTCCTCTATCTCAAGGCGCTTAATCTCCTCGGCGGTGAGCCGCTTCGGGCCGCTCGCATGCTGGCTGGGGGTCTTATTCTGCTCGTCGCTCACGGCTACAGGTTGCTGTAAAGTTGTTGTTTAAGGTGCTGGGCTATCTCCCGGACGGGTTTGCGTTTCTGCCAAGGGTTGCTACCCAAAGCCTTAATGGCCTCCGCTGACTTAGGAATGAAATCCAAGTATTTGGCGTAGGCCGAACTGGTGGCCTGGTAGCAGTAAAAGAGGTACACGATGCCTGGATGGATATCTAGGCTACGGGCGTAATCTTGAACCATTTGAGGGTCGTTGATGAACGGCTTGATTCTATCCAGCTTATCATTGGCCAACAGATAGCGTCCGGCGAAATCGTTGGCTGCCTGTTCGTTCAACTGAAATAGGTCGCTTTCCTCGGAGTCAGTCGTGACGTGGTACTTATTGACACGAATAGTATCCCAATCGTAGAGCACATGGTACAGCTCGTGCATCAGGGCGAACCAAAGCGAGGGGTAGAACTGGGTGTGTTCCACCAATATGATGCACGGCTTGTCGTTGACAGCGAACGTGGCGCCTCGCGCGTTCAGCGAATCTAACCGCTCGTGATAGTGAACCGTAATGCCGAGCTTGAACAACGCGCGCGTGACGTTGTAAAGACCTTTCTCGACATCCTGCGTGTACTTACGAATACTAGGAATGAACGCTTTGAGCTCCTCCCGGTTGAAATCATAGTAATTGTTGATGCACTTGATACGTTTCACCGCCGACTCAATGAGAAACGTCCGGTTGAGTTGGTTTTTCGGCTTACGGCTGCCACTGCTGTAGGCCGGCTTGACCTCCTCTTTGTTGTAATCGAAAACTGAGGCTAGCCCGAAGTAGTCTTTTACCCGGGCCTCTATGTGGTCGAGGTCGCTTATCGAATCGATAAAGCCTATTTTTTGTAGACTTACCAGGTCGAAGTTCTGAACGATGAACCCACGCTTAGCGTCGGCGTCGGCCTGCTTAGAGTCGGCCTTCTCGGCTTGTTCCATGAGCGCTCGGAATACGGCGCTGCGGTCTAGTTGAAGGAAACTGGCTAGCAAGGCGACAACCGAGAAATCTACTTTTTGAAGTGTGCCGTGCATCAGGCCCTTGAAGGTCCGCGACTGGATGTTGAGGATCTCCAGCGCAGTCCGCTCCGAGATACCTAATTCCTTCAAGCGACTCTTAAACAGCTCTAATAAGCCGGATGCCGGCAATACGCCGGACACGGGCAACTCATCGCCAAACAAGTTAGCAAGTAGCTTATCTACTTCTAGATGCGAATTTGCAGCATCTTCCATTTCGTGTGTAGGCATCTTAGGATATGTATGTGGGTGAAGATACCACTATGACGCGTTAAACGAAGGTTATGCTGTAAAAGTACAGCAAAAAACCAAACGGCCAAATATTTTAGTTATCGAATTGCATAATGAGTAAGGACTCTCGTCCAACTTATAGCTGCAATAGTAAGCTGCTTTATCGGTAGAGAATCGGCTTTTCGTGGTCACTGGCCTCGCTATGGACTTCCTGGACTAGCGTAACTTGGCGCCTATGACAGAAACCACGCTCTCGACCCTGGCAGAACGGATTGGACAACTACACGCACAAACACAGCGGGCGGCGGCGCAACAGATAAATTATTGGCTAACGGTGCGCAACTGGCTTATTGGCTGGCACATTGCCGAGTATGAGCAGGGTGGCAGCGACCGAGCCGAATATGGCGAGCGGCTGCTACCAGAGCTGGCGCGGCAACTACGTGGCGTGAAGGGGCTGGCGGTACAACGCCTTTACGATTGCCGAGCGTTTTACCGGGAGTATCCGATAATTCTCCAGACAGTGTCTGGAGAATTGCAACGCGCTGGCTTACTAGATGCTGCTAGCGTGCAAGCGTTACCAGCAGATAAGCAATTGGTAGAATCAGGCGCTTCACTAGGCATTGCGCCTAGTCTATTGCTGACACGGCTCAGCTTCTCCCATTTTCTAGAATTACTAACTTTAGACCAACCATTGCAGCGAGCTTTCTACGAGGTGCAGGCGGTGAAAAATAGCTGGTCGGTGCGCGAGTTGAAGCGCGCCATTAACTCAGCGTTGTATGAGCGTATAGGACTCTCGACTGACAAGGCAGCGGTGTTAGCCAGCCACACCGGCACACAACCACTAGTAGTGACCGATGTGGTAAAAAATCCCTATGTGCTGGAATTTCTAGGGCTAGATGAGCGGACTAGTTACAGCGAGAGCGACCTGGAAGCGGCGATTATTGCTCACTTGCAGACGTTTTTGATAGAATTGGGGCGGGGCTTCTGCTTTGAAGCACGGCAAAAACGTATCACCTTCGATAATGAGCACTACTTCATTGACCTAGTGTTTTACCACCGCATTCTGAAGTGCCACGTGCTGGTAGACTTAAAAATTGGGGCGTTCAGCCACGCGGACGCGGGGCAGATGAATGTGTACCTAAACTACTACCGGGAGCAGGAGATGACCGAGGGTGACAATCCGCCGGTAGGGCTCATTCTGTGCGCGCAGAAGAATGACACACTAGTGCGCTATGCTACCACCGGTATGACCGAGCAACTATTTGTGAGCAAATACCAAATGAACTTGCCATTGGAAGAAGAATTGCAGCAGTTAGTGCGGGAGGAGCAGGAACGCCTAAATAACAAGTAGAAGATGCTTTCTCCGAATGCAAAAGGAGGAACCTAGTCAGGAGTAAGTCTCCAAACTGTGTCTTATAATTGCGTTTCTGTTAAATAGCAGAACGCTAGCCGTAGTCTTGGAAGTCGCTGATGGAAGGGGAACGCGCGGCGAGCTGACGCACGGGCTGACTAGCGCTTGGTTGCTTAGCCGACCACAACTCAGATACGTGGGGGTCCAGTTCAGCGATCAGCGCCACCTGCTCGGCTTCGCTCACCACCACGTACTGGCCGGGGGCCACCACCCAAAGCAGGCAGCGCTCGACCGGCTGGTAGAAAAAAGTGTGGCCCAGGTAGTGCACTTCCACGCAACTGCGCGCTTTCCCCCACAGGGGCATAGCCAGCGACCGGCGCCGGGGCAGGATGGTACAACCGGCCTGTGGCAGCCACTCCAAGGGGTCTTTGCGCGGCACCAGTTTAGCAGGGGTCGTCAGGGCCTGATAGAGCTTGGTGCCCAGGTGCAGTAGTAGCTGGGCGGCCAGGTTGCTCGTCGTCAGTAAGGTCAGGTTGGCCGCGCTCCAGGCCATGGTCACCTTCGGGGCGGCCAGGCCGCTCAGGGGCTGGACAACTGGACTGGTAACGGCCCCCTGCTTGGCTGCCAGCCGGCGCCGGCGTTTGGCTTTGCAGGTTTGCACCCGGCAGGAGTCGGAGCAGTAGAGGCGCCGGAGATCGACGGCCTCGTAGGCGTCACGGCAGTGGACACAGGTGCGGATGGTAGCGGGGCGTTTGCGGTAAGCTATGGTCAAATATAAGCTCAACCACTCGTTACTTGTACCTAGCAGGTAACGAAAAATCAGCTGCGCAAGCCTTCTTCGATGCGAGCATTAGCCGGTGAGCAGCGCAGGGAGGGGGTGGCTCACTGCGGGTCGCCGCGCTATGTTTGTGCCACCCTGTTGGGTGTGTACCCCGCTGCTATGCCCCTGCTCCTATTCAGTTGCTGGTTGAAGACGTCGTGGTGGAAGTGGTGCGCAAGCCTGTGCGCGGCTGGCGCCTGCGCGTGCGCCCACCCCACGGGGCGGTGCGCCTGACGGTGCCGCTGGGCACGCGCGCGGCCAGCTGGCGAGAAGCGGTGCTGGGCAAGCTCACCTGGATTCGCCGCCACCAGTTGGCCCTGCACCAGCGCCGCGCCGGAGCTACGCTACGAAACGGGCGAGACGCACTACTACCTGGGCCAGGCGCTGCGTTTGGTGGTGCACGAGCAAGCGGGCCGCGCCCAGGTGCGCCTAGCCCCGCAGCAGGGGAGCCTGCACCTGCGCGTGCCGCCAGATTCGAGCCCGCTCCAGCGGGCGCTGGTGGTGGGGCGCTGGCGTCGCCAGCAGCTACAAGACCTAGTGCCGGGTTTGCTGGCGCAGTGGGAGCCGGTGGTGGGGGCCCAGGCCGCGGCCTGGGGGCTGAAGGCGATGAAAACACGTTGGGGCAGCTGCAGCCTTGGCGCGCGGCGCATCTGGCTGAATGTGGCCCTGAACGAGTGGCCGCTGGCCTGCCTGGAGTACGTACTCGTGCACGAGCTGACCCACTTGCACGAGCGCCGGCACTCGGCTCGCTTTTGGCAGCTGGTCGCGCAGGCCTTGCCTACCTGGCAGGTGGCGCACCAGGCCCTGAAGAGGGGCCACGTGGGGGCACCCCTCCCACTAGCTGAATAACCTAGGTCCAAGGGGGCTCAATAAGGCGTACAATTCTGATCCACCCACTAGCTCCGATTCAGCGAGGGTAAACGGAGGGAGCGCGTTGTTTCCAAGTGGACTAGCCAGGTCAGCCGAGGCGGGCCTGACTATTCCACCACCAGACGAGCCGTACGGGCAACCTGGCCCGGCTCCGTGGCTTGGAGTAGGTATAAGCCAGGGGAGAGGGCTTCCAGCGAGACGTGCGGCCCAGTACCCTCCCGCACAGCCCGGCCCAACGCATCCACTAGCCGGACGCTCGCTTGCGCACTCACTTGCGGTAGCTGTACCTGGCCGCGTGCCGGATTGGGGACTAGCTGCAAGGTGGGTGTTCCCCCCGTGGGCTGCGTGGCGGCCAATAGCCCGCCCCCGCCAAAAATGAGCAGGGGAGTCGGACTACTGGAGGCAACACCCCCAAGCTGCCCAAACTCATTGCTGCCCCAACTCCACAGGGTGCCGTCGCGCCCGACCGCCAGCGAATGATAGCTGCCGGCAGTCACACTTTGCCAGGCGATAGCGGCGCCCAGTTGCACCGGCAGCTGGCGGGTCGTAGTAGTGCCATCGCCGAGTTGACCCGCCCCATTGTCTCCCCAGGCCCAGAGCGAGCCATCCGTGCGCCCGGCACTGGTGTGCTGATAATTTGCGGCCACGCTTTGCCACGTAGTGGCGGTCCCCAGTTGCTGCGGCACGCTGCGATTAGTGGTCGTGCCATCGCCAAGCTGGCCATAGTAGTTCCAGCCCCAGCTCCAGAGCGTGCCGTCGGTGCGTATCGCTACGCTGTAGCCCAGGCCAGCAGCCACGCTTTGCCACGTAGTAGCCGTCCCAATTTGGACCGGCGTCAGGCGCTGGCTCGTCGTGCCGTCGCCGAGTTGGCCAAACTCATTATCGCCCCAGGTCCAGAGCGTCCCATCCGTCTGTACGGCGAGGGTATGCCGAAAACCCGCCGCTACGCTGCGCCAAGTAGTCGCGGCCCCGACTTGCACCGGGGCGTTCCGGTTAAAGGTAGAACCGTCCCCCAGCTGCCCATTGTAGTTATTGCCCCAAGCCCAGAGGGTCCCATCGCGGCGGATGGCCAGCGTGTGCGCGGCGCCCGCCGCCACGCTTTGCCACGTAGTGGCCGTACCCACTTGCAGCAGGGCGTTCTGCTGGTAACTAGTGGTGCCGTTGCCGAGCTGACCAGATTGATTGGAGCCCGTGGTCCAGAGCGTGCCGTCCGTGCGGACAGCTACGCTGTGAAAGTCCCCGGCCGCCACGCTTTGCCAACTCGTGGCGGTACCCACTTGCCGGGGGGCGCTTTGGTTCGAAGCGGCATCACCCAACTGCCCATAGTCATTGCGCCCCCAGGCCCAGAGGGTGCCCTCCTGGCGCACGGCTAGCGTGTGGGAGGTGCCCGCCGCTACGCGCTGCCACGTAGTGGCCGTACCGACTTGCTGCGGCAGGGGTTGGGGCGTCGGGGCGAGGGTCGTACTGCCGACCTGACCGTTGCCATCAAAGCCCCAGGCCCAGAGCGAGCCGTCGCGGCGCCCGGCCAGGGTGTGGTAGTAGCCCGCCGCCACAGTTTGCCAGGTGGTGACGACGCCGATTTGCTGAGGAACCGCGCGGCTAAGGGTCGCGTCGTTGCCCAGCTGCCCGTAGCGATTATCGCCCCAGGTCCAGAGCGAGCCATCGCGGCGCAGCGCCAGGCTATGGTAGTAGCCCCCCGCCAGGCTTTGCCAGGACGTAGCCGTCCCAATCTGTACGGGAGCCAGACGCTGGGTCGCCGTGCCATCGCCCAGTTGGCCGGAACTGTTGCCGCCCCACGCCCAGAGCGAGCCATCTTGGCGCACGGCTAAGGTATGAAGGGCGCCCGTAGCGAGGCTTTGCCAGGAAGCAGCCGTGCCGACTTGTACCGGAGCTGGATGCTGGGTCGTGGTGCCGTCGCCCAACTGGCCAAATTCATTACTGCCCCAGCTCCAGAGCGTGCCGTCCGTGCGGATGGCGACACTGTGCAAATCGCCCGCCGCGACGCTTTGCCAGGACGTGGCCGCACCAATCTGCACGGGGCTAGTCCGATTAAGGGTAGAACCATCGCCCAGTTGACCCACATAATTAAAGCCCCAGGCCCAGAGTGTGCCATCGCGGCGCACGGCCAGCGTGTGCGAGCGGCCCGCGGCGACCCGCTGCCAAGAAGTAGCACTGCCAATTTGCACGGGCACCTGCCGGTTCGTAATAGTGCCATCGCCGAGTTGTCCGGCCTCGTTTTCACCCCAGGCCCAAAGCGTGCCGTCCGTGCGCACGGCCAGGCTATAATAGGCGCCCGTCGCCACGCTTTGCCACGTAGTAGCCGTCCCGATTTGCACCGGGGTAGGGCGCTGGCTCGTCGTGCCGTCGCCGAGTTGCCCAAACTGATTATCGCCCCAGGCCCAGAGCGTCCCATCGGGGCGCACCGTCAACGTGTGCGCGGCCCCGGCGGCTACGTTTTGCCCATAGGCTGGATGCAGAGTCAGGCCCAGGAGCAGGCTGAATAGGCCTAGCACGAAGCCGCAGGAGCGGTGGCAGACGGTAACTAAGAAGGCAGAATACCGGTGGGTACGAGGGTAAAAAAAGGGCATTAAGCGAGGAGAAAAAAGGCGCACTGGGTTTACTTTTTGCCTAAAAGCGGGAGGTGCAAACTACCTAAAGGCGCCTAGGAAAGCTCGCCAGGCGCCCGACCACCCGCACTAGACAGCGAACTTAATCACCGCAGGCTCCGCCAGCTCCTCGCGGGCAGTAACTGGCCTCAACACTTATAGAGGCGCACTGCCGTGCGCTTTGAAAAGGTATGTGCTGAAATAGTACTTATTCCCAGACTTGTCCGAGAAGCAGTATTATCCTATGTTCACGCACCTGCGGTAATTTGGATGAACAAGAAGGAAAAGGGTGGATAAAGATTCTCCTATTATGAGGCGTTAGAGCCTGTTTTACATGACAATCCCCACCCTTTTCTAGGGCCACTTTGAACAGTTCCAGCAGGCCTAAGAGCCTGTATCAGGATAGCAAAAGATTCCCTAGAAATCCTTTTTACGCTTTTTGTCCACTTCACCTTGACCCTTTATGGACTCCCCCTTACCGCTTTCTGTCGTCGGCATTGATGTGAGTAAAGCCACGCTCGCGGTCTGTTACCAACTACATGACCAAGTCAAGCACTTGGAAGTCAGCAATAGTAAAGCTGGCTTTCAGCAGCTAGTCAAGGCCTGCGGGTCGCACTGCCAATTCGTGATGGAGGCCACAGGTACCTATAATTTAGCCCTGGCCTACTACTTGCACGAGCAGGGTGGCCAAGTAGCTGTACTCAACCCATTGGTCATCAAGCGTTTCATTCAGATGCATTTGAGCAAGGGCAAAAGTGACCGCAAAGATGCGCAGTGGCTGCTGCGCTATGGCCAGCAGCAACCGCTCAAAGTCTGGCAGCCGGATGAAACGGTGCTGGTCGAATGCCGGCAGCTGGAGCAAGTGAACGAGCAGCTGCTCAAGCAAAAAAACATGGTCAGCAACGCACTGGAAGCCCTCCAGCAGCAACCCGTTATCAGTAAGCTCGCCTTGAAACGCCTGCAACAGACACTCAAGACGTTGACCCAGCAAGTAGCCGCCGTGGAGGCCGAATTACTTGCCTTATTAGAGGAGCGCTTTGCAGCCGAAATGCTTCTGCTGTGCTCTATCCCTGGCATTGGCCGCAAGACGGCCGGGATGCTGCTGCTATTCGCCGGCGGCTTTACACGCTTGGACAACTACCGCCAACTCATTGCCATGGCCGGTTTATCGCCTCGCGAGCATACCTCCGGCACCAGCATTCGTGGCAAAGTGCGCATTACTAAAATGGGCGGCGGCTTGATTTGCGGTAAACTGTTCATGTGCAGCTTTTCAGCTAAGAAAACGAATGCTGCCTGTGCGGCGCTCTTTGACCGCCTCGTGGCCAAGGGCAAGAACAAGAAGTTGGCCTTGATTGCCGTGTGTAATAAGCTGCTCAAACAAGCCTTTGCTATTATTAAATCGGGCGTGCCTTACCAAGCTGGTTTTGCTAATTCTCCTGCCTAAAGCGCAGCCATTCAACATAATTCATGTAAAGGGATGAAAAGGAGATGAAGAGAAGAGCATTTGTGCGTCCTAACTGTTCCTAAAATCCTATTCACATGTTTCCATAGTAGCTATTTAGTGCGAGCTACTGCTGGTCATTCACTAAAAGCAGTGTTTACAATTCCTCGTCCAGCACCCGCATCAAAGCCACTGCGGGGGCGAGGCGTGCTTGGTCCGCAGTCGTAAAATCTTGAGCACAATAATCTGTGAAACTCAGCCCACCTTTTACTTGCTTGCCCTGCTTGGTAATGAGGATGCGGTAGGTGGCTGGAATAGAGATGATTTCGCACGAGGTGAAATAACAGCCGCGCTGCAACTGGGCCAGAGTCTGGGGCAAATGCCTGCTGACCACGCGGGTACTGTCGACTCGATGTGCTCGGTAAGCATAGCGGGTGAAGTGGGTTCCAGAGCGCTGGATAAATACCACGCACGTGACATCCTTAGGCCCATCCCTTAGGTAAAGCACACTATATGAAGACCCGCTCTTGCGCTGAAAGTCCCGCACCGCTTGGCGGGCGTCGGCCGACCGAAGGCTTGCTAGCCTCAACGTTTGCTCAGTGGATTCACTCATAAGGTGACAGTTAGGGTGAACTGCTGCCGCCATATGACTCCAAGTAGTAGCAGGTGAGGGCATTAAGAACAGCGAAAGGAATAGACCTATCAGCACGGCATAGTCAAGAGTAAGTTCGTCATTCGGGAAGGGGTAATATACTAAAACCGACGGGTGAATAAACCTATAGAGGTGCTGGTTACCGAACTACTATGCAGTCGAGCTTATAACGTCCTATGTTTGAGTGGAAACTTAAACTTGGGTTTTCGTTGCGACAGGAAGGAATAAGATTCCTTATAACGGTGGGCGTCCGAGCCCGTGATAAATGAGCATCCCCTTCCTGTTCTACGGCCACTTTGGACAGTTCCGCTAGGCCTTCAGAGCCTGTATTAGGATTGAAAAAGCACGCTGTGGAACGCACGAGAAAACTACTTCACTTTTCCCCTTTGACCAATGAATATCACGCAAGCAGTTGTCGGAGTAGATGTTAGCAAAGCCACCTTAGCCGTATGCCACCAGGTTGGGGCGCACCTACAGCATCTAGAAGTGGCCAACACCCCAGCTGGATTTCGGCAGCTGGTGCGCAGCGGCAGTGCCTCGAGTCTATACGTGCTCGAAGCTACCGGCCCCTACTACCTGGCCGTGGCTTATCATCTGGTCGCCGCCGGAGCCCAAGTAGCGGTACTCAACCCGCTCGTGGTCAAACGTTTCATTCAGATGCATTTAGGTAAAGGCAAGTCGGACCGCAAGGATGCCCAGTGGCTGCTCCG
>JBPBPH010000057.1:0-14908 GCA_050954355.1 Janthinobacterium lividum
AGCCGCTGGTAGAATAAAAGGAGTGAGGGGACGGGCCATAGGCCCTCAACTCTAGATGCTGTATTTTGTTCGCTAATTCTCCTGACTGAGCACTAGTAACATTCGCTTAAACTCAACCCTTAACAAATGGAGCAGAGTATTAAGGAGTGCGCTTACTTGTGGCTGCTGGGTTGCGCGCTGTGCCCGTGCTGGTAGCTGCCGCCCACGCCCGGCTGGCTGGTTCGCTAGGTTTGGGGTAGAGGCTGCTGGCTCAGCGTGGGTGATGGTGATAAGGATAAGAAATTAAGGAAGAATTCATTAAAATATCCTGTTGCAGCGCCTGCTGCCAAACGCTTAATGTGCTATTCTCAATTAGGCCTAGGCTAAAATCTGGGCTGACAAGCACCGCCGCTGGCCGCTGGCGCAAACTGAGCACTGGCGCTATCTAACTATCATTAAGCTTTGTGCTTGCGCATGAAAATAGCTTAGGTTAGTATAGCTAATAGGCATTCGGGGCTCTGTTTTTTTACTTGCGTGGGTAGTTGCGCCGGCCTATTTTTGCTTTTCTAAATTATATCTAAGTTATTGATGCGTAAGCTAATCGTTTTAGTTGCTCTCTCGCTCAGCGCTTCCGCCGCCTGGGCTCAGGCTCCCGCCGCCAATGCCGTAACCAAGCTGCCTGGCGAAGAAAAGCTGAGTATGCGCGAGCGAGCCGAGCGCGATTTTCTGATGCCGGTGCGCCGCAAGAAAGCCGCCGAGCTGGCCAAGCAGTCCACCGCCTCGACCGAGCAGCTGACTACTGCCGCCCCCGAAAACGACGCCCTTAGCACCTATAACGAAGCCGCCCCCGACCCGCGCCCCGAAGAAGCGGCCGTAGCCCACGAAGCCCACGCCACCCGCTCGCGCGCCGCGCGCCACGCCGCCTGGCTGGCCGCCCGCCGCGAGCGCCTAGCCGAAGCCCGTGCCGCCGAGCGCCGTAGCGCCCACCGCAGCAGCAAAAGCCGCAGCACCAAAACCAAGCACGCTAGCAAAGCTAAAGCCAGCAAGGCTTCGGCCCGCACTAGCAAGGCCACGAAGTCGAAAACCCGCCACCGCCCCGAAGAAGCGCACCGCAGCCCCCACAAAACCGCTTCTCACAAGGCAACGCACAAAGCTGCGGCTACCAAAACTAAAAGCAAGCGCCACACCACCGTTGCCAAAACGAAAACTAAGACTAAGCCCGCTAAGCGCAAGCGGCGCTAGCAGCAAAAAGGCCCGGCATCCGCCGGGCCTTTTTTATGGGTTGTAGTCGCTGGCTGCCTAGGGTAGCTGCCCCGCCTTTGGGGGTAAGAGGACCCTAGGGCTAGGCCGGCTCGGCCACGCGCACTACCAGGCCATCGAGGCCGGGCGCGAGGCGAATCTGGCAGCTTAGGCGGCTGGTCTCGTGCAGCACGGGCAGCGTATCCAGCATGGCCCACTCGTCGTCGCTGGGCTCGGGCAGGGGTGGGCCGGCCAGCACCTCCACGTGGCAGGTAGCGCACAGCGCCATGCCGCCGCAGGTAGCCTGAATGGGATAATCGTTGGCCTTCAGCAACTCCATCAAGCTTAGGCCCATATCGGTAGGCGCTTCTAGCTCGCGCCGCTGGCCGGGCCCTTCTTCCACGTAAATGCGGATATCGTCACTCATAACTAGGTATGAGTTAAAAGTTAAAAGTTATGAGTTAGAAGCAAGCATTTGAAGCCTTACTTCTAACTCATAACTCATAATTTTTAACTCACTTAAAGGGTGGGTACCCCGTTGACGGTAGTGTACTTGAGGGTATATTTTTTGTCGGGATAAATGTACTTAAATGCGCCCTGGCACATGAGCGCCGCCTCGTGGAAGCCGCACAAAATGAGCTTCAGCTTGCCCGGATACGTGTTGATGTCGCCGATGGCGTACACGCCGGGCAGCGAGGTGCTGTAGTCCACGGTGTTCACCTTCACGGCGTCGTTTTCCAGCTCCAAGCCCCATTCGCCGATGGGCCCCAGCTTGGGCGTGAGGCCGAAAAGCGGCACAAAAGCGTCGAGCGGTACAGTTTCGGCCTCGCCATTATTGCCCGTGATGGTAATTTCCTGCAAGTGACCGTTGCCGTGCAGGTGCGTCACATTGCTGCTCAGCACCAGCTTGATTTTGCCCGCTTTGGCCAGCTCGGCTACCTTTTCGGCCGAGTCGGCAGCGCCGCGGAAGGTGGTGCCGCGGTGCACCAGCGTCACGTCCGAGGCCACATTGGCCAGGAAGTTGGTCCAGTCGAGGGCCGAGTCGCCGCCGCCAGCAATCACGATTTTCTTGTCGCGGAAGTGCTCGGGGTCGCGCACCATGTAGTGCACCCCGCGGCCACCCTCAAAGCGCTCCAGGTTTTCGACGGCCGGCTTGCGCGGCTCAAACGACCCTAGGCCTCCGGCAATGGCCACGGCCTTGCACTGAATTTCGGTGCCATCGGTGGTATAGAGCTGAAACGAGCCATCGCCGAGCTTGCTGAAGCGCTCTACCCGCTCGCCTAGGGTGAAGGTGGGGTGGAAAGGCGCAATCTGCTTCATTAGATTGTCGACCAAATCGCCGGCCAGTACCTCCGGAAAGCCCGGAATATCATAAATGGGCTTTTTCGGGTAAATCTCGGTGAGCTGGCCGCCGGGCTGGGGCAGCGCGTCCACCACATGGCAACGGAGCTTCAGCAAACCGGCTTCAAAAACGGCGAACAGCCCCACCGGGCCGGCCCCCACAATGCAGATATCAGTGGCAATTACAGCGGACATGCAGCGAAAACGAAAGTCTTTAGAATGATTACAAAGATACGGCCCACTGACTGCGGGCGCCAGCCGGTGCCAGCCAGTAGAAGCTAACAAGCCAGGCCAACGCCAGAATAACAATCTGGCGAAGGGTAAAATTCTGTTAGTAAGGATTTTGGTAGATTCTTTCTCCATAAATAGCGCAGGTACGCGTGTTGCACCGCGCAGCTACCAATAGCCCGAATAATTACTTGATAAACAGCAGCGTACCTCAGGCTGCAGAAACAGCTAGCCAGCCTAAACTGCCCTAGGCCCTTGGCCAACTGCTGAAAGACGCCGGCAAAGAATTGGCGCCTAGGGACATGCCGGGCCATAAGGTTCGGGGCGCCCGCGCCTAGGCTACGAGGCTGGGGCTACTGCCTAGCTGCTGGCTGCGCATAAGCGTGGCAGTAGCGAGCTGGTTGGTTTGAGATTTTCGGACCGGCAAAAAAATAGTAAGGTTTTTGCACGGCACCAAAAAAATACTCGTAGCTAAGCTTAGGGGTAGGCTGCCAATCGGCAGGTGCGCACGCCCTGCGCCGGGCAGAATAGTACCTAGCCAGGGAAATTATTGATTCTCCTACTAAAATGATAGTCAGTTGATTGGCTTGCCGCAGTAAGCTTTTATTTTTCGAGCATTATGCCTTACTATACTTCACTAGCTACTACCACTACCCACCGGCCCGAGCGGCCCCTGCACCGCCTAGGGCGCTGGTTTATTTACCTGGGCTTGGTACTGGCGGGGGGCACTGGCTACGCCTGCGGCGTAAGCTGCACCCGCGCTCAGCCGAGCCCCGAGCCATCTGGCGCCCTAGTAACTGCGCCGCCCTTGGTTGGGCTGCTGCTACAGGCCCACGCCTAGGACATACTGCACCGGCAAAGGCCGTTGAGCCGGTAGGGCCCAGCGCCCTTTGCCGGTGCAGTATGTCCTAGGCTGGTTGTGGCCGCTGGCTTAGTGCCAAGTGAGCAAGGTTGCGCACGGTCAGGCGCAGCTTAGCCTCGGTAGTGGGTAGGTGGGCAAAACGAGTCGGTTGGAAATCCGTTAGTCGTGCGCTGGTGCGCCGCAGCCAGTCAACGGCCAATTATAGGTCGTCGAACATGGCGCTGCGCAGGATGGACACCCGGTGCCCGATGCCGCGGCGGGCCACATCCTGCGCCCTAGGGGAGCGCCCGCTCACCCAGGCTACTTGTCTTAGGCCGGCCAGCGCGAGGTGGGGAATGGACTCGTAGACTAGCTAGGCGGGTACGTTCCAGCCAGTGCTAGTTACCTGTGCATGGTTGATGCGCGCCGGTAGGGGCGCCTCAAAAAGAGGCGCGCCAGCGCCACGGCGGCCAAGTCGAGGTGACCTCTTGCCAATTTATAAAAAGCTAGTTGTTGGCTTGGTCGTGATGCATGCTGACGCGAGGAGTAGCGCGCAGTAACAGTAAACCTAGGTAAGCAGTAAATGGCGGAAAGCGAATAAGGTAAGTAGATAAGTATATACTAAATATAATTTGCTAACAAGTTGTTAGTCAAAGCTTAACTCTTCAAAAATGGGAAGGAGCAAGTGGTCGCGCAAACAACTAATTTCCCACTGCAGGCGCTCGCTGCCATGGCGTTGCTCGTGGGTTATGAAAAAAGAAAAGCAGAACTGCACGTAAGATTCAAATGAAAAAAAGTCGGTTAGCTCGGGGTGTTTATCAAGTAGGAAAGTGTATTCGAGTAAGAAGCCACTGAGTAAATTGCGGCGCGTAGCAAAAAAATCAAGGGCTTTACTGGTGTCCATGGACGCTTGATGATAAGTAAGAGCGAGAGCGGCGGGGTATAGGTAAGCAGTGTGGAAAAAAGGTGCTAGCGCAGGCCAGTAGTGGCCGCTGCGGAAGGACTGGTAGCAGTATAAATAAGCTCTGCAATTTAAAGATAAATACCTAAGGAATAGAATATTACTTAGATGCAACTTCCACCACCGATGGTGGAGCGCTGGCCGCCGCCCTAGCGGATAGCGCGGGGCCCTAGGCAGGGTAGGGGCGCAGATAGCTTGGCGCAGGCCGCTAAAAGGGAGCTAGGCAGTGGCGGTTGGGAAAGCTGCACTAGCTTATTTATCATAAAACATGTATACATTGGGACGAGAAAGGCGTTATAGCTCAGTATTACAGATTGTTATGAAATACTTACCATATAATCTTCCAATTATCCTTTTCCTACGCAAGCATGTTTCTACCCCCTGCCACTTTATTGCCGCCTACTAAGGTAGCGCGGTTGCTTACCCCTGACCATGATGACGTGCTGGACTCGATGCAGGAGCCAGCATTCGACGAAATGGTAAGTTTATCGGCGCATATTTTCAGTTTGCCCATCTCGCTGCTGGCCCTGGCGGGCACCGACGAAATAGTGTATAAAGCCCGCTATGGGTTGCCCGGCCTCACGCACCAAGAGCGTAGCGAGGCTATTTGCGCCCTGGCCATCCGGGATAAGCAAACGATTATATTCACCGATTTGACGCTACCGCCGCAGCGCTACCGCCTCACGGCCGCCGCCGATGCGGCCGCGCAGGCCAATGGGTTGCGCTTCTACGCAGGGGTGCCTCTGCGCCGGCCCGACCGGTGCGTAATTGGGACCTTTTGCGTAATTGGCCGGGAGGCCCGCATCATGAGTTCCCAGGAGCTGCAGGTGCTGGAGTACCTAGGCCACTTGGCCGAGCGCATTCTGGTGGTGCGCCACTCCTGCCTGATGTGTAGCTGGCTGGGGCCCAAGCACTGGCAACTGGTGCAAGATTATATTACCGACGAGTTGCGGCGGCTGACTAGTTGCGTGCGCAGCCTAACGGAGCAGGCCGGCCCCCAGCTGCCTACCCCGCCCGCATTGCTGCTCGTCGTTATCAGGCGCCTGAACGAGCTAAACTCCATTCTGGCCGAGCCGCTGCCTGGCTTCGTCTAGGGTGATAGGTGGGTAGTTAGCAAGTTTGCGCGAAAGCCAGCCTAGGGTAGTTTGGTAGCGCGTAGCGAAGCATCGCATTCGTTTCGTGGGCGTAGTGGCCCTAGCGCCGGCCCGCTGACTACCCCAGCGCGGTGGCCACCAACAAGAGCGGCGGCGCGGCCTGGTAGTGGTACCTGGTGGCGGCCGTAGCCGGCGCGGTGGGCTGGGAAGTGCTCACGTCCAAGGTGGCCCCTCTGCGCCAGCTGCTGGGCTGGCGCGTTTCGTGACTAAACGGTTTCGCGGCGGGTTGCTGCGCACCCCTAGGTCTGGCTAAACTGCTCAAGCAGGGTAAGCAGTAGCGGGTCACTAACGGGCACTTGAGAGGAATTTGCTTGGTGGTCTTTCGCCTCTAAGGCGTTTAGAAGCCAATAAAACTCGTTAGTGGAGACGTTTATCAGCGCCATTTGCCAGTCGGCAAACCCGCGCGTACTGTTGGTTTTGTCGCTGAGCAGTGTGACATGGTGGTGGCGCGGGTCTTGCTGAATTCTGGCATACAGACCGCGCACCTCATTGATGGAACCTTCAATGAACTGTACAAAGTGCCCCTCGTCTGTGTAGCAGAGTAGCCCCGTAACCTGGTGCGCCTTATTCCAGGTCTGCGACTGCAGCTGTAGCTCGGCGAGCTGCGAAGCATTGAACAAGTGCCGGGCCTGGCTGCGGTAGAGAATGTGCTGAGTGCGGTTATCGAGCTTGGTGAGGACCTGCTCCAGGCTCAGTAAGCCTTGGGCGTAATCGTTCAAAAGTTTGTATTCGTACTGGTCGGGGGCGAGGGCAGTGCCCGCCGTTTGGGCTATTGCCCAGGCGACAGCCTGGCGACGTTGCGCTTCATCCTGTTCATCAAACATACATAGCGTCTACGTAGGCTGCGTAGGGTTAGAAAGTCACTAAGCACGGATATAGCGCGGAATAAATACGTATTTTAAGGGCTTAACCTTGTTTTTCTCGTCCTACGCCACCCTAGGGCAATGTGCCACCTTGAGCGCATGGCTTCTTGCCAGGACGAGTTTAAGCGCATCCTCGACGAGGAAGTGCGCGACTACGCCGACCGCGCCCTCGGGCTGCTGGCCCAGGCCATTGAGGCCAAGGGCCTGGTGCTGACTGAGGAGCTGCTCCACTCACTGCGCACCGAAGTCACGGCCGCCACCGCCCAGAACGTGGCCATGATGGGCGTGCTCTTCGAGCAGTACGGGCGCATCAAGGACATGAAGGGCTACGACCGCACCAAGGCCCCGCCCAGCGACGTGCTGCAGTTCGGGCTCGACTTACTTGACCAGGATAAGGAAGGCCGCGAAAAACACCACGCGATGTGCGTGGCCTTGGCGGCGGCCAAGATTATCATGGATGGCACGCGCGAAGTTCAGGCGATTTGGGAGTACTCGGCTGAACAGCCTGAAAACTCGGTGACCGCCGGCGTATTTGGTACGGTGCTCGCTGGCGTACAAACCGCGCTGGCGGTAGGGCGCACCGCGATAGCCCTCGGCAAGATTGGGGCTGGCGGCGGTAGTGGGGGCGGGGCAGCTACTGGATGGGTGGCGACACCGGCGACGGCGGTGGCATGGCCGTCTCGCCCATGGGCCAGCTGCTGCAGCTCTCGGGCATGAGCGTCGGCGCCAACGGCAGCCTGCAGGACGGCTCGGGCTTTGCCGTGGCGGGCGTGGTGCACGAGGACGAGTACGTCATCCCGAAGTGGCAGCGCACCGACCCGCAGGTGGCGGCCGTCGAGCAGTGGCTGGAAGCCCGGCGCGTGTGGGGCTTCGCCGATGGCGGGCCCACCAGTTCGGGCAGTTCCGGCGCCACCTTGCCCATCGCGGCCGCCTCGCCCGCCACCGATGGCGAGAAAACCTACGCCGTGCTGACGCAGATGCTCGCGGCCCTGCTCCAGCTCAACGACCGCTTGGCTGGCGTCGAGCAGTGGCAGCGCGAGCTGCAGGTGGTAAACAACCTAGGGGCTACCCAGGCCGGGCTCAACCTGCTCAACCAGGTGAAGCAGAACTCAGCCATCCGCAGCAGCCCCAAATAGCCCTCCAAAAAACGGCCCGGAAACCCTACGTTTCCGGGCCGTTTGCGTGGGGTGCGTAGCCCTCCAAAATACGGTCCTTTTTTGGAGGAGCACTGGATAAATTACTACTGACTCAGTAGTCGAATAAGGTCAAAAGCTGGAGCAATGTGTACTTGGTTCGCGTTTGCTACATCTTTCTCCTACCAGGGATGCAATGGGTCGGAAAACGGCTCGCGTATTTCCTCTCAGCTGGCCTCTTCGAGGCCAAGCGCACTTCTAAGTAGTTGTTCAACTATCTCTTCAAAGGTAGCAAATGCTTGGTAGATGTCACCACTCACTTTGTCGGTTAGTTGAAAGGAGTGGGTGCGCTGGTCGAGGAGATATAGGTCGTCGCCCGTTTCGCCGAACATCAGTAAGTGATGGTCTTGGTTGTCGGCGTACTCCCGCCAAAATTTATTGATTTCCACAAAGCCTTGCAGCACCTGCCGGGTTCCTTGTAGTGGCTGCGTCTGGCTGGCGTAGAGGGTATAGCCGTTGAAGTCTACGCCGTCCGCGATGGCCAACAGCTGCCCATACGCAGCGGGCAAATGGTAGCCGAATCGCTCCTGCACCTGCTGATAAAGGGCTACTAGTGCTTCGGCAGAGGCTGCCGGCTGCAACTGGCCACCAAATTGGGCATCTGCCGCCGCAATCTGCTGCAAATAATTCAGTAAGGGGGTGCCAGAAGCCATTAGGTCCTACTTAATAGTTAGGATAAATGTAGTCGTCAATAATAGGCCAATCCACTAATCTGGTTTCACCGGGCGCTAGGCCACTCATGGACGTGTTCTGCAGGACGGTAATGGAGAGGTGATACGGGTCATCCTTCATGAGGACCAAGTTGTCAAAGCTATTATCACCCCCGTCGTCCAGCGATAACTTATGATGGACCCGGTAGCCCTTCGGCACCAAACCGGTTGTAAGGCGGTCCGGTTTTCATCCGACATGCCTAACTGTTTTAGGCGGGTCACTTTAACTGGGTCGTTCGCCATGTCCTGTAAAAAGGCTTTCCGTTCCCCGTTTTCAAAGGCTCTACGCAGTAGCTGGCGGGCGGCAGCGGTCCGCTTTGTATAAGCAAAGTTAAGCAGGATGGTAAAGTTGCGCAGGGGTACCCGGCCACCTCTCATAGGGAGCGTCAGTGCGGTAGAGTCCGCGATATCCTGCAGGCGGTTGGCATGAATGCCTTTCACTTTGGCCAACAAGTCGAGCAGTTCGGCTTCCTCATCTGGGGTAAGTGTACCGGCGCTATGTTTCGCCAGCAAGGTATTAAAGCGCAACAGTTTCGGGTCAATTGGTAGCGGATGGAGTTGCGGAATACTAGGTGCCTGAGCGGGGGTAGTACTGCCCAATATTAAAGCTAACGTCAGGGCAATCGGCAGCGCAACGGCCGTGCCGACAGCAGCTAGGCCTTCCAGTGCTTTCTCGCCAACGGCTGCCGCTAGTTCTTCTACCGTGGGCAGCACCAGTGGGGTGGCTGGGGGAGTCAGCACAGGCGGCACCCCTAGCAGCGCTAATTCCGGGCTGCCGTGCTCACCGGCCGCTGGGTTTATGTAAGCCGTCGCGCTGCCAGGCTGCACCGTCAACTGCGGGGCCGCAATAGTTAACTGACATATATAGGCCCCAGTAGTTGTATCACCGGCTGCAAACCCCTCCTGGTAGCCTACACACTGTCCCGCCTCCCAACTCAACGTTTCCAGCACTGAGCCGCCCTGGGCGGCGAAGAAAGCTACCTGCCCGGCCAGCGGCTTAAAGGGCGTGGCTGCCCAACTGAGCAACTGGTCGTTGGTAGGCACATCCAACGTCAGGTGCACTAGACCCATGCGCACCTTTGCGGCTACCTGCCCCCGCTGAGAAGTGGCCTGCGTAAACTCATAGCTGCATAGTCGCAACGGATAGGCCTGACCTGCTACGCGCAGCTCCGCTGAAAAAGATGCCATGACTATCTATTGCTTACGTAGGAGCAGCAAGATAGACTATCCAGCCGGCCCTACCTCGGACAGCTCATTAGTTACATGCGAACTGGAGCAGGCCGTGCCGCAGCTAATACGAAGTGGGAGGCAGATTTTAATAAGCTCAAACGTGCATCCAGCATGAGTCAAGTCGTCCAGTTGCGTAGCAAGGTCCTAATCGGTGGCGAAAACGCGGGTGTAGCCGAAAGGTGCTGCATGGCTCAAGAAGTATGGGTCACAAACATACTAGGTAGTACGGACAATTACCTTTACGTTCGTGAGCAGTATAGACGAAATTAGTGACCGCGCGTGGGATGCCTTGGCGCCCCATTTGTCAGGCAAAGCGGGCGACGTGGGCCGTACCGGGACCGATAACCGGCTCTTTCTCAACGCCGTGTTTTGGGTAGCCCGTCACGGCTGCGCCTGGCGGGCATTACCCGCCCGCTTTGGCAAGCACGACACCTTGCGCAAACGTAGCCGACGCTGGGCCCAAAAAGGCATCTGGCAACGTGTAGAGTCCCAAGGTGTGGTGGTGTAATTTTCGGGCCGAAAGTTCGCCAGAAATTATGGGACAGGTACTTCACGGCAGCGCCCGCACAACTGCGGCAATACGACGCAGTAGCCAACGTAGTCAGGAAAGCCTCCAAACGTTAGCTAAGCGCCACAGCATCAATCCCAAAACGGTAGCCAAGTGGCGCAAACGTGCCACGACGGCCGATGCCCCAATGGGACCGAAGTCGGCTTCGACGGTGCTTACAGCTGAGCAGGAGGCCATTGCCGTGGCCTTTCGCCAGCACACGCTGCTGCCACTCGATGACTGCCTCTATGCGTTGCAGGAAACCATTCCCCACCTCTCGCGTTCGGCCCTGCATCGCTGTTTTCAGCGTCATGGCGTGAGCCGCCTGCCCTTAAGTGACGAGGGGCAGTCTGCGCCGAAGAAAAAATTCAAGGACTACCCGATTGGCTACCTGCACGTCGACTTTGCCGAAGTCTGCACCGAAGAGGGTCGCCAATATCTCTTTGTCGCTATTGACCGCACCAGCAAAGTCGCGTTTGCCGAGTTGCAGCCCCGCGCCACACGGATGGTGGCGGCTGATTTTCTGCGTCGCGCACTGGAAAAGTTGCCTTATAAGGTGCATACAGTACTGACCGACAACGGCGTACAGTTTACCTTGCAGCCGCATCAGTGGTTTCCGGGCGGGCATAGCTTTGCTCGCATCTGCCGAGCCTTCGGCGTGGAGCATCGGTTGACTAAACCCGCCCATCCCTGGACCAACGGCCAAGTCGAGCGCTTCAACCGCACGCTGAAAGAGGCAACTGTCCAGCGCTATCACTACCAGACCACGGCTCAACTCGAGGAGCATTTGCAAGCCTTTTTACTGGCCTACAACCACGCCAAACGCCTCGAACGGCTGCGCGGGCTAACGCCGCACGAATTTGTCTGTGCCCAATGGCAAAAAACGCCGGCTATCTTTAGCCGTGACCCGACCCAGCTCACCCTGGGACTATACAGTTACTAGAATGGTTCGCGTTGATAGGGTCCGTATGCCAGGAGCTAAATCGCTGGCTCGCCTTTTTTTCGGAAGGTGCCCGGCGAGACGCCGATAACTTTACGGAACAAGCGGATAAAGTATTTTGCATCATCAAAGCCTAAGGCATAGGCTATCTCATTAACAGGGAGTTCGGAATGAGCTAATAAGCGCTGAGCTTCCTGCATCACTTGCTGCTGAACGTGATACGTAACGGGGAAGCCGGTAACCCGGCGGACGGTATCATTCAAGTGGCTGACAGTTATATGTAGCTTAGCGGCAAACTCAGCCGGTCTGTTTAGCTGCTTCGGCTGTTGCCGAAGCAGCTGTTTGAACGATTTGGTAATCTCAATACTGCGGGACGAGTGCCTACTTAGACTGAACTGCTCCACGGCTAAGTAAGCAGCGGCCAGCTCATAAACAAATGCCGTCGTCAAATGCTGGAGTACGGGTTGTCGAAAAAGCTGAGGGGGTTCGTTCTGCACTAGTTGTAAGTGTTGCAAGAGCCGGGAAAACCTGGCCGCCTGCGCTGGTAACAGCGGCACCAGCATCACTTCTGAAAGGCATTGGTCCAGCACATCGCGCAGTAGTTGTTCAATCACAGCGGCCTCGAAGGTTAAGTACCACCCTTGCTCCAGATGGGCCGCCTTGATTTGATGAATCTGCCCGGGATACGACAGATAGAGTGACGGTTCCGGCAGGTGAACGGGCTGAAAATCGACTTCCATCTCCAAACGGCCTTTTTCCAACAGCACACAGTAGTAGAAATCATGCCGGTGGGGTTGCGAACTGTCATAGGCAGCTGGTGAGGGTTTGTCGCCGCCAAAAGGGGCTAAGTGAATGCCAGAAAACCGGTCATCCAGTCGATGAATTGGTACCCTTTCCTGCTGGCTCATAGACCGCAATTTAGGTGCTGCGCACTCGGATAATGGGCTTTGCCAAGCCCGTTGCTCCACTCCCGTAAGCTACCAAAACTCCCTGAGCTCTTTGCTGGACAAGCTTCCAGTAGGAAGATACTCGCGGCTAGCTTCAGTTTGTGCCGTGCAGGTATTCGCTATGCAGGTGAGCAGCTGTTGACGAGTTAAACAAGTTAGCCAGCCGCGCGCGCGCGGTCTGCTGCCGGAACAGCCCATGGCGGGTGGGGTCCCCGGCATCATGCAGGGTATCGGCCATCCAAACGGCGTAATCCTGGTAATTCCAGATGTGAGGCAGGCACGTGGCTGAATAAGTATCCAAGGCCGCTTGGTCGTGGTGTTTGACGGCGCGTAGCAGCGCCTGGGACAGCACATCGACGTCGTAGAGGGAGAGGTTCATGCCTTTGGCACTGACCGGCGGTACTAAGTGGGCCGCGTCGCCGACCAAAAACAGGTTGCGGAATTGCATCGGGGCGTGTACGACCGAGCGTAAGGGAACAAACTCCTTGTTATGAATAACGGCGTTCGCAATGGTGCTGTCGTTGAGGCGTAGCCGTATCTCGTCCCAGATGCGCGCATCCGGCCAATCCGCAGGGCCATCGCTCAAGGCGCATTGCAAGTAGTAGCGACTCCGTTGTGGGCCGCGGGGCAACTGCCCGATGAAACCGTGGTCACTGACGCCCATAATGGGGTTCCCTAGTACGGGTGCTTCGACGAGCGCCGCCAGCCACGCATACCCAAACTCATAGCGGTAGGTGGTGAGTACCCCGGGCGGGATGGACGAGCGGCTAACCCCCTTATCCGCATCGCAGCCAATCAGATAGTCGCAGCGAAGCTCGTGCGAGCCACTCGCATCGGTATACGTGACGTGGGGCCGGTCCCCCGCTTCATTGTGGACGGTAAGGTCCGTGACCTCCCACCGGGCATCCCCGCCCCTAACATCGAGAAATTCCCGTAGCAAGTTGTTCACCAGCATCTGCTGGGTGCAGAAGCGGCTATGGATGCCATCTTCCGCGCTCGCTTCAAACACGTGGCTGCGGCCATTCACGCGGTAGTCGATGGTTTGGGCGACCGGTCCGGCCAGCAGTTGGTCGGCCAAGCCCCACTGCTGAAACATGCGGACGGCCCGCGCATCCACGACCCCAGCTCGCTGCCGTACTTCGATGTAGGCGCGGTTGCGTCGCTCCAGCACCACGCACGGGATGCCGGCCTGTTGTAAAAAGGTGGCCAACGCTAACCCAGATACCCCGGCGCCGATGATGGCCACGGTGGTTGCTTCAGGACTGCTCATACGGCTGTTGCTTGGTAGAATTTAGGTTCGACAAAGGTCCCGGCACGACGAGGCGGCGGAAGATAACAAGTCACTGTTTTAGGTGGACGATTCACGGATTCAGCACCTATTTTCGGAAAATACCGTGTTAGGAAGCGAGCAGTGGGGGCAGCTGATTTCACGAAGTGGGCAAGTAGCGGCGCGCTACAGTTTGGCTAGTATTTACACTTCAGGCGGCCAAAGTGCTGCATGCGCTACCAAATGGTCTACTTGCGGGCAACAAATAGCAGGCTCCGGAGCTTAGCGTCATTTTCGCCTCGTTGTAACGAAAACCCCTATAATCACGAGCGTCTGCACTCCAGCATTGACTATCAGACGCCCTATCATGAGGTGGTCGGGTAAGACAGGAGAGAATTGGGTGCTAATTTCCCAAACTCATGGAAAAAGCCCCTGCCACGAAGCGGCCGCGTTATGATGCGGCCTTCCGCGCCGAAGCCCTGCGCCTGGCGAGCGAAAGCGCTCCACGCTGGCCGCCGCTCGCGCCTTAAATATTGACCCCAAGCGGCTCTATGCCTGGCAGAAAGCGGCTCAGCAGCCCTTGCCTGCTGATCCAGCCGAGGCCGCCGAAGTGCGCGCCCTGCGGCAGGCCAATAAACGGCTGGCCCAGGAGCTAGAGATTTTAAAAAAAGCCATCGCTATCTTCTCGACCACCCCGACGCCGTGAGCCAGCTGCGCTTTATTGACCAGCAGCGACTTCATTACCCAGTGAAGGTGCTCTGCCAAGTGCTCCAGGTGGTGCCCAGCCGCTATTACGCGTGGCGAAAAGACGCGGCTGCGGGGGGAGTAGCCCCCGCGGAGCCGGCCTGGGAAACGGCGCTAGTCGACGTGTTTGACGACCATCACCGCCGCTACGGCGTGCGTCGTCTCCAAGTCGAGTTGCGGGAGCTCGGGCATCACGTGGGTCGGCAAGCCGTGCGCATGGCGTTGCGCCGCCATGAGCGCCAAGCGCTGCAACCTAAATCCTTTGTGCCCCGCACCACCGATTCAACCCACGGTAAACGCTGCGCCCCAAACTTACTGCTCGACCAGCCGCGTCCAACCCAGGCCAATCGGGTGTGGGTCAGCGACATCACCTACTTGCCCCTGGCTAACGGCAATTGGGTTTACTGTTGTGCCTTTCAAGACGTATGCACCAAGCAGGTGGTGGGCTGGCAGGTGCGGGCTGATATGCCCGAGGCCTTGGTTACCACGGCCTTACAACGGGCGCTCCTGGCCCAGCAGCCCGCGCCCGGGCTGATTGTCCACTCCAATCGAGGCGGCCAATACGTAGGCAAGGGCTACAAAACCCTGCTACGCGACGCCAAGGCTCAACTTTCGCACAGCCGGCGTGGCGAGTGCTATGACAACGCGCAAGCTGAGAGCCTCTGGTCGCGCCTCAAAACGGAACTGCTTGAACTCCGCGACTGGCCCGTCTTTGCCGACCTAG
>JBPBPH010000038.1:0-13993 GCA_050954355.1 Janthinobacterium lividum
CCTTCCCCCGCTACCCCAAGAACGCGTAATTTTAAGCCACCAAAACGCGCGGCTCCTTTGCAGGAGCCGCGCTTTTTGGTAAGCCTAGGCGGGCCGCGTCCAGTTCTGCAATGGCCAAGCTGGTAGGTTAAGCCGCCAGCATCGCCTAGCGGCTTTGGTCATAAACGAACTTTGCATTTTCCCGCAGGGCTTGCTCAAGCGGTATCTGGTGGTTTTCCGCTCCTTTAGCAACGTTAGCAAGCCACTCAGGATTATGCTTGATGTCGTTAATAATGGCCTGTAGGTGCGTCTCATCCTGGCTCGTGAGTGGGCAAACGGCATCGAAGGCTTCGCTAATGAAGCCAAACCCTACATCATCTAAATTGCCTTCCATGGCTAGTAGCAATACGAGCTGCCGGCCGCGCAACTGCTCGGCTAGGTTTAGCTTTTTTACGTCCTGGCTTTCACCTGCCGGGAGTTTAATCAGCGGCCAATAAATGGTGCGATTGTAGTACCACAGCCGGGAGGCAGGTGTGAATAGCCGGCTGAAATAGGGGTAAAAACCATACTTCTTTTCCGCAAAACTCTCGGTAAAGCTTTCGGCAAAGCTATCGCCGATAATGAGTGTATTCAGGCGCTGCTTACCTTGGCTAGGGCCAAAAACGACGTTTGGGTAGGCCGTTGGGTAGGGGCGAATATCCCACAGCAGGTTAAGTAAGTTGCCTAAGTCATCGTCGGTGTAGCGCAACTCATCAACGCGGTTCACCACGGTGGGCGGACCTTGCTGGGCAAAATCAGGCAGGTCGTAGCCCGTGAGTTGCTCGGTGCGGTGAAAGAGCGTATCAGCCAGCTGGGCTACTGCGTAGCCGCTCCAGTGCGTGCCGGTACGCGTAAAAAGCGGGTACGGTGGCTGCGCTGCCTGCCAGCGCAGCATAAGCGCCGCCGCGTCTAGGGTATTGACCCCGTACTTGGCAAATTGCGCGCGCACCATATCATAATTACTAACGCGATGGGGCTGCGCCGCGCAGCTATCGGGCAAATATTGCGGCAGGATGCGCGCTTTGCTGGGGGCTAGCACAAATAGCAGCTGCGTGCCGTGGGCCCGCAGCGAATCTTGCACGCGCCGCAGATGCCGGGCCCGCTTGGCAATTTCTGCTTCGCCTAGGTAGCTTCGGCCTAAGTAGGCGTTGATGCTATTTTGCTGGTACAGGTTGTCATCTTTACCTAGCACGACGCCCTCGGTGAGCGACTTGTGCAAAAGCGAAAACGCCAGTTGGTTGCGCAGGCGTACCATCCAAGGGCGAAACCCCAGGTTATCCGTCAGGTAGGCTTCTAGGGCCGGCTGAAACTGACCGTCTTGCACGGCAGCCCAACTGAGCGCGGGGGCTTTGGCATTGATGGTAACGCCCCCTAGGGGCTTGACGGGCACCAGCAGCCAGTAGGCCTGCACAGCCGGCAGAACCAGCAGTAGTAGCAGCGAGCCCAGTAGTAGGCGCTTGCTCAGCATCCCCAGCGCTTTAGCAGCAGGCATAAATAAGAAAGCTAAAAGCGAAAGTAAATGAAGGGATTAAACGAACTGCTAACGAGCGAGCTAGCACTCAGCAGCAGCAGCAGGGCGGCAGCCAGCCCGAGCCCCGTGGCCCGCCTAAGGGAGAGGGTGTGCGCGGCGTACAAGCCCAGATTGCGGCGCTCTAGGCTGGGTAGCACGTTCATGAAAGAAAAAATAGCCCCTAAGGTTAGTATAGCCCAAAACTGGCCATCGAGTTGCCCCCAGCTAGCGACTAGGGCGGGTGGCGTGGCCACCGGCGCTCCCCAGCCCGCGTCGGCGGGCACGGCTGGGGCCTGGCCCAGTAGCCGCCCCAGGTAGGCGAGGGCAGCAGCTAGCGTTTCGGCTCGAAAAAGCACCCAGCCTACTACTGTAATGGCAAAGGTTGGCACGATGCTCAAGGCCCCTATTTTACGGTAGAGGCGCAATAAAAACAGGCGGTCTAAAATCAGGAAAAAGCCGTGGTAAGCTCCCCAGGCAATAAAATTCCAGGCGGCGCCGTGCCACAAGCCAGAGAGGATAAAAACCGTCCATAAATTGACATATAAACGGCTGGGATGCACCCGGTTGCCTCCTAGCGGAATGTAGAGGTAGTCGCGCATCCAACGCCCCAGCGTGATGTGCCAGCGCTGCCAAAACTCGGTGATGGAGCGCGCCACGTAGGGCGAGTTAAAATTTTCGGGAAACTGAAAGCCCATGAGCCGGCCCAAGCCAATAGCCATGTCGGAATAGCCCGAAAAATCGAAATAAATCTGAAGCGTGTAGGCTACTGCTCCCACCCAGGCCAGGCCCGTGGGCAGGTTGGCGGAGGGCAGGGCAAAGAGGTGGTCAGCTTGCTGGCCCAGTACGTTGGCAATCAGTACTTTTTTGCCTAGGCCCACCATAAAGCGAAAGAAGCCCGCCAGCTTTTCATCTAGGGTATCGAAGGCCCGGCGGTCAGTTAGCTGCCCGGCTATCTCGTGGAAGCGCACAATGGGCCCGGCTATCAGCTTGGGGAAAAGCATGATGTAGAGCAGAAAATTCCAGAACGACCGCAGGGGCTTGTTTACCCCCCGGTACACGTCAATGGTGTAAGTCAGCTTTTCGAAGGTGAAAAAGGAAATGCCGATGGGCAACACCACTTTTTCCCAGGTCAACTCCCCCGCGCCGAAGTAGCTGCGCACCGCGCTCACGTTGTCGAGGAAGAAGTTGGCGTACTTAAAATAAAAAAGTATGCTGATATTAATCAGAATGCTCACCAGTAAAAAAACGCGCTGCTTCCACCGGGCCGGGGTAGCCGCCATGGTCCGGATGAGGAAAAAATTGACCACCACCGACCCCAAAAAAAGTCCCAAAAAAGGAAGGCCGCCCCACGCGTAAAATAGCAAGCTAGCCCCTAGGGCCACCGCGTTCTGGAAGCGCCCAGGCACCAGCCAGTACAACGCCAGGAAACCGGGCAAGAAATAGAATAAAAAAAGCGTGCTGCTGAAAACCATGTGGTGTAAAAGCAAAGAAGCTGCTCTTTTTAAAGAGCAGCTTCAAAGCTACGCGCGTAGCCACAAGTAGGGTAGGTGCCGGGCCTAGCGCCCGCCGCGCCGGCCGCCACCCCCGCCGCCCGGCTGGCCGCCTCCGCCACCGGGCTGGCCGCCCCCGCGGTTGCCACCCCCGCCGCCGGGCTGGCCGCCCTGGAAGCCGCCGCGCCCGCCGCTCGGCTGCCCGCCGGGGAAGCCACCGCGTTGCGGCTGGCCCCCACCGGGCTGGCCGCCGCCCTGGAAGCCACCGCGGTTGCCGCCGCCCGGCTGCCCACCTGGGAAGTTGCCGCCGGGCGCCGAAGGCCGGTTGCCGAAGCCGCCGTTGCCAGGGCTACTAATGTTGGGCCGGCCAATGCCCCCGCGGTTGCCATCGAAGCCGCCGGGCTGGCCGTAGCCACCGCGGTTGTCGCGGCCGCCGTAATTGCCGGGGCGGCCGTAGTTGCTGTGGTCGTAGCCGTACACGCGGCCTGCGCCGTACTCGTGGCCCGCATACTGGCCGGGGTAGCCGCCCCGCCGCCAGCCCGTCACGTACTGCGGGTAGCGGTTGCGATAGGTGCCGATGTAGAGCCACGGCTGCGGCCCCACGTAGCTAACCGGGTACGGGTGAAAGTAGTAGGGGTCGTAGCCATCGAGGTAAGGCTGCTGCACCCATTGCTGGCCATCGAACACCAAATACACCTGGTTATAGATGTCGTAGTAGCCGTCAATTTCCGGAATGTAGTAGTACTGGGTGCCCTGCTGCACGGGCGGCCCCCAGGCAGGCGCGCCAATCTGCACGCCCACGCTTACTTGCGCGTGGGCCGCCGTAGGAGCTACAAACGCTAGGCCAGCACCCAGCGCAAAGGCAAGAAAACGAAGCGAGGATTTCATGAGAAAAGACTAGTAAAAAGGTGAACTAAGTATGTAAAGCGTATGCAACTAAGGTGCCGGATTTGGGGGGTGGGCCTGCTGGCAGCGGCTTTGCGGACGAGGCGGGCAAATGTGCCGACGAATGCCCGCTATTCACAATTATCAACGAAAAGCCCCGCCTGAGAGGCGAGGCTTTCCGGCAAAGTAAGTGGCGGCTCCTAGTGGCGACCGTGGTCGTCGTGCCCCCGCCCGCGTTGGTCGTGCCCCCGCCCGCGTTGGTCTTGGCCGCGCCCCTGGCTGTGGCCGAAGTCGCTGCGGCCCGGCCCTGGCTGCGGCTGGCGATAGTACTGAGTGTGGTGGGTGCGGTAGTTGTCCCAGGGCTGGCGGCCGCGGTAGTTTACTACTACCGGATGGAAGTTGCGCGGGTCGTAGCCGGGTAGGCTACGGTAGTGTGCCCAGCGGCCGTTGCGCTGCACAATGTAGTCCTGAGCCTGCAGGTCGTAGTAGCCGTCGATTTCGGGCACGTAGTAGTACTGAGCACCAGCCGGCGCTACGGGGCCCCAGGTGGGGTGGCCTAGCTGCACATTGACGGCAATTTGGGCGTGGGCGGCGCTGGGGGCAGCGGCCCCGGCTAGGGCTAGGCCGGCGGCCAGCAGCAGAGCGTTGGATTGGAAAGGCATGAGAAGGGTATCAGGCAAATGATAAAGACTGATACTCCAAACGGGGCAAGCAGGATGCCGCTTTTCTGGCGGCACGTAGCAAGCCCAGCTATTTGCAGACGAACGAGCCGCTTGTGCCGACTAAGCGCCCTATGGCCGGGGCTTGCAGCACAGGTAGCGCGTAGTGGCCGGGGCAATTCCTACCACTGGAATAACGCACATTGCTGCCAGCTCCCAGCCGGCGGTCGTTAAATCGCTCAACTGCTGGTTGACTACTTGTGTATTGCGTTAAATTTTGCTCAACGGCTTTTCGACTCCCAGTCCATTGTATTCCTCTAAGGCAACTTCCGTCTTGCCTTGAAATGCCGGCATGATAAGTAGCTTGGCAAACGAGCTGCTGGTTGATTCCATAGCCGCAGCGGTCGGGAAATCATAGCCATGCGGGGCGGGTATGCTCCGGAACCAAGTGGCGGCGGGGCCAAAGAGTAGTGCCAGGCTCAGCAAGGGCAGGCGGGTAGGTAGCATAAAATGCTGTGATGCAAGAATTGCCGTTTGGGCAAGAGGAGGATGGGTAGCTGACACTGCAACTGCCTAGGGTGCCGAAAGAACGACAGCGGGCTGAATAAAAAGTGCTTAGCCAGGCGCCGGCACTATTCGCCGTTGCGGCCTGTTGCTCCAAGTCGCTCCCAACCGCGCATTTAGCAGAAAACCCCTGGTTTTTGCCGCTCCGGCTGGTCATTCGCGTACTTTTGTTTGTTCTTCCGATTTGCCCTGATGGCTAAAAAAACGGCTACCGCACCCGCTGCGCCCGCACCTAAGAAACCCAAAGCTGCCACTCCCAAAGCGCCAAAGCTGGTCGCCGCTGCCGCCGAAATTTTGACGGCAGCACCCGCCGCCGAGTTGGTAGAAGTGACTGAGCACCAGGCGCCCGACCTGCGCCACAACCTGCCCGCGGGGAGCCAGCCTGCGCCCGCTGGCCTGGCCGTGGCCGCGCAGCACGACACCCCCGATTCCCTGCCGCCCTTGGCCAATGGCCAGCCCCTAGGGGCCGCTGCCGAGGCACCCTACATTGAGGTGTACGGCGCACGTGAGCACAACCTCAAGAACGTGAGCGTGCAAATTCCGCGCGGAAAGCTGGTGGTATTTACGGGCATCTCGGGCTCGGGTAAGAGCAGCTTGGCCTTCGACACCATTTATGCCGAGGGCCAGCGGCGCTACATGGAAACGTTTTCGGCCTACGCACGCTCGTTTATGGGCGGGCTCGAGCGGCCCAACGTGGACAAAATTGAGGGCTTGTCGCCGGTTATTAGCATCGAGCAGAAGACGACCTCGCGCAATCCGCGCTCCACGGTGGGCACCATCACCGAGATTTACGACTTCCTGCGCTTGCTGTATGCGCGCACGGCCGAGGCGTTTAGCTATGCCACCGGCAAAAAGATGATTCGGCAGAGCGACGACCAGATTATCAACTACATCCTGCGGCACTACGAGGGCAAGAAGCTGGTGGTGCTGGCGCCCGTGGTGAAGGGCCGCAAGGGCCACTACCGCGAAGATTTTCAGAAGATTGCCAAGCTTGGTTTCGCCAAAGTGCGCGTCGATGGCGAAATTCTCGACATTACGCCCAAGATGCAGGTGGACCGCTACAAGATTCACGACATCGAAATCGTGATTGACCGGCTGGTGGTGAAGGAAGAGGACCGCTTCCGCCTCTCGGGCTCGGTGCAAAGCGCCCTCACGCACGGCAAAGGCACTATGCTGGTGCTCGACCCCGACGCCAAGAAAGCGCCGCCCCAGTTCTTCTCGCGCTTCTTGATGGACCCCGAAACCGGCATCGCCTACGACGACCCGGCGCCGAATACGTTCAGCTTCAACTCGCCCTACGGCGCCTGCCCGCACTGTGCGGGCCTAGGCGAGGTGCAGCAGATAACCGAGGAAACCGTAATACCCGACCCCAAGCTGAGCATCAGCCGCGGCGGCATTGCGCCCCTCGGGGAATACCGCGACATCTGGATTTTTCAGCAGCTGCAAGCCATCCTCAAAAAGCACAAGGCCGGCCTCAATACCAGCATCGAGAAGCTGCCGCCTGCGCTGCTGCACAGCCTGCTGCACGGCATTACGCAGGACGAGGCCGACGACGCCAAGGCCGTGCACGACGAGCCGTTTGAGGGCATCATCCCGTTTCTGCGCCGCCAGATGGACTCCGACTCGGACAGCATTCGGGAGTGGATTCAGCAGTACACCCAGGCCCAGACCTGCCCGGTGTGCGAGGGCTACCGCCTCAAAAAAGAGAGCCTGCACTTCAAGCTGGCCGGTCGGCATATCGGCGAGCTGTCGGTGATGGACATCAACGAGCTGAGCGACTGGTTTGTGGATGTGGAAGGCCGCCTAAGCGAACGCCAGAACCTGATTGCCCGCGAGCTGCTGAAGGAAGTTCGCAAGCGCATTGGCTTCCTGCTCGAAGTAGGGCTAGACTACCTCAGCCTGCACCGCTCGGTGCGCACGCTGAGCGGCGGCGAAAGCCAGCGCATCCGCCTCGCCACCCAGATTGGTACCCAGCTCGTGGGCGTGCTCTACATCATGGACGAGCCTAGCATTGGCTTGCACCAGCGCGATAACGAGCGGCTAATCAAGGCCTTGCAGCACCTGCGCGACATCGGCAACTCGGTCATCGTGGTGGAGCATGACAAGGATATGATTCTGCACGCCGACCACGTGCTCGACATCGGGCCGGGCGCCGGCATCCACGGCGGGCACATCGTGGCCGAGGGCACCCCTAGGGATATTTTCAACTCCGGCTCGCTCACTTCGCAGTACTTGAGCGGGCAGCGCCACGTGGAAGTGCGCAAGAAAAAGCGCGAGGGCGAGGGCAGCCAGCTGGTGCTAAAAGGCGCCAAGGGCCACAACCTGAAGAACGTAACCGCTAAGTTCCCCCTAGGCAAGCTCATTGCCGTCACGGGCGTATCGGGCTCGGGCAAGTCGTCGCTCATCCACGACACGCTGTATCCGATTCTGAATCAACATTTTTTCAACGCCCACCGCGAGCCGCTGGCCTACGGCAGCATCGAAGGCCTAGAGTTGATTGACAAGGTGATTGAGGTGGACCAGTCGCCCATCGGCCGCACGCCGCGCTCGAACCCAGCCACTTACACCGGCGTGTTCACCGAAATCCGTCAGCTGTTTGCCGAGATGGCCGAAGCCAAAATCCGCGGCTACGGGCCGGGCCGCTTCTCGTTTAACGTGAAGGGCGGGCGCTGCGAAACCTGCGAGGGCGCCGGCATCCGCACCATCGAGATGAACTTCCTGCCCGACGTGCACGTGCCCTGCGAAACCTGCAAGGGCCGCCGCTACAACCGCGAAACGCTGGAAGTGCGCTTCAAGGGCAAGTCCATCACCGACGTGCTCGACATGACGGTGGAAAAAGCCGTGGAATTTTTCGAGTTCCAGCCGCGCATTCTGCGCAAAATCAAGACTTTAGCTGACGTCGGCCTGGGCTACCTGACCCTAGGGCAGCAGGCTACCACGCTGAGCGGCGGCGAGGCCCAGCGCGTGAAGCTGGCGACGGAGCTGAGCAAGAAAGACACCGGCAAGACCTTCTACATCCTCGATGAGCCCACCACCGGCCTGCACTTCGAGGACATTCGCCACCTGGCCGACGTGCTGCACAAGCTCGCCGACAAGGGCAATACCGTGCTCATCATCGAGCACAACCTCGACCTTATCAAAGTAGCCGACTACGTTATCGACATTGGCCCCGAGGGCGGCGCGGGTGGCGGCACCATCGTGGCCCAGGGCACGCCCGAGCAGGTAGCCAAAACCGGCAAGGGCCACACCAGCCGCTTCCTGGCCCAGGAGCTGAAAACCAGCCAGTACGTGTAGGAATGAGGCACCACGGGGCGCTGCTAGGCCCCGTGGTGCCCGTGCCGCAGCACTAGCCGCCCGTAGGCCGCGCTGGCGGCGGCTATGCAGAATGCCGAGCAGCGGAAACGCTATGGCCGGCACAGCGCGCAAGAACATGCCTGGCAAAAACAACGCCAGCCCGATGCTCAGGCCAAAGACCAGCGGCGAGGTAATGGGCCGAAACAAATCGAGGTCGGGATGCGCGTGCTCGTGAGCGTGGGTGAGGCCGTGGGTCCGGTTGCGTAGGTAAGCCTGCATGCCCGCTTGCATGAAGCCGGCCAGCATCACGTTGAGACTATACAGTACCCAAGGCGTGCGCAACGCGAAATAATCGCTCTGGTAGGCCGTGGTGAATGGCATCAGCACAATGGTCAGCAGGAAGAACAGATTTAACCAGATAAGCCGGTTGTCGAGGCGGTGCACAAACCGGAAGATGCGATGGTGCGCCACCCAGTAAATGGCAATGACGAAGAAGCTGATAAAGAAGCCGATGAACTTCGGAAGCAGCCGCAGCAGCCCCCGCACCACGTCGGCCTCGGTGGCGTGGGGCAGTTCGGGCACGCGTATCTCAATAACCAGCAGCGTGATGGCAATGGCAAACACCGCGTCGGTGAATAGTATCAGCCGCTCCAGCTGAAACTCGGTGCGGTCGTGGTGGTCGAGGGCGGTGTCGGAAGGGGTTGCCATGAAAAGCCGGGCTGGATGCGCGGCTAAAATAAGCCCCTAGCCCCCCGTGGGCCCAAAACGCTCGGTGAGTATCAGCTCGGGCGGCAGCCCAGAAGCCTGCAAACCGTTGGCTACGCTTTCGACTAAGCCCGTGGGCCCGCACACAAAAGCCTGTGGCTGCACCTTGCCAAACGTTGCTACTACCTCGGCCAGCAGGGCGGCGTCGAGGCGGCGCTGGTAGCCAGCCCAGTTGGGGGGCGCCTGGCGGGTGTAGTCGAGCAGCAGCGTGAAGCTGGGGTCGGCCTGCGCTAGGGCTTCCAGCTCGGCACGATAAATAACCTCCGCGGGCGTGCGTACGCTGAACAGCAGGGTTGCGGGCGTATGCACCCCTAGGCGCTGGCGGTGGCGCAAAATGGCCATCAGCGGCACCACGCCCGAGCCGCCGCTCACCAGCAGTAGGGGCGGGGCATCAGCCGCGCCGGGCCACACAAAGTAGCCACCGATGGGCCCGCGCACTTCCAGCGGGTCGCCCACGGCCACACCTTCGCTAAGGTAGCCCGACACCTCGCCATCGGCGATAAGCTCAACGGTCAACTCAATCTCATCGGTTTGCTCGGGCGGCGAGGCGATGGAGTAGCTGCGCTCGGCCTGGTAGCCACCCTCGGCGGTGAGGCGCAGGTCGTAGTGCTGGCCGGCCAGGTGGGGCGTCCAGCTGGGTAGGCTGAGCGTGAACGACTTCACGCGCGGCGTTTCCTGTTTAATTTCTTTTACAGTAGCCAGCTGCCAGGTGCGGGCACTCACGGGCGCAGGGCCGAGGGGCTAGCGGCGGGTTCGTCATCGTCCGAGTAGCGCTGCTCCTTCCACGGGTCGCCGTACATGCTGTAGCCGGCGCGCTCCCAGAAGCCGGGCTCGTCGTGGGCCGTGAAGCGCAGGCCCTGCACCCACTTGGCGCTTTTCCAGAAGTAGAGGTGCGGCACCACCAGCCGGGCCGGGCCGCCATGCTCGGGCGCCAGGGGCTGCCCGTCGTACACGAGGCCCACGAAGGCCTTGCCGCCGCGCAGGTCGGCTAGGGGCAGGTTGGTGGTGTAGCCGCCGTAGCTGAACTCGGTCACAAATTGGGCCTCGGGCTTGAGCTGCACGTGCTCGAGCAGCGTGTCCACACTCACGCCGCGCCAGTGGGTGTCGAACTTCGACCACTTCGTAACGCAGTGAATATCAGGATTAAAGTCCTGCATGGGCAGCTGGTTGAACTCCGCCCAGCTCCACTTCATGGGCTGCTCTACCAGCCCTTCGAGCCGAAACTCCCAGTTGGCCAGGTTAATGCGGGGCGTGGGCCCCGCCGTGAGCACCGGAAAATCGGTAGTTTCGTACTGGCCCGGCGGCAGCGGGTGGCTGCTCTGGCGCTTGGGCTGAAAGCCACGATTGGTGAAAAAACCAGCCATGTTGCTACTAACTAATGATGAGTGATTAGTGACTAATACAACTGGGTGCAACAGGTTGTTTCTAGCTGAAAATTAGTCACTCGTCGTTCGTCACTCACCCTAGCAACCTTACTCGTACACGAATTGAATTTCCTGCTTGATTTCCGGGTTCAAGCTCAAGGCCACGGGGCAGGTGTGCGCGGTGCGTTCCATCAAGGCGCGGTCGCGCTCGCCGAGGCTGGCGGGCAGGTGCAGCTCGACGGTGAGCTGCGCAATGCGGCGCGGCGGCTCCGGGCTCATGGTTTTTGCCATCGTGAACGAGGCGCCCACCAGGTCTACCTGGTGGCGCTCGGCCACGATGGCCATGGTAGTTAAAATGCAGGTGCCTAGGGCCGTACCCACTAGGTCGGTGGGCGAAAAGGCTTCGCCCCGGCCATGGTTGTCCACGGGGGCATCGGTTTGGATTATAGTGCCCGAAGCCGTGTGCGTAGCTTCGGTGCGGAGCTGCCCCTCGTAGCGGGCAGTGGCGGTGGTTTGGGAAGCGCTCATATCACAAAGCTACCGGTTCTGCGTTGTTAGGTACGCGCTCACTCAATAGCCACGCTCGGTGGATATTTTTGGTTTCTATGAAAAAGCTTCTCTACCTAGCTTCCGCCCTAGGTATCAGCCTACTAGCCGCCTCGCCGGCCCTGGCCCAGGTCAACCAGACGCCCCCGCCCACCGGCCCCACCTTCGAGGCGCCCGCCGGGTCCATGCCTTCCGACGAGCAGTCGTACCGCCGCGAAGTGGTGTTCGGCATCAACTTCAACACCCAGGGTGGCCTCATTGGGGGCGCCAACGTGCGCGTGGCCAGCGTGCTCGACGAGCGCTTGCTGCGTTTTTGGAGCCTAGAGGGCGTGTCGTTTAAAAATCCCAAGGAGGAGCGCGTAACCAATCCTTACACCGGCGGCACCTACACGCGCTACAAAACCAACTACGCCTTTGCCTTGCGCCCCTCGTTTGGGCTGCAGCGCATCCTGTTTCGCAAGGCGGCCGAGTCGGGGGTGCAGGTTAATGGCTTGCTGAGCGCGGGGCCGTCCATTGCATTTCTGATGCCCTACTACATCAGCTTCGACTATGATGCCCAGCACCGCCGCCAGTTTGGGCCCAGCGACATCATCGTAAACGAGCAGTACGACCCCACCAAGCACGCCGAGTCGGACTTTATTGTGGACCGGGCGCCGCTGTTTACCGGCATTGCCCAAACCAAGGTGGTGGCCGGCGGCCACCTGCGCGGCGGCCTCAGCTTCGAGTACGGCCGCTACCGCGATGCCGTGGCCGGCGCCGAGGTGGGCTTCTTGCTGGAGCTATACACCAAGCGCCTCGATGTGCTGGCCCCGCCGGCCCCTACCGACCCTAACACCCTCAACAAGCAATTTTACCCCTCGGTGTACCTGACGCTCTACCTAGGCCACCGGAGCTAATCAGTTATCAATGAGCAATTAACAATTATCAGACGCGATGGAACGCGCAGGCAGTATAAGAAAAGCTACCCATCTAGTGCCGATATTTGTTATGCTGCAAATGAATGGATAATTGATGACTGTTGATTGATAATTGAATAAAATGGATTCGCTACTGCTCACGCTCCCCGTTATTCAGCCCCAGCCGGCCGCTTCGGCGCTCGGCGCAGCGCCTGCCCGCGCCCGCAAGCCCGACTGGCTGCGCGTGAAGCTGCCCATTGGGCCCGACTACGCCGCCGTGCGCCAATTGGTGGACGAGCACAAGCTGCACACCATCTGCCAGAGCGGCAACTGCCCCAACATGGGCGAGTGCTGGGGCGCCGGCACGGCCACCTTTATGATACTCGGCAACGTGTGCACCCGCTCGTGCTCGTTTTGCGCCGTAGCCACCGGCCGCCCCTCCGAGCTCGACCTCGACGAGCCGCGCCGCGTGGCCGAGGCCATCAGCCTGATGAAGGTGAAGCACGCCGTCATTACCAGCGTGAACCGCGACGAGCTCAAGGACCGCGGCGCCGGCGTGTGGCGGGCTACCGTGGTGCTCACCAAGCAGCTGAGTCCTGAGACAACCATCGAAACTCTGATACCTGACGTGAAAGCCAACTGGGAGGCGCTGGAAGTGATGACCTCGGGCGGCCAGGAGGTGATTTCGCACAACATGGAAACCGTGGGCAGCCTCTACCGCCTGGTGCGCCCGCAGGCCAAGTACGACCGCAGCCTGGAGCAGATCCGCCGCACCAAGCTGGCCGGGCACCGCACCAAGTCGGGCATCATGCTGGGCCTGGGCGAGCAACCCGACGAAGTGCACCAGGCCATGGACGACCTCGTGGCCAACGGCCTCGACATCCTGACCCTAGGGCAGTATCTGCAACCCACCAAGCGCCACCTCGAAGTAGCCGAGTTCATCCACCCCGACGCCTTCGCCCGCTACAAAGAGGAAGGCCTGCGCCGCGGCTTGAAATACGTGGAGAGCGGCCCGCTGGTGCGTAGCAGTTACCACGCCGAGCGCCACGTGAACGTACCGATTTAAGCTGGTATTGAGTTACTTATAAACGCAAAAAGCCCCGCCACATCGGCGGGGCTTTTTGCGTGCTAGAGGGCCTAGGCTGGCTAGCGGTAAGCCTGCTGGCGGCGGTCGTCGGTAGGCGGGTAGTTACCCATCACGCTGTTCACGATGCGGAAGGTTTCCTGCTCCGAGATGCTGTTCTGGTCTAGCTGCGCCTGGCCGGTGCCGCGCCAAGCTAGCTCTTTGCGGCGGGCATCCACGATATCGATAATCACGGTGCCAGCCTTATAGGTGTAGTTGCCGCCGTAGCCACCATAGGGGTTGCCAAAGCCGCCGTAACCGTAGCCGTAGCCACCATAAGGGTAGCCGCCATAGCCAGGCGACATGTTCTGCTTATTCTCGACGCGCACCGAGTAGGCTACGAATACGTCGGGGCTAGCCTTGCTGTCTACTTCGGTCAGGCCTTTGGCCACCAGGTCCTTTTCCAGCGCCACGCGAATGCGCTGGTCGGTGAACGACTCATAGCCGCGGGCGGGGCCGCCTTCGGTGTCGCTGGCTTGGCGCGGATACCAGGCCCAGGTTTTGTAAGCGCGGAAGTTTACAGCGTGGTCAAAATCGCTCGACACGCCCACGTTGGCGGTAGTGCAAGCACCTAGCCCTAGGGCTAGCGAAAGGCCCAGCACCGCGAAGGCGGCCGGCCGGCCCAGAAAACGAGTGGTACGATTCATCTGGCTTAAAATAACGTGGTTAGGAAGGTAAAAGGCTAACGTTAGTAGCCGGAGCAATGTTCCTTTCTTTAGTAGGCAAGCCGACTATTTGCTAAGCTGCTTCGACGGGCTGGCTCTAGGGTTAGATGGAAGCACTAATCAGTGGTTTAACGTCAGGAAACCTAGCAAATTGTAAGGCGCACAAAGAGGAGCGGTAGCATAAAAAAAGGCGGCCATGCTCATCTGGCGTCCG
>JBPBPH010000051.1:0-13224 GCA_050954355.1 Janthinobacterium lividum
GCATGACCGCCTGTTAGTTTCTTTTCCCCCTAGGGCCCACCTAGTGCCGAAAGCTGAGGCCCAGGAAATACTCCCTATCGACGGAGTGGGTAATGGGCAGGTGGGTGCCGAAGTCGAGCTGCACGTTGTCGCTGATATCGAGCTGAGGGCCCAGGTTCACGGAGCTGCGCCAGGCACTTTGGCGCGTGTCCCAGTAGCCCACCAGCTCCACGAAGGCCTGCACCAGCTTGCTAAACTGGTAGTCGGTGGTGGCGGTGGGCGTGAGCTGGTAGAAGTGCTGGCCGGCCTCGGGGTCGTAGTAAAGGTTGCTGGCCACCTGGCCGCCCACGCTCCAGTTTTTGGTGCACTGAAACACGCCGGTCAGCGTCAGGCCGGGCTCGTAGCCGCCGTCGCCCACCCGGCCGCCGGTGGGCAGCTGCACGTAGGCGATGAGCCCGAGGGCCCCGCGGCTGTCGTCGTCGCCCACCAGCGTGTGCTTGAGGCGCAGCGTCACGTCGCCCACGCCGCGGTTAAGCTGGTTTTGGTTGAACGGGCTGGCGCCGCTCTGGCTGTCGTCGAAGTTGTGCGAGTAAGTGAACATATCGAGCGCCACCTGAAAATCGGTGCGGTCGGTGAGGCCGATTTTGGCCAGGAAGTGGTTCACGTACCAGTCGTGGCCGTGGGTGGCGCCCTCGTGGCGCGTGAGCAGGCGCAGCGCGTCGGTTTCGTACTGAAAATGGCCCGCATCTACCGAGTACGGGCTCTCGGTGATGCCGGGGCGGTCGGGCACCATGGGGCGCATGTAGCGGCGCGGCGTGGGGTGGAGCACGGTATAGTGGCTTTTATCGACGCTAATAGTGTCGTTTTCAAGCTTTTGAGCGGCGGCCGGGCGGGCCAGCACCCCCGCGCACCCTAGGGCCAGCACCGGCAGCAGCCGAGGTAATAAATTGGGCATAGGGCCGCATACGCAGTTTGGCTTGCCGCGGCTGCCCAGCGGGGTGCCGCGGCCGCCAAGCCACCGTAGCGCCAGCGGCGGATACCTTTGCGGCCGTTATGGAAAAACCCAGTATCCCGCAAGGAACCCGCGATTTTGGCCCAACCCAGGTGGCCCGGCGCCAGCACATCTTTGGCGTTATCCGGCGCACGTTCGAGCTTTTTGGCTACGCTCCGCTCGAAACGCCGACCCTTGAAAACCTCTCGGTGCTCACCGGCAAGTACGGCGACGAGGGCGACCAGCTGCTGTATAAGGTGCTGAACTCGGGCAACTTCCTGGTGAAGGAGCGGCGCGGCGAAATAACCCCCTTGGTGACGGCCGAAGACCTGGAGAGTGGCCCGAGGGCCGTGCTGCCCAAGATAGCCGAGAAGGGCCTGCGCTACGACCTCACCGTGCCCTTTGCCCGCTACGTGGCCATGAACCGGGGCACGCTCACCTTCCCCTTCCGCCGCTACCAGATGCAGCCCGTGTGGCGCGCCGACAAGCCGCAGCGCGGCCGCTACCGCGAGTTTTGGCAGTGCGACGCTGACGTAGTAGGCACCGCCTCGCTGCTCTGCGAGGCCGAAATCGTGCTCATGATGACGCGGGTGCTCAGCGAGCTGGGGCTGGATGACTTCACCATTAAAATCAACCACCGTAGCGTCTTAGAAGGGCTTTTTGACCAGCTTAATGAGCAGCATGACAAGAAAACTTCGTTTTTTGTAGCTATTGACAAGCTTGATAAAATTGGCTTTGATGGTGTAGAAAAAGAGTTGATTGGAAAAGGCTTCTCCGAAAATAGTTGGAGCACGATTACTGACTTTTTGAACCCAGATTCGACAGCTGTTTATGCTTGGCCAAGTGAGAAACTACTAAGTTTTTTTCAAGAAGAATTTGTAGGCACAGAATTTACGAAGCGTTCTGAAGCTGGCATACAAGGAACATCACAGTTACTGGATGTATTCTCCATATTGAGAAGCTCAGGCTTCACCGAGAAACAGTTTGCCCGCCTCGAATTTGACCCCACCCTGGCCCGCGGCCTGAGCTACTACACGGGCTGCATTTTTGAGGTGAAAATCAACAACGTGCCGGGCATGGGCAGCGTGAGCGGCGGCGGGCGCTACGACAACCTCACGGGCGCCTTCGGGCTGCCGGGCGTGAGCGGCGTGGGCTTCTCGTTCGGCGTCGATAGGCTTTACGACTGCCTCGAAACCCTCGACCTATTCCCGGCCTTCGGCGAAACGCCCACCCGCGTGCTGCTCACGCACTTCGACGCGGCCAGCGGCCGGGCGGCGCTGCCGCTGCTGGCCGAGCTGCGCCAGGCGGGCATTCCGGCCGAGCTGTACCCCGACGCTAGTAAGCTCCAAAAGCAGTTTAAGTACGCCGATGCCAAGGGCATTCCGCTGGTGCTCATCCTGGGGCCCGAGGAGCTGGCCGCGGGCCAAGTGAAAATTAAAATTTTGCGGTCGGGCGAGGAAAAAACGCTGCCGCTGCGCGAGGTAGTAGCGGCCCTGACGCTGGAAGGCTAAGCACGCCGCCCCGCCGCGGCCGTTGCCCTTGGCCGCCCCGCTACCCCTAGGGCCAGTGCCTCACCTCTTCTCCCATGCCCTACCTGCATCCCGCCCAGCCCCTTACCCTGGCCATCCTCGCCGCGCTGCTGGCCAGCGACGAGCCCGTGCGCCTGGACCCGGCGGCCGGCGGGGCCACTGCCCCACCGCCGCCTACAGCTGCGCCCGCCCCACTAGCGCCGGCGGCCGAGCTGCTGCTGGCCTACGCCGTGGGCACCGGCCCCGAGCTACCCGCCCCGCTGGTGCGCCGGCTGCTGTTGCTGCAAGCCTACTACCTCAGCCAAAGCCAGCTAAGCGCCGCGCCGGCCCTGGCGCGCCGCCTGCTCGATTTTTTTAGCCGCGACGTGTGGCCGGTGGTGCCCGCGCAAGGGGCCCTAGGGCTGGGCAGCAACCACCTGCCGCTGGCCCACTTGAGCTTGCCGCTGCTGGGGCTGGGCGAGGTAGACTACCAGGGCTACCGCCTGGCCGCCGCCGACGTGCTGGGCCTTTTCGGCTGGGCGCCGGTGGCCGTGCCGGGCCCCGAGGCGCCCTACTTGCTCGGCGGCTCGGCCTTCACCCTGGCCTACGCCACCGAGACTCTAGCGCGGGCCACGCCGTTGCTGCAAGCCGCCACTGCCATCGGCGCTTTATCGACCGCCGCCAACGTGCCCGGTGCGGCGGTAGCCGATGCTCCTTTTGGCAACCTGCCGCCCGTGCCGGCGGCCACCCACGCGGCGTTAGCTTCTGCGCGGCGGGCGCTGGAGTTGCTGCTCACTGCGCCTGATGCAACTGCACCGGCGCGGGCGGCGGGCGGGCCCAGCAGCCAGGCGCCCGCGCCGGCCCCACCGCCCTTACTGGGCCGGCTGGCCCTAGGGGTGGCGGCGGTGGGCGAGCTAGCGGCCCAGCGCCTGGCCCAACTGGTGGCGGGCGAGGAACCCGTGCCGGGCGCCGCGCTGCGGGCGCTGCCGCTTACTGCCGCCAGCCTGGGGGCGCAAAATCAGCGTCTTAGCGCCGCGCTGCCCGCACCGGCGGGGCCGCCCAGCGCCGCCGACACGCTCCAAGTGATAGCCAATACCGAGCAGCTGCTGGGCCTAGAGCTGCTGGCCGCCGCGCAGGTGCTCGACCAGCGGCCGGCGGCTGGCCACCCGGCCGGGGCCGTTGTGGCGGCCTTCCGCGCGCACGTTACCTTCGTGGGGGCCGGCCGGCTGCTGGCGCCCGACCTGGCGCGCGCCGCCCGCTTCGTGCGTGAATACGCCTGGGCCTAGGCCGGGCGTTAAGGGAAAAGCGAAGAAACGTTATTGGTATGCTGAGATTTTTGCTGAGATGCGCGCTTGCCCTGGGACTACTGGCCGGGCCAGCGGCCGCCGGGGCGCAGTGCCTGGTAAGCCCACCCCCCGCTACTTGCCCGCAGCCCTTTCGGGCGGTGGATGTGGCCAGCGGCCAGGAGGTGCAGGCGCTGTGCGTAGGCCGGCCGGTGCGCTTCGAGCTAAGCTGCGGCCGGCAGGTAGACCCCAACAAGCTTTACTACAACGCCCTGCCGGGCACCAACACCACCCCCGCCGGCTGCGACTTCACCCTGGCGCCGCTGGCAGGCAACACCTTCACGCCCGGCGCGGCCGGGCCCTACGCGGTTTCTGAGCTGAGCAACCCGCTCACTACCGGGCCCACCACGGGCATCGTGTACGTGCGCAACTTCCAGGTGTACGACGCGCCGGCCCCGCGGTTTACGCTCATTCCCTGCTCGGCCAGCACGGTGCGCCTGCTCATCGACACGACCCTGCCCACCGCGCCCTACGACCAGTACTTTGTGCAGGTAAATAACGGGCCGGTGAGCGGGCCATTCCGGCAGGGAGCCTTCCAGCAGCAGCTGGTGGCTGCCGCCGGCAGCCAGGTTACCGTCATCGGTAGCTACCAAGCCAACGGCCTGTGCGGCAGCCAGCTCACCCAAACGGTGCCCGCCCTGGCCACGCCGGCCCTGGTGCTGAGCCGCCTGGAGGTGCAGGGGCCGCTGCCGGGACCGATAACTCTCACGTTCAGCGGCTTCACCGACTACTACCTAAACCAAATTCAACGGGCCGACCCTAGCAACCCTACCCGATTCCGGGCGATTGTGGGGCTCACCTTCCCCACTACCTACTCTCAGAACCCGGCGCTGGCCGGCCTGTACCGCCTGGCCCGCTACGACGCCTGCGGCACCGACTCGGCCTTTTCGGCGCCGCTGCCCACGCTGGTGCTCAGCGCAACTTCGGCCAACAACGTGAATGCCCTGACCTGGCAGGCGGGCGGCCCGGTAGGCAGCTACTCCGTGCTGCGCAATGGCGCGCCCCTGGCCACGCTGCCCCCCACCGCCACCAGCTACCTCGACGCGGCCGTGAGCTGCGGTACCACCTACACCTACCGCCTGCAAGCCGCCGGCCCCGGCGGGGGCCTCAGCGTGTCGAACGAGGTAGCGGTGCCCACCATTTCGAAGCTGGCGCCGCCCGCCCCGCTGGTGGTGGCCAGCTTCGATTTGCGCAACCGCGTGGTTTTGGGTGCCGCGCTGCCCGGCGGGGCGGCCCTGCCGGTGGGTAGCACCGTGGCGTATAGCCGCCAGGGCGGCGGGCAAGATGTTACGTTTTCGGCCCTGGCCGCACCGGCCCTGCTGCGCGACTCTACGGCCCTAGGCACCTTGCTGGCAGCGCCGCCCTGCTATGCGGCTCAGGTGCTAGATGTGTGTGGCAACCGCTCGGCCCTGGGGCCGGCCACCTGCCCGGTGCTGCTCACGGCCGAGGCCGCTGACCCGGCCGGCGCCACGGCCCGCCTGAGCTGGAGCGCGCTGCGCGGACCGGGTAGCCCGGCGCAGGGCGCTACCTACCGCGTGCTCACCCTAGGGCCCGACGGCGCGGTGCTGGCTGCCTCACCCGTGCTCACGGCCCTCACCTACCTCGACGTGAGCCCGCCCGCCGACCGTCAGGTGCTGCGCTACCGCATGGAGGCCAGCGGGGCGGGCCTGCCGAGCGGCGCCCTCAGCTACTCCAACCTGGCCACCGTAGTGCGCCAGCCCTACCTGGCCGTGCCCAACGCCTTTACGCCCAACGGCGACGGACTAAATGACGTGCTGGAAGTAAAGGGCCGTTACCTCGCGGCCTTTTCTTTCGTAGTAATAGACCGCAACGGCCAGGAGGTTTTTCGAGCCACCGACCGCGGCCAGACCTGGGACGGCACCATTCGGGGCCACGCCCCGGCCAACGGCGCCTACGTCTGGCGCTTTACTATGCAGGACGAGGCTGGCCAGCTCTATAGCCGCACCGGCTCGGTCAGCATTTTGAAATGATATATCAACTTGTAGGACTCACGCAAAAATCGTTTGTCATTGCTTCGCAAGCTCGCAATAACAAACGATTTTTGCGTGAGTCGAACTTGATTAGCAACCGCTTAAGAATATCATACTGAGCATAGCGGAGCCGAAGCATAACGTTTTGTTGTGCCGGTTTTCTCAACTTAACTATTTCCCCCAACCAACACCCCCGCAATGGCTTCTTACGAACCGAACCCCGCTTTCCACGCCACCTACCACCTAGGGCAGTACCAGGCGGCTATCGACCAGAAAATTGCTGACCTCGACCAGCACGACTTCACGACCCGCTTTTGGCAGAAAGATGCTACCCTGTGGGTGCAGGACGCGGAGGCCCAACAGAGCGTGCGCAGCTTTATGGGCTGGCTCGACACCCCTAGGGTGATGCTGGCGCGCACCAACGAGCTTACCCAGTTCGTGCACGAGGTGAAGCAGGCGGGCTTTCAGCATGTGGTGGTGATGGGCATGGGCGGCAGCACGATGGCGCCCATCGTATTCAAAAATTGCTTCTACGGGGGCGCGGGTGACCTGCCTCTCTCCATTCTTGACACTACTGACCCCAGCACTGTGGCCGAGCTAGAGGCCGAGTTGCCCCTGCGCCATACCCTGTTTATCGTGGCCAGCAAGTCGGGCACCACGGCCGAGCCCATTGCCTTCGGCGATTACTTCTACGACAAACTCAAGCAGCTGAAGGGCGACCAGGCCGGCGAGAACTTCGTGGCCATCACCGACCCCGGCTCCAAGTTTGTAGACCAGGCCACGCGCGAAGGCTACCGCCACATCTTCCTGAACTTCCCAGAGGTGGGCGGGCGCTTCTCGGCCCTCACCTACTTCGGGCTGGTGCCAGCGGCTTGCTACGGCGTAAATATCGGTGCTTTGCTTGACGGCGCTGAGGGCATGATGCGCGACTGCGGCGCCGACGGGCCCGTAGCCGGCAACCCTGGCCTGCACCTGGGCGCGACCATTGGCTACCTGGCCACCCAGGGCCGCGACAAGCTCACGCTCATCACCCCCGACAAGCTGAGCAGCCTAGGGCTGTGGCTAGAGCAGCTGCTGGCCGAGAGCACCGGCAAGCACGGCAAGGGCATTTTGCCAGTGGCCGGCGAGCCCCTGGGTGGCCCCGACGAGTACGGTCCCGACCGCGTATTTGTGTACGTGGGCTACGACGACTTCGCGGACGACGACAGCCTAGGCAAGCTGCAGGCGCTGGAACAGGCCGGCCACCCGGTCATCCTCCTTCGCCTAAAAGAGCCGCTGGACCTGGGCCGCGAGTTTTACCGCTGGGAAATTGCGGTGGCCGTAGCGGGCATTGTGCTGCAAATCAACCCCTTCGACCAGCCCAACGTGCAGGAAAGCAAGCTGGCGACCGACCGTGTGATGAAGGCCGTGACCGAGCAGGGTCACGCCCCCGACGCCGGCCAGCCCGCCGCCAGCCAGGGCGGGGTACAGTACTACGGCGACGTGACCGGCAAAAATGGCTTCGCGCCCGACGCCAGCGGCGCGCTGCGCGCCTTTTTCGGCCAGGCCCAGGCGGGCGACTACCTCGACCTGCAAGCTTACCTGCACGAAACCGATAAGGTGAGCGCGCAGCTAGCCGCCTTCAAGAAGCAGGTGCAGGATGCGTTGCGCATCGCTACCACCTCGGGCTACGGGCCGCGCTTTTTGCACTCGACCGGGCAGTACCACAAGGGCGGCCCCAATACCGGCCTGTTCGTGCAGTTCACCGCCGACCACCCCCAGGACCTGCCCCTACCCGGCCGCCCCTACACCTTCGGCACCTTCGAGAACGCCCAGGCTCAGGGCGACTTCGAAACGCTGCTTAAATACGGCCGCCGCGCCCTGCACATCCACCTGGGCGCCAATCCCGAAGCGGGTTTGCAAACCGTACTGGCTGCGCTTAAAAGTGCGCTGGCGCAAACCGAGCAAGGCGCTTAAATAAGCCCAACCTTTTTTGTAGCTTTGCACGTATGTTGGGCTGCGCGGCCGGGCCACCCCGCTTGTGGCGAGGATCGGTTGCGCAGCCCGCTTTTTGCTTAGCTCATTTCCTATTCTTTTTTCCTTACACTATGGCTTTTTTTACGCGTACTAGCAACCGGATTATTTTGGCGCTGGCGCTGGCTACGGCCGCAGGGGCCAGCCAGCAGGCCCTAGCTCAGGCTGATAATCCTGGTCCCGGCGGCGCGGTGCCCACTACTCCCCCGCCCACAGCCGTGCCCCTCGATGGCGGTGCCAGCTTGCTACTAGCCGGTGGCGTAGCATATGGCCTGCGCCAGTTGCGCCAGCGCCGCAAAAAATAGTCGGCTGTACCCCTCCACTTGGTTGTTTTTGCCTGCCCACCCGGCCCCGGCCGCGGTGGGCTTTAGCATGGTAGCCACCCTTAGGCCCAGCCTGGCCCTAAAGGCCGTGAACTAATTTTGCGCCTAGCAGTTGCACTAGCAGCGGGGGCCAGTTGGTTCCCGAGCATGGTTCTCTCTATTTCACGAGCTACTTAATAAGCTCATTATTAAATTACTATAGCTATGGCATTCGACATGACTGGCATGATGGGCAAGGTGAAGGAGCTGCAAGACAAGATGCAGCAGGCCCAGTCCCAACTTGGCCACCTGACCGCCACGGGCGAGGCCGGGGGCGGCCTCGTGAAAGCTACCGCCGACGGCCACCGCCACCTGATAAAGCTCGACATTGACCCCTCACTGTTAACACCCGAAGACCGCGAGATGCTGCCCGACCTGGTGGTAGCCGCCGTAAATAAGGCCTTGGACGCCGCCGCCGAGCAGGCCCGCCAGGAAATGCAACGCCAAACCAGCGGCCTACTCCCCAACTTGCCGGGCCTAGATTTGAACGGGATGTTATAGGAGTTATGAGTTGGCTTACAGGCCCTTATGGCTATAAGAAATAACTCACAACTTTTAACTCATAACTTCCTTGCAGGACACCGCCATTGTTATCCTCAATTACAATGGGGCGCACTTTCTGCGGCGGTTTTTGCCGGGGGTGCTGGCCCACGCCAACGGGGCGCGGGTAGTGGTGGCCGATAATGCCTCAACCGACGATTCGCGGGCGCTGTTGCGCAGCAAGTTTGCGGCGGTGCAGCTACTAGAATTCACGGAGAACCTCGGCTTTTGCGAAGGCTACAACCAAGCGCTGGCCCGGCTCGACTACGAGTTCTACGTGCTGCTCAACTCCGACGTGGCGGTGCGGCCGGGCTGGCTGCCGCCGCTGCACCAGCTGCTGGCCGCGCACCCTAGGGCTGCGGTAGTGCAACCCAAAATCCTGGCCCACGCCAACCCCACGCTACTAGAGTACGCTGGGGCGGGCGGCGGCTACCTCGACAGCCTGGCCTACCCCTTTTGCCGAGGTCGGCTCTTCGACACCCTCGAAACCGACCGGGGGCAGTACGACGACCCGCGCCCGGTAGCCTGGGCCAGCGGTGCCTGCTGCCTGGTGCGGGCCCGCGCCTGGCGGGCCCTAGGGGGCTTCGAACCGGCTTTTTTCGCCCACATGGAGGAAATTGATTTCTGCTGGCGGGCCCAAAACGCGGGCTATGAGGTATGGTATGCGGGTGGCGCGAGCGTGGTCGAGCACGTGGGCGGCGGCACCCTGCCCAAAAGCAGCCCGCGCAAAACCTACCTCAACTTCCGCAACGGCCTGGCCTTATTATTTAAAAACGCGGCCCCCGGCGAGTTGGCTTCTAGCTTTATACTGCGCGTGCTGCTCGACTGGGTGGCGGGCCTGCGCCTGCTGGCGGCCGGCAACTGGCCCGAGGCGCAAGCGGTGGGGCAGGCGCATGTGCACTTTTTCTGGCGGCTGGGCTACTGGCGGCGCCGGCGCCGGCTGGCCAAGCCGCACTTGCTAACCAGCGAGCGGGCCGGCACCTACGCGGGTAGCGTGGTTTGGGCGTACTTCGTGAAAGGCCAAAAGACATTTTCGGCGCTCATAAGCCGGCCCTAGGGTATCGGGCGGCCACTTGCCGAAGCGGATTGCGTTAAATTATTGGCCGTTCTGCCACCGACTGGACGCTGCGCTAGCGAGCTTGCTGCGAGCTACTCAGCCTTACAAATCCCAGATGGTGCTGCGCTGCTCGCGCATGGCCCGGCGGATATTCATCCAAAAAAGCCCGGCGAAGTAAAGCACGATGGGCGAGCCGAAAGTGAAGAACGAGGCGTAGACGAACGACAGGCGCACACTTCGCTTGCTGAAGCCCCAGCGCTGGGCTAGGGCCGAGCACACCCCAAACGACTGCTCTTCGATATAGTCGGTAAGGCGCTTCATAGCGGGAGGTTTGGGAAGGGTGGTGCAACTTTGCCGCACTAATATACAAGCCAATGGGCAGCCAACCCAGGCCCCTTGCCTACGTTAAGGCGCGGGGCGGGTTGCGAACCGGCATTTTTTCGTCTTGAATTCTTCGTTCGTTTTGCGTTTAGTATCAAGCTGTAAGCTCGGGGCCCTAGGGCTACTGCTGGGGCTATTGGCGGCCTGCTCGCCCCTGCCCCGCGTGCTGCAAGCCGCCGAAGCGGGCCGCCGCGTGGTAGCCCGGCCTAGCCCCCTCACGGCCGTGGGGGCCGCCGTGCCCTTCGAGGCCACGGCCAAAGCCTCGGCCAAGCATTTGCGCAAAGGCGTGGTGTACGAGGTGGTGCTCACCTACCGCTACGACCACGACCTGCGCCTCGACACCGTGGGCCGCCTCTCGTTTGCCCAGAGCGAGTATACCTACGACGACTCGGTGAAGGGCCGCCTGGTGAGCACGCGCCGCTTTAGCTTGCCCAACACGCCCCAGCGCTCGCCGGGCCAGCTGCTGGCCCGCGGCCAGGTGCGCGAGCTAAAGCCCGGCGGCAAGGTGCTGAAGGCCACTACCGAAACGGTAGTAGCCCGCGGCATTGCTGACCCCGCCCGCCGCGTGGTTATCGAGGACACGGCCCTGGTGCTGCTGCCCGAAACAATCAGCAACGTGCGCAGCGGCACCCGCGTGCTGCCGCTGTACTTCGACCAGGGCCAGTGGTTTATCCGCTCGCACCTGGGCACCAACATTGCCGCCCTGGAAGACCTCATTGACCAAAACCAGCACACTCAGCGCGTGCTGATTGCGGCTGGCCACTCGCCCGATTCCATTGATGCGCACCAGCCGGCACTGGCCAGCAAGCGCGTGAAGATGCTGCTCTACTACTATAAGCAGCGGGTGAAAGGCTTTTCGTACCTCAATAAGGTCGAGGATATTAAGTTTGACACCCTAGCCTATCGCCGCAGCTGGGAGCTGTTTCTAAACCAGGTGCAGCACTCGGCCCTGAAGCCCGCCCAGCAGGACTCGGTGGTACTACTCATCAACAACACGCCCGGCTCGTTTGCCCGCAAGGAAAAGGCGCTGCACCAGCTCACTTACTTCGACTACCTGGAGGACTATATTTACCCGGTGCTGCGCTGGGGCACGGTGGCCGTCAGCTACACCGCGCCGCCGCGCTACGACTCGGAGGTGTACATTCTGAGCAAAAAGATTCTGGAAAAAGAAGCCGACCTCGAAGCCCTCACGCCCGAGGAGCTGCGCTACTCGGCCCAGCTCACGCCGCTGCTGGCCGAAAAGCAGCGCATCTACGAGCTATCGGCGGCCAACACGGCCAGCTGGCAATCGTTTTATAACCTAGGGGTGGTGCTGGCGCTCAGGGCCGAAAAGGAATCCACTGAGCGCGTGGTGCGCAACTACTACCACCGGGCGGCCATCAACTTCACGCTGGCCGCGCACCGCCACCCCACCGCCGAGCTGTTTTACCGCGCCGCCGCCGCCCACCAGCGCGCCCAGGAAAACCTGGAGGCCCTCAGCGACTACGACTACGCCATCAAGCTGGGCGGCCCTAGGGCGCTGCTGCAAAAAATCTTCTCCGACAAGGCGGCGCTGGAAATCATCATTGGCCAGCCCGAGCAGGCCCTCACTAGCCTGCGCCTAGCCGGCCCCAGCTACCAGAACTACCTCAACCAGGGCCTGGTGCTGCTGCAGCAGGGCGGCTACGACGCGGCCGCCGCCCAGTACCAGCTGGCCCTCGACCTGCGCCCTAGGGCCGCCGCACCCCACTACGGCTTGGCCGTGGCCGCCGCCCGCCGCCACGACGAAGCCGTGCTGGGCCGCGAGCTGCACCAAGCCGTGTTGCTCGACCCCAACCTGGCCACCCAGGCCACTGAGGACCTGGAGTTTCAGCAGTATGTGCAAGGCGCCGCGTTCAGGGAGGCGTTGAAGCGGTAGAATGAGCCTAGGAAAAACTGTCTGTCATGGCGAGCCTGCGTCTTAACTTTACCCCGTAATTTATTTTAGCTATGCGTACCATTCAATTCCGCGAGGCCCTGCGTGAGGCCATGAACGAAGAAATGCGCCGCGACCCATCGGTGTTTCTGATGGGCGAGGAAGTGGCCGAGTACAACGGCGCCTACAAGGTGAGCCAGGGCATGCTCGACGAGTTTGGGCCGGAGCGCGTGATTGACACGCCGATTGCCGAGCTGGGCTTTGCCGGCATCGGGGTGGGCGCGGCCGCCAACGGCCTCAAGCCCATCATCGAGTTCATGACCTTCAACTTCTCGCTAGTCGCTATCGACCAAGTGATTAACTCGGCGGCCAAACTCTATTCCATGTCGGGCGGGCAGTACTCGTGCCCCATCGTGTTTCGCGGGCCCACCGGCAACGCGGGCATGCTCAGCAGCCAGCACTCGCAGAATTTCGAGAACTGGTTTGCCAATACGCCCGGCCTGAAAGTGGTGGTGCCCTCGAACCCCTACGACGCCAAGGGCCTGCTCAAAGCCTCCATCCGCGACCCTGACCCGGTTATCTTCATGGAATCGGAACTGATGTATGGCGACAAGGGCGAAGTGCCCGAGGAGGAGTACGTGCTCGAAATCGGCAAGGCCAACATCGGCCGCGCCGGCAAGGATGTGACGCTGGTGAGCTTCGGCAAGATGATGAAAATCGCCTACGCCGCGGCCGACGAGCTAGCCAAGCAAGGCATTGAAGCCGAAGTAATTGACCTGCGCTCGGTGCGCCCCATCGACTACGATACGCTGATAACCTCAGTGAAGAAAACCAACCGCATGGTGGTGGTGGAGGAAGCCTGGCCGCTGGCCAGCATCTCGGGCGAGCTGGCCTACATCGTGCAGCGCCGCGCCTTCGACTACCTCGACGCCCCGGTTATTCGCATCACCTGCGCCGACGTGCCCCTGCCCTACGCCCCTACCCTCATCGAAGCCTCGCTGCCCAACGTGGCCCGCGTGGTGAAGGCCGTGCAGGAAGTGACCTATTCGGCCGCCTAGGGCCCTAGGGTTAGTAAGACCGCAAGACCATAAGAACGTCATGCTCATCTGGCGTCCGCCTGTCGAAGCATCTCTACCGAACGACCCCTAGGCAGCGGGGGAGAGAT
>JBPBPH010000041.1:0-13140 GCA_050954355.1 Janthinobacterium lividum
TGCTGACCGCGACCAGAACGCCAGCGGCAATCCCGAAACCGTGAGCCAGACCGACCTGGCCAGCAGCGACGGTGCTGGTATTCGGGGCGACTACGGCGACGCAGACCAAACCAACGGCCTCGAGGGCGGCGAAGAGCAGCCCACCGATGCCGCCCCCGACCGCGCCGACCAGAACCCCACCAACGCCCCGCAGGACGCCGGGTAGAGAAGCGCCCGGCCCTAGGGCCTTCGGCTTGCGTAAGCGCCCGCCCGGTTTTGCCGGGTGGGCTTTTTAGTGCCCGCACCCAAAACCGGCCCGGCGGCCCGTTCTTTGCGCCTGTGTTGCGTACCCGTCTTTCTTTGCTTCGTGCTGTTTTTTGCTGGTTGGTAGTGGCAGGGGGGCTAGGCGCTTCGCTGGCCCGCGCCCAGGCCCCCGCCCTCACCGAACTAGCCGCCCGGCCGGCCCTTAGCGCCGCCGACGGCCCGCCCCCGCCCAAGCGCGAGCTGCGCGGCTTCTGGATTGCCACGGTGGGCAACATCGACTGGCCCAACCAGCGCGGCGAGGCCCCCGAGCAGTACCGGCGCGAGTACCGCCGCCTGCTCGACGCTGGCCAGCGCGCCGGCCTCAACGCCGTATTCGTGCAGATTCGGCCTGCCTCGGATGCCTTCTATAAGTCGGACTTAGAACCCTGGAGCAAGTACCTGACCGGGCGCCAGGGCAAGGCCCCCGCCAACGGCGACGACCCGCTGCTCTTCCTCATTAGCGAGGCCCACCGGCACAACATGGAGTTCCATGCCTGGTTTAACCCCTACCGGGCCGCCGTAGATACCCTCACGCGCAACCTGGCGCCGCTGCACCCCTACCGGCGCCACTCCGACTGGTTTATTCGCTACGCCAGCCAGTATTACTACAACCCCGGCCTGCCCGACGTGCGCCGCCACATCGAGCGCGTGATACTGGATGTGACGCGCCGCTACGATATTGACGGCGTGCACTTTGACGATTACTTCTATCCCTATCCTGAGCCCGGCTACACCTTTCACGACGAGGCCGCCTTCCGGGCCAACAACCCCGATAGCCTGACCCTGGGCGACTGGCGCCGCCAAAACGTGAACCTGCTGGTGCACGAGCTGCACGACAGCCTGCGCGCCACCAAGCGCTGGGTGAAATTCGGCATCTCGCCCTTCGGCGTGTGGATGAACAAGAGCGCCAACCCGCTGGGCTCCGACACCCGCGCCGGCCAGCCCAGCTACGCCAACCTCTACGCCGACTCGCGCCTGTGGCTGCAAGCGGGCTGGGTCGATTATATTTTGCCCCAGCTGTACTGGAGCACCCGGTTTCGGCTGGTGCCCTACGCCCCGCTGCTGGAGTGGTGGACGCGCAACAGCTTCGGGCGCCACCTCTACATCGGGCACGGCACCTACCGCATGTCGGAAAGCACCCGCTCGGACACGGCCTGGCGCAACCCGCGCGAGCTGCCCCGCCAGGTGCGCCTCAACCGCAGCTACCCGGCCGAGGTGCAGGGCAGCGTGTTTTTCTCGGCCAAGTCGCTGGTGGGCAACCCCCTACATACCACCGATTCGCTGCGCCTCGACCTGTACCGCGCCCCGGCTCTGGTGCCCGTCATGCCCTGGCTCGACAGCCTGGCCCCTAGGCCCGTGCGCCAGCTGCTGCTCAACCGGGTGGGCCCGCTGGCCACCCTCACCTGGACGCCCGACCCCCAGCCTGCGCCCGACGGCGACCGGGCCGCCTACTACGTGCTTTATCGCTTCGAGCGCGGCCAGGTGATGAGCCCCGACGACCCTAGGCGCATCCTGGCCATCGTCCGCCCCCAGGCCCTAGGGCAGCCCGGCGCGTACCAGGATACTACCGCCACGCCCGGCACCGCCTACGCCTACTACCTCACCGCCGCCGACCGCCTGCACAACGAGAGCGCGCCGGTGCGCATTTTCAGCGAGGGCAAGCTGGCTACTGAGGTGCTGGCCGCCGCGCCGCCCGCCACCGCGCCGCCGGTAGCGGCCCGCCCCGCCCCGCGCCCGGCTGCGCCGGTAGCGGTGGCCCCGCGCCCCCAGCCCCGCCCCGCCGCCGAAGAATCGGCTTACAAAGTAAAAGCCAAGCAAAAGGAAAGACCCCATCGGCGCGGCTTCTTCGCCCGGCTGTTTGGGCTGCGCTAGGGGCGGAACAGGCTGTAGTAGAAGGCGCGCATGCACTCGCAGGGGCGGCTACTAACTGCCTCTGCTAGCTGGTAAAGCCACTGCCGCTGCGATGCCCAAAGCGTGAAGCTACTGGCCGTTAGCAAAAGAAACAGGTGCTTGGTTGCTTTTTCCGAAGCGGCCGGGCACCTTTGCGGTTGTCCTGCCCGCTTACCTATGACCCCCTCCGTGCTCGTGCCCGCCCCGCGCCTTGTCAGCCTCGACGTGTTTCGCGGCCTTACCGTCATGATGATGCTGCTCGTGAATAATCCCGGCGATTGGGGCCACATTTACCCGCCCCTGGAGCACGCCGAGTGGAACGGCTGCACGCCCACCGACCTGGTCTTCCCCTTTTTTCTGTTCATCGTGGGCGTGAGTTTGGCCTACGCGCTGGCCGGGGCCAAGGCCGCCGGGGCGCCCGCCGGGCTAGTGCTGGCCAAGGTGGCGCGGCGGGCGGCCACGCTCTTTGCCCTAGGGGTGCTCACCTCGCTCTACCCGCACTTTGGCTTCGGCACGGTGCGCATCATGGGTGTGCTGCAGCGCATTGCGCTGGTGTACTTCGGGGCTAGCCTGGTGTATACGACCACCGGCTGGCGCACCCAGGCGGCGCTGTTGCTGCTGCTGCTGCTGGGCTACGCTGCCCTGTTGCAGCTGGTGCCCGTACCCGGCACCGGCCTAGCCAACCTGGCTCCCGAAACCAACCTCGGTGCCTGGCTCGACCGCACCCTGCTCACCGAGCCGCACCTTTGGAAAACCTCCCGCACCTGGGACCCCGAGGGCCTGCTGGGTACCCTGCCCGCCCTGGGCACCGGCCTGCTGGGCACCCTGGCCGGCCAGTGGCTGCGCACCGTGCGCCCACCCGCCGCCAAGCTAGCCGGCCTGGCGGCGGCCGGCGCGCTGGCCGTGGGTGCGGGCCTGCTGTGGAGCCAGTGGTTTCCTCTCAACAAGGCGCTTTGGACCAGCTCGTTCGTGCTCTTCACGGGCGGGCTGGCCACACTGCTGCTGGCCCTGCTCTACTGGTTGTGCGATGTGCGCAGCGTGCGTTGGTGGACGGCCGTGCCTGCGGCGGCTGGCGTCAACGCTATTGCGGTGTTCTTTGGCTCGGCCATCCTCGCGCGCACGCTGGGCCTGCTGAAGCTAGCCGGCCCTAGGGGCCCGGTGGGCGGCCAAGAGTGGCTATACCAGGGGTATATCGCACCGCATTTTCTCGACCCGCGCAACGCTTCGCTGGCGGGCGCGGTGGTATGTTTGCTCGTCTGGCTAGTAGCGCTGGTGCTAGTGCGCCGCCAAGGCTGGGTTTGGAAAGTGTAAAAAAACGTATGAGCAACATAGTTGCGTTTTGGATTGATATGTAATTGCAACGATGTTGCTTATGTTATAAGTTACTGTTAGTGAGTGTTTTTTTGTGCTCTGTGCACCTCTTGGCAAACCTTCGTGGTAATTTTCTGAACGTAGCCTAGCCCTAGCTCCGAACAAGGCCAGCGCCTTTACACATGAAAATTCTGATAATCGGCGGCGGCAACATGGGCCTCACCTACGCCCGCAGCTTCGTGCGCGCCCACATCACCTCGCGCCTCGACTTGCGCCTGCTGGCCCGCTCGCCCGAACGTGTGCCCGCCCTGGCGGCCCACGAGGTAGGCACCGTGTGGGGCCAGCCCGCCGACTGCGTGCCGGGCGCCGACATCATCATTCTGGCCGTGAAGCCGCAGGATTCGCCGGTCCTGTTTGCGCAGCTGCAGGGCCTGGTGCAGCCCCAGCAATTGGTGCTCAGCATCATGGCCGGCGTGCAAATCCAAACCCTGCGCGAAGCTTTGGGTACGCCCAAAGTCATTCGAGCTATGCCTAACCTGCCGGCCCAAATCGGCATGGGCATGACGGCCTTCACCAGCACCGACGAGGTGACTCGCGCCGAGCTGGTGCAGGTGCAAAACCTGCTGAGCACCACCGGCAAAACCGTGTACGTAGAGCAGGAAAGCGCCATCGACGCCAGCACGGCCATCTCGGGCAGCGGTCCGGCCTACGTGTACTACTGCATGGAGGCCCTGATGGCCGCCGCCGCCCAAATGGGCTTCGCACCCGCCGAGGCCGAGCTGCTGGTCAGCCAGACGTTTCGCGGCGCGGTGGAGCTTTATAGCCAGTCGGGCCTCAGCTGCCAAGATTGGATTGCCCGCGTGGCCAGCAAGGGCGGCACCACCGAGGCAGCCCTAGGGGCCTTCAGCGCGGGTGCCGTACGCGAAGGCCTTATGGCTGGAGCCGAGGCTGCCCGCGCCCGCGCCGAGGCCCTAGGGCGGCAGTAGAGAAAAAGGCTACCGCTTATTGGTCACTAGTGGAAAATTAAGTGATGAAAACAGCTTTACTCGCCGGGGCTACGGGGCTAGTGGGCCGCGCGCTGCTACCCCTGCTGCTAGCGTCCGACCGCTACGCCAAGGTTATTGTGGTGGGCCGCCGCCCGGTGGCCATGCAGCACCCCAGGCTCATGCAGGTAACCACCGAGCTCAGCGAGCTCGAAGCCGTGCGCCTGCGCCTCATTGCTGATGATGTGTACTGCTGCCTGGGCACTACTATGCGCCAAGCAGGTTCCAAAGCGGCTTTCTACGAGGTTGATTTCCTGTACGTGGTGAAGCTGGCCGCCCTCACGGCCGCCAATTTTGCCTCGCAGTTTTTAGTAGTGTCATCCTTGGGTGCGGATACCGACGCGCGCTTCTACTACAGCCGCGTGAAGGGCGAGATGGAAGCCGCCGTGCGCCAGGCGCCCTTTCGCGCCATCCATATTTTCCGGCCCTCGTTGCTACTAGGCGAGCGCCTGGTGCCGCGTTTGGGCGAGCGGGTAGGGGCGTTGGTGCTCAAGCTGGCCGGCCCCTTGCTGCGCGGTAGCTGGCGCCACTACCGCCCCGTAACCGCGGCAGCCGTGGCTCAGGCCATGCTGCGCGCCGCCGAAGACGATGGCGGTGGCATTCGGGTGCACGAGTCGGGTATGCTGTAGCAGGCGGCGCCCCTAGTGCAGCCCCAAAAAACAACAGCCCCGGCACCACGAGGCGCCAGGGCTGTTTTAATAAGAAGCTTAACTGAAATTACCAACGGCGACCATAATACCCGCGGCCGTAGTAGGGACGGGGGGCGTAATACACCGGGCGGGGCGAATAGTAGACCGGGCGCGGCGCGTAGTACACGGGGGGCGGTGCATAATAGGGGACCGGGGCCACTACCACCGGCGCGTAGTAGCGCGGGCGCGGGGCGTAGTAGCGCGGGCCAAGCCCAATGCGGGCGCCAATTACAATTTGGGCCGAGGCAGTGCCGGCCGCTGCTAGGCTCAGCAGCAAAGCGAAGAACAAAGGGCGGAATGACATGGCTAAAGGGTGCCGAAGCAAGAACTGGGTGAGAAAAAGAACCTGATTAACTAACGAAAAATAGGTTGTTTGGGATGAGGCAGAGGCCTAGCGCCCGCCCCGGCGGCCTCCGCCACCTCCGCCGTGGAAGCCCCCGCCCCCGCTGCCCCCCCGGTAGCCGCCGTTACCGCCCCGGTAGCCACCTCCGTGGAAACCGGCATCGCCGCGGTAGCCGCCGTAGAAGCGCGGCTGGGGGTTAACAATCACTGGTCTGCCATAGTAGCGCGGGCCATAACCGTAGCCATAACCATAGGGGCGGCCATAGTAGCCGGGGCCGTAGCCGCCGTAGTAGGTCGGGCCTACCCCCACCCCCACGCTGGTACCACCATACACGCCAGGGGCGCAACTGCTGAGCGTGAGGCCGAAGCCCAGCACCAGCACAAAAGCAAAAAACAGATTACGACGCATATAAACCAAGTGCCGAAGCACTCCCATTAACTGTGAAAAGCGTTAAATTAGACCGGATAACTGAAGCAGAGTTTAAATAGGATTCGCTAAAAAAATTGCCTTTCAAAATTTCCCCCGCCTTAGGGCCAACTGCTGAATATATTGCCAATACCCTGCCAAAAAATAGGCGTTGCCATTCAGTAATTTGGCATCATATTAACTAATTGATTATCAATGATGTTATTTTGAATAAAAAGGAATTTCAGACCTCCAAAATGGGTTAATAAAGCACGCCAATTAACGCTGTTCTTATCATGAAAAACCCTGCCGAATACCTCGCTGGTCACGTCTTCGAAGCCCGCCGCCCGCACCGCGAGTTGCAGCCCGTAGTAACCGTGGCAGCGGCTGAGCAAGCCATTGCCCAAGCTCTGGCCGACGCCGATAAATATAAGTACCTGCTGATGCGCGCCTTGCGCCACCACGCCGATGCGCAGGCCCCGCGCCTAGCCCCCGCCGCCCCCGAGACGCCGGTTATTCCGCTGTATCCGGTGGGCCTGCCAGGGGCCACGGCGGCGCTGGCCGCCTAGCCTAAGTGGGTTTTTCCTCGTCGTTGAAGCCGACTTGCTTACCTCAGCAGGTCGGCTTTGCTGTTGGTAGTGCCCCTAGGGCGAACTTTGCGTCGCTGGGTGCTGCCGGCTGGTGGCGCCACGAGGTACCGCCTTTAGTTGCGTTCTATGCCCCCTTCGCTTCTGCTTTCGCTCGAAACGTCGTCGCCTATCTGCTCGGTGGCGCTGCACGACGTGCCCACCGCCCGCCTGCTGGGTTATAGCGAGCTGCGCCTCGACAAGTCGCACTCCACCCACCTTACCGTGCTGGTGCAGCAGCTATTGGCCAATACCGGCCACGCCATGCCCGACCTGGCCGCCGTGGCCGTGAGCGACGGCCCCGGCTCCTATACCGGCCTGCGCATCGGGGCGGCGGCGGCTAAGGGCCTGTGCTTCGCCCTCGATGTGCCGCTGCTGGCCGTGGGCACGCTGCCCGCCCTGGCCCACCAGGTAGCCGCCCGCACGCCCCGCGCCGAAACCTACCTCTACGCCCCCATGCTCGACGCTCGCCGCCAGGAAGTGTACACTGCCTTGTACCGCGCCGATGGGGCTAGCCTGCTGCCTCCCAGTAACTTAGTACTGACCCCCGAGGCTCTGACCGAACATTTAGCCCACCAGCCGGTGTTATGCTTCGGCTCGGGGGCCGCCAAGTTTCAACCCCTAGTAGCTGCTAACCCAAACGTGCTTTTCTTGGCCGACGTGCAGCCTACCGCCGTCAGCACCGGCGAGCTGGCTCTAGAGGCCTACCACCGCCAGGAATTCCAGGACGTGGCCTACTACGAGCCGTTCTACCTGAAAGAAGTATACACCACTACTCCCAAATCAACCATTAATTAACTCATCAATTATCAAGTTTGTGAACTGATAAATCAGATGATAATTGATGATTGATAACTGTTAATTGAAATCATGGAGCCCCTCTTTGTCAACCGCATCGCCAGCAGCGGCCTTGTCACGCTCAATTTGGAAGAGTACATCCATCCCGGCGCGCGCGTGGTATATGATATTAAGGACAACCTTTTCCACGGTCTGATGCTGCGCGAAAAGGACTTCCGCGAATTTATCAAAACCCACGACTGGGCGCAGTACGCCGGCCAGAACGTGGCCATTATCTGCTCGGCCGATGCCATTGTGCCCACCTGGGCCTACATGCTGCTGGCCAGCAAGCTGCAAAGCCACGCCCACCACTACGTCTTCGGTAGCCCAGAGGCCCTAGAGCAGTCGCTGTTCGAGCAAGCCATCGCCGGCCTCAACCCTGCCGACTACCAGGATGCCAAGCTGGTTATCAAAGGCTGCGGCGACAAGCCCGTGCCCACGTTTGCCTACGTGGCCATTATGCAGCGCCTACTGCCGGTGGCCGCCAGCCTCATGTACGGCGAGCCGTGTAGCACCGTGCCGCTTTACAAAAAGCCCAAGGTTTCGGTTGAAGCTGAGGAAGCGCGGGCTGCTGCACTATAAATAAGGAACGTCCTGCTCATCCGGCGTCCACCGAATCAGCTCTGTTACGCCCCTAGGGTATCGTTTGGTAGAAATGCTTTAGTGGGCGGACGCTAGCTGAGCAGAACGTTCCTTATTTATAGTGCTCTTCCCCGACCTTTGCCGGCGTGCAGTCTCCATCGTATAAACTGAATTTTCGCACCGGCGCCGCCATCGTCATCGCCAACATGGTGGGCACGGGCGTGTTCACCAGCCTAGGCTTTCAGCTGCTGGGCATTCAGAGCGGATTTGCGCTGCTAATGCTGTGGGTAGTGGGCGGCCTCATTGCCCTGTGCGGAGCCGTGTGCTACGGCGAGCTGGCCGCCGCCCTGCCCCGCTCGGGCGGCGAATACCACTACCTCAGCCAGATTTACCACCCCGCTCTTGGCTTTTTGTCGGGCTGGGTATCGGCCACGGTGGGCTTTGCGGCGCCCACGGCCCTAGCCGCCCTGGCGCTGGGCCGCTACGCCCAAAGCGTGTGGCCCGCGCTGGCCGCGCCGCTGCTGGCGGGCAGCAGCTTTAGTGGGGCCAGCGCGCTGGCGGTGGGCGTAGTGCTGGTGCTGGCCTTGGTGCACGGCCGCAGCACGCAAGCTGGCAGCCAGGTGCAGGTGGTTATCACGGCCATCAAAGTGGCGGTGCTGGTGGTATTTATCGTGGTGGGGCTGGTGGCGGCCCACCCGCAGGCGCTGGCGTTTGGGCCCAGCGTGGGCGGCTGGCGGGCGCTGGCCAGCTCCACCTTCGCCGTAAGTTTGGTTTACGTCAGCTATGCTTATTCGGGCTGGAACGCGGCGGCCTACCTCACCGGTGAAATTGAGCAGCCGCAGCGTAATCTCTCGCGCATCCTGCTCAGTGGCACGGCCGTGGTGCTGCTGCTCTACGTAGGCCTGAACTTCGTTTTTCTGTATTCTACGCCCCTAGGCTGGCTGAAAGGGCAGCTCGAAGTCGGTTTTATTTCGGCCAACTACCTATTTGGGCCCGCCTGGGGACGCTTTGCGGGGGCCGTTATTGCGGCGCTGCTCGTCTCCACTATCAGTGCTATGGTGTTTGCCGGGCCGCGCATTGTGCAGGTAATGGGCGAGGACTTGCCTGCCCTGCGCTGGCTGGCCGTGCGCACGCCGGCCGGCATTCCGCGCCGGGCGCTGGTGCTGCAAGTGGCTATTACTATGCTCTTTATTCTGAAGCCCGATTTCCAGGCCGTGCTAGTATATGCTGGGTTCGTGCTCAACCTCTTTACCTTTCTCACGGTGCTGGGCGTGTTTGTGCTGCGCTGGCGGCAGCCCGGCCTGCTGCGCCCGTACCGCGCCTGGGGCTACCCCTTCACGCCCCTTATCTTTCTAGCCCTCAGCGCCTGGACGCTAGTTTTTATCATCAAGGATAAACCTGTGGAATCGCTCTACGGCCTGGCTACGGTGGTTAGTGGCTTAGTTGTTTACTCCCTGGCTCAAAAGGCCAGCCCCGCCCCTAGGTCCAAGCCAGCTGCCTAGGGCACCCGTGGCCAGCCAAGGCTTGCCGCCTTGGGGCGTGGGTTATCTTCTCATTCTCTACCGCATAAGGCGCCGTAAGTTTGTCGGCCGCCCGTTGCGCGGCACTTCTATTTCTTCATGCGCTTTCCAAAGTTCCTAGTGCCGGCCCTAATGTTGCTGGCTGCCTGCTCGCAGTCCACCCCCGAGCAGCCCGCCACTACCCGCCCCGAAACGATGGCCGATACGGCGGCCAAGGTACCCGCCACCCCGCCCGCCCCCAAAGCTGCCCCTGCCCCAGCCGCTGGTACACTAGCCACCGATACGCTAGCCGCTGCGGCCCTAGCCCCCCCCGCCCCCGATTCTGCCCGCACGCAGGCCGTGGCCGATTTTTTGGCGGGCCTGCCGCCGGTGGCGGGCTCCGCACCAGCCGCCCTAGCTGCGCAGCCTGCTTGGCAGGCGTTTGCCAAAGACCAGGATAAAAGCTGGGTGAAGTACCGCACCACCCATACTGACCGCATGGACCGCTGGGCCCGCACCGAGCTAGATTCGGTGCGCCAGGCCACCACCACGCTATTTTATCCGTTCAGCGGCCCCGATTTTCTCAACGCTTATACCCTTTTTCCCGACGCCCGCACCTACGTGCTGTTTGGGCTAGAGCCGGTGGGCAGCGTGCCTAGCCCCGCCAACCTCAAAAACCCCGCCCTGCTGCCCACCGTCAAAAAATCGCTCTGGTCGGTGCTGAACTTCAGCTTCTTCCGCACCAACGACATGGCCGTGGACCTCAAGTCCGTGAACCTCGACGGGGCCGTGCCGCTCCTGCTGCTTTTTGCTGTTCGCACCGGCCACCAGGTCGAAGCCGTGCGCCCAGTGCAGCTCGATGCCCAGGGCCAGCTCCATGCGGTGGCGGATACCACCCGCACCGCCGGCTCCAAAGTCATTCAGGGCACCGAGCTAACCCTGCGTACCGCCAATGGTCGCCCCCAAACGCTGTATTACTTCTCGGCCGACCTGTCCGACTGGAAGCTTGGTACCAAAGATGCCCCGCTGCAATACGTGCGCTCGCTCGGCCCGCTCACCACCTATGTGAAGTCGGCCACCTACCTTATGCACAAGTCGTACTTCTCAAAAATTCGGAATCTAGTGCTGGCCCGCAGTAACTACCTGCTGCAGGATGATAGCGGCATTGCTATGCGCTACTTCCCTAGGGCCACTTGGCAGTTTACTTATTACGGCACATACAAGCGACCTATCAATCTGTTTGCCAAGCAGTACCAGTCCGAACTGACCACTGCCTACCACGATAGCATGCGCCGCGCCCGCCCGCTGCCCTTCGGCACCGGCTACAACTGGCGCCAAACCGATAGCAACTTGCTACTGGCCAAGCGCCGCACCTCTTTAGTGCTCTAAGCAGGGGCGCAGTTCTCGGCTTGCTGCCCTTCCCACGCAGCCCGCTTTGTAAGGCCGTGAGTCCCCTCTCACGGCCTTACATTTTTTGCCCTATTATATATACAGTATCGCCTGCCACCACTATGTTCCGTTGTCTGCTGTTCTTACTGCTACTAACTAGCGCTGCCCGCGCCCAAGATTCGCCGCTGCTTGATAGCTTGTTGCACAGCAGCCCCGCCCTAGCCCCGGTGATGGACCACCCCGCTACCTACCAGCTTCAGCTTATCTATACCCGCATCGACCGCGACGCCAACAACGTGCCGCACTTCACCCAGCACACCTACCACCTCAACCCCCGCCAGTACTTCAATCCCGCCAGCCTCGTTAAGCTTCCCACTGCGCTGCTAGCTCTCGAAAAGCTGCGCACTTTGCCGGCTGGTGTCACTCGCCGCACCATCATGTCTACCGGGGCCGCCGGGCGCTGCCAAACGCCCGTGCCTTTCGCTGCACCCGCCGATTCCGACCGTCAGGCTAGTGTAGGTAACTACATCAAGCGGATGTTGCTGGTGAGCGACAACCTAGCCTATAACCGTCTCTACGAATTTGTAGGCCAGCAGACCTTAAATACCCGGCTCCAGCAACTTGGCTACTCGCGTAGCCGCATTGTGCGTCGCTTCGCGCCGTGTGATACGGCTGCCAACCGCTTCACCAATCCCATTGTCTTCCACACCGCTAATGGTGATACAATATATAAGCAGCCTGCGCAAGTGAGCCCACGTACGCCTGCTCCCCCCCTAGGGCCAGTCTACGCTGGTAAGGCCTACCAAGTAAACCGACGAATTATCCACCAGCCATACAACTTCACTACCGCCAACAATCTGTCCCTGCCCGACATCACTGCCCTGCTCCAAACGGCCCTTTTCCCCGAGTCGCTACCCCCAACTCAGCGCCCCCAACTCGCGTCGGCCGATTATGCCTTTTTACGGCAGTATCTGCATCTCACGCCTCATGCCAGCGGCTTCACGGCCTATAAGTCCCCTAGTTACTTCGATTCCTATAAGAAGTACCTCTACTACGGCCGCCGCCCCGAGGCCCTACTTCAGCCGGGCCTGCGCATCTTTAATATTGTGGGTATGTCCCACGGCTACCTAGCCGACGTAGCCTATTTTGCCGACTCTCTGCACCAGTCTGAATTCCTGCTCAGCGCCGTACTCTATGTTAATCGCGACGGCATTATCAACGATGCTGCTTACGATTACGATACCATTGGCTTACCTTTTCTAGCTCAGTTGGGCCAGCTTTTCTACCGTTATGAGGCCCAACGCCCACGAAGCTACCTTCCGAATCTCACGCTTTTCTTCCAGCCAGATAAGTAGTCGCAATGAATCAATTTATTTTAAGCTATTTAAGTTGCTGATTTACAACAGTAAGCTGGTCGAACAACGTATGGCACCACAAAATCTTGCTGCAGTGCAATTGGATTACACTTACATCTTAGTACTTTTGCACTCCCAAATCGAACGGAGGCGGGTAGCACAGAGGCAAAGCATTTCTCAAAAACTTTTCCAAAATCAAAATTCTTAACGTATATTTGCACCCCGATTAAATAACGGTTGTTAGAAAGCGATAAGAAAAAGTCAAAAACTTAAAAGTTTTTGACTTAGAATTTGGAAAGTCCAAAAAATATGTTACCTTTGCACTCCCAAACTGAATAAAGGGTTTGTAAGAATTTAGTAAAAAGTCTTGTTTATCAAGTGTTTAGCCGTTAAATTTCGTTTAGTCGAAGCGGTATAGATTGCCAAACTAAAGTTGAGAATTATAAAAAATCTCTTATTTAGTTTGAAAAGTTAAAAACGTTTCTTACTTTTGCACCGCACTTCAAATAAAGTGACATAATAAGTGATTCGACGAAAAAAGATTAAAATTTTTCTGCTTAAAACTTAGAAAATAAGAAATATTGTTTACCTTTGCACTCCCATATTAAGATAAGGTACCGTAGATAACAAAACTGGGCCACTTATATAGCCCGCCATGTTGCTTTAATTGAAAGCAACAAACGTTCTTTGAATGACTGGAAAAGACAAATGGTAAGTTTGCGAAAGCAAACAAATCACGTAACATTAATTGAGCTCGTCAATACGAGTCGGATTAGCACTCAACATCAGCCCTGGTTCGCTAGGGTGTAGGGTTTATTTTACAATGGAGAGTTTGATCCTGGCTCAGGATGAACGCTAGCGGCAGGCCTAATACATGCAAGTCGAACGG
>JBPBPH010000039.1:0-9981 GCA_050954355.1 Janthinobacterium lividum
TCACGGGCTCGGACGCCCACCGTTATAAGGAATCTTATTCCTTCCTGTCGCAACGAAAACCCAAGTTTAAGCTTCTGCTCAAACATAGGACGTTATAAACTCGGCTATTACGCTACTTGTCGCCGTTGATGTGCCACATGAACGTCTTTTTAACCCTTTTAGCAGTGGTTCTCTCCTTTGGGACCGCCCGTGCACAGCCCACCAAGACCCTTACCGGTTGGGTACTGGGCGACGACTTAAAAGGGGTTCCGATGGCGCAGATTTGCGCGCGGGATACGACCGTCATCGGGACGACGGATATAGACGGTTACTTCAGGCTTGACGTTCCCGCTAATACTAGCACGCTCATATTCAGAACCGTCGGTGCGGAATGGACCACCGTCAACCTGAGCGAAGAATGTTCAAACCTGGAAGTGATTCTCCTTTATGCTTCTACTTATGATTTTATGTCGGTGAGGCGCGTGAATAGACAAGAGTTCAAGTGTTTTAAGCACTTGCCTCAACTACATCAGCAGGCGTATGAGAAAGGCCTGTTTAAATCCCCTGCACCTTGTGCTGTTCCCATTTTTAGCAAGTGGTTCCCACGGCCAGCGAAACGGTGATTTAGAGAAAGCAAACTGCCTTTTACATTCTATAGTCGAGGTCTTCTAAAACCTAAATAAGGAGTTGAGGTAGCCTTGTCACATTTCTTAAACGAAGACTTGGAAGATGTGACAAGCATCTGAGCTTAGTTTACTTAAGCAGTACGCCTGTCTGTTTCCAGCAAACAAATTGGCTATCAAGTCGTGGCTTTAAACGCGCATAATTTTCCCACGAATCCACTACATGATAAAGGCTTGGCAGGTCCTGGGCTAGCAGGTCGGCATAATCATCCAAATAAGGGCCAAAGCTCCCTTGCTCATCCGCATAGTAAAGGTGAGCAAACGCGAGTCCTTCCGCATTCAGGTCCACCGCCCAAAACTTTTCATCGCATTGACTCAGCAAAAAGTCTCGCCCACTCATCTGCCGCTGGCGCACAGCTGCCAGGGCCTGCTCACCAGCCTCCTCTTCGTGGTGAACGTCGCCTTCCAAGTGATTATCAATAATCCAAGCTAGAAACAGCCCGATGTGTGTGGCCCCGTTCTCGTTAGGAAGCTCGGCTGGAAAATCCCCCCCATAATGCCACTCCGCCTTATCAAGCGCCATAACCAACTAATAATCTGCGAAAAATGAGGGTAATAGCAATTCTCTCTTGCTATTCACCCAAAAGTAATGCCTTGGTTGAGCAACAGTAGTTTGGGAGCGTCCTTTGGAGAGTTAAGCGGGCGTTTCCGATAAATACTTATGCATGGTAGCCACTGGTACGCCAGTAGCCACCTGAATCTTTTTAAAGCTAAGTCCCTCCGCTCTTAATCGGCGCAGTTTGACCACCACTTCCTCGGCTAGGGCTGGGCGGCCAGGTGCTTTGCTGCTGCGGGCCTGACCAGCTTTGATGCGCTCGGAGAAGCGCACGCGCTCCTGCTTAGCAATAGCGGCCAGAAAACCAATGATGGCCTCGCGAAACAGCCCCGTACTATCGAGGTACTGCTCCGTGAACGACTTGAATTGCACGCCGGCCGCCGTGAGCCGTTGCAGGTGGTTGAGCGTTTCGGTCACCCCCTCGCGGCTGAAGCGGTCGAGGCTCCAGAATAGCACCACGTCAAAGCGTCGCTGATGGGCATCAGTGAACAACTGCTGGAACTCAGGCCGCTCGGCGCTGCCGCCACTCTCCTGGTCGCAGTACTCCTGATAGATGCGATAGCCTAGCCGCTCCGCAAAGGCCCGTAGTTCGCAGAGTTGGTTCTCATTAGTCTGGCCTTTGTCTTTGGTTGAGACGCGGGCGTAAATAGCGGCCGTCATAGTAGTTTTTTGCGCCTTAAATACACATAAGTAGCTAGGCAGATACTATAAAGAGCCAGACAGGTCAGCCCGGTTATAGCTGCGTTACGCAGAGACTGCTCGTAATTGTGCCCCAAAAACGTGTAGGAAAGTCCCGTCAATAAAAGCGTTAGTAAAAGCCAAGCAAAGGAAAAGAAGCGCATAGCCTGCCGGGTAGGATCAGTGTTCGCAAACCTACTGTTTTTCGAATGCCAATCCTCCCTACGCCAACGGCCCCGAAAACCGTGTTTTCGGGGCCGTTTTGCGAGAGGGTTTTTCGAATGGGTACTCTACTTCAAAAAAGAGTGTCTCTTTATTTTTACCTCGTTAGTCTCGTATCCCGTCTACTTGCTTGCTCCTTTCGTTATGCCAACTGGTGAGGCTTCCGCTGCCACAGGCGCCTTCTGCTACGATGAAAGTGGCTTTCGCCTCCTGCCGGCATATGGGACCGGCCACTACCTGTGGACCGACCTGCACAGCGCATTTGGGTTCAAACTCGATTACCTCACCGTCGATGAAATTTGCTTGGACCTGTTTTTCAGCAGCGGGTCGTATGTACGGCTAACCGAATCACTCCCAGGCTGGCCTTTGTTTCTGCGCCAGCTTGGACAGCAATTCTCGACCATCCCACCCCACTGGGAGTGGGAGGTCATCCACCCCCCCTTTGCCTCCAACTTAACCCTACTCTTTGACCGCGCTGGTCGAACCCTCCCCCAGGCCGCAGCTGCGTGGTATAAGACCTAGTCTTTCACCTAACTGTGAGTTTAGGCAGACTACTGAACCCATTACGCCGCCTATTGCTAGCGACCGAATAGAGCAAGGCGGCAGGGGCTCAGAAAGTCCTTTCCCAAGGAAGTGGCTCAGAAACTCAGTAGCGAATACGTTTCCGGCTCGCATTGGGGGTTCTGGAAGCCAAAAAGTGATGCGTCAAAAAGGTGCGCCATCTAGCCCTGCTCGATTCTAGCGCGTGAGTGACTTGCGTCGCTTGGCGTGTTAGATACTGGCTCCTTCCCGCGATGGCTTTACGCCCACTTGTGCCATTCCCGTTCTCCCTCAGCTCGCCAAAGCCCCTTGCCTACCGGAAGGTGAATCGCTCGTTCAAGGGCGGTATCCAGCCCCAGTAGTACCCCCAACGGGACAATGCGCATCTCCGCTTTCGGTACCTCCGGGCCCGCGCCGGCAAATATTTCCCACTCCTCCGTCTCCCACCGCATTACTTCGAGCGCTGGTTGGCCGAACAGGACGGGTAGATGGGTAATGGCCATCGACTCCTCGGGAACAGGGTAGTCCCAGTGGCGGGCGAGCCATTGCCACACCGGCTGCGCGGCTACGTCAAAGACAGAGGACATGTCTGGAATATCCAGCGTCCGATGCGGGCTATCAGGCACAATCTGCCACACGGGGATAGCGGCTTGTTGATAATAATCAAATGCCCCAAGCAGTAAGCGTTTGCTCCACGAGGCATCGGCCTGCACGACTGAAAAGTGACCTAATGAACCCACGGCAAGCGCTGTTGGCTGCCAGGCGGGCGCTTGGGTTGCCCAGTTGATGAAGGCCTGCAGGATTTCCCCTACCTGGGCTTGCGAATAGGCCTCTCCACCCGCAAAAACGAATTCGGCGCCGACCAGGTCTTTGCCGCCAATGGTATAGGCGTAGCGAGGCAAGGCGCCGCCGGTAACCACCGTGACATGGTAGCCCGTGGCGGCAATGTTGGCCTGGATTTTACGGAAGAAGTCGCTTTTTTGCATCGGGCATTTGGACGTCACTACTACGCCGTAAAGTACGTTTTTTTCCAGCTCAGTGCAGGGGTTGTTTTCCGGCAAGCATGAACTGCCCTCCCTGCGGTGGAGTAGCCGCCTAGTAGCGCACATAGTCAGAGTTCAGAAAGGACGGCTTAGCGCCAGCACCTGCTGAACCCACTTCTTGGCCCGTTAAAAAGTGACTGACATCCGCTTTAGCTAGGGTGAAGCAGGGGGGCGCAGAATTACGCACCTTTCTGGGCCGCATAGCGGTACACCAAGCTCTCTCTTTGCCAACTGTGGAACATCCATACCGCCTCTAAAAGGCTCCGCTCGCTTGGTTACCCCACAGGATTCATTTTCGCATTGGCGAACCTACGTGACCTAGGCACTAAGCGACGAGTTGAGGGCGACCGTGCTCACGGAGCGGGTGACGACGTTTTACTTGCGTCAGTTTCCCGAGGAGTTGACGCGGGTAGACCGGGCGACGGTGCTAGGGGCAGTTCGCCGGGCGCTGTTCTCGGACAGCAGGGTAAGGTTGCGGGCGTAAAAACTGGACGTTGTTCTTCTGGTCCACCTTGGCCTACCAAATTGCCTCGGCGCCGGCGCAGTCAGGTCAACGCACCGGTGTATTTTTGACGCGGCTCTTTTCCGCTACTGCTGCCAGCTCCTACTCCTTGGTCCATGCCCTTGCGCCCGCTCGTCGATACGCCTGGCCTTTCCATCAGCTACGACGCCGACAACCAGTGGCAGTATGTGGAGTGGAAAGGCAAACACGACCCCGTTTCGTCCTGGGCCGCGTGTGCGCTCATGCTGGACACGCTGCGGGCGTTTCCCTGCGCGCGCATTCTGAATGACAATTCGGGCATCACGCGCACCACGATGCAGCTCTCGGCGCGGAGTCTAGACTGGCTGGCCCAGATGCACGCCGCCGGGTTGCAGGTCTTGGCGTGGGTACTACCCCCGCAGTTAGCCTCGCAGCGCACTACCGAAGGCTTCGTACTCAAAGTTGATGCCCCCGCCGTGTACACCTTCGACGACTTGGCTTCCGCGTATGCCTGGCTGCAGCAGCAACCCGGCAACGGCCCGGCGGGGCGGGCCTTCGAAGCGGGACACCCGCTCATCTCGTCGCGCGGCGGCCCCCGGCCGGCCGAGCGGGCGGCGGACTCCCCGGCGGCCCGCTGTACTAGCCGGACCGCGTCCACCGCTGCCCCGGCGCCCGTAGTAGCGCTACGCCCAAGGGGGGATACGCAGCTAGCCGGCTGGCAGGCCCAAGCGACCGCACACCTAGTCGACGAACAATTTGGGCCTCATGAGCTGGCCGAGCTGTTGGGCCTGAGCGAGCGCACGCTCTACCGCCGCCTGGGCGAGCTGGCCAGCCGCACGCCGACCGCGTGGCTGCGCGAGTTGCGCCTAAACCAGGCCCAGCGCCTGTTGGAAGCTGAAGAGGATACGCGGCTAGCCCGGTGGCAGGCCCAAGCAAGCGAACACCTAGCTGACGAACAGTTCGGGCCTGCCAAGTTGGCCAAGCTGCTGAGCCTGAGCGAGCGCACGCTCTATCGCCGCTTGGGCGAGCTGGCCGGCTGTACGCCAGCCGCGTGGCTACGCGAACTGCGCCTAGACCAAGCCCGACGCCTGTTGGAAGCTGGAGGGTTTGACTCGGTGACGCAGGTAGCCGAGGCGGTGGGCTTTGCCAGCGCTCGGTATTTTGCGACCCTCTACACCGAGCGCTTTGGCCGGTACCCCGCCGACTACCTGGCCTGAATGGGGGAGCAGTCAGGACGCAAGTGAGGGGGCCATTGCCCGAACCAGCCCTTCCGCGCGCCGGATGAGGTAGCTAACAGGGTACTTGCCAGGGAACGGGCAGCAGCATTGCAGAAGGCCTGCCAAAATCGGTGGCTCGGCTGCCAATCTGTGATATTGTCTGCAGAATGGCGAGCATTTACCAGGCTTGGCTAGCGGGGTCGTGCAGTTTTGCAGTGCCGACCATCCGTTGGCTGCCTAGACACCTCCCGTTTAAGAAAAGGCTGGCAGCCAAGGGCCGTTGAGGCGTCGCCCTGTTCCCTCCCAGCTATGAATTCAGGCTTAGTTAAGGACTGCCGCAGCAGTTTCGCTCGCAGTCGGCTGGGCAGGCCCCGTGCTTGCCGAGCCCAGGAGGCCCACGCGGGGGCCAGCCACCCCTACCCTAGCTGCCTCCAACAGCAGGCGCAAGTGTTGGTTGAGCCCGCGCCTAGCAGCGGACTACCCCTGGCCGAGGCTGCTGAAACCGGCAGCCAGCAGTAGCTAGGGCCATCAGCCAGGCCGAAACTCTCCCTGAAATCTTCCTCTTCGGCCTGGGGCGCCCCGACGTGCGCACCGTGGACAACGAAACCGTGGCACCTGTCAGAAGAGGCTTACTCGCTCAACTATGAAACACTTGTTTACGCTACTGGCCCTGGGGGCCGCGGGGTATGCTTTGCCCACCCAAGCACAGGACCTCACGAATTACGGAGCCACCATCACGGTGCCACCGGGGGCGGTGCTCTACGTGGGTACGGGGGGGCTCGTAAACCAGGCGGGTACCCTTACGAATGCCGGCACCCTGCGCGTGGACGGCCCCCTTACCAACCCCGGCACCCTCGACCTGAGCAGCGGGGTGCTGGAAGTGGGCGGCGACCTGGCCAACTCGGGCACGCTCACGCCCGGCACGAGCATCGTCACTTTCAGCGGCACAGCCGACCAGCTGCTGACGCCGGGCGGCGCCACGCTCTACCAGGTGATAGTCAACAAGCCCACGGCCGGGGCCAACACCCTGCGCCTGGCCGGCGACCTGACGGTGAACAACCTGCTCAGTCTGCGCAACGGCTACGTGACGACCAAGGCGGCCAGCGGCCCGGTGTACACGCTGCGCTTGCCCAACGGGGCCAGCCTGAGCGGCGAAGCCAGCGGGCGCTACGTGCTGGGGGCGCTGCAAATCACGCGCAGCGGGGTGAGTGGGGCGGCCGTGGACTTTGGCCACGGGGCCATGCTCGACCCGGGAACCAATAACCTGGGCACGGTCAGTATCATCCGCACGGCCGGCCTGCAAACCGCCGACGTGAGCTACGGCCAGAACCTGGGCAATAACAGCCAACAGGGCATTGACCGCATCTATACTGTGGTGCCGGCCACCCAGCCCAGCACCCCGGTGCAGCTCACCCTAAGCTGGCTGCCCGACAACGACCACGGCCTGGCCGACTTCAGCCAGGCTAGCGTGTGGCAGCAGTCGGACCCCGGCCAGGCCTGGGCGAGCGTGGGGCCGGCCACCAATGCCAGCACCCGCAGCATCACGGCCAGCCCCACTACTCTCAGCCGCTTCACGGTGAGCAACGCGGCCAACCCGCTGCCCGTGAAGCTGGTAGCCTTCACGGCCCAGGCCGAAGGCCCCGCGGCCGTGCGCCTGGCCTGGGCCACGGCCGCGGAGCTGAACAACGCCGGCTTCACGGTGGAGCGCAGCCTGGATGGGCGCACGTTTGCGGCCCTGGGCACGGTGGCCGGGGCCGGCACCAGCCCGGTTCGCCACGACTATACGCTGCTCGACGGCCAGCTACCGGCCGGGGCCACGCTGCTCTACTACCGCCTGCGCCAGACCGATGTAAACGGCGACGTTACCTACTCGCCGGTGCGCACGGTGGCCTTATCGCCCCTGGCGGCCGGCTTTGCGGTGTATCCTACCCGCGTGGCGACGGGGCAGGCGGCCAGCTACCTCTACACTGGCCCGGCCGAGGCGGGTACGCTGGCTATTCTCAACGTCCTGGGGCAGGTGCTGGGCACGGTGGCCCTCGACGGCCGCGCCCAGGGCCCGGTGCCGCTGGCGGGCCTGGTCCCCGGGGTCTACTTGCTGCGCTATACGGGCCCCGCCGGCCGCTTCATTACCCGCTGCGTGGTAGAGTAAGCGCCCCTAGCCAAGCCGTTACCTTCTCCTTATCATTTCGTTGCCTACCTTTTTCATGAAACAACTTTCCCTTCTGCGGCGCGGCCTATTGCTGCTCAGCCTGCTTGCCAGCGGCGGCCTCGCGGCTCAGGCCCAGGGTGTCACCATCGGCGCGGCCGGCGCCCCGGCGCCCTCGGCCGTCCTCGAACTAAAATCGACCACCGGCGGGCTGCTGCTGCCCCGTATGACGGCGGCCCAGCGCGACGCTATCCCCAGCCCTACCAACGGCCTGCTCGTGTTTCAGACCGACGGCACCCCCGGCCTCTACTACTACATCGGCTCCGGCTGGGTGAATTTGGGCACCGGCCAGGTGCCCAACGCGAGCGGCAACGCCGGAAGCAGCCCGGCCGTGCGCGTGAGCACCCTGGCCCTCATCGGCAGCCAAAAGCCCGACGGCACCGGGATAAACGTGACATCCTGGGACCCCTATGGCATAGCCGGTGATGGCGCTGGCAACGTGTACGTGACCGACGTACTTGCCATCCGCAAAATCGTGGTGGCCACGGGCGTCATCACCACCCTAGCCGGTCCCGATGTCCAGAGCAGCTTCGCGGTCGGGTCCGGGGGCAGCTTTAGGGGCAACGTCGACGGCACGGGTACAAGCGCGCGATTCACCAACCTCACCGGCTTGGCCTACGACGGCGCTGGCAACTTGTACGTGGCCGATGCAGGTAATAACAACATCCGCAAAATCGTGGTGGCCACGGGCGTGGTGAGTACCCTGGCCGGCAACGGCGCGCAATTCAGCAACCCCGCCGGCTTGGCTTATGATGGCGCCGGCAACTTGTACGTGGCCGATGCAGGTAATAACAACATCCGCAAAATCGTGGTGGCCACGGGCGTGGTGAGTACCCTGGCTGGCACCGGCACAGCGGGCTATACTAACGGCCCGGTCACAACCGCGCAATTTCGCACCCCCGACGGCGTGGCTTGCGACAGGAGCGGCAACGTGTATGTGGCCGAACATTATAACCACTGTATTCGCAAAATCGGGAGGGGCGTGGTCACCACCCTAGCCGGCGGCCCAGCCACAGGCACCTTAGGTGGCCAACTTGTCAGCGACCCAGTCTCAGGAGCCGCCGACGGCACGGGTACAAGCGCGCGATTCAATATGCCCTATGATGTGGCCTACGACGGCGCCGGCAACTTGTACGTGACCGACCAAGGCAATAACCGTATCCGCCAAATCGTGGTGGCTACGGGCGTGGTGAGCACCCTGGCCGGCTCCACGGCGGGCAACGCCGACGGCACGGGCGCAACCGCGCAATTCGCTATCCCCACCCACGTGGCCTGCGACGGCGCCGGCAATGTGTACGTAACCGACCAAAGTCTTCCTGTCATCATCCGCGTCATCAAGTAGAGCGGGCGCGGGTGGGTCGGTTCGCTCGTTTTCTTTCTGGTTGCTGCTGAAATGCCATACCCTGTGCGCCGCCCTGCGGGCGGCGCTTTGCTCCCTCACGGCCCAGGCCCAGGGCGTCACCAGCGGCGCGGCCGGCACCCCGGCGGCCTCGGCCGCCCTCGAAGTGTGCAGCACCACCCAGGGCCTGCTGCTGCCCCGCCTTATAACGCTTGAACATTGTAGTCTGGCCGCAGGCCTGCTCCAATTTCAAACCGATGCAGAGGCCGGCCACTGGTAGCTGACGCGCGCTTTTTGCGGCACAAGACAGTCAAGTCGCCTTGAAACAGGTTGCTCTACTGGACCTGACGCAAGGCTAGGAGCAAGAACAGTGGTTAACTAGCTGCATTTATTGCAGGCCAATGTATCAAGTGAGCTAAATAGGATTCTGAGTATAGGTAATAGTGGCTTCCTCTCTCAATAGTCCTTAGAAAAGTCAAATAACATAATGTCTGTTTAAGGACAAATCTCGGAAAAGTGGTAGGTTTAGGTCTACTTAGCTACCGTATCTGGCATGGTACTTTGCTGGGGCACTAGGTGCTGGTTTGACGTTTACGAACCTCATCCCTTCGGCGCATTTCGTAAACCTTGATTCGTAGACGGGTTTTTTAAACTCGTCCCGCGCCATCGTGCTCTGCTGGCACTTGGCGCCGGACAGCTGCCAAGCGTTTAGAGAGAGGAGCCAGTTGATGAACCGCTAGTGCGCGCCTATTGGCTTTAATCAGGGCGTTCTCGTTCGGTCTCTGTCTGGAACCCTCCCTTCTAGTCGTAATAGCCGTTGACTTCCACCTGGTGTTCCTTGAGTAGCTTTTTGAGCAGGTATTTGTGCTCGTTGCCGACCAACACCACGATTCTTTTGCCCACAAATTCCTGCGTGTAGCGCTCGATGTTCGCGCACATGGGGTTGCGTTAGTAATTGGACAAAGAATTACACTAAGCAGATAGCAAATTGATTAACAACATATTATAAATAATACTCAGCTGCCAGCCTCTGCTGT
>JBPBPH010000068.1:0-9575 GCA_050954355.1 Janthinobacterium lividum
AAGAGCTGGAAATCAACCAGCTGCTGGTACGAACTGTATTGGCTACCCAGCCGGTGACAGTGCAGTATGAGCTGACGGAGCACGGCCGAACATTACAGACCATCATTCACAACTTGGCTGAATGGGGGGTAGCGCACCACCGCAAAATAGTGGGGAGCTAGTTGGCTGGGGTCGCTCCCATCGCCACTCAGGGCTTACGCGGTGAATACGACTTCTGCGACCGACCAGTTCTTACTAGTCGAAGCGCTTTGCTTGGGACCTGCCTGTCAGCTTGGCGGCCATCAGGCAGGCGTCCGGCCAAATGGGCGCGCTAGTTTGCTTAAATGTGCTACTGCTGACACAAGCAACAATTCTTTTTGTTTGTTCATTAAAACCCTCGTGTCTGTTGCAGAACTCAGCCAGCCAATGCAGCACGTACTTTCAAGCAGCGGAAAGTGCCTCCCAGTCGGCACATAAAAAGGCGACTAGCGGGCCACAATGCCCCTGGCTAAAGTGCGAGGGCCATGCTCGCCACCCGTTTGGGCTGGTGGTTAAGCAGCTTGTGCGCCTGGCACTGGCCCTGCAGCCAGCACCGCTACGGCGGGTCAAGTGCTTTTTTGAGCACTGGTTGAGAAACAATTACCTCCTTTTTGAGTACTCGCTTAGAGCGGTTTTATGAACGGTGTACCCTTAACAGATTTAGCGCGTATGCTTGTGAATGAGGGCCTACTCGGAAGATTTGCGGACCCGTGTGGCGGGTGCCTGTGGGCAAGCGGGTGTTACGCGCGAGCAGGTCGCGGCCCGGTTTGGGGTAAGTTTGTCATTTGTGAGCAAGCTCTTGCGCCGCCAGCGGGCCGGCCAAGGTCTGGCCCCCAAACCAGCTACCGGCGGACGGCCCCGTTGCCTGGACGCGGGCGCGCAGGCATTGCTCGTAGCCCGAGTGGGCCAGCAGCCGGATGTCACCCTGGCCGAGTTACAGGCCTTGCTCGTGGCCGAGCGTGGGCAACAGGTCTGCCTGGGCGTGGTCTGGCGGGTGCTGGCCGAGCACGACTTGCGGCGCAAAAAAAAGCCTTCCACGCCGCCGAGCGCGACACGCCCCGCGTCGTAGCCTTGCGCGGGGCCTTTGTCGAGGGCGTGGCCCGGGACGAGGACCCGCGCCGGTTCAAATTTGTGGACGAAACCGGCCTGCACTTGGCCTTTGCCCGCCGCTACGGCCGGGCCAAAGGCGGACAGCGCGTGGGCCAAGGCGTGCCCTTGCGGGTGGGCACGCCGGTTACCCTTGTTGGCGCGCTGTCGGTCAACGGCCTGGAGGCCGTCATGAGCTTGGAGGGGGCCTTGAACGCGGCCAGCTTCGCGGCCTATCTCGACCAGGTGTTGGGGCCGACACTCACCCCCGGCGACGTGGTCGTGCTCGACAATTTGCCCGTGCACAAAGTCGCCGGGATGGCCGCGCTGGTCGAAGCCCGCGGCGCACGCGTGCTGTTCTTGCCGCCCTATTCGCCCGATTTTGCCCCCATTGAGCAGGCCTGGAGCAAGCTCAAAACGCGCCTGCGCACAACGGCCGCCCGCACCCAACAAGCGCTGGAAAAGGCCCTGACCGATGCCGTGGCGTGGATTACAAGCCGGGATGCGCAAAATTGGTTCGACCATTGTGGCTATCACGTACATAGTTTATGAAACCGCTCTAATAGGAGTGGTTGTGCCTGCGCGACCCAGCAGCTGCCGCCCCGACGTACGCGAGGCTAAAGCGGGCCAGTCCTCGCTGTGACGATGGGTAGCGAAAGGCCTTCCTGTCAACCCGTTTGGCCGCGGGCGGCGGATTATGTTGCCCTAGTTGTTTCGCCACACCCTCCTAGCTGCTGGTGACGTGCCAGGGAGGCCTTGCCCCACCTCCCCAGAAGGGACGGCTTCACTGGACCACCGACGCCTTTACCGGTGCGCTCAGCGCTAAGTCGCCGGCGAAGAGCGCCGCGTGACCTGCCCGCTAAGCCACCGCTTGCTTCGCCAAGCCAAGCGCTTGAAACGTGCTGACGCCGGCCGGGTCCTGGGGGAGGCGGCGCAGCGGCAGTTGAATGAAGAAGGTCGTGCCGTGGCCCTCCTGGCTTTCGACCCAGATGCGGCCCTGGTGCAGCTGCACGATGGTTTGGATGATGGACATGCCCAGGCCCGTGGTTTTCTCGCCCCGCAGGCCCAGCCGCCGCGCCGGGGTGAAGCGCTCGAACAGCCCTGGTTGCAGTGCGGCCGGAATACCGATGCCGTCATCGGCCACCCGCACCAGCACGTGGGTGGGGTGTTGGCTGACGGCCACGTGCAGGTGGCCGCCGTCGGGGGTAAACTTGAGGGCGTTGCCCAGCAGGTTGTTGACGACCTGCAAGAACTTGTTCTCGTCGAGGTCCACGTAAATGCTGGGGTGCGAGGCCTCAAAGTAGAAGTGGTGCCCGGCCGCGTGCTGGCGCTGCTGGTAGTTGTCGAGGACAATTTGCAGGCGCTCCACCAGGTCGAGCCGCACGAGCTTCAAATCCACGTGGACCGAGTCGAGAAACTCCTGGTCCACGAAGTCGTGCACCAGCGCCACGCCCTCCTGGCACGCCTGGCGCATGCCCGCGAGCAGCCGGTTGAGTTCCGGGTCTTGCAAGGCCTCGACCTTCTCGGCGAGGTAGTCGGCCATTTGCTCGGCCAGCGCCAGCGGGCTGGCCAGGTCGTGGGAGAGGATTTCGAGCATCGAGTCCTTCTTGGCCTGGTAGCGCTGGGAGTTTTCCAGGATGGCGTGCGCCGGGGTGATGTCCGCCAGCTGCCCGCTGACGAGCGGCCCGTGGGCCTCCCCGCCGGCGGGGGTAAAGCCCGTTGCGGTGAGCTGCAGCCAGCGCGTTTTCCCGTCGGGCCGGGCCAGGCGCAGCTGCACCTCTTCGACGGTGCCCCCGGCGGCGGCCTGCGCCAGGCACTGGGCCAGGTAGGGCCGGTCGTCGGGGTGCAGGCAGGCCAGCCACGCGGGAAGCTCGTCGTTCACGGCGGCCACGCGGCCGCCCAGCACCCGCTCGTAGGCGGGGCTCACGTACAGCACCCGGCGGTCGGCCGGCCGGTAGCAGAAATAGATGACGGAGCTGCGGGCGACGAGTGGCTCCAAAAGATGCGCAAAATCCATGGCTGCAAAATTGCACATTACCCATTACTTAGGCAACGCCGACCTAGCTAAATAATACTTAATTAAGTCATTTTATTGGATAACGTGTTGTAAATCTTGCAGTAAAAGTTTTGCGCAACTGCGCAATGCGGGGATCAGTAATTAAACTATTCGCATATCCAGTTGACTTTAGCTTAGGCCGCGTTGCCGTGAGAACGGGGCCGGCGGCACCGCACCCCGCTAACTGGGGCCAGGGCTAGGAAAAAAGGTCTCGCAGGATCGCGGTGACCTTCTCCCGGGTCAGGGGCTTGGGGAGGTACCCGGCGACGGGCAGGTTTTGCCGGCGCGCCACGTCGCGGGGGGGCAGCAAGGGCGTGAGCAGAATGATGGCCGCCGCCGGCCGCTAAGCCGGGGGCCGTTGCGCGTAGGAGTCGGCTAGCAAGGGTAAGAAGGGGGCCGAGTGCAGCCCACCCCAACGCCCCGCGCGTTACTCAGTTCTATCCTTCTAGGGGTTCGCACACTACCCGATGAGCAAGTAGGCAACTGCCAGTAGGGGGTCGCTGCTCGCTAATCCTGGCGAGCGCAGGGTGCTGCCCAACTGGTTTGGTCCCCGTAATTTACCCGGCCCTTGGCCGGCTAGTTAGGTAAGGCCGCTGGCAGGTACTGCCGCACCAAAGCGGCTAAGGCCTGTATATCCAAGGGCTTGGTCTTCACCGCCACCGCTAGCGTGCGGGCCCGGGCCCGCTCGGCCGCGCTGGGCGTACCGGATACGACAATGATGGTCGTGGCCTGTCGGTCCCCTGGCGGCAACTGGACGTGGTGTTCTAAAAACTCCAGCCCATCCATGACGGGCATGTTTAAATCCAGCAGGACTAACAGCGGCCGGGGGGGGGGCTACTTTGGTAGTGCGCTTCGACGAAAGCCAGCGCTTGCTGGCCGTTCGGGGCTTCCGCTACTTGTCCGTGCACGCCTAGGTGAGCCAACCACCGTTGTAAAATGCGACGGGTAGGCTCGTCGTCGTCGACCAGCAAAATGGTAGCAGCAGCGCGCATAACGGCGGGTGTACGTTCGCTGCGTGCTTCAGGTTAACCTGAGGTGGTCGGGTAAATCTGGACAGAATAGGGTCTTATCTTTCCATCGTCATGAAAGACAGTCTCCCACCTGCCAAACGCCGGCGCTATGATGCCGCCTTCCGGGCCGAGGCCCTACGCTTAGCTAGCGAGAGCCGCTCGACCCAGGCCGCGGCGCGCGCCTTGAATATCGACCCCAAACGAATCTATAAGTGGCAAAAAGAAGCGCTTACGCCGGTAGCGGCCGCCCGTGGCGCAGAACTTGACCCAGCTACGGCGGCCGAGTTGCGGCAGCTGCGCGCTGCTAACCGGCGGCAGGCCCAAGAGCTAGAAATTTTAAAAAAAGCCATCGCCATCTTCTCGCAGACCGAGACCCCATGAGCCGTTATCGTTTTATTGCGGCGCAGCGAGACCATTACCCCGTGCGCCTGCTCTGCCAGTTGGTACAGGTGCGGGCCAGCGGCTATTACGCTTGGCAACAGGTTCAGCAACAAGTAGTAAATCAGATAGAGCCAGCTTGGGAAACGGCGTTGGTCAAGGTGTTTGGGGTGCATAAACGCTGCTATGGGACGCGTCGGCTGCGCGTCGAACTGCGCCGCAAGGGCTACCGCGTCGGTCGGCAGCGGCTCCGCACCGCGATGCGCCGGCGGGGCTTGCACGCGCTCCAACCCAAGGCTTTCACGCCGCGCACCACGGACTCGACCCACGGGCTACGCTGCGCGCCCAACCGGCTGCTCAACCAGCCCAAGCCCACTCAAGCTAATCGGGTCTGGGTCAGTGATATCACCTATCTGCCGCTGGCCAATGGCGATTGGGCTTACCTGTGCGCTTTTCAGGATATGGCTAGCAAGCAGGTGGTGGGCTGGCACGTCATGGCCACGATGCCCGAAGAACTGATTACCACCGCCTTGCAGCGCGCATTCTGGGCCCAGCCGCCCACGCCGGACCTGCTCGTGCACTCGGACCGCGGCGGGCAATACTGCGGCAACGCCTACCGCAAACTACTCCACGACCACCAGGCCCTGCGCTCGCAGAGCCGCCGCGGCGACTGCTATGACAATGCGCAGGCGGAGAGCCTGTGGTCGCGCCTCAAAACGGAGGTCCTCGAAGACCGCGAGCGGCCCGTTTTTGCGGACTTAGCTGACGCCCAGGCCAGCGTCGCCGAGTATTTTGATTATTATAATTACGAGCGCCTGCACTCCAGCATCGACTACCAGACTCCTTATCACACTCACCAACAGCTTCTTCAACTTAATGCCCTAAACTGTCCAGCGTAATCGGACCACCTCAAGTCAGTTGTTAAACGTAGCTCCACAAACGTTACACGAATGGCTAAGTGCAACATAATTTATTTCTGTATTTCAGCTACTTATACCTATTTAAAGCAACTTTATCTTCAGGTGAGTCACGCTGGCGATTTGCCATCTCAAGGCTTTTCCAACCAACCTACTCTACAACGGGCGATTCCCTAATAGATGTGACAACGCGCGAGTATTAGTTAAAGCGGTCGTTACCCTAGCTTTCTACTGTTGGCAAGAGCGGCGGGCATTTAGTAACAAATGTTATCGTCCACCGCTCGGACCCCGGCCCAATTTTGTCCCGTCAACCACCGCCCAAAATTACTGGTCATGAAAGCCGCCATTCTGTATTCGCCCGGAGACTTGCCGCAGTACGCCGACGTAGCCGAACCCCTCGTGCAAGACGCCGACGAGCTACTGCTCACCGTCACGGCCGCCGCCCTCAAAAACCTGGACCGCAGCCAAGCCAAAGGCACGCACTATTCCACCACCACGGCCGACGCGCAGCCGCCAGCCCGCATTATCGGGGGCGACGCCGTGGGCACGCTGCCCGACGGCACCCGCGTGTACGCGCTGGGCAGCAGCGGCACGCTGGCCGAGCGCGCCCGCATCGACCGGCGCCGCTTGGTGCAGCTGCCCGCCGGCCTCGACGATGCCACGGCCGCCGCCCTGCCCAACGCCGTCATTGGGGCGGCTATGGCCCTGCGCTTCCGGGCCGGCCTGCAGCCCGGCGACACTGTGCTCATTAATGGAGCCACCGGCGTCACGGGCCGCGTGGCGGTGCAGCTGGCCAAGCTTTACGGCGCCAGACGGGTCATCGCCACGGGCCGCAACCCCGCGTCGCTGCAAGCCCTGAAGTCCCTGGGGGTCGACGAGGTCATTTCGTTGCAACAACCTGATGAGACCTTAGTCGACCAGCTGCGGACACTGCACGCGGCCACGCCCCTCGACGTGATTATCGACTACGTGTGGGGGCACTCAGCCGAGCTGCTGCTGCGGGCCCTACGCGGCACCGGCACCTTCACCCACCGGGTGCGCTTCGTCTCGGTCGGCACGGTGGCCGGCGACTCAGTGACACTCTCCGGGGCTACGCTACGCAGCGTCGATTTGCAGCTCTCCGGCTCGGGGCTGGGCAGCTGGTCGCGCGAACAGGTCGGCCAGCTTTTCACCACTATCCTGCCCGAGGCGCTGCAATGGGCTGCGGAGGGACGCCTGCTGGTCGAAACGGTGACGGTGCGCTTGCATGATATCGGGCACGTGTGGGACCTGGACGTGCCCGCGGGCAAACGGTTGGTGGTACTGGTCTAAAACATAACTTTCTGACTACCATATTCATGTTCTTAACCAAAAAGCAGACCACCGTAGCCTACTGGGTAGCCACGGGCTTGTTCGCCCTGTTTATGGCCAAGTCGGGGTGGGCGTACCTCACCCAGGAAGCCGTGCGGGTGGAATGCCACCGCCTGGGCTTCCCCGACTACTTCCGCGTCGAGCTGGCCCTAGCCAAATTCCTGGGGGTAGCCGCCTTGGTAGCGCCCGTGCCTGCGCGCTTCAAAGAATGGGCCTACGCCGGCTTTACCATTCTGCTCGTATCCGCGGCCGTGGCCCACCTGGCCGCGGGCGAGCCGCTGGGCTCCATTACGGGGGTAGTCATCCTGCTGGGGGTGCTCGCTAGCTCCTACACGCTCTACCACCGTCGGCCAGTCGCCGGAGCAGCCAGCCCAGGCCAGCCCCGCGCAGCGTTGGCGGGCCGGTTGAATCTTTCCTAGTAGGTAGCCGGGGCCGCCCGTAGGCGGGCAGCAAAGGGATGGTAGCTTTGTGAGCGCAAAGGGATGGCAGCCGCTTTCCCTGCTTCGCACGCCCGACCTGCGCTAGCCCCGGCTAGTAAAGGTCGGGTAACCCGTTACCGCCTCCCGACCCGACGCCCTATGCTGGAGTGGCTGCGTACCCAACTTGCCCTTCCTACCGCGCAATGGCAGGCCTATGCGGCGCGCTTCACCCGCCTGGAGGTGCCCGCGCGCACGCTGCTGCTGCGGGAAAATGAAATCGCCAAACGCGCTTATTTCATTGAGCAGGGCTGCGTACGGGTCTGGTTCACCAGCCAGGGGAAGGACCTTACCTTTCAGTTTTTCTTTGAGCAGCAGAGCGTGTCGTCCTTCGAAAGCTTTCGGCAGCACACACCCAGCCTGTTTTCCATCGAAACCATCGAGCCGTGCGTGCTGTGGAGCCTGGCGCAGGAAGACGTCTACCATCTGCTGCGCGAGCTGGGCGAGTCGGCTCCGCTGCGCGAGCAGCTCGCCGGCCTGCTCTTCGACCGCACCCGGCACTACGTGGAGCATTGCCTGTCCTTTATCCGCGACACGCCCAAGGAGCGCTACCAGCACCTGCTGGCCTCGAATCCGCGGGTGGTGCAGCGAGTACCGCAGCACTACATTGCTTCGTACCTGGGCATCAGCTCAGTGCACCTGAGCCGCATCAAGAAGTAACCCGCCCCGGTCCGCATGGCTTCCTACCACTATCCGCCTGATGTGGCGGCCGCGCTGCGCCAGCAGTGGCCGGCGCACGGCCAGGCCTTGCCGGCGCTCGAGCTGCTCACGCAACTGCTCGACGTCGCCTACCAGGCGAGCTTGTTACAAGAGGAAGGCCGGCCCGTGCGGGGCCACCTGGTCTTCGCGCCCGAACAGTACGTGCGGGACGCAGCCCCCCAATCCGCCAATTACCAGCTGCTGCGCTTCACCCAGCCGCGGCCCTACCACGAGCAGGAGCTGCGCCGCCTGAGCCCCACCGTGCAGCGCCCGGGCCACCTGCTGGCGGTGGGCAGCAGCCCCGCCGGGGTGCTGGTCATCTGGGGCATGGTGCTCACCGTCCGGCCCTGGGACTACGCCCAGGAACCCGCCAACCCAGCATATTTACCCCCCGCCTTGTTCGTGCACGTGTACGGGCCGGGCAACCTGGCCTTCTTCTGCGGGGCCGAGCGGGTGCTGGTGTTGCAGCAGGGTCAGGTAGTGAACCTAAACCAACCCACCTTCCCCCTGGCCTGGATACGCGGGCACTTCAACGAGGCCGCGCCCTTATATAACGAGGCCACCACCGCGGCGGCCCGCACCGGCTTGGAGCTGGCCCGGCAGCTGGCCCGGCACACCACCCGCCGTACCCTGGCGCAGGCGCGCAAGGCCGGGCACGGGGGCATGCTCGTGCTGGTGCCCAGTGCCCAGGCCGCCGCCTTGGTGGGCCCTGACCGTCTGCTGCGGCCCAAGTACGGCGTACAAGCCAATGAGTTGGGCACGCGCTACCTGTCCTTGCTGACGCGCCTGGTCGAGCGCAGCCGGCAATTGGGCCTCGACAGTTGGGCCGCGTACCGTGTGGCGGCCGATGGGCTGCTGCAAAGCCTGCACACGGAGCTGGAGCACTTTGCCGACCTGCTGGCCGACCTGATGACCGTGGACGGCGCGCTGGTGCTCAACAAGCGGTTCGAAATCCTGGGCTTCGGCGTCGAAATCCATGCCCCTGCCCTGCCTACCCCCTACGTATACCGCGCCCTCGACCCCGAGGCCACCCAGTTGCAGGCCGAAGCCGCCGACAGCGGGGGCACCCGCCACCGGGCCGCCTACCGCCTCTGCCAGGCCGAGGCCGGGTGCCTGATAATGGTTGTTTCGCAGGATGGCGGGGTGAAGTTCGTGCGCCAGCAGCAGGGGCAAGTCGTTTTTTGGGACCAGCTGCCCGTGTAGGCGGAGCTTCGTCCTGCATAAAAGATTTGCTGGACCCGTCAACACGTTTCGGGGATGGGGCAAGTTATTTCTGAGTGCCAGGACTGGGTGAACAGCGCGTAACAAGCGCGTTCAGGTAGGCGCTCCTCCTGCTGGTAGGCACGCGCTACCGTTGTTTTTCGTTTTTACTATTGTGCGACCCCTTATAGTATGCGGCTCCCAACCCAGCTCAGTGCTCAGGCAATAGCGACGCGGACTTTAGGTATCATAATTGTTAGTTATCGGGTTGAAAGGCTACTTTAGTTCTAGGTTGCACGGACAATTAGCGAAGCCACAATAGGGCTGAGACGAAATGCACCATTCCCAAGAAGCTACTGGCCGTTTTATCGTAGCGCGTGGCCAG
>JBPBPH010000072.1:0-8222 GCA_050954355.1 Janthinobacterium lividum
AATTTCGCTTCAATCATCGCTACCAAGACCTTTACAAAGTCCTGCTTAAAGAACTTCGTCAACACCCCCTAAATTCTGGTTCTGCTTCCTAAGCCCCTCGGTTAATAGTTAAGTCATTAAGCCTCACCCGCAACCGGGTGGGGCTTTTGTATGGTGCACGAAGCTGGGTAAAAAGTAAGTAATAGACTTGTTTCCGAATAGAAGAAATAAAAACGTTTGTAATGCTTCGACAAGCGGACGCCAGATAAGCATGACGACCAAATTTTATCGTTTGTTAAGTAAGGAATAAGTATAATGAGTACCAGGCCTATCGCGCCCCTAGGGCTGCTAGGTAGTGGACGAAATTTCAGGCTACAATTATCAGCAAGCACGGACAATACTAGCCGCCGCTCACCAACTGCTTGGCTATAGGGTGACTGCGTAGCTGGCGGCGTAGGCTGCGCCACTAGCCAGTAGTAACGAGGCTCCGCTGTCGGTGAGCTGAAGAGTGCAGGCTTAACAGTGCAGTAGGGCCCTAGCGAATAATCTCGACCCAGCCCTTATACACGCGCTTGGTGCTGTTGGAGTCAGCAAACTGCACCTCGGCCAGGTAGTAGTAGATGCCGTCGGCCAGGGGCCCGTTGCCGGTGCTCTCGCCGCTGGTGCCGTCGCCCTGCCACTCGATGTAGGGGTTCTGGTCGCTCTCGTATACCTTGCGGCCCCAGCGGTTGAAAATCTGCACGTGCGTGTGCTGCACCGGCGAGGTCGTCTTGGGCCGGAAGGTGGCGTTGAGCTGGTCGCCGTTGGGGGTGAAGATGTTGGGCAGCAAAAAGAACACGCACTCGCTCTGGCACACCACGTTGCTCAGGGCGCTGCGCTCGCCGGTGGCCGTCACGGCCTGCACCTGGTAGCAGTAGTTCTGCTGGCTCAGCAGGCGGTTGAGGTAGTTGAGCTGGGTGGTCGAGTCGAGCAGGGCGAAGGGCCCGCCTGCCGTGGTGGCCCGAAACACGCGGTAGTACGCGGCGTTGGCCTGGCAGCCGCTGGGCGTGTTACCCACCGTCCAGCTCAGGCTGTTCTGGTAGGTCTGGTTGTCGGCCGGGTAGCGGGGCAGGGCCGAGAGGCTGTCGCAGTTGAGGACGCGCAAACTCAGCACCGGCGTGCAGGGCGTGGGGCGCAGGGTGGCGCACACTTCCTGGCTATTATTGAGCAGGTTAGTGAAGATGGGGGCGCCCGCCGAGTTGGTGGGCGTGGCGTACTGGCCCGCCGTCTGCACGTAGTAGCAGTAGGTGAGGTTGCGCTGCAGGCTGGGGTCGGCGTCGAGGTAGGTGCCGGTGGCGGCGCCCGGCGTTACGGTCGCAATGGGGGCATACGTGCCCGTGGTGCCCGTGCGCCGGAAGATGCGCGCCGGCAGTTTGCTGTTGTCCCAGGGCACCTGGTAGGCGAAGGTGACGGTGATGGCGATGGCGTTGCCGTTGGGCACCAAAGTGGTGCGCACGCTGCTGGCTACCACGGCCGGGTCGGCTACCTCGCTGGCCGTGCCGTTGACGGTGTTGGTGCGGTAAAACACCAGCTGGTAGCGGTACTGGTTGGCGTCCGTGTTCAGCTTGGTATCCACGTAGGTGGTGTCGGCCAGGCTGCCCCGCACGTCGGCTAGCTGGGCAAACGCGCCCGCGCCGGTGGCCCGGCTCAGGCGGTAGCCGTAGGGCGCCGGGAAGGTGGTCGTGCCATCGTCGTTGCGCGGCCGGGTCCACTTCACCGTAATCTGCCCATTGCTGGGGTCCGTCGTGTTCACGTCCACGTTGGTGAGCAGCGCCGAGCGGCCCGAGAGCTGCAGGCAGGCCTGGTTCGAGACAAGGCTGGTGCCGCCCGCCGGTAGCGGAAACACGGCGTAGATGCGGTACGAGTACTGCGTGCCCCGATTCAGGCCCGCCCCGTTATTATTATCGGCGTAGGTGGTAGCCGTCGCGGCCACGCTCCCAATCTGGGTGTAGCCCGCCGAGGCGGGCAGGCCCACGTCGCACGGGCCGGGGGTGTAGTCGACGCAGCCCTCGCGCCGGAAGATGAGCAAGTTACTAGCGTTGGTGCACGTGTAGGGGTCCCAGGACAGCACGCCCGTCGTGCCGCTGGCCACCGCTTGCAGGTTTTGGGGCGGCGGCCCCACCACGGTCACGCGCACCGGCCGCTCGTCAATCAGCGTCGGGGTGCCGGTGCCGGGGTTATCCTGCGCCTTAAACACGACCAGGTACGGCTCCTTGGCCACGTTGCTGCAGTCCGTCTTCCAGGTATAGGTGCCGGCCACGGAGGTTCCCGTGCGGGTTTGCGCGAACGTGGCGGGCGGAATCGTGCCGCTGTAGGCAAAGAGCGTCACCGCCGAGGGCGTGGCATTGCCCGACTGCCCATCAATGGCCGAGATGGCGAGCGTGGCCGTCTGGCCCGCCTGCACGCAGATGTCGGCCGGCACCGTGAGCTGCGGCGGCAGGTTCTGGGTAGCCAGTACCTGAATCTGCATGTCGCGAATAACCGTACCAATCAGGCGCTTGAAGCCGCCGGGCGAGCGTCGCCACTCCTCCACCGTCATGGCTACGTTGTAGTAGCCGATTCTAGCCGGCGCATTCCAAGTAATCTGCCCGGTGTATACGTCCTGCGTGTAGGTGGCCAGCACCCCGGGCCTAGGGGTTGGAATGCCCGGATACGTTACCTGCGTAGCACCGGGTACTAGGTTGGGGTCGGCCGGAAAGAGGAAGCCGGTGCACCGCGTGGGGTTTGGCGTATTATTCGGGGGCGATGGGATGCCGCCTAGTACCTGCTGGCTATAAAGTGCCTTATAAGACAGGGAGTCTCCGTCGGCGTCGTAAGCGGCAGGGTTATGCAAAAACACCTGCCCTAGGCCCGCCTTGTCGATGGCCGGCGCCCGCAGCACCGGCGAGTGGTTACGCCCTAGGGTAGGGTCGATGGCTATATCAGAACTGATATAGAAGGTTTGCCCAATGGAATTTGACATGTTGACCACATCCCCCACCCGATTCTCGCCTACGAAGCTAACGGTGTATTTAGGAGCTGGCCCTGGATATATATGGTCAAAATAATAGGTATATATATTAGTGTCTGGACTCACAGGCACATTACTAGCTTTAGGACTTTCCTGTCTTGTGCCATCACCAAAAAATAAGATAGATGTTGGTTGCTGGGCTTGTGATGTTGGGTCGCAGTACAGCGTTAGCTTAAAATAGATGTGGTTCGGGTTACCCGTTACCGTATCAACTTTCGACTGGATATCGCCGGCCCGGATGTGGGTGGCGTGGGCCGGCTGCGGCTGCAGGCCTAGTAGGAGCAGCGCCAGGACCAAGAGCCAGCTGGCCAGCTTACTGCATTTTGCGAAAAGTAAGGAAGTTTGCATGGAAGTGCGGAAAAACGAGGGGTTGCCTTGGTTCTATGTAATCGGGATAGGCAACGCACTAGCTAACTAAGCAAGTACTTACGTCGCTACCGTGAGCGCTATTGGCTTTGATTGCTTCGCCATCCTAGGGCATACTGCACCAGAAACGGCATGTGGTACGTCAGGACATAAAGTAGTTAATACTTTATAAAAAGAAGATTCGTATTCAAGATACAAGGTAAGCGTGTAGAGAAGTTGAATCAATTAGCCCTAGGGCCCTGAATGTGGCCTCGGTTGTGCATATGAATTTAAAAGACGACATACTTTTAAAAACGCGACTTATTATAAATCAGATTATTACGCTGCAATGAAGAGAAATTGTTTCTGTGTTTCTCGCATCAACCCACCAAGCTAATTAGCTTCTGCGCCGCCCATGCAGGCGCTTTTTAGTGTGGAATGCCCGCCCGTCTATGGTAGCGAACCTAGGGCCATTAGCTACAAAAATTAGGTATTTCTTGATGTGCAAAATTGCTAGCTAATACCTTGCTAATAAATAAGTAACAAGGTGCAGTAGTTTAGTTTTTAACCTAAGCCCGGCGGCACTTTCTGGAGGGTAAGCGTATATAGTTGGCTGGTATGGTGAGGCCTGGATGCCCGAGCGGTCCGGTTGCCCCTAGGGGTGGCTAGGTTGCCAAGGCGCCGCCCCGCCAACCTAGCCACCCCTCTTTTTTACCCACCCCCGCTTTGGCTCATTTAGTACTTCGCGACAGCGCCCGGCTGCGCTATTTCACCTTCTTCTACCTGTACGTGATGCAGGGCATTCCCTCCGGCTTTGCCCTGCTGGCCATGTTCAACTACTTGATTGGAGCGGGTCTCACGGCTAAAGCGGTGGGCACGTTCGCCGCTATCGTGGGCATTCCCTGGACGTTCCAGTTCGTGTGGGGGCCGCTCATCGATAAGTATCAGTACAGCATCATTGGGCATCGCAAGCAGTGGGTGGTGCTCACGCAGGTGGTGGCGGCAGCGGCTTCGCTCTCGCTGCTGCTGGTGCGCAACCCGGTGGCGCAGCTGGGGCTGCTGGCCGGGGTGTTTTTTGTGCACAGTGTGTTCGCCAGCATCCAGGATGCCAGCGTCGATGCCATTGCTATTTCGGTGGTGCCGGTGGCCGAGCGCGGGCGGGTCAATGCCTTTATGCGGGCGGGCTCGCTCTTTGGCTGGACCGTGGGCGGCGCGCTCCTGGCCTACCTGCTGCACCACGGCGGCTTTGCCCGCGCGGCCCTGGCCCAAACCCTAACGCTGCTGACGTTTACGGTGCTCACGTTCTTCATCAAGCTGGACCGCACCGACCAGTTGCTGCCGCACTTCGGGCGCCGGGCCCAGGCTGCGGGCCCCGCCACCACGCAGGAGGACAATCCCGAGCTAAGATGGTTATTTAAAGAGCTGTGGCACAGCATGGTGGAGAAGCATAGCCTGCGCGCCTTCGCAATTATTGCGCTGGCCTACCTGGCCGCTTCGCTGTTCGGCAACTCTTACAACTTTTACCTTATTCACAACCTGCACTGGCCCGATGCGGACGTGTCCATCCTGCAAGGCACCTGGGGCAGCGTGCTCTCCTTTGCGGTGCTCATGAGCGGGGGTGTGCTGGCTGACCGCCTGGGCGCGGGGCGGCTGCAATACTGGGCCCTGGTGTTTATGGCTAGCTTCCTGCTGCTGTTCAGTAGCCTGGCCACGCAGTGGGTGCACCGGCCGGTGGGGCTCGCGGGCCTGGTCATGATGAACCTAGCCGACCCGCTGCTCAGCATCTCGGCCATGCCGCTGCTCATGGCCTACTGCCGCCCCAAAATCGAAGGCTCGCAGTTTACCACCTACATGGCCCTCGTCAACCTGTGCACCGTCACGGCCAGCTACCTCAACGGCTGGCTGCTGGAAATCACCACCGCCCCGGTCATCGGCTTCGGGGCCGGGCTGCTGCTGATGGGGCTGCTGGTGGCGCTGCACCTGCTCAACCCCAACGCTAAAGCTCAAACCCAGGCGCAGTTAGCAGGCGCCGCCGCGGTGTAGCGTAAAAAGGGCCACAACCTAAAGTAGGCGGTCATGCTCAGCTGGGCTTAGCCAAGCCGCCAGGCCCTAGGCCGGCTTTTTGCGGCCCGCGCCGCCGGGCTTCTTGCCGCCGCCTTCTTGCTTGTTCACGGTGGCCCAGGCGCGGGCCTCGCCCTCGTCAGCGGGCACGCCTTTTTGCTCGTAGCTTTCCTCAATGTGCTCGGCTTGGCGCTGCTGCTTGTCGGTATATTTCGACTTATCTCCCTGGGGCATAGTGATAATGGGTTAAAGGGTGAGAAAGGTTGGCCGCCGCCGCGAGGCACGGTAATTGTGCTACGCACCGCGTGGCGCGGGGTTAAGGCCGAGCTAGCTCTGGGGGCCAGCAATTACCAGCTACCTGTGCTGGCGGCTATCTTCGCCCCATTTCTCATTCGCTGCTTCATGCGCCACGTTGCCGATATTCCGCACCCGCAGGTTCGAATTACGCTTTTTGCCTGGAATGGCAAGTACCTGCTCAAGCTGGAGCAGGGCCCGCTGGAGCAGACATATAAGGTGCCCGAGCTGGAAATGAGCGGCCTGGTGCCGCCCGACGTAGAGATTCGCCAAATTCTGGATGACGAGTTTTTGGCCACCGCCATCGCGCGCTTCCGCCCCATGCACGACGACTTGCGCGCCGCCCTAGCTCGCCAGGATGCTCGCTAACTCATTACTGCCTATGAACTTGCTTCGCAATATGCGTGATTTTTGCCTGCTGGTGCTGCTGGCCCTAGGGGGGCTGCGGCCGGCCCAGGCTCAGCTCTACACCGTGCGCGAGGGCCAGCTGCCCTACGCCGGCCGCACCCAATACAGCGTGAACACGGTGGTGGATGGTAACCTGAGCCAAACCCGCGAGTTCTTTCAGGACTTTATGAAAGACCAATACCGCGTGTCGTTTCGCGGCGGCCTGGCCTCGCTGGTGAACGTGGGCAAGCTCATGGGCAAGGACAACGGCAATACCAGTAACACGCTGCAAGCCAAGCAGCAGGCGGGCACGTTTATTTCGAGCCGGCCCGTCGATTTGTATGCTGCCTTCACCACCCTGGCCGATTCAACCACCGAGGTGGCGCTGTTTGGGGGCTTCGGCGATAAGACTTTCTTTAGCCCCGACCTTACCAGCGTCGAGTTTAAGCGCCTCACCAGCATCATGGAAAAGTACGCGCCCGCCGCCCGCGTCAATGCCTTCCGCAAGCAGGTGCAAGCCGCCGAAGCCGCCGTAACGGCCGTGGACAAGGAAAAAACCAAGCTCGATAAAAGCATCCAAACGGCCCAGAGCAACACCGCCGCCAACCTGAAGCGCATCGAGGAGCTGCTGCGCCAAAACAAGGCCAACGCCGCCCAAATGCACCAAGACAGCGCCGCGCTCGTCACCAACGGCCAGAGCCGCGAAACTGCTCAGCAGCAGCTCGAAAAGCGCCGCGAGCGCCTGGCGGGCGTGGTACCCCCCAAGTAACCCCCGCTTGCCCATGAACCCGTTGCCCGATTCCGCCGCCAACTCGCCGCTAGCCACGCTGCGCCAACTTAAGGAGTTGCTCGATGCCGGCACTATTACTCCGCAGGAGTTTGAAACCCTGAAGCAGCGGCTGCTTTTTGGCGCCGCTGCTGGGCCGCTGCCCGCGGCGCCCGAAGCCCCGGCCGTAGCCTCCAAAGCGCCCACTGCTCTGCCCTCGCCCTACCTCGACACGCCCGCCGCCCTTACCCCCGAAGCTACGCCGCTGGTCGCGCCCGCGCCCGACTGGCTGGCTGCTCCCGCCCCGCTACTGCCCCTAGGGGTCGAGGCGGAAGAAGAACCAGCCGAAGTTGCCGAGCGCCGCAATCCGCTTAACTTGGTGTTTGCCATCGGCGGGCTGCTGTTGTTTCTGGGGGTAGTGGCTTATTTGGCCCTGGGCCGTCCCACCGCGCCCGACGAGCACCTGACCAGCACCAGCCAAACCGCCGCCGATACCACCGCCCGCGCCCCCGAAGTGGGCCCGCAGGCCGAGCAGCTAACCCTGCCGCCCGCCGCCGCACCCGAAACCGTGCGGGTAGCGCCGGCCGCCGCCCCGCTAACTACCCCACCCAGCGCCACTACTACCGACTCGACTACTGCGGCTGCTTCAGCCCCGGCGGTGGCTAAGTCGGCGGCGTCAGTAACACCCGCAGTATCGGCTGCGCCCAAGGCCGCCGCTACTAAGCCGGCCGCGCAGCCCGCGCCCACAGTCCCGGCCGATACCGCTACTAGCAAGCCCTAGGGCCTCGGCGCTCCATTAAGCTCTGGGCGGCCGTGTTTGCCACTTGGTTTCTACCTTGCCGCTGCCCATGAAGCTACTCAGCGACGACCTGGTTGATACCGACGATTTTTTTGTGGAACAAGTCCACCTTACGGCCATTGTCTTCGACAATACCGATGACGTGACCGTGTGGGCCACCACTTTCCGCGGCGACGATGCCCACTTCTTTCACCTAGCGCTGCCCTTCCACGACCTCGATACCCTGCTGCGCGTGGCCGCCGAGCGCGCCGAGGCCCTGGCCGAAGAGGTAGCCGACGCCCTGGCCACCACCGAAAACTGGCCCTGCCTGCTCGAATACACTACCGAGGAGCGTCCGCCCGTGGCCTTGCCCGGCGTGGCCCTCAAGCTCTCCGTCACCTACTCCGCCGACGCCGAGGAGGACGAAGACCCCCAGCCGCATAATATTTTTTACCTCGAGGGCATCTACGTGCGCCTAGGGCCGTAAGCGATAGCGGCGGTATTTTTGCAGGAGCAGCTGCTTTAGACGTCTGCCCACGAAGAACGTCATGCTCATCTGGCGT
>JBPBPH010000053.1:0-7907 GCA_050954355.1 Janthinobacterium lividum
GCCCGTGTATTTTCATCTCCAACAGCCAGAATATCCCCACATCCCTTGCCGGTTTACCGCACTCATCACTCCATGCTCCTCCTTCAAAACGCCCGCATTGCCTCCGAAAATTCACCCGTGCTTGTCGAAGGCGATGTCCTGATTGTCGAAAGAAAAATTCAGCACATCGGCAAAAGCCTAGCCATTCCCGAGGGCGCCCGGGTCATCGACGCGCGTGGTCGCATTCTTATGCCGGCCATGTTTGATGCCCACGTCCATTTCCGCGCCCCAGGGTTTGAGAATAAGGAAACCATCACCACGGGGAGCGAAGCGGCCATCAATGGCGGCATTACCGGCGTGGTCATGATGCCAAATACCCGCCCGGCCCTCGACTCGGCAACCGCGATAGCCACCGTGCTGGAAAATGCCAAGCATCGGTCCCGCATTCCGGTGTACACCTCCGGCTGCGTCACCAAGAACCGCGAAGGCAAGGAACTGGCGGAAATCGAGGGCATGCGTGCGCTCGGGGTGAAAATGCTCACCGACGACGGGGATACCACCAACGACCCAGCGGTGCTGCTACGGGCGATGCAGTACGCCACCGAGTTTGGGATGTTTTTCGCCAGCCACTGCGAAGTGCCGGAGCTGGCCGGGCCGCGCGCCCTGAACGAAGGGGTGATGAGTTATCGGCTCGGCATCAAGGGCTCGCCGGCTTGCGCGGAGGAAATCATCATCGACCGCGACATCCGCCTGGCCCGGGCGGCGGGCGCGCACGTGCACATCCAACACGTTTCCAGCAAGCTCGGCATGGAAACCATCCGCTGGTGGAAATCCCGCGGCGATGTAAAGGTCACGGCAGAAGTGGCCCCGCACCATCTGATGTTCACCGACGAGCACATCGGCGACTACGACACGAACTATAAGATGAACCCGCCGCTGCGGACGCAGGCCGATTGTGATGCCCTGCTCGAAGGGCTCATCGAAGGCGTATTCGACCTCATTGCCACGGACCATGCGCCGCACACGCCGTTCGAAAAAGCCCAGGATTTCATCAGCGCGCCCAATGGCATCACTGGCTTGGATACGGCCCTGGTGTCGCTCTACCACCACTTCGTCGAGCCCGGAAAACTCGGGTGGGACGTGGTGGTGAAGCGCTATTCGGCGGAGCCCCGCCGCCTGATGGACCTGCCGGTAGCCGCCATCGAAGTCGGCCAACCAGCCGAATGCCTCTTATTCGATACCGCAGCGGAAACGACCTTCACGCGGGAGTTCATGAAATCTAAATCCCAGAACACGCCTTTCCTCGACCAGACGCTGAAAGGCCGGGTAGACCTGGTGATTTTAGGGTCGGAAATCTTGTTGGAGCGCTGACCGTTCGTGGCGCTGGGACCTGGATTATTCAGCATTTGCCTCGAATTTTGGGCTGTCGCTTTGGCAGCAGACCCCGCTACAAGGCCCGCCAGGAGTACCGGGATGAGCTGCTAAAAAGGGACCGTGGCTGTTGCAGAAGTGGGTGGCTGGCCAGCGGTATCTTAGGGCTATGCAGGGCCACAAGCAGTTCACCGATAAAGTCGTCACGCGCTTTCGGTTGTCCGAGCGGGTGCCGCGCCATAATCTCTACCGCCGGCTGGCGGAGTTGCTCGACTGGGATTTTCTCTATGCGCAGACCCAGGCCCTCTACAGCCACACGGGCCAGCCCTCGCTTGACCCCGTCGTGTTCTTCAAGCTGGTGCTCGTTGGCCGCCTGGAAAACCTAGTCAGCGACCGCCGCTTGGTCGAACACTGCGCCTTGCGGCTCGACATTCTGTACTTCCTGGGCTACGAAGTGGACGAGGAGTTGCCGTGGCATTCGACCATTAGCCGCACGCGCTAGCTCTACCCCACCACCTTTTTTGAGCACTTATTTGACCACGTCTTTGCTCAATGCGTGGCCGCGAGCTTGGTGGCCGGCGAAACGCAAGCCATCGATTCGGCCCCCGTCAAAGCAAATGCTTCGTCGGAGAGCCTACGTACCAAGCAGCCCCCGCCTACACCAGCAGTAGTCCGCGAAACAGCGGACGAGCCTATTCCAGCCGCGTTACCCCCACGCCTACCCACCAGTTGCGGCGGGTTGCCATGCGCCAAGCCAACCGCAAGCGAATGGACGGTAGTTTAGGCGGGCACCATGCGAAGGCGCGGCTGCTGAGCAACAAGACGCACTACAGCCTGAGCGACCCCGGGGCCCGTATTTCCGTCAAGCCCGGCAAAGCGCGGGCCTTAAATTACCTCTGTAGCCTAGCGGTGGATACGGCCACCGGCCTTGTCAGTCACATCCAGGCAGACTTGGCCGATCGTCGCGATAGCGTCCACTTGCCTGGTTTGATTCAGCAACTACAGGCGCGTCTTACCGGGCAAGAGCTGCCGCTGCGTGCGGTCCTCGCCGATGCCGGCTATTCCAATGGCTTCAACTACGCCTTCCTTGAACGGCGCGCGATTACGCCCTGGATTCCCGTGTTTGGGTGCTACAAACCGGTCATAGAGGGGTTTGCCTACGAGGCGGCTGGGAATGCCTACCGCTGCCCGGCGGGCAAGCTGCTGCCCTTCCGCAAATATAGCACGCGTCTGGACGGGAACTGGCTCAAAAATTACCGTGCGGAGTACCGCGACTGCCAATCCTGTGCGCTAAAGCCGACCTGCGTGCCCTTGGGGTGGTACAGTTAAAACGGACAGTGGACTAAGATAAGTTGGTTTGGAAGTCGCGTTCGAATTGGTGGGGCGAGCGATAGCCAATGGCCGAGTGTCGGCGGTCGAGGGTGAAGTAGGTGTCGAGGTAGTAGGCCACTTCCATTCGCGCCTCTTCCAGCGTGGCAAACGCGCCGCCGTGCGGCAGCAATTCGGTTTTGAGCGTGCGCCAGCCCGCCTCGGCCTGGGCATTATCGTAGGGATTGCCCGGCCGGCTAAAGCTAGCCAGCGCCCAGGCTTTCGCGATGCGGGTGCGGCAAGCTGCGCTCGTATACTGACTGCCACGGTCGGCGTGGACAATCAGGCCAGGCGCTGGCTGTCGTAGGGTCAGGGCCTGTTCCAGTGCGTTGAGCACCCGCTCCGTGGGCATGTGCGTATCGAGGTACCAGCCCACCACGCGCCGCGAGCAGGTATCGCGTCCCGTGGCTAGGTAGCACCAGCGCCCGCCCACCAGCGGCAGGTACGTGATGTCGCCCACCCAGACCTGGTTCGGGGCGGTAGAGGCGGGCTGTCCGAGCGGTAGATTTTCGGCTACAACAGATGCCGGGTCGGCCACCGTGGTGCGCGGGCGTTGCGGGCGGGTACTGAGCGCCCGGAAGCCACGGCGACGCAGCCAGGTGCGCAAAGCATCGCGTCCGACTACGTGGCCTTCGCCGCGTAATGCTGCCTGTAGGCGCCGGGTCCCATAGCGCTGGGCGTGGCGGGAGAAGGCGGCGTTGGCAGCGGGCTCCCAATTGGGTACGGGTCGGTCTGCCCGGCCCAGCCACTGATAATAGCCAGCGGCACTAACCGCTAGCACGCGGCAGAGCACCTGTACGGGCCCGGTGGCCGCCACCTGCTCGATGAACTGGTAACGACTCATGATTGAGGCGGTTGCGCAAAGATGGGCACGACTTTTTTTAAACTATCGCGCTCCTGCTCCACGCGCCGCAACTCGGCGCGCAAGCGCTTAACCTCCTCGCGCTCCGCACGGCTGGTCACGGCTTCGGCCAACGCGGGGCGCTGCCAACGGCCGAGCAAAGCAGGCGACAGGCCTTGGGCGCGGGCCACGTCCGTTTGCCGGGCACCGGCCGCCACTTGGCGCACGCACTCGGCTTTAAAGGCGGGCGTATATTTTTTGCGGGTCAGCGGCGAGCCGCTCGGATTGCTGTTGTCGGGCATGAGCAGTGGAAGGTAAGATTTGCCACTGTCTGTTTTTACTCGACCACCTCAAGGTTATGGCCACTGGATAACGTAATAAAGCAGCTTTTCTGTAAAGCTTGCTGGGTTAGTAGCTTTGGGTGGTGCTGATGCTATGCCCACGTCTGAAATATAGAGATGATATCACCTCAAGGATTGTTAGGGCAAGTATCATCGCTGCGCAGAATCCAAGAGAAGCTGGCGTTGCTGAGCGGTGAAAACTTCAACATCTTTCGGATTCTTGGTCTAGAATCGCGGGAAGTGCGTACGCACTCCGCTTTTCTGGGAGAATTGCTGAACCCGCCTGGCAGCCACGGTCTGCGCGACACTTTCCTGAAGCTCTTTCTAAAGCTTATTGATTTCCCAGACTTCGATGCCAGCCAAGCGCGGCTGGTAGTGGAGCAGCATATTGGGCAGATTGACGCGGATTACACACAGGGTGGGCGCATCGACATCTACCTGGAAGCGGCCGGGCAGTACATCTTTATTGAGAATAAGATTTATGCCAGCGACCAACAGAACCAACTGGGCCGCTACCAGGCGTACCGCACAAATGCCCGGCTGCTGTACCTGACGCTGAACGGTAGCGAGCCAACTGCATGGGGAGCGGGCATGCTCACGCCAGTACAATATTAGCGGCTTTCTTATCACGCCGATATAATGAGCTGGCTGGAACAGTGCCGGCAGGTCACCGCGGCTTACCCACTGGTGCGGGAAACCATCGTGCAGTACCAGCATTTACTCAATTATCTCACCGGCAGAACTTCTAACGATTTCATCAGAACGGAAATGCAGCAACTTCTACGTCAGAGTGAAGAGAATTTTGTGAGTGACTTTGCTTTAAAGCAAGCATTTGAGGAAAGTTAGGCAACCTTCGCGGAGGAGTTGGCAACAGCATTCAAGGAGGTCTGGAAAGTACGGTTCAGCGAGAATCTCTCACCGCTGCCAGGGTATGTCATCCATTTCCAGTCCTTCAACAACAGCTACGGATTTCGGGCTATTCGGAATGGAGAGGAAGTAGCCGCAACGCAGGAGGAAGCTTTGCAGCCGCTGGTTGCGCGGGCACTAACTATTCCGAAGCTGCGGCGCGATAACAACTGGATGGCGTGGAAATGGATGAAAAACCGCTATTTTGACAATCTTCAGCCAACCGAGCTTTACCAGGCAGCGACTAACGAGGCCGTCCGGCAGCAGCTGTTCGAGGAAAGGCTACAGGAAAGCGCCGTCTACTTTGACAAGTTCAAAGCGCTGATGACTACGTTGGAGTCCGGAACCTAGGAAGCCGCCACTATAGTGCGGCTATAGCTATTTGAGAGCATCAAAAAGTGTGATTGTCGTGGAAAGTCAATAGTGCGGAATAGGAGGTCTTAGCGCATACCTCCGCCTGCCTACAGCAGCAGCCAGGTCGGTCGCCTATTTTTTAGTAATTCAGAGCGCCCAACCTATTTGCCTCTCACTCGGCTCGCAGGCTCAGCACGGGATTGCGGCGGGCGGCTCGCCAGGCCTGCACGCTTACCGTGAGCCAGGCAATGAGTAGGGCCCCCAGGCCGGCCGCTGCGAAGTACCACCACTGCCACGCCACGCGGTAGGCAAAGCCTTCCAGCCACCGCTGCAGGAGCAGGTAGCTGAGGGGCAGCGCCAGCACGATGGCCACGACAACCAGCCAGGTCAGGCTGCTGGTCAACAGCCAGACGATGCCCAGCTCGCTCGCGCCCAAGGCCTTGCGGATGCCGATTTCCTTGCGCCGCCGCTCGGCCGTAAAGGCTGCCAGGCCCAGTAGGCCCAGGGCGGAAATGAGAATGGCCAGCCCGGCGAAGTAGCGGGCGAGCACCGCCACCCGCCGCTCGGCTACGTACTGGGCCTGGTAGTCGGCATCAAGAAACGTGTAGTCGAGCGTAAAGCCGGGGTTGTAGGCGGCGTACAGTTGCTGAAGCCGCGCAATCGTGGCCTGCTCCGCGTTGGGCTGCAGCTTGACGTAGAGGGTGCCCGCCTGGGGCTCCAGCCGCAGGAGGTAGGGCTTGATTTTTTCGTGCAGTGACTCCAGGTGGAAGTCGCGGACCACGCCCACGATGCGGGCGCCGTCGAGCCGTTGGCCCACGGGGTCCGGCATCCCCAGGCTGGCCACCAGGGCCTGGTTGACGAGGATGACGGCGCTGTCGGCGCGGTACTGCCGCGAAAAGCTGTGGCCCGCTACCAGGTGCAGGCCCAGTGTCTCTACTAGGTCGTAGTTGCCCAACTGCGCGGTTACCGGCACGCGCCGACCTCCCCAGCTCACTTCGAGGCCCCCGCCGCCACCGCTACCGCCCCTCAGGAAGCCGCCCACGACACTGGAGGCCTGCACGACGCCGGGCAATTGCTTCACCTCGGCCAGAAACGCCGCGGGCTGGCGGGCCGCCCGGCCCGCCGCTTCAAAGCGGATTACGTGCGCCTTGTCGTAGCCCAGCGGTTGGCGCTGCACAAACGCCAGCTGCGCGTTGACGACCACCACGGCCACGATGAACAGCACCGAGAGCGTGAATTGCAGCACGACCAGGCCCTGCCGCGTCCACACGTCGCCGGCCTTGGTAGGCAGCTTGCCTTTCAGCACGGCCGCCGGCTGGAAGCCCGACAGGTAAAACGCGGGGTAGCTGCCCGCCAGCAGCCCCGTACCCAGCGCCAGAGCCAGGCCGGCCGCCACCAGCTGCGGCTCCCACCGCAAGGCCAGCGGCTTGCCCGTCAGCGCGCTGAACTGCGGGAGCACAAGCTGCACCAGCCCCACGGCCACGACCAGGGCTAGCAAGGCCATCACCACGGATTCCGTCAGGTACTGCCCCATCAGCGCGGCGCGGCTCGCCCCCAGGGCCTTGCGAATGCCCACTTCCTTGACCCGCCGCGAGGCCTTGGCGGTGAACAGGTTCATGAAATTGATGCTGGCAATCACCAGAATGAGTGCGGCAATGAGGGCGAACAGCCGCACGTAGGTGATGCGCCCCCCGGTGGCGACGCCGTTTTCGTAGGTGCCGTGCAGGTACGCCGCCGCGAACGGCCGCACGAACAGCGTGCGCCCCTGGGCCTGAGCCTGCGCGCTTTTGGTCTTCAGTAACCCCGCCAGCTTGGCTTGAAATTGCGCGGGGTCGGCCCCCTCCTTCAAGGCTAAGTAGGTGTTGAAGGGGCCGTTGTCGTCCCACTTAATGGTTTCGCCCATCTGCATCCGGTCCTTGAACGAGGCAAAGGGCAGCACGAGGTCAAACTGCTCGGACGAGTTGCGGGGCACCCCGGCAAACACCCCGGCCACTAGGCTGGTCTGCGTGCTGTCGGTCATCATTTGCCATTTCACAGCTTTGCCCAGGCTGTTCTGGGGCGACCCAAAGAGCTTGGTGGCCAGGGCTGCGGAGAGGACAATGGCGTGTTTGTCCCGCAGCACCGTGGCGGGGGTACCCACCAGCAGGGGGTAGGAAAACAGCTGAAAGAAGGCCGGGTCCGCGTATTTGGCGACGGCGGTGAGGTGCCGCCCGCCCGCCGCCGACAGCGAGAACGCGTCGAAAAACGGGACCGGCGTGGTGGTGGCCACGAATTCAATCTCCGGCATTTCCCGCCGCAGGGCCTCGGCCAGCAGCGGCATGGTACCGGGCTGCGTCTCGATGCCGGCGGCGGTGCGGCGGTTTTCCAGCACCTGGTAGAGCCGGCCGTCCAGGGCGTGGTAGCGGTCGAAGCTGCGCTCGTCGCTTACCCACAGGTAGATGAGCAGCGCGCAGGCCAGGCCGGTCGAGAGGCCAATCAGGTTGATAAAGAACGTGCTTTTGAACCGCTTAAAGTTGCGGTAGAGAAGCAGCAGGGGGTAGGGAAGCATGGGGAGGAAAGCGGTTAGAATTGGCTGCGGCTGTTTTCGAGCACCACTTGCCCGTCGAGCAGGCGGATGACGCGCCGGGCGTACCGGGCGTCGTGCTCGGAGTGCGTGACCATGAGCACGGTGGTACCCGCTTCGTTCAGTTCGGTCAGCAGCCCCAGCACGTCGTGGCCGCTGGCCGAGTCGAGGTTGCCGGTGGGCT
>JBPBPH010000022.1:0-7573 GCA_050954355.1 Janthinobacterium lividum
AGGGGGCCAAACGCCGGCCCAGGTCTTCGCCCATCCTTCATTTATCCAAGCATAGACATATTACTTAACAAGCCCCGCTAAACTGTCCAGTTTTTGGGTAGTAGTACATGTTGCTCGTGCAATACGGCCATCGCGATGGCCAGTTTGAACACGCTTTGCAAGACGTAGGGCTGGTGGTCACGGTAGCTAAGTGTGTCGTTCGTTTCCAGCACTCGAATCGACACGCCTACCTTGCCGGAGGTAGCCTGGGCTAGCTGAGCAATTTCATTGCGTAAGGACTGATGCTGGGCACGGGGCGTCCCGCAGGCAACTAGCCCGAGCGCGAGAAGCCCAAAACATGATTTAAGCATGGCGCAAATAGACTGTCATCGAAGACTACAAAAAACCTTTTGTCATGCTGAACGCAGCGAAGCATCTCGCAGGGCGCAGTAAATCCCGGCGTTTTTGTGGTTAGTGCACCACGTGCGACGCTTTACTGCATTCAGCATGACCGTAAAAACGACTTCCTAAACAGCTTCATTGCTTGCCTTTGCTTGCTAAAACTTTCGGCTAGCTCGCTTCGAGTTGATATTGCTGCTTCAGGATACTACTGGCCCGCTCGCCAATTACCACGCAAGGCGCCATGGTATTACCGGTCGTCACGCGGGGCATAATGGAGCCGTCGGCGATGCGCAAGTTTTCGATGCCGTAAACTTTGAGGTTGCCATCAACTACCGACATAGCGTCCCGACCCATTTTGGCCGTGCAAGTCTGGTGATGGAAGGTTATCGCCCCGTCGCGCACGAAGCGTTCTAGCTCAGCTGCATCCAGGTTACCCGGCATAACCTCGCGTTTAGCGAAGGCGCTTAGCGGTTCCGAGTTTCCAATGCGCCGGCAGGTAGCAATGCCCGCCAGCATGGCTTGCATATCGTCGGGGTGCGCAAAGTAATTAGGTTCTATCTGCACGGGGTCTTCCGGCTGCGGGCCGGTTAGCCGCACTTGTCCTCGGCTCTTAGGACGCAGCAACGCACTGTAAAGCGTCCAGGAGTTGGCGGGCGGGGTAAACCGAGCCATATTCTCGGCGCTAGCCAGGGGAATATCCAACGTGGTTGTCAGTAGGTCGGGGGACGCTAGCCCAGCATCACTTTTCCAAAAGGCCATTGCGTGCGCCATGAACGTGGGGGGAGCTACTGGTTCGGGACCCTCCCACACGCACGTAAAGCACGGGTGGTCTTGTAGATTCTGCCCGACGCCAGGCAGATGCTGCACTACCGGGATGCCGAAGCGCGTCAGTTCCGCCGCGTCGCCAATGCCAGACTGCATCAGCACTTTCGGAGTCAGGATAGCTCCTAGCGATAAAATGACTTCCTTAGCAGCCGTTATTTGCTGGATTTGCCCGTCGTAGGAAAATTCTACGCCGGTCACCTGCTTGCCCGCAAACAGAAGCCGCCTAACCAATGCCCCCGTGAGCACCGTTAGGTTTGGTTGGTCCATAACAGGGTACGTATAGGAGCGGAATACGGACTGACGCTGGCCATCTCGTACAATGAGGTCCACGAGGGCGCCGCCAGTGTTATTTTCCGTTAAGCTCCCATTCAGGGCTGCAAAGCGCGGGATACCAACGGACTGGGCACCTGCTAGCATCGCCAATGCCAACGGCATGGGAGCCGTAGGCGGCTGCACGTACATGGGGCCCGTAGTGCCGCGGCGCTGCGGGTCTGGCGCGCCCTGGTAATTCTCAATGGTGCGGTAAATATCGAGTACCGCCTCGTAGCCCCAAGCAGCATCACCGGCTTCCTGCGCGAAGAAGTCCCAGTCGCTGCGATGGCCGCGTACCCAAGCCGACACATTGATGCTCGAGCCGCCACCCAGCACCTTGCCCATCGAGTACGAAATGGCCCGCCCGTTCAGGTTCGGAGTCGACTCGGCCTGAAAGCCCCAGTCCCGCTCGCTCCCCAGGTTCGCTACCCATTGCGTAGGGTCCAGCACGCTGGGCACCGCGTCCGTACCGCCGGCTTCGAGCAGCAACACGCGTACGGCCGGATTCTCCGCCAGTCGCCGCGCCACCACCGAGCCGGAAGAGCCGGCGCCGCACACAATAAAATCGTACTGAGGTTGCAAGGCCTGGGCCAAACGCTGCTGGTTGGCGCGAACGCGTTCTTCAAACTCGCGTGTCGCGTTTGCGTTCTGGGTTTCAGTGGATTGCTGCAAAATATTATTAGGAAGGGACATGCGTTTTGTTTGTGGGTGGGATGCTCGAGGTAATTCAGCTGGCGCGAAGACTGAGCCAAGGCTGATGATTGAGGTAACTAGCTTTAGACTGGGGAGGCGAGCGGTAGCTTAAGGCCTAGCATTAGCGGTCGATTTTAAGATAGGCACCGAGGTAGTAGGCCACTTCCAAGCAAGCGTTGCCAAGCACTGTGCTGGCCGCGGGCCCAACTGGCACACTAGCTGTTGCGGTCGGCGTGCACAAGGAAGCTCATGCCCGCCTACCACGCCGGCAGACCCAACCGCCGTATTAGCCCGAGAACCTGTTGCTTGGGCAGCCGTTCCCGGCACGTCCGAATTAGGTCTTAGTGAGCAGCGACCTCACCCGCCTGCCGCTACCTGGCTAGGTGGCGCGCTACCTACTCGCGGCGGGTGGCGTAGTAGCACCCAGCCACAAGTGTCAACTCGGCGCTAAACTTCCTAGGCCCTCGCCCGACGCAAAAACTTGCCTGTTCATCTTCAGCAGTGCATTATAGTTAGTATAGCCACACAGTAGCTACAGCCCGAAGCCTAGGAGTAACAGCAACTTGGTTTTGCTCATGACACGTACCGAAATGAATTGACAAGTGAGTAAGCGAGGGTAGGGAAGCGGGCGCTGGCTAGTCGGCAGTTTTGCCGGGGCATTCTGGGCAGCAAAATTCTCGCTTATCAATTACCCGCCCCAAATTGAAATGACCAACAGGGAATAACGGGTGATGAAAGCCCACTGGCCTGGATAACCGGCGTTCGTCATTAAGTGGCCCGGGTAGCGGTCCCCACCAAGTAATTTTGCCCCATGACAATGGCCTCTTTTGCCCGCTCGCGCGTTGTGCGCCATACCATAGTATGGCTCCTAGTGCTTGGGGCAATAGCTACCCTACTTGGGCGCACGGGCGGGCAGGTTTGGGCGGTGCTATTAGGCACCCTCGCGGCGGCTATTTATCTCTACTACTGGCAGTTGACTCTGCTGCTGCAACGTCGCCGCTATGGGTGGTTTCTGGGCGCAGCGCTGGCTATAGCAGCAGGGGTGCCTGCCCTACTTACGGCCATAAATAATGCCCCGGTAATCGAATTCTCTACTACCACCGGTGAGCCAGCTAAGGTTATCAGCAGTTTTGGGCCGATGCTAGTAGTAATGCTACTAGTGCTGGGGGTAGCTACAGCGGGCTATTATGCGCGCCGGGCCGTTGTGAACGCGTACTATGTGCAGGCGTTGCGGTCTCAGCAGCTCGAAGCTGAGTTGGGGCGGCTCAAGGCGCAGGTGAATCAGCACTTTCTCTTCAATACGCTCAATAATCTCTACGGCCTGAGCCTGTCGGCTCCCGCTCAGATACCCGAAGCCCTGCTGCAACTGGCGGGCCTAATGCGCTACCAGCTCGATAGCTCGCGCCAACCGCTGGTGACCGTGGGTGCCGAAGCGGAGTACCTAGCCGACTACGTGGGGCTCGAAAAGTTGCGCCTGCACCCCACCGCGCAGTTTAGCTTCACGGCCGATGTGCCCTGGCCCGACCAGCCCCTGGCCTCATTGCTGCTGCTGCCCCTGGTCGAAAATTGCTTCAAGCACGCCGTGGGTCCCGGCGGCCGGGCCACTATCCATATTCAGCTACTACAAACTGAGCGCTGCCTCAGCCTGTCCACTACCAATGCCCTGCCAGCGCCGGCCGATGGGCAGGTCGTGGCCTCGGGCCTGGGCCTACCCAACCTGCGGGCCCGGCTGGCGCAACTCTACCCCGGCGTGCGCCACTCCCTGCACCTGGAGGCCACGGCCACGCAGTACACGGCCGTGCTTACTTTATTTACCCGCTAACGAATGGCCCCCACGGTTCCTTTGCGCTGCCTGCTCGTCGACGACGAGCTGCTAGCCCACACAGTGCTGCGCACCTATATCGACCGCCTGCCCGACCTCGTCACGTGGGTCGGTAGCTGTTACCGAGCCGTCGAAGCCCTAACGTTGCTGCGCCAAACCCCGGTTGACGTGCTGTTTCTGGACGTGAACATGCCTGGACTAACGGGGCTGGAACTGCTGCGCACCCTACCCCAGCCGCCCGCCGTGGTGCTCTGCACGGCCTACTCTACACATGCTATAGACGCCTTTGAGCTGGGCGTAGTAGATTACCTGCTGAAGCCCATTCGGTTCGAGCGCTTCGTCAAAACCATTAATCGCCTGCATATCCAGTTGGTTCCTGGCCACGAAGTGCCCACCCTGCCACCCGTGCCGGCGGCTGTGCTGCCTACGGATACGCTTTTTCTTAAAACTGATGCGGGCACCGAGCGGGTACGTTTCGGGGAATTATTATTCGTGGAAGGCTGTGGCAACTTTATTAAGTGCCACCTAGCAGCGGGCCGCGTACTCCTTTCACCTGGCACCTTGAAGCAGCTGGCAACCCAATTGCCACTGACGCAATTTTTGCGAGCGCACAAATCCTACCTCGTCAATCTGACGCACGTAGAGCGCCTGCAGGGTAACACCCTACTAATTGGCACGCACGCATTACCAATTGGCAACGCCTACCGACAGGCCGTGCTGCGCGGCTTAGGCTTGGCCTGAATTATGGCCTGCCTAGCAGGCGGTACGCAAAGAATAGCGCTATTGAGGTTGCTATCGCTTGCAAATCAAGTGCCTATTAACAACGCTCAGCATGACAAGCGTTAATTCTTTTGCAACATAAATTATTGATTTTCAGAATATAGCAATTCTATCATTCGCAGAGCAGCTAGGATATGGAGTAGAAGCACGTGATAGTGCTGCTTTCGCCGCCGCTAATTATCCTGTTTGCCCCCGCTCTTCTTGTCGTCGTTCTCGATGGCTTTGCGGGCGCGACTGCTCTGCTGCTGACCGAAGCGATAGGCGAGCGCCAAGCGAAAGCTCTGCTGCCCTAGTTGATACGAAGTATTCTGCTGGTCGAAAGATAGGGTAGTCGTGGTAGTATGCTGCGCCCAGTGCGGCGTGAAGGGGCAGCTCACGTTGAGCGAGAGGTCGGCGCGCTCCTGCCAAAAGAGCTTTTTCACGCCAAAGGAGTAGTAAGGGCTGGCCCAAGTGCGGCCCTGCACTTGCACCTGCGGTAGCGCGCCGTAAAAAAAGCCCTGCACCGCGTAGCCCTTAGGCAGCTTGTACGACGTGTTCACGGTGAGGGCCGCCGTCAGCCCGCGCCGGTCGGCTTGTAAAGCGGGTGAGCGCAAGACCAGGTACTGCACATCGGGCCCGAAGCTAAGGTCCCAGCCCGGGTGGGGCTTCAACGACGCGCTCAAGTTGACCTGGTAAAAGCTAGTGGCCGCCACGTTGGCGTAAGTACTGGCAATGATGCTCGGGTCGGCCGTGGGCAGGCGTACCTGCTCGATGGCATTGCCGGTGTGGCGCACCGAGGCCGCCGCGTTGAATGACGTAGACTTCACACTGGTATTGTAGCTCAGTTCGTAGGAATCGGTCAATTCCGGGTCGAGGTACGGATTGCCGTAACTAACAACGCCCGGCTGCGAACGGTCCACGAAGGGGTTCAAAAAGTCGATAAACGGCCGCGTGATGCGGCGGCTGTAGGCCGCGCGCACGCTGCTCGCCTCGCTCAGGGTATACTGGGCAAAGCCATTAGGTAGCAGCGTCAGGTAGGCGCGGTCGAAACTGGTGGCATTGGTGCGGAAGTCAGCGCTAATGCTGGTGCGCTCCAGGCGGCTGCCCAGGCTAGCCGTGAACTGCTTGCCCACGGCCCATTCATAGCTGGCATACGCCGCCTGCACGTTTTGGGCGTAGCTAAAATCGGTGGCCCGGCTCCCGTCCTGAGCGGCGGTGGGGCCGTAGCGCGTACGCAGCGTATCGATAGTAGCCACCGCGCCCGTACGCCGGAAAATAGCTTTTGCCCCCAGCGAGAGCTTGCGGTGCTCGCCCAGCGGCTGCACGAAATCGGTTTGCAGCGTGCCCTCGTGGCTGGGGGCCCGGCCGCGGCTGCGCTCGCGGTAAGTAGCCTGCTGGTCGGCGAGCGTCACTGGCGAGCGGTCGAACTGCTGGAAGTCGTAGCCAAACGTGCTCGGGTTAAACGACCCCTGGCCCAGTACGCTCCACTCCTTACGGGGCTGGGCAAACGTGCGCGTATACGCCGCCGTCACTTCCGCGTCGAAGCCGGCAATCGGCTCGTCCGTCGCCCGCGCAAACAAGTAGTTGCTTGTGGGCACGGGCGCCGCATAGCGGGTTAGTAAGTCGCTCAGCGTGTGCACGCTATAATAGTCGACTACCGTGGCCAGTAAGAGCGTTTGGTGCTCGCTGAGTGCATAGTCGAGGCCTGCCGTGCTGTAGATGGATTGCTGCCGGAAGCGGCGGCTGCCACTGCGGCGCAGCGTGTCGGTACCCACGGGGCCGTAGCCCAGGCGGGTAAGGTCACTGCCCCCTGGGCGGTACAAGGCCCCGGCGCTGAGCGCGGACGTGAAGCTGAGCTTGCGCTTGCGAAAGTTGAGGGCCGCCCGCAGGCGCGTGTCGCGGTTGCCGCTGCTCAAGCTCACCTGGCCGTTGGCCCGCTGTGCTACCCCCTTTTTGAGGACGATGTTGATAAGGCCCGCCGTGCCTTCGCCATCGTACTGCGCGGGCGGGGTAGTAATGACTTCCACGCGCTGAATCTGGTCGGCCGGGATGTTGGCCAGCGCATCGGCCAAGTTCTTGGCCAGTGTGGGCGCGGGCCGGTTATTCACGAGCACCTTGAAGTTGGCCGAGCCCCGCATGGTCACGTTGCCGTCGCCATCTACGGCCAGCAGGGGGGCTTTGCGCAGCACATCCTGGGCCGTGCCGCCAGCGTTGCTCACGTCTTGGGCAGCGTTGTATACGAGCCGGTCAGGGCGTACCTCCACCAGGGGCTTGGTGCCGGTTACGACTACCTCGCCCAGCTTTTGCGCAGCGGACGGCAGTAGTATTGTGCCGACTGCCGTGGCGCCGGCTCCCACCACCACGGATAGGGTGCGTGGGGCGTAGCCCACAAAAAGCACCCGCAGCCGGAACGCCCCCGCCGGCAACTGACTCAGCTTGAACTGGCCTTGGTCGTCGGCCGCCGCGCCGCTGAGGGGCGTTTCGCCAGGGGCGGGGGGTAGGAGCACTACCGTGGCGTAGGCCACTGGCTGGCGACTGACCGAATCGAGCACCGTGCCCGTGAGCGAGCCGCTATTTATAGGAGGCGGTGCCTGAGCCGCTGCGGCATAACTCCCTAGTAACGCCCATAACCAGACGAGGAAATAGAGGAAATAATAGTTCTTCACGAAGAGAAAGAGGAAAACGGGGCAACACTGGCTAACAGCGACGCGGTTAATGAGTCCGGGCGGCTGAGCCAGGAATAGCCCGCAGAAAAGGGCATTTGGCCTTCCATAATTTGCT
>JBPBPH010000027.1:0-7559 GCA_050954355.1 Janthinobacterium lividum
AGGCTAGACCCTACTGAGGGTTGTCGGCCAAGTTAGGAGTAGTAAACCGGCTTTCGTAATCGGATGACCTTATCATTTATAGTGGCTCAGGAAGGTGCACCTTTTCTAGTCCCCCTGCTTAGAGCTAATAAAGCCGCGTTTTTGTGGGTCAAGAAGTGGGTTCTGCAAAGTAGCTTTGTGAGCTATACTTTTAGAGCCATGCAACACACCTATGGGTACGCCTGCGTTTCGGCGGCTGACCAAAACCTCGCTACCCAGCTCGAAGACCTCGCGCGCGCTGGGTGCACCCGTATTTTTCAGGAGAAAGTGTCCGGCACGCGCACCCGCAGCCTGGCGCTCGATGAGCTACTAACCGCGGTGCGTGAGGGCGACGTGGTGGTGGTGAACCGCTTGGCCCGGTTGGGCCGCAACACCGTGCACACGATCCAGCTCGTGGAGGACTTTAATCGGCGCGGGGTGCACTTCCGGGCCCTGGACCTGGGCATCGACTCGCGCACGCCAGCGGGCAAGATGATAATTGGCGTGTTCTCTTCCTTCAACCAGTACGAGCGGGAAAACAACCGGCAGAAGAGCCTAGCTGGTATCGCCCTGGCTAAGCAACAGGGCAAGCATCTGGGTCGGCCGGCGGGGCGCGACGCCGAGAAAGTAGCGAAGGTGGCCAAAGCGCTCGCCAAGGGCTTATCGGTGGCCGAGATTGTCACGCTCACCGGTATTAGCCGGGCCAGCGTTAAGCGTTATCGCCAGGAATTAGCTGCGCAGTAGCCAGTAATTTAGTAGCTGCGTTCACCTTATCCTTCTTCTCCTTATTGTATGAAGCAATTACTACTTCCCCTCTTATCGGTAGGCATTTTCTGCGGGAGCTGCACGAAGCAGCCAGCGCCAACGCCTGAATTACTTGGTACGTGGACTCAGGACCATTACACCTATGACCAGCCAAGGCCATATTTTGGGCGCGAACAGGGAACGGTACCAAATGCACCGAACACATACATGATTGTTGCTGCCCAGAGCATTGAATATCACATTCCGTCGGTAAGTGTCCCCTTCACGCAGGCCTATACCCGCCAAGGTCAACAGTTGCACATCGCAGCAGGTACGCCAGATGAGCGGACGGAAACCATTACCAAGTTGACTAGCCAGGAATTAGTGCTTCACATTGCGCGCATCATGCCGTCGACCCTCACAAACTTAAAGCAAGATTCTATCGTGTTGGACTACACATACATCCGCCAATAAGGCGACTAATAGAGTCTTTGAGAGGCCTACTGCTCACCCTGCTCCTGCTTAGACACTAGCTAACTACCTCGTTTTAGAGAAGTGTTGCTCCGAAAAATATATAACTGCCTTAAAAAAGACTAGTGTTGCCAATAATAGCCGCGCCGGGTGACGTGACCTGTTTCGAACCCGTACTTGTCACGCTTTCCTAACCTTCGTTTAAGAAACGTGACAAGCTTCTTCCAGTAACTAATCCACCAATTGTAAATCGTTGCTACCGACTTAGCAAGAGCACTCTGGGTAATTATCAGCTGGTATAGCTCAAGTAGATAGCCCCGAATATTATTTGACTAATTATTTAGTTAAATCAAGTGTTTGGTGTATACTTTGGCAATATCCTCCCGAACACAACCCTCAGGACTCCTGCTATGCGCGCTACGTTGCTTCTCCTGTCTTCGCTACTTGGGCTTTCCCTGGCTGGGGTAGGACAAGTTTCCCCAACTCTTACCACGACCACGCTGCTCAGCGGTCATCTGGACCAGGCGCCCAGTGGCGATACTGTCCGGCTCTGGGTCGGGGCGCACCGCCTGAAAGCACCGGTAAGTCCGACCGGTGATTTTCAGCTGGTCGTGACGGGATTGACACGAGCCGGGTTCGTCGATTTTTCCGTTGACCGACAGCGGGCCCCGCTCTACCTGACGCCCGGTGACCAGCTGCGCCTCACGCTGGATTACCCTCACTTTGATGAGAGCTTGCGCTTCACTGGTCGCGGAGCAACTGCTAACAATTACTTGACGCAGGCCCGCTGGCAGTTTGAGGAAGGACCCGCCCTGCGCCCCCAAGACCGGTGGACCACCACCACCACGCCGGCGCAGGCCCAAGCGGGAGCCGATGCCTTTCGGACGCAGCAGCTTGCGTTCTTAACTGCCTACAATCAGCAATATCCCTTGCCTGCTGAGGTACAACAAGCAGCAACTGCGCGTATCACCTTACTCTGGGCCCGGCTGCTGCTACGCTACCCGGCCACCCATCTGCGTTTAGCTCAAACTGCCCCAAGCTTGCCGGATGACTACTACGCCTTCCTGCGAAAGTTGCCGGCTACCACTTTTATAGCCACTGTCGAGCGTACACCGGATGACAATACGCTGGCTACTAGAAGCTTGCAAGCCTATAGCTACCGTCCAGCCCCTACCGGTAGCCTGCCTACTTAACCGGCGGTTGGCGAACGCGTCTATGCCCAGGCCACGGTGGACTTTGGGGACTCACCAGCGCGCGACCACGCCGTTTTCTGGTTGTTATGGCAGCAGCTCGCTACCAATCCCCCCGGCGCCCTGGCGGCCTATCCCGCGTTTCGGGCACATAACCGCGATTCCACACTTGCGCGGCGCTTGCGGAAAGCCATAACGACCATTGAAGCCCGCCCGCGCATTCAACCCGGGCAGCTAGCCCCGGTTTTCTCCTTGGTGGATGCCGCCGGGCACCCTGTGTCGCTCAGCGATTTTCGAGGTAAAGTCATCTACCTGGATTTTTGGGGCACGTGGTGTGCGCCCTGCTTAGCCGAGATGCCCACTAGTGAGGCCCTGCGGCAACACTTTGCTGGCCGGGAGGTAGCGTTTGTCTATATCTCGGTCAACGATACGCAAGCCAAGTGGCACCAGATGCTCATGAACAGACACTTGGATACCTTCCGGGCGGTCCAGCTCTGGTCCTCGACAGTCGGCACAGCGCAGGCCTATTCTGTCCCCGAGTACCCCTGCTACTATTTAATTGGCCGAGATGGCCGCTTTGTGACCATTCATCCACCTCGGCCATCTAACAGCAAGGAGGCAATCGCGGCCATTGAGCAAGCCTTAGCGCGGTAGAAAGGACCGTTACCAGTTAATGGCGTACTCTTTTCTAATGAGCAGCGATTAACTAATGAAGTGGTGTGAACTGCCGGGTTTATAACGTTTAAGAAACGCTGCTCCGCAAACGTTATAGGAGCAGCCCCAACTGACGCACCCTCTTAGCGCAGGTAAAGAACTAACATGCTTATTTGCAACGACTTATTGCACTATTCGGTGACCAGGCTTTTGCTCCAGCCGTGCGCCTTGCGGCGGGGCATCGTCGCTGGGGCCGCCGAACCAAGCCGCCGTACTGGGAGTTATAGCTGGCTAGCGCCCCTCCTGAGCCGCGCCGCAACCGCATGAGACAGTTAAAAATCAGCAAACAGATTACCAACCGCGAAAGTCAATCACTGGACAAGTACCTGCAGGAGATTGGCAAAGTGAGCCTGGTGTCGATTGACGAGGAAGTAGACTTGGCCCAGCGCATCCGGGAGGGCGACCAGCAGGCGCTCGAAAAGCTGACCAAAGCCAACTTGCGCTTCGTGGTGTCGGTGTCCAAGCAGTATCAGAACCAGGGCCTAACGCTGGGCGACCTCATCAACGAGGGCAACCTGGGCTTGATTAAGGCGGCTAAGCGCTTCGATGAAACAAAAGGCTTCAAGTTCATCTCCTACGCCGTGTGGTGGATTCGCCAGAGCATCCTGCAAGCGTTGGCCGAGCAGAGCCGCATCGTGCGCCTGCCGCTGAACCGGGTGGGCTCGCTCAACAAAATCAACCGCTCGTTTGCCGAGCTGGAGCAGAAGTTTGAACGGGAGCCCTCGCCCGACGAGATTGCCGAGCTGTTGGAGTTGACGACCTCCGAAGTGGTAGATACGCTCAAGGTCTCGGGCCGCCACGTCTCGATGGATGCGCCCTTCGTGCAGGGTGAAGAAAATGGGCTACTCGACGTGATGCAAGATGAGGGGCAAGACACGCCGGATGCGGGCTTGCTGCACGACTCCCTGCGCCGGGAGGTGCAACGCGCCCTCTCGACGCTGACCCGGCGGGAGGCCGACGTCATCACGCTCCACTTCGGGCTGAACGGCTACGCCGCGCAAACCCTGGAGGAAATCGGCGAGAAATTCAGCTTGACCCGCGAGCGGGTGCGGCAGGTCAAGGAGAAGGCCATTCGCCGCCTCAAGCACACCTCGCGCTCGCAGTCGCTGAAATCGTACCTGGGCTAGCTCCTTTGTTTCCCTTAAAAGAAGACCCATCTGAGCTGGAGCCTGACTATAGGCTGCAGATGGGGAGCGATAAGTAAAGGGAGTCGCTACTTTGACTGGCGTGATAAGGCCTGATAATTCTGAGTATTATCGGGCCCATCAGCTTCGGCTTTGCCATCTGGCCCGGCTTCGAGGGGACACTGACCAATTGGCTCTCGCGCTACATCAACGTGTTTTTGTGGCTGCCGGTGGCCAACATCTTCGGGGCCATCATCGCCAAGATTCAGGTGCTGATGCTGAATCAAGACATTGTGCAGATTCAGAGCGGCGGTAATCTAGATAAGGCCGACTACGGCTACATGCTGTTTCTGGTGATTGCCATTGCCGGCTACTTCACCGTGCCCTCGGTGGCCAGCTGGATAGTCTCGGCCAGTGGCATGACCAACATCACGCGCTTTGCTACCCAGACCGGGGGCAGCGCCGCGAGCATGGCCGCCGCCGGCGCCGGGGGCTTCGCTGGGCAGGCGGCCGGGCTGTTGCCGTCGGCAAGGCTATGGTGTCGGGCGCCGCGCCGGCCGCGCCCTCGGTGGCCAACCCCAGTGGCTACAAAAACACGGCTGCTTAGCTGATAGCTCTTAACTCCTAACTACTCATGTTTCGCTCCCTCAAAAACATCGACTCGGCCTACCAGCAGACCAAAACGCTGGCCCTGCTTTTTATGGTGCTCTGCGCCTTCGTGACGGGCTACGCCGTGTACGCGGCCCAGCGCACCAGCCGCAAGGCCCAGAACCACATCTACGTGCTCGACCAGGGCAACTTACTTACGGCCTCCTCGCATAGCGTGAAGGATAATCGGCCAGTCGAGGCCCAGGACCAGGTGAAGCGCTTTCACGAGTTCTTCTTCACGCTCGACCCCGACGCGAAAGCTATCGAGCACAACGTCACGCAGGCGCTCTTCCTGGCCGATGAGAGTGCGAAGCGGGAGTACGACAACTTCAAAGAAAGCGGCTACTACAACGACCTGATTCAGGCCAACGTCAGCCAGCACATCGAGGTGGATAGTGTGAGCGTAAATCCGGCTACCTATCCCTACTACGCCAAGTGCTACGCCCACGAGCAGATTATCCGGGCTAGCAGCGTGACTACTCGCAACCTGGTATCCGAGTGCTATCTGCGCGACGTCTCGCGCTCGACCAACAACCCGCACGGCTTTCTCATCGAGCGCTGGCGCGTGCTACAGAATAACGACCTGAGCACTACGCCCCGCTAATCCCCTTTCCCACCCCTCCCATGAGCAAGCCCAAGCACTCGCAAGAGTTTCTGAACAAGCGCAGGCTGATGGTATTCGTACCGGTACCGGGCGTTATCTGCCTCACGCTCCTCTTTTACCTGGCCGGCGGCGGGGAGGGCGTGACGGCGGCGGCCACGGCCAACGCCCCGGGCATGAGCGGCCTGAACCACACGCTGCCCTTAGCCGGCAAGAAAACGCTGTTTGCCGATAAGATGGAGGCCAGCAAGGCGCCCCAGGACAGCACCCACCGCAACGGCTTCACTACTGGCCTCGCCTTTAAGGCAGTAGGCGACATGGCGCCCGCCGGCGCAGCTGCCCCGGCAGGCGGCTCACCAGCTGCTGGGGCAGCTGCGCCGGCGGGCGGCCTCAACTACACCGTGCAGCCCGGCCAGGCCGCCGGGCGCTACGATGCCACTACCGACCCGAACGTGGTGGCCATGCAAAGCCGGATGCAGCGCCTCCAGCAGCAAACTAGCTCCCAGCCGGTGGCCAACACCCCAGCACCGGTGGCCGCGCCGCCGGCGGTTGCCAGCACCGCGCGGCCAGCGAGCGCCGGCGGCGCGGCCCCGGCGGCCCGCGACAGCCGAATGGACGAGTCGCTGCAGGAGCTGACCAAGTTGAAGGGCCAGTACCAGGAACGGTTGCTAGCGATGAACGCGCCAGCGGCCCCGGCGGCGGTAGCGGCGGCCCCGGCCAGCAAGCCCTCAAAAGGCATGACCGTTATCAAGCAGGTCCTAAACTCAGTGGTCAGCACGCTCACCAGCCAGACCGCGCCCGCCACCAACGGCTTTCACACCCTAGGGGCGGCTAGCGCCCCGGCCGACGTGAACGCTGTGCTAGCCGTCATCCACAGCGACCAGGTGGTAGAGCAGGGCTCGACGGTGAAGCTGCGCCTGCTCAACGATGTGCAGCTCGAGGGGCACCTGATTCCGCGCAACAGCTTCCTCTACGGGGTGTGCAGCATGAGCGGCAACCGACTCACCATCAATGCTACCTCCGTGCAGTACCAGGGTAGCTTGCTCCCCGTCAACCTCAAGGCATTCGACATCGACGGGGGCGAAGGCCTCAATGTTCCGGGTTCCGTCAACCGGGATGCCCTGAAGCAGGGAGCCGCTACCGGTGTGAGCGGGGTCGATATGCTGAGCATGTCGCCCAGCCTCACCGCCCAGGCCGCCAGCATTGCCATCCAGACGGGAAAGGCCTTGACCGGCCGCCAGATTAAGAGCGTCAAGATTCACCTCAAAGCCAACTACCAGCTGCTGCTTAAATCATGAAAGCCCTCCCTTTCCTCGCGGCCCTAGGCCTAGCCACGCTCAGCCTCTCGGCTTCCGCCCAAAAATCTATCCGCCGGCATCACCACTCGGTGGCCAGCTCGACTAACTCGACCAGCTCAGCCGGCGCCCTGGCCGTGGATGCCGTCATTCCCGGCGCCGGCGTGCACGTGCGCAACGCGAGTTACCTGGCCCCCGCTACGCCCGCCTCCGCCCAGAAAATTCTTTCCTTGCAGGAGCAGAACTACATCGGCTCGTATCGCATGACGGTAGGCTTTCAGAAAACCACCCACCTTATCTTTCCTTACGCTGTGAGCTACGTGGACCTGGGCAACGGGGGCATCATCGCTGATAAGGCGCAGGGGGCGGAAAACATCGTCAAGGTGAAGGCCAGCCAGCAGGGCTTTCCGGAAACCAACATGACGGTCGTCACCACCGATGGGCGGCTCTACTCCTTCCTGGTTACCTACGACCCCAACCCTAGGGTATTGAACTACAACCTGGCGGCCACCGACGTTTCCGCTTCCTCGGCCGTGGTACCGCTGGCCCACCTCTCGAACCTGAGCTTGACGCAAACCGACCTGGAAGACGATTCGCGCCAGGCGCTCGAAAAGCGTAAGGGGCCGCACGTGCGCGAGGCGAAGGATAATATCACCGGGGCTTAGGAAGCAGAACCAGAATTTAGGGGGTGTTGACGAAGTTCTTTAAGCAGGACTTTGTAAAGGTCTTGGTAGCGATGATTGAAGCGAAATTC
>JBPBPH010000007.1:0-7353 GCA_050954355.1 Janthinobacterium lividum
AGCCGCTGGTAGAATAAAAGGAGTGAGGGGACGGGCCATAGGCCCTCAACTCTAGATGCTGTATTTTGTTCGCTAATTCTCCTGACTGAGCACTAGTAGCGTAATTGCCGCCTATACCGACACCTGTATCCATATAATACTCACTAACTGAGGGAAAAAGCTTATAGCTGCTCCTCGTGGTTGCTACTACTCAGGCTAGAGTTTGACTGGTTGATAGTAGGGTCTATCAGCCATGCTGTAAACGCCCCCTGAAAGGAGGCCAGTTGAAAGTAGAGAAAGACGTAATTTTCTCACCTTCAACCCGTCCCCATGAAAAAGAGCCGATTCAGCGAAGCGCAAATCGTGGCCATGCTTCAGCAACAGCAAACTGGCCAAACCGTAGCCCAGCTTGTGCGCGAGCACGGTATTAGCGAGGCCACGTTTTATACCTGGAAAACGAAATACGCCGGCCTGCAGGTTAGCGAGCTCACGCGCCTCAAGCACCTGGAAGCCGAAAACCAACGGCTTAAGCAGCTCTATGCCGAGCTGAGCCTGGAAAACCACGCCATCAAGGAGGTGTTGCGAAAAAAGTAACGGCCCCCGCGGCCCGTCGCCAGGCGGCCCAGCAACTAGTCGCGCAGGGCCTAAGCCAGCGCCGGGCCTGCCAGGTAGCAGGCCTGGCGCGCAGCAGCTATGGCCGTGGGGGCCGGGCCGCCGCCCAACGGCTCGCCGATGCGCCTGTCACCGCCGCCTTGCAGGCCTTGGTGACCCGCCATCCCGGCTGGGGCTTTTGGAAGCACTACTACCGGCTGCGCAAGAACGGGTTGGTAGTCAATCACAAACGCTTAGGGCGCATCTACCAGGCCCTGGGCCTGCAACTGGGTAAGCGGCGCAAGAAGCGCCGCCTGCCTGCGCGGTTAAAGCAGCCGCTACAGGTACCCGGAGCACCGAACGGGTGCTGGTCACTCGACTTTACGAGCGATACGCTCACCGATGGCCGCCGCTTCCGTACGTTAAACGTCATCGACGACTTCAACCGGGAAGTCCTCGGCCTGGAAGTGGACTTTTCGCTACCCGCTACGCGGATCGTTCGGCTGCTCGCCCAACTCGTAGCCAGGCAGGGGTGCCCGACTATGGTGCGTTGCGACAACGGTCCAGAACTGATTAGCAGCCTGTTGAGTGAGTGGTGCGAAGACCAGGGTATTACCCTGCACTGGATTCAACCCGGCAAACCCACGCAAAATGCGTACATCGAACGCTTCAATGGCTCGTTCCGGCGCGAAGTACTCGACGCCTACCTCTTCACTAGCTTGCAGCAGGTGCGCCAACTGCTCACCGAGTGGATGAGCGATTATAACACGCTGCGCCCCCACCAAGCCCTCGGCTTCTTAACACCCCTCGAAGCCAAACAAGCCGTCAGACTCTAGTTTTGATTGGCCCTCTTTCAGGGGGAGCTTACACTGCGCGCTTCGATTGCAGTTGCCAGTTTAAAAACACTAAACCACCTGGCACACCGGGAGCCTTGTTCTGCCAAGCCTGGGTACTCACTAAACCGCTCGTTCGCGGTGTCTGCAACTCACAAAGGCCACCCGCAGCCCGCTTATGGCTGGCAACGCTACTTAGCCGTGGCCGTGGGCGATTCCTTTAGGCTGCCCGGTAAGGGTGAGGAAATCGGGACAACGAAGAGGGGGGTTTCCGTCACCATCAGGTTCAGCTGCCCGGCAGTGCTGCTACGTGTTTGCTGGGCCATTGACGCACTACCCGCCCGCGGCGTGTAGAGATGAAACTGCGTAGTCGGGCCCAGCTTGCGCACGGGTAAGTTGTAGCGGGCGGTCTGGCCCTGCGCGGTGGGCTGAACCAACACGTAGAGGGAACGGCCGCGCCGCTCGTACCGGTCTACCAGCGGAGTAGTGGAGATAGTTTCCTGGTAAACGTAGTCGCCCAGTAGCTGCTGGGCCTGATAGAGATAATCCGCCGCCGGCTTCCACTGCCGAGTTGTCCCGTTAAGCAGGCCCGAGGAGGCAAATTGCTGCGGACTCGCCGGGTTCAGGTCGTACGTCTGGTAGAAAAAGAGCCGGTTGATGCCACTGCGCGCGTAGAGCAGGGCCGTGCGCAGAATCCAGTCGGCCTGAACCTGTTCGGCTGATTTGGTCCCAATGGCCGGCGCCCGCAACGGGCTGCCCGGGTTGACGTCGTAGCCCGCTTCCGTTAGCCAAACTTCCCGGTGGTATTCCCGCCCTAGGCGCACGAACGCCGCGGCAGCCGCGCCGACGGTGGCTAACTCGGGGGCAGCCCCGCCCGCGGCGTTGCCGCTCTGCGAGCCGCCCGCCGCGTTGGCGTAGCAGTGGTAGTTGATAACGTCAAAGCACAGGTCTACGCTCCCGTCCGGCTTGTAGCCCCGGTACTGCTTGCACCAATCAATTACCCCCCGTAAGTAGTCGGTTTGGGCCGAGGCGGTACCGCCCATCACCACCTGCATGGTGGGGTCGGCATTCTTGACGCCCACGCCCAATCCCAGGGTATTTTTATGCCCGTCGTAAAAGGCCGATAAGTTAGCGGCGTACTCCCGCGCGGTCTGGTAGGCCTTGCGGCCCTTCCACCACTTATCCCGTTCGTTCTCGCACTCGAGGTAGCGCACGTAGCCCAGCCCCACTTCCCGGGTACGGGTACCCGCCTCCGGAGCCGTGGGGTAAACCGGGCCGGTTAGTACCCCTCGCAAAAGCTGCGGGTCCACGTGCCGGTTGCGCCCATAGCGCGCCGCAAACTGAAAGCCGAGCTGGGCCTGCTGACGGTAGGAGGCTGGCGCCAGCAAATCCGCATTGTAGGCAGCCGGCACGTTTTCGGCGTCGCGTTGGTCAGCGAGGTAATTACGCTCCAGAAACCAGCCGGGTAGCGTTTTCAGGCAGGGCAGGATTTCCTTGCCCTCCTGGTGCAGGCGCCGGTACAGCAGGTCATAATTCCAGGTACCGGCCACGGTGGGATTAAACGCAAACTGCCCCGGGGCACCCTCGATTTTTTCCCAGTCCACGTAATCCCGGTACTGGCTAAAGGCTTCCAGCAGCTTCATGCCGGGCTCGTAAATCCGCCCACGGATGTTCGCGTTGTCCGCGTCCTGCACGAAGTCCCACACGAAGGAGTTAACCCCCAATTCCTGCGCAAACCTTATGGGCTTGCTCGGAGCCAGGGCGACTGGTGGCTGGGGACGGTAAGTGCCGTAGAGTTCTAACTCCGTCGGAAAGCCTCCCCAGGTATTCAGGACCAAATACTGGGCGGGCACGGGCTTAGGGAGTATCACTTCCAGCCACTGCCCGTAGGCCACCCCCGTAAAGGTGGTGAGTAGCACTGGCGGCGCGGACGCCGAGGCTTTAGTGTAGATTTTAAGCGGGTGGTCCGCGAAAGTATTCTGCCCGTCAAAGAGCCGCAACCGGGCAATGGAGACCCTAGTCAGATCCTTGAACTCGTAGTAGCAGTCATAATTAGGGAGCACCTTACTCCAGCCCATGAAAACCTCCTTATCCAGCACGCCGTCGCTGAGCTGCGGTAGGCCCGTACCGGCCGTTACTTGGTCGCCGGCACTGTTGAGCTGGTACCAGTAAGCCGCTGTCAGGGGTATTTTGCTCAGGCCTGGCGGCAGCCGCTGCTTACAGGAAACCAACAAAACTAGGCTGCTGAAGCTAGTTAATAAAATCAACCGGACTAACGCATTGGGAAAGGGTAGATTCATAAGCCGTAGTGGGGCTAATGCCTATAGGCAACGACGATCGCCCAGGCTGCGCCGCGAAATAAGGGGCACGGCTTGACATTAGGCTGGGCTCGGCGCTAAAAACGCAACCTGGCAGTGCTGGGCAATCGCCGCGCGCAGCTGCTGCTTGTAGGCGCGCTTACGCAGCGTCCGGGGACGGTACTTCGCTTTTATTTCCCCCAGGGGCTTATCAGGAGCGTGGATGTCGAGCAAATAAAGCCGATTATTTAAGCGCTCGGCCCGAAACTGCTGCCAGAAGGCATCGTAATTGAAGTAGCAGGTGGGCCCGCCATAGCGGAGTTGTTCCTGGGAACTGACCCCGGCGGCGTGAGTGATGCGCAGGGCCATCGCCAGGCCGTAGGCCGCCTGGATGAGCAGGGTAGCCGGAGTAATATCGTGCAGGCTTTTGGTGGCCTGCTGGAGCGCCTGCCTATCCTTCGTTCCTTGCACTTGCCCGACCAGGAGCGTATGCGGTGCCGCGGCCCCGATCAGCGTACCGGGCACAATGACAAAGGTTATCATCTGCAGCAGCGTCGCGTTACAAAAAAAATGTAGCGACAGTTCGCCCTCGTACCAGCCTAGCAGGGGGTAGGACAACCGGATGGAAAACTCCTCCGTTGCCACCAAATCTTGCCAGATAACCGGCTGCTCCGCCACGACACTGAAAAAGTCTTGCCGGACAACCGCCGCCAGAAACCGGTAGTGGTGCAGGATGGCGGCCAGCCGCGCCCGCCGCGGGAAGCTAACGGCCGTATAATACCCCAGGTATTTGTAAGCGAACCGCGGCTGCAGTTGAAGTAGTGCTTCTAGGGGGAGCGCCGCTATTAACTGCCGCATCTGTTGAAACTCTTCGTAGCGCAGCCGGGCCTGACAGTACCGGAAGAGGCACTTTAACTGCAGCAAGCCAGGCTGGTAGGATAAATCACGGACTTTAGCGGTCACGTGCAAGTGTAGAAGTGGCCTGGTCATTTAGCGAGAGAAAAACTACCTTCCCAAAGGAAACAACCTGCCTGGTACTAAGCTATGGAATTTAGCCCAACCGAGTCATGAACGTTATGAATACCATTATTTTGCTTGTTAATTAAGAAGAACAAGTAGGTAACCGACCATGGATTGGGAGTTAATAGTATTGAAAGCGAATGCAATTTGATTATTCCAGCTAAAGCGCCCAGCTAGTTGAGTAGAAATCTCTCTTTTGCTGCTAGACTGTTACTATAGGATAATTAAAATACGCTTCTAATTCATCAGGCTTTCAACCAACTTCCACGTCCCTTAGTTAGTAAGAGCTTGACGCTATGCCCTTTCAAGCACTCAACTAAGTCACTAATGCTTCGTACAGGTGCGTGTGACGCGTGCAACTGTCTGATAATTGCTGCCGGGTAGGGGACCCCAACTCCGGCCCAGCGTGGCGCAACGCAGCCTGTTTTCGGGCACCGATGCGCCGGGCCGGTGGGGCAGGGGAGCTGGCTGCCGGGCGAATAGTCACCCACTGGGGCAGCTAGGTGCATCGTCAGGTCTTCCACCTCCGGCAGGCTAGGATAGTGTGCGGTAGGGGCTTGAGAATATAGTTGCCTTCCAGGGCCCCGACGATGGTGAAGCGAGTGGGTTGCGCTCCGCTGTCGGTTGGGGCTAACGTGAGTGAGAGTTTGGGCTGCACACCCAGCACGGTGATGTGGTGGTGCACAATTTGCTCGGCTAGGGCCAGTAGTTCGGCTTCCGAATAGGGAAGGCGGGCGGGGTGGGCTGGCCGAAGAGTTGGCGGCTGCATGCCGGGTGGTAATTTGGGCCGGTGGCCGGCAGAGTTTAATAATAGGCTAGGCAGCGGCTCATGCGTCATCGGGTTGAGGAAGCGGCTGGATGCTAAGAGCCCCGATGCAATCTCGGCAGCAGGCCAGGAGCAGCCCCATGCGGTCACGCGGGTTTAGTTTCCAGTTGCGCTCGGCTAAGTCCAGCAGCCAGCCTTCCAGAATGAGACCGTCGAAGCAGGGAAACAGTACCCGTTCCAGGTAAGGCTGCGCGCGTAGGGGCAACGTCAGGCTAATGGGCCGGGCCAGGGATGCTTGCAGGTGCTCAAGGGTGTAGGTGAAGGAGTATCCCTCTTTATCCTGCACCAAGTGTCCAGCAAGTTGTCCGTGCAGGTGTACTTCAGCGCGGCACATGACTAGGAGGCGGTTAAGAGGGAACGGTCGAGAGGGGTAGGGGTCAACTTGTGGCCGAACAGGCGTAGCACGGCGTTCACTTTGTTTAGCTGCAGCGTGGGCTTGCTCTGCTCTAGTTCGCGTACGAAACGTAGTCCAACGCCAGCCTTAGCAGCCAAGTCAGGCTGCGAGAGATGCAGTAGCTTGCGACGCTGCTTAACGAAGATAGCTAAGGGGGTGAGCATAGTTGGGGTGGTCTAGCCGGAGCGGACAGGAAGCTAAGATAGGTGTTGCAGCAGGTCGGCTTCAAATTGGTGGGGCGAGCGGTAGCCCAGGGCAGAGTGGCGACGGTCGAGGTTGAAGTAGGTGTCGAGGTAGTAGGCCACTTCCAGCCGGGCCTCTTCCAGGCTGGCAAATGCCCCGCCGTGGGGTAGCAACTCGGTTTTGAGCGTACTCCAGCCCGCCTCGGCCTGCGCGTTGTCGTATGGGTTGCCCGGCCGAGCATAGCTGGCCAGCGCGCCAGCCTGCTCGATGCGCTGCCGACAGGCCTGGCTGGTGTACTGACTGCCACGGTCGGCGTGCACGACGAGACCGGGCACAGGCTGCCGTAACGTCAGCGCCTGCTCCAGGGCGGTGAGCACCAGCTCGGTGGGCATCTGCGCGGCCAGCTGCCAGCCCACCACCCGTCGCGAGCAGGCATCGCGCCAGGTAGCCAGGTAGCACCAGCGCCCGCCCATCAGTGGTAGGTAGGTGATGTCGCCCACCCACACCTGGTTGGGCCGCGTGGGCGCGGACTGACCAAGCAGCCGGTTCTGAGCCAAGACGGCCGCTGGGTCGGACCGGGTGGTGCGCGGCCGCTGGGGGCGGGTGCTAAGCGCCCGCTGTCCACTGACCTGCATCCAGCTACGCAACGCGTAGCGCCCTACCCGGTGGCCCTCGGCTTGTAGCTCGGCCCGCAGCCGGCGGGTGCCGTAACGCCGGGCATGACGGGTAAACGCCTGCTGGGCAGCTGGCTGCCAGGTAGGGGCTGGTCGAGGCACGGCCGCCTGCCACTGGTAGTAGCCGCTACGGCTCACCCCCAGTCCCTGGCACAGCTCACTGACCGTCCACGTACCGGCCTGCGCCCTGATAAATTGGTACTTATTCACGACTGAGGCAGCGCGAAGATGGTCACCGCTTTTTTTAAAATGTCTCGCTCAGTTTCTACGCGCTTCAACTCAGCGCGCAGGCGCTTGATTTCTTCGCGCTCGGCGCTGCTGGGCACGGCCTGCTCCAGGGCCACACGCTGCCAGCGGCCCAGCAGCGCCGGCGAGATGCCTTGAGCACGGGCCACATCCGTTTGCCGCGCCCCAGCGGCAACCTGCCGAACGCACTCGGCTTTGAAAGCGGGCGTGTATTTTTTGCGGGTGACAGGCTGGCCGTCAACTAATTTTTTGTCGGTCATGGGCAGAGAAAGTTAAGACTTCTCCCTGTCCGTTTCGGCTAGACCACCTC
>JBPBPH010000031.1:0-6906 GCA_050954355.1 Janthinobacterium lividum
GCTCGAAGGGCCCATGCTGGCGCTGCTGGCCAAGGTGCCCAAGTTCATCCTCATCGGCGACCACCGCCAGCTGCCCGCCGTGGTGGCCCAGGAGCCCGAGGCCAGCGCCGTAGCCCCCGAAGCCGCCGAGCTGCTGCGCCAGGAGCTGGGCCTCAGCAACTTGCGCAATTCGTACTTCGAGCGCTTGTTTAAGCTGGCTGAGGTGCGCTGGCCCCACGCCCACGGCACGCTGGCCAACCACTACCGCATGCATTCGGAGCTGGTGGCGCTGGTAAACGACGATTTTTATGAGGGCCTGCTGCGCTGCCCCGAGCCCTGGCAGCACGAGCCCCTAGGGCGCCCCCAGTGGCCCGCCCCGGCCGATGCCTGGCAGCAGCGCCTGCTGGCCGAGCGCCTCATTTTTGTGCCTACCCGCCGCCAGCCCGAGGACGCCTCCATGAAGGAATCAGCCCAGGAGGCCGAGCTGGCCGCCCGCGCCGCCGCCTACGTCACCCAGGGCTACGGCGCGGCCTTCGACCCCGAAACCACCCTCGGCATCATTGCCAGCTACCGCAACCAGGCGGCCCGCATTCGGGCGCGGCTGGCCCAGCTGGCGCAGGAGCTGGCCCTGCCCCAACTGCTGCGCATCAGCGTCGACACCGTGGAGCGCTACCAGGGCTCGCAGCGCGAGGTGATTATCGTGAGTTTCTGCTGCCACCACGAGCACCAGCTGGAGCTAATGGTAAGCCCCGACGAAACCGGCCAGGTCGACCGCAAGCTCAACGTGGCCCTGACCCGCGCCCGCCAGCAGCTCATTCTGCTGGGCAACGAGGACGTGTTGCGCCGCGCCCCGCACCACGCGGCCCTGCTGCGCCGCTGCGGCTTAGGTGGGGCATAGGCCCCAGGGGGCTTGCGCCGAATAACTTGCGCTGCATAAGCTGCATAAGCAAAACTGCCTTTGCAGTTTCTGCCCCCTAGGGGCCTACTGCACGTCGAGCACCTGCACCGTAAATACCAGCGGGGCATTGGGCGGAATGAGGCCGCCCGCGCCGGCGGGCCCGTAGGCTAGGGCCGAGGGGATGAGCAGGCGGGCCTTATCGCCCTGGTGCATCAGGGCCACGCCACTATCCCAGCCGGCGATTACCTGGTGCTCTCCAAGCACGAACTGAAACGGCTGGCCGCCGGGCTTGCGGTTTGAGTCGAATACTTGGCCATTCAGCAGCTGGCCGGTGTATAGCACCGTCACGGTTTTGCCGGCCGTGGCTGGCGGGGCGGTAGTATTTACCGAATCGGGCACGAAGTACAGCCCCGACGCCTGGCGCTGGGCGGTGGTAATGTGCTGGGCCGCCAGGTAGCGCTTGAGCAAGCCGTCGTCGATGGCGCGGTAATCTTCGGCAGTGCCCGCGTCGGGGTTGTGTTGGCAGCTGGTGGCCAGCAGCAGGGCCGTAGCGGCCAGCCAGGCTGGTAGCAGCCGGCGCGCGGCCGCTGGGCAAAAGTGGGCGGGGAGCAACATCATGGGATTATAAATAGGAGGTTATAAAACTAAGCTGGCGCCGCTGAAACCCGCTCGGCCGCTATGTTTGCGGCCCCACCTACTTGCCTTGCTATGTCCGCCGCGCCGCTTGCCTCCGTTGTTGTTATTGGCGCGGGCGTGGGCGGGCTCAGCGCGGCGCTGCGGCTGGCGCGGCAGGGCTACGCGGTGCAGGTGCTGGAGGCGCGGGCCCAGGCCGGCGGGCTGGCCAGCGGCTTCGCGGCGGGCGGCTTCACCTTCGACGCGGGCCCCTACATCTTGCTCGACAAACCGGGGCTGGAGTGGGCGCTGGGGCAGCTGGGCATTGGCCCGGCGGCGCTGCCGCTCGTGCCTATCGAGCACGTCTACCACGTGCTGCACGAGGATGGCGGCACCGCGGCCTTCGACCGCAGCCTGGCCAGCACGGCGGCCGGCTTCGAGGCGCAGCACCCCGGCAGCGGGGCGCGCTACCAGGCGTTTGTGGCGAAGATGACCGGCATTCACGCCAGCGTGCAGCCCCTCACGTTCCACTCGCACCCCAGCCCCTGGCTGCTGCTGCGCTACGGCGCGCTGGGCAGCGCCCCGTTTATGCTGCGCTCGCTAGCGTCGGTGCTCGGCAAAGCCCAGCTGCCGCCCGCCCTGCAAGCCAGCATCGGCATCTGGACGCACATTGCCGGCCAGCCCATGACCCAGGCGCCCGCGCCGATGGCCTTCGTGCCGGGTCTTTTCCACGGCGTGGGCGCGTACTACCCCAGGGGCGGCATGCGCGCCGTGCCCGAGCTGCTCGAAGCCGAGGCGCGGGCGGCCGGCGTGCAGTTTCGCTTTAATACCAAAATAAAAGCTATTGAGGCTGAAGCCGGAAAAGTGGAAGGAGTTATGACAACAGCAAACGAGTTCATCCCGACTACCGCTGTGGTTTCGGATGCAGCTGGTATCGGTACCTATGTAGAATTAGTGCAAGACCCAAAGCCCAATAACGAACTGTGGCGGCAGCGCGCGCAGCTGCAAAAGCTGCCCCTGCAGTCGCCGGGCACCTGCGTGTATTTGGCGGTGCGGGGCGCGCGGCCGCCCTACTACATCCGCTTCAAGCTGCGCGGCCACGGCTGCACGGCGTTTGTGCAGCCCGGCCTGCTGGCCCCCGAGTTGGCGCAGGAGGGCTGGCTGCCGGCCCGCCTCATCTCGCCCCTGGCCCACGCCGAGGCCGCCCGCCTGGGCCCCGCGGGCCAGCACCAGCTTATGGACGAGCAGCTGGCCGAAAGCTGGTGGCAAGCGGGCATCACCGACTATAAAGTGCTGCACCGGCGCACCACCTTCGAGTGGGGCCGCGACTACCACCTCTACCGCGACAGCATGAACCCGGTAATGACCTCGCGCCTGATGCTGCAGGGCCGCTTGGCTCACCGCAGCCCCACCGTGCGGGGCCTCTACCTCACCGGCAGCAGCACCCATCCCGGCCAGTGGGTGAGCTTCTGCGCCATTGCCGGGGTGCTGGCCGCCGACTGCCTCACCCACGACTACCGCCCCACCCATGCTTGACACCCAGCTCGAAGCGCACCTCCTGGGCCGGGTGCGCGTGGCGCGCCAGGGCCGGGGCGAACCCGTAGTGCTGCTGCACGGCTACCCCGACAACCTGCAGGTATTCAGCGAGCTAGTGCCGCTGCTGGCCGCCGAGTACGAGGTCATTGCTTTCGACTGGCCCGGCCTGGGCGACAGCGACGCCTGGCCCGGCGGGGCCACGCCGGTGGTGCTGGCGGGGCGCCTGCTGGCCTTGCTCGACGCCTGGGGCCTAGGGCCCGTGCACCTGCTGGGGCAGGATATGGGCGGCCAGCCGGCGCTGGTATTCGCGGCCACCTACCCCGGGCGCGTGCGCAGCCTGGCGGTGCTCAACAGCCTGGTGGGCGGGCAGGAGGCTACCTCCTGGGAAATTAAGTGGCTGCGCCGCTTCGGGGTGAATCGGCTGCTGCTGCGCCACCTGCCGCGGCTGGTGTACTGGCGGGCCTTGCGCACGTTTTTGCCCCTAGGCCTGCCAGGGCTGAGCGCGGCGCTGCGGCGCGAAATGTGGCGCACTTTTCGGCGGCTGGCCGTGCGCGCGTACGTGGTGCGCATGTGCGCCGGCTACGAGGCCCAGCTGCCGCGCCTGCCCGCCCGCTACCAGCAGGTGCGCTGCCCTACGCTCATTTTGTGGGCCGAGCGCGACAAGCACTTCCCGCCGGCCCAGGCGCGCTTTCTGGCCACCCAAGTGCCGCACGCGCAGCTCGAAATTTTGCCCCAGGCCACCCACTGGATGGTGCTGACGCGCGCGCCCGAAGTGGCCAAGCGGCTGCGGGCGTTTTGGGCGGGGGCCTAGGGTAGCAGACCGCTAAAACCCTAGCTCGTACACCGCGCAAAACTGCCGCTCGGTCAGCCACTGCGGGGCGGCGCGGATGGCCGCGTTGCGCAGGGCCGCCGCCGGGCCGCGCCAGTAGCCCACCCGCCCAATGAGGCGCGAGGTGCGGGTGACGTGCCGGGCCTTAGCGTGGCGCAGGTGGTGCAGGGCGGCGAAGGCGGCGGCCGGGTCGGTGGGGGTTTTGGCCAGGCACTGGGCTAGGGCGTAGGCGTCTTCCACGGCCTGGCAGCCGCCCTGGCCCATGTAGGGCGTGGTGGCGTGGGCCGCGTCGCCGATGAGGCAGATGCGGCCCTGGTGCCAGGCGGGCAGCGGGTCGAGGTCGAGCACCTCGTTGCGAATGATGGCTTCCTCGGTGGCCGCGGCCAGAATGGCCGGCACCGGGTAGCCAAAGCCATCGAAAGCCCGCTGCAGGCGCTGCAGCAGCCCCGCCCGCTGGCTGCTAAAGCTGCCCGGCACCGCCGCAAACCAGTCCACCACCCCATCCTCAATCTCTGAAAAGCCGAAGCGCAGCCCCGCGTGCCAGGCCTCGCGGATGGCGCGCTTGTAGTGCGGCGCCAGCTGCAGCGCCGACATACCGCGCCACACCAAGTGGCCCCGCCCGCTGGGCTGCGCCCCCGGAAACAGCGCCTGGCGCACCGGCGAGTGAATGCCGTCGGCCGCCACCACGAAGCCCGCTCGCACCTCGCTGCCATCGGCAAAGCTGGCCGTCACGCCCGTGGTGTCTGGCCGCAGGCCGGTGCACACCTTGCCCAGCTGCACCGCGGCCGGGCCCACGGCTTCGAGCAGCAGCCCCTGCAGGGTGGCCCGCCGAATGGCCGTGGTGCCGTGCCCAAACTGCTGCCGGATGCGCGCCTGGCTGGTTTGCATAATGGGCTGCAGCTGCCCGTCGGTAATCTCGATGGCGTGCAGCGGCACCCCGCCGGCGTTGATGCGCCCGGCCAGCCCTAGGCGCTCAAACACCTGCATGGCGTTGGGGGCCATCCAGATGCCCGCGCCGAGGGGCAAAATCTGGGGCGCGGCCTCCACAAGGGAGGCGGCCAGGCCGTGCTGCCGTAAAGCCAGGGCGGCGGTGAGGCCCGCAATGCCCGCGCCGATGATGAGGCCAGGAAGCTGCTGCATGGGTTAAAGAGAAAGGGGAGCCTAGGAGTTGAGGGCCGCCAGCACGCGCTTAATCAGCTCGTTGGGGCTGCCGTTGTGCCAGCGCCACACGATGACGATATCGTGCGCGGGGTCAACCCAGATGGTGTTCTGGCCCGCCCCTAGCGCGGCGTAGCTGCTGGCCGGGGCGTCGGGCCAGGCCTTGCGCTCGGTGTTCAGCCACCAGAGGTAGCCGTAGTCGGGCCCCACCGGGCCGCGGGCGGTGGCCTGCGCCACCCACTGCGGCGCCACCAGCTGGCGGCGGCCCCAGCGCCCCTGGCGTAAAAATAAGTACCCAAGGCGGGCCTCGTCGCGGGCGCTGATGCGCAGGCCGCCGCCCCAGCGCGTGCCCCCGCTCACGCTGGGCATAGATTTCCCGCCCACGGTAGCCACGGCGCCTGGGTAGGGCACCCACTGCCAGGTGCTGGAGGCGCCGATGGGGTCCATAATTTCGGTCTTGAGCACCTGGGGCAGCGGCCGGCGCCACACCCGCAGCAGCGACAAGGCCAGGCGGTTGATGCGCACGTCGTTGTACTCGAAGTAGGTGCCGGGCGCCTGCAGGGCGCGGGGCGGGCGCTCGCCCTTGCCAAAGGCCGCGCGGCCCACAAAGTCGGCGTTCTTGCCCCAGAGCTCGCCCTGCCACTCGCTGGTTTGGCGGGCGTGGTGCTCCCAGGTAATCAGCTTATTATGGTCAGAATCGTAGCCGCCGTCGTGGATGCTGGCCGCCACCGGCGCGTGCATGTCCTGGATGAGCCCGCGCTCGAGCGCCAACCCCAGCAAGGTTGATAAGAAGCTCTTGGCCACGCTGTAAGTAGGGTCGGGGCGCTGGGTGTCGCCCCACTCGGCCACTATATAGCCGTGGCGCAGCACCAGCCCGTTGGTGGCGGCCCGGCTGGTGGGCATGGGCCCCAGCAGCTGCCCAAATATTTCTTCCTGGGTCGAGAAGTCGGGCGCCATCTGGGCGGTTTCCTGGGCTTGGGCAAAGGCCACGGCCTCGGCCAGCCGGCTCTCGTCGAAGCCCGCGGCGGCCGCGGGCTGGTGCTGCCAGTCGGGGCCGGGCGGCGGGAAGTAGGTGGGCGCCGCCCGCTCGCCGGCCGTGGGCGCGGTAGGGCGGGCGCAGGCGGCCAGCAGGGGCAGGCCCAGTAGCAGCAGGCGAAAGAAAGGGCGCATGGCAACGAGAAGCGCCGCCTGGTGCAGCGCCCGCCCAAGATAGGCGTGAACCCCTTCTGGCCCCGCGCGGCCCTAGGGCCGCGCGGGGGGCGCGCAACCTAAAAAGCGATTTCGCACGCTACGGACGTTGCATTCTGGCGGTCTGCCCGCTCAGGTTGTCAATTCAATAAGTTAATTGCCTGGAGCCCAGCAGTCATTTGTTCAGGAGAAGTTACCAAAATAGTTTTCATACCGAGCTGGCGGGCGCCTTTTATATTGTCCAGGTTGTCATCCAGAAAAACAACTTGCGTGGGTTTTACTTGCAAATAGTCAAGCACGAGCTGGTAGGCTTGCGCGTCGGGCTTCCGGGCTTTCAGCTCGTGGGAGCTGAACACCCGCTGAAAGCAGCGTAACGTGCCGGCGTATTTGGCTTGCCAAATTGGGCTATGAATCCGGTTGGTATTAGTCAAGGCCACTAGTTGGTGCCGCTGCTTCAACTCGGCCAGCAAGGTGTTAATTCCTGGGTACGCATCCAAATACAAGGCGCACCAACCCGCATCAAACGCTTGGTCGGTAAGCGTCAGGCCGAGTCTTTTTGAAATTTCAACCCGGAATTCTGGCGGGGTAATTTCATCTTTTTCAAACTCATTAACTGATGTTACGCAGTCGGTAGGCCTCTTTCGCCGTTCAACATAGTGATGATGACTTGCACGCTGGACCTATACACCGATTATTTGGTAAGTTC
>JBPBPH010000016.1:0-6437 GCA_050954355.1 Janthinobacterium lividum
CAGCCTTGTTCATGCAGCACCCGCCAGACGGAGCCCCGGCTGACGGCTTGCCCGCGCTCGACCAGTAATAAGGTCTGTAACTCGGCCAGCGTGGCATCCGGTTGGGCCGCTACCTGGTCCCCGAGCCAAGCCTGCGCCGCCGCATCGAGGCAGCGGGCCGGACCACCCCGGCCGGGCAGGGCGGCCAACTGCCCGGTTTGCCGCTGGCGCCGCAGAAGCTTGCCGACGAAGGCGACGCTGACGCAAAAGCGAGTAGCCACTTGTCCCTGCCGTGCTCCGGGCTCTGCACAAGCTTGCGCAATGCGCTGCCGTAAATCAAGAGAATAGGCTTGCATACCCCCGATACGTAACCGGCTTATTGGTAGCTACACCGTTCTCGAATCTGCTATAACCTAACGCACTACTTCGGCCCCGCTGTGTCGCCGCTGAGTGAGGAAGTGACGGGTAGCGTTACGAAATAAGGTAGTCAAGGCGAAGGCTGTCAGCTAGGTAGAAACATAATGGGTTTTCCGTAGATTATATATTGGATAAAATGTAATTTGATAAAACATTTCTGGCCACCTGCGGCTTTTACCGGCAGCAACCCGTTACCGCTTCCCTTCATGAGCAGCCCCGTCCCGCCCTTCGAATTTGACCCCCGGCTGAAGCTGGACGAGCAAGTGTGCTTTCCGGTGTACGCCCTTTCGCGGCTCGTGACCAAGGTCTACCAGCCGCTGCTGGCGCCGCTGGGCCTCACCTACCCGCAGTACCTGGTGCTGCTGCTGCTCTGGGAGCACCAGGAGCTGGCCGTCAAGGACATTGGCCAGAAGCTGCTACTCGACACGGGCACCCTCACGCCGCTGCTGAAGCTGCTGGAGCAGCGCGGGTTGCTGAGCCGCCGCCGCGACCCACGCGACGAGCGCTCGGTGCTCATCAAGCTGCTGCCGGCCGGCGCGGCCCTGCACGAGCAGGCCCGTCAGATTCCGACGCAGCTCGGCCAGCGCTACTCGCTTACCCACGACGATGTGGCCCTGCTGCGCCAGGAGCTGCACCACCTCATCGACCTGCTATCGTAGGCTACCGCCGACTAAGTATCTGCCTCACAATATTTTGCCTATGAAAGCTTATAAGCTGCACGACCCCAAGAGCCTCGACAACTTTCGGCTCGGTGACTACCCCGAGCCTCTCGTGCGGGATAACGAAGTGAAGATTCAGGTGAAAGCCGCTTCGCTTAATTTCCGCGACTGGGCCCTGGCCAACGGCCGGTTTGGCTACCCCGGCGAGACGCTGCCGATGATTCCGTTCAGCGACGCGGCAGGGGTGGTGACCGAGGTAGGGGCGGGCGTGACTAAGTTTCAGCCCGGCGACCGGGTGGCCGCCAATTTCTTTCCCGACTGGCACGACGGCCGGTTTACAGCGGCCAAAACCTTCCGCTCGCTGGGCGGCAGCACCGATGGCGTGCTGGCCGAGTACGTCGCCTTTCCAGAAGACGCGGTGGTGAAAGTGCCCGCCTCGTTTTCGTTTGAGGAGGCTGCCGCCTTTCCGTGCGCAGGCGTCACGGCCTGGCACGCGCTGGTCGTGCAGGGCCAGCTGCGGCCCACCGATACGGTGCTGCTGCAAGGCACGGGCGGCGTATCCATCTTCGCCCTGCAAATCGCCAAGCTTTTTGGTGCCCAAGTGATTATCACCTCCAGCTCGGACGAAAAGCTGGCTCAGGCCAAGGCCCTCGGGGCCGACCACCTCATCAACTACAATACCACGCCCGACTGGGAAGCCAAGGCTCACGAGCTAACCGGCGGCGAGGGCGTGGACTTCGTGGTGGAAGTGGCCGGCCAGCTGGCCCGCTCGCTCAAAACCTTAAAAGCGGGCGGCACTGTCTTCCAGATTGGCGGCGTGGCCCCCAGCGACGAGGTGCCCAACCTGCGCGGCCTGGGCCTGGCTACCCAGCGCATGCAAGGCATCTACGTGGGCAGCACCCAAATGCTGGCCGACCTGATACAGGCTTTCGACCGCAACCAGCTCAAGCCCATTATCAGCCAGACGTTTGGCTTCGAGGCCGCCAAGAACGCGCTGACCCACATGGGCAGCGGCGCCCACTTCGGCAAAATTGTGGTGCGCGTTGGGTAAAACGACGTTTTCTTTTTCACTTTTCACCCTTTAATTTTCTTCCTCATGGCAACCATCATGCATTCTTCCCAGGCCAAATCCATCGGCGGCCGCGATGGCCGTATCGAGTCCGACAACCACGTGCTCACCCTGGAGCTGACCATGCCCCGCAACCTCGGGGGCCGCGCCCGCGAAGGCGCTACCAACCCCGAGCAGCTCTTCGCCGCCGGCTACGCCGCGTGCTTCGGCAACGCTGTGATTCACGTAGCGCGCCAGGCCAAGGTGAACGTGGGCGAAATCTCCATTGATGCTAAGGTTGATTTGTTTATGAACGACGAAAACCTGCCTACGCTGGCCGTGGCCCTGCACGCCAACCTGCCCGGCGTAGACCAGGCGCAGGCCGAAGACATCGTGGCCCAGGCCCACCAAGGCTGCCCCTACTCGCGCGCCACGCGCGGCAACATCGACGTGAACATCACCGTCACGACCGACGCCGCCGAGGTGCCCGCCCAGGCTTAACTGCTGGCACGCGCCCCTATTCTTTCCTGCCTAGGGAGTAGCATAGGGGCGCGTTAGCTTATGTTCTTTTCCCACCTATCCCCTTCATTTTCATGCAATTCGCGGATAAAGTAGTCGTTATTACCGGCGCGGGCTCCGGCATCGGGCGCACCTGCGCCCTGCGCTTCGCCGCCGAAGGCGGCAAAGTCGTCGTAGCCGAATACAACGCGGAGGCCGGCCAGGCCACCGTGCAGCAGATTACCGAGGCCGGCGGCACGGCTTCCTTCGTGCAAACCGACGTGTCGAACAGCGCCAGCGTGCAAGCCATGATTCAGCACGCGGTGAGCACCTACGGCCGCCTCGACGTGCTTTACAATAACGCCGGCGTGGCGGGCGAGGTGAAGCCGGTAGCCGACTACAGCGAGGACGTGTTTGCCCGCACGATGGGCGTGGACTTGTTTGGGGTGTTCTTCGGAATGAAGTATGGCTTACAGCAGTTTGAGCGCCAGGGCAATGGCGGCGTTATCGTGAACATGGCCTCCACGGCCGGGCTGCGAGCCACGCCGGGCATGATTGCGTACTCGGCCTCCAAGTTTGCGGTGGTGGGCATGACCATGACAGCCGCCCTCGAATACGCCGACAAGAACATCCGCATCAACGCGGTGTGCCCCGGCGCCATCGAAACCGAGGGCCTCAAAAGCATGGGCGCGGAACTGCTCAAGCAGTACGTGTCGCACCAGCCCATGAAGCGCTTCGGCACCCCCGACGAGGTGGCCAACGCGGTGCTGTTTCTGGCCTCTGATGCAGCCTCGCTCCTCACCGGCATCGCCATGCCCACGGATGGTGGCCTCTCAACGCGCTAAGTTTTTTTAGTAGCAATACCTTAGTTATTCAGGTAGCTGGTAGAACGGAGGACTACTCCGTTCTGCCAGCCGACCGAAAACGGATAACTCCTCCGTTTTACAACTTCCTCTTATGAAAGCCCTGCAAATCAGCGCCTACGGCGATAATTCCGTGGTCAGTATCAACCCTGGCGCGCCCTTGCCCGAAGTCGGCCCCGGCACCGTGTTGGTGAAGGTGTACAAAGCCGCCCTCAACCCGGTGGACTGGAAAATGCGCAACGGGTCGATGAAAGATTTTATGCCACTGGGATTTCCGGCCACCATCGGCGGCGATTTTTCGGGCATGGTTGAGGCCGTGGGCGAGGAGGTGCGCAGCGTACAGGTTGGGGATGAGGTGTTTGGCAACGGCATTCGTTCGCTGGGCGGCTCGGGGTCGTTTGCCGAGTACGTGGCCGTGCCCGAAAGCAACGTGGCGCACAAGCCCGAGTCGCTGACCCATACCGACCTGGCGGCCGTGGTGTCGGTGGGCACTTGCGCCTACCTGGGCATCGACGAGGTGGGGCAGGTGGCCCCCGGCCAGCGCGTGCTGGTGCACGGTGGCGCGGGCGGCATCGGCAGCCTGGCCGTGCAGTTGGCCAAGGCCAAGGGCGCGCACGTAACGGCGACCGCCGCCGCCAGCGACCACGCCGTGGTGCAGCAGCACGGCGCCGCTGAGGTGCTGGACTACGCCACCGATTTCTGGGCCACTACCCCCGCCAGCTACGACCTGGTGCTCGATACCGTGGGCGGCGACACGTACCGGCGCTCGTATGGGCTGCTCAAGCCCGGTGGCAAGCTGGTGTCGTTCGTGGCGCAGCCCGACCAGGCGCTCATGGACCAGCACGGCGTCACGGCCTTTTTCGTGCTGGGCTTTCCGCAGGGCGAGCGCCTGGAGAAAGTGCGCCAGCTGCTGCTAGACGGCATTTTTGTGCCCACCATCAGCAAAGTCTTCGCACTGGACCAGGGCGGGTCGGCGCTGGATTTTCAAGAAAACGGCCATCCCAAAGGCAAAATCGTGCTGAACGTGTTGTAGGTATTCCGCACTTGCTCGTGCGGCCTCTCTTCTTTTCAACCAACCCCATTTTTATGACTCCTACCAAAGGCTACGCCGTGCATAGCGCCACCGATACGCTCGGACCGTTCGATTTTGAGCGCCGCGAAGTAGGGCCGCACGACGTGCAATTCGAGATTTTATTCTGCGGCGTGTGCCACTCCGACATCCACCAGGTACGCAATGAGTGGGGCAACTCGGTGTACCCGATGGTGCCCGGCCACGAAATCGTGGGCCGCGTCACGGCCGTGGGCGAGCACGTCAAGAAGTTCAAAACCGGCGACCTGGCCGGCGTGGGCTGCCTCGTGGACTCGTGCCGCGAGTGCGACAACTGCCAGAAAGGCCTGGAGCAGTTCTGCCGCCAGGGCGCGACCGGCACCTACAACGCCGAAGACAAAAAGTACGGCGGCCTGACTTACGGCGGCTACTCTAACCAGATTGTAGTGGACGAAAACTACGTGGTGAAGGTGAGCGACAAGCTCGACCTGGCCGCCGTGGCCCCGCTGCTCTGCGCCGGCATCACCACCTACTCGCCCCTGAAGCACTGGAAGGTAGGCCCCGGCCACAAAGTAGCCGTGGTGGGCCTCGGTGGCCTGGGCCACATGGCCGTGAAGTTTGCCGCCGCCTTCGGGGCCGACGTGACGGTGCTCAGCACCTCGCCCAGCAAGGAAGCCGATGCCGCCGCCCTGGGCGCGCACCACTTCGCCCTCACCAAAGACCCTGAGCAGTTGCCAAGCTTGGCCTCGAAGTTCGACTTCATCGTGGACACCGTATCGGCCCCGCACGACTACAACATGTACCTCAGCATGTTGAACACCGATGGCGTGATGATTTGCGTGGGCGTGCCGCCTACCCCGATGGAAGTCTTGGGCTTCAACCTGCTGGGTGGCCGGCGCAGCATTGCCGGCTCGGCCATCGGCGGCCTGCCCGAAACGCAGGAAATGCTCGACTACTGCGCCGAGCACAACATTGTGTCCGACATCGAGCTGATTGACATGAACTACATTAGCGAAGCCTATGAGCGCATGCTGAAAGGCGACGTGAAGTACCGCTTCGTGGTCGATATGGCCACGCTCTAGGCTCCGCCGAGCACCCGCCAGCTGTTATTTTTAGCCAGCCGCTCCGCTCAGGGGCGGCTGGTTTTGTTTTATCTTTACCCCTATGCTGCTTGCTCGAATGCAGCCTTTTTTTGCCCAGCGCACCGTGCGCCGCCGCTTCGTCCACCGCAAGCTCGTCCTGCGGCTGCGCATGTTTGCGCTGGTATTCACGGGCATGGTGGGTGCGGTGGGCTACCAGGTGGTAAAGTTTCACGCGCACCTGCTGCCAGTGCTGGGGTCGGTGGGCCTGGGCCTGGGCCTGGGCCTAGGGCTGCTCGTCGGGCGCATGGCGAAGGTGACCTGGCAGGAGGACGCCGCGCAGGTAGTGACCAAAATGGACAAGCTGGGCGGGCTCATCCTCGGTCTTTACCTTGTGGTGTCGTTGGCGCGTTGGTGGGTGCTCGGCCACTGGTTTGCCGGGCACGAACTGACGGCCGTGGCGCTCAGCTTCACCGGCGGCATCATGCTGGGGCGGCTGCTGTTCACCCGCCATGCCGTGGTGAAAGCGTTGAAGGCCCAGGAAAAATACTAGCGCGTTGGGGGTTGATAAAGGCACCAACCAGCCGCCGTGGCGGGCATTGGGTGCTCCCCGTCAAACGCCTTTCAGCGCCGGGGCTACTTTGGTCATAAACAACTCCAGGCCCTTGGCTACGTCGGCGAAGGGCTGGCCGCCGATGTCGAGCTGGCCCACGTAGCGGGTTACGCCCATACTCTTGAGCAGCAGTAGCTTATCAATAACCTGCTGCGGGCTGCCGCCCACCAGCGACCCCATGGGCGCGAGCATTTCCTCGTACTGGCGCTTGGGCATGGGCCCCTTGAAGAGCG
>JBPBPH010000040.1:0-6180 GCA_050954355.1 Janthinobacterium lividum
CTCACGGTTACTTTCCAGGTGGGGTAGGTCGCGCCACTCATTTTGAGGGCGTTGGCAGTGTTCCAGCTACCGAGCTGGGCGCTGCTGCCCACGAGATATAAGTCCTGGCCGCTCACGGTGTTGCTGTAGCTGAGGTTGAAGCTCACGGCCGTAGTGCCGGTGGCGGGCGGGGTAGGGGTGCCACTGCCGCCGGGCACCCACACGGCGTAGGAGCGGGCATTCACGCGGAAGGTGCCCAGGCCATTCGCATCGGTGGCGACGGTGCCGGTGGTGTTGCCGGTAAGGTCGGTAAGCGTCGCGTTTTTAAACGGGGTAGTAAGCGCTTTGCTGCCGGCGGCGCTGCCGTCGTTGAGCAGTTCCAGCAGGCCGGTGTGGCTGGCGTCGCCGGCCCGCGAGTAGGCGTACACGTCAGCATCGTCAGCACTGGTGTACTCGTAGCCGCTACCGAACGCATGCGCCTGCCGGATGCCAAGCAGCGTTTTAAGCTGCGCCCCGAGGCCGTAGGTGTAGTAGTCCTTGTAAAATACGCAGGGGTAGCCCTTCTCCCGGGTCAGAATGTAACTGTAGGCCAGCATTTTCAAGTTAGCCACCGGCGAGTACAGCGCCCCACCCGTCTGGTCGGTGTCATGGTTGTCCACGAAGGACACCGACAACGCCCCATTCGCTTCGGTGAAGCCCGCAAATTGCAGCCCGCGCATGTCCCACGAGCCGTTGCCGCTGCTCATGCTCTGAAAAATGTAATGCAGCGGCACATCAAACAAGCTCGTGCGTCCACCCGTAGCCGCGGCGTAATCGTTCAGGTCGCCCAGGTTGCGAAACCACGCCTCGCTCACTGCGAAGCGGCCCGAGGAGCCCTTCACGTTATCCAGCCATGAGTTCACAAACGAGGTAAGCAGGTGCTTGGTAGCGTCCAGCCGGTAGCCGTCGAGGCTAAGCGTGGTGGTCATCCAATTGCCCCAGTTGATGGTTTCGTTCACCTGGTTAGCATCCGCATAGCGGATTTCCGAGCCCAGCAGGTTGTCGTAGGCGTCGCCATTGGCATAGGGCTGGAAGTCCCAGGCGTTCCACTGGTACCAGCCGTTATTAGGCGCCTGCTGGGTGCCGTTGAAGTTGTAGTAGTGCCACTGGTAGGTGCTGTACTTGCTGGCCCGGCCGGGATAGGTGAAGCTGGTATAGACGTTATAGTTGGTGCCACCCACGGTGAACTGCTCCTGCGCGTCGGCCGAAGTGAGGTGGTCGGGTACAAATGGACACCGAGCTAAGGTAGGTTGAAAAGATAGTGGAGTTCGATTTCGAGCGGGGTGCGATAGCCCAGGGCCGAGTATAGGCGTTGCGTGTTGTAGTAGTGGTCCAGGTATTCGGCCAGTTCAAAGCGAGCTTCTGCCAAGTCAACAAAGCAGGCTCCGCGGGGCAGTAACTCGGTTTTGAACGTGCTCCAGCCGCTCTCCCGGGCGGGGGCTGGCAGATAGCCACCGCCTGGTTGAAGGCGGTCAGAACCAAATTGGTATGTAGCGATTCGCTCACGTGCTAAGTGTCGCCCCGGCGACACCAAGCCCACCACGCGCCGAGAAAAAGCGTCGCGCCAGCAGGCTAGGTAGACCCAGTGCCCCGTGGCCAGGGCCAGGTAGGTGATGTCCCCGACCCAGATTTGATTCGGGGCGGTGGCCGCAGGCCAGGTGCCGAGTTTGTTGGCAGCAGCCACGGCCTGCGGGTCGGCCTGAGTGGTGCGTGGCGGCCGGGTGCTGGCCCGCGTGCAGAGGGCGCGTAAGCCACTAACACTGAGCCAGCCGCGTAGGCGCTGTCGGCCCACGGTGTGACCTTTACGCCGCAGTTAGGCTCGTAGCCGGCGTTGCCTATAGCGGCCAGCATGGCTCGTGAACACGCGCTGGGCTGCTACTTGCCAGGCGGCAAGCGCTGGTGCGGCGGCGGTAGGTAGGCGCTTGCGCCACGCGTAGTACCCGCTGGGGCTGACGCCTAGCAGGCGGCACTGCTGCCGCACGGGCCAGCAGTCGGCATGTGAGGCAATGAAAGCAAAGCGTTTCATCGGCCCGTCGGTTGTGATAATGCGGCTCAAGCATTCCGATGGTCTAAAATACCGCGCTCCATTTCCGCACGCTCCAGTTGGGCCCGCAGGTGCTTGTTTTCCTGCTCCAGCGCTTCGCTACCTGCTGGACGGGTAGCTTGGCGGCGGGCGGCACGCACCCATTTGCCCAACACGGCCTCGCTCATGCCTACCGCCAGCGCGACGCGCGTCACCGCTTGCCCGTCTTGAGTGACACGGCGGACCGCCTCGGTCCGAAAGGCCGCATCATACGTAGTTCGCGGCCGTTTACCGGCTGGTTTTGCTGCTGCCATGACAAGGGAAAGTTACTTTCTCCGTGTCCATTCCTACCCGACCACCTCAGAGTGTGCCGGCCACCAGGGGGAAGAAAGCTCGGCGTTGCACGCTAGTTTATCTTCGTTTACGGCGGGGCCGCAGCGTGTTTAGCCGCTAGTTGCCCCGCTGGCTTTCTTCCGCTACTCAAGTCTTTCTCCTGCCCCTTCCAATGCAAAAGCTTGCCAGCGTGCTCCTGGTTGATGACGATGCGACCACTAATTACCTACATCAGCGCCTGCTCTACCAACTGGGCGTGACCGACCACGTGCTGGTGGCTGAAAATGGCGAGCAAGCCCTGACCCTACTGGCTCAGGCCTGCCTGTCACCTGACCCAGCTACTTGCCCAGCCCTGGTGCTGCTCGACCTAAACATGCCGGTAATGAACGGCGTGGACTTTCTGGCGGCCTACCAGCCGGCTCCCCCGACCCCGCCGCTGGTCATCGTGCTGCTTACCACGGCGCTGGCCCCTCGTGACCAGGCCCAGCTGCACGCGCTACCAGTGGCTGACATCCTAGAAAAGCCCTTACCCAAGAGAAGCTGGCTACGCTGCTGCACCGGCATTTCCGGCGCCGGCCGTCCGCCCACTAGCCCTGTCGCCAGCCGGCGTGGTACGCGGCGCCGGGAACCAACGACCGACCGCGGCTGTCTAGAGCGGCAAACCAAAGCGCTATCGGGGTCCGTAGGTGCCCGCATATTTTCTGTCGTGTCTACTTCTTCGCCCGCCGCGCGCTGGAATGCGCGCTACCAGCAGTTGCCACCCCTGGCCCCGTTAACCCCGGCGGATACTTCGTTGCGCTTAGTTGCCGAAACGGGTCTGGCCCACGATGCGCCCATCTTGGATGTGGGCTGCGGCACGTCGGCCTTTTTGGCGGGCTTGCTGGACCAACGCTACGGCAACCTGCTGGCCACCGACATCAGTATGACCGCTCTGCAACGGCACCGCCAGCAACTGGGTGCCGGGCGAGCCGACCGGATTCTCTGGTTGGAAGATGACGTGCTTGACCCTCGACAGTTGCAGGTGCTAGAGCCCATTCTGCTCTGGCACGATCAAGGCTTGCTGCCTGAGTTTACGCATGTGCGGCAGCAAGCCGCCTACCGCCACTTGCTCGACCATATGCTATTGCCGGGCGGCTGGCTGCTGCTCGCGGTGCCAGCAACTGACGCTACCTCCTTGGCCAGCAGCAGCGCGTACTCGACCGACCAGCTCGCCGCGCTGCTGGGCGACGACTACCAGTTGCACCGGCAGGTGCAGGCTTCTTACGCGCGGCTTGCGGAGCCCGCTCAGCTCTATACTTACGCCCTGTTTCAACGGGGGCTGCACCCGCACGGCGGGTTTCGACCGGCCCACGTGAGAAATGTTTAATAAGGGCAAAAGCGGCGTAAGGTCCTAGGTTTTCGCAGGTACGAGAACCTGGCCTGCCATAGCTTGCCGGCTTGCTTGTTAGCGGTCAATGAACGGTGATTGCCCAGCGATATAGTACTTGCCAAAGAGGTTGGGTCCCGAAAGGTGTGGTAGCTGTTGCAGAACTCCTGACTCGTCCCTGTTGCGGATACTACCGGCAGTAACGCTTCCACCAACAGGGCAAAACCTGCCCTTCTAGGGGCCTCCTGGGTAGGGTGATGGCTGGGCGCAGGGTTTTCTTTGGCTGGTGCTTTAGCAGCTTTTTGAGATGGAAGGCAATGGCCGTGAGCAGCATCGTTTTGTGGGCGCTGCTGCGGCCCTGCGCGTTCACGCGTCGTAGGCCGTAGTGCTGGAGTAAGCTGCCAAATATCGGTTCTATCGTACGCTGCCGCAGCCGGCGCATGCGTTGGCCTGGCCGACTCTGCTGCCGGGCGAGCGCCCGGCGGTAATGTGTGTCGTACGCCGTGCGGGTAATCTTACGGCTCTTGCTCTTGGGGATACAGGTCGGTTTGCGCGGGCAGCGGCGACAATCGCCAGTGGCGGCGCTGTAGCGCTTGGAGAGCCGACCGTTGGGGTCGGAGTCAAAGCGTTTAAAGGGCAGCGGCTTGCCCGCTGGGCAGGTAAAGCAATCCGTTTTTTTGTCATAGGTAAAGCCCTCGATTTCGGGCTTGTACTGGCCGAAGACGGGAATCCAGAGCGTGATGCCGCGGGCTTCGAGCAGGGCGTAATTCAGCCCGTTCGAGTAGTTGGTGTCCGCTACAACATCTACTATCGGTAAGTCGTGGGCCAGCAGGCGCTGGTGCAGGGGCGCCACGATGCTGGGCAGCAGCGTACTGTCCCGCCGGTCGGCAAAGTCGGCCTGCACGTGGCTGATAACGCCATGCCCCTCATCCACGGCCATACTGCACAGGTAGTTGAGGGCGCGGGCCTTGCCAGGCTTGACCGAAATGCGCGCGTCAGGGTCGGCGGGACTGTAGTGCGTTTTGTTGCTCAGCAGCCGCGCCTGTGGCCGGTCGCGCCCTAGCGGGCCACTGTCATTACGCAGGTAGCGGGCGTGGGCTGCGGCGACGCGCCGTAAGTGGTGCGCGGGGCTGGCGCGTAGGGCCACTGGCGGGGCAAGCGGTGTTTCTGCTTCTACTTCGCTGGCCACCTGCAGGACAGGCGCCGGCACGTCGGCGGGCTGTTTTTCGCACAGGCTCCCGAGCGAGGCATTGGCCTTCACGAAGGCCGAGTCCACGGCCTGGGTATGGCCCTTGACTAGGCCGGCGGCCACGCACTGGGCAAAGACGTGGTCAAACAAGTGCTCGAAGACGGCCGCCGGAAAAAGCTGGCGGGTGCGGCTGATGGTGGAGTGCCAGGGTAAGTCCTCGTCTACCTCGTAACCCAGAAAATAGAGAATATCCAGCCGTAAGCTACAATGTTCGACCAGGCGGCGGTCGCTGACCATGTTTTCCAAGCGACTGACCAGCATTAGCTTAAAGAACACGACTGGGTCGAGCCAGGGCTGGCCGGTGTGGCTATAAAGGGTCTGCGTCTGCTGGTAGAGAAAGTCCCAGCCCAGCAACTCAGCCAGGCGGCGGTAGAGATTCTGCTCCGACACGCGCTCCGACAAGCGAAAGCGCAGCACGACTCAGGGCTTACGCATCAAAACTAGCAGCGCCTTTTTCATGAGCGCGGATTAGGAGTTGGGTCATATAAGCATCATTCCAGCCGGCGTTTCGTCGCCGGGCCCGCAGACTTCCCGGCCGGTGTTTTCCTTGCTGCAACAGGTTGAACGCCAACTTACGCAAGACGGCAAAGCTGCGGGTGGCGACCTGGTCGCGCCTACGCGCTTCGTCCTCCCGAAAGACGACGTCGAGTACCCAGTACAAGCTGTTTTCAATCGCCCAGTGTCGGCGGATAGCCTCGATTAGAACCGCCGGGGCATCCGGGCAACTGGTCAGGTAGGAGCGAATCTCGGTGTGGGTGCCGGGCTGGTGCTGCACATGGCGGATCGTTTCGACGGCAGAGATGGCCCGCAATCCAGGCTACTCGCGCAGAGCCACTAGCTCGTCGCACACCGGCAGCACCCAGGCCCGGCGCCGGACCCAGCGCCCATGGCGACAGTCAAAGGCGTCATAATTGGGTGGATAGGTAGCCCCATGGTCAAAACAAGCGGCTTTGCAGTAGGCCACCACGGGCGCGATGGTAGGTACGTTGATTGCCTTTTAGAACCAGGATATAATCCGCCTGCTGGGCCAGCAGTTGCCGGGCAATCGTGTGCTGGTAGCCCAGCGCATCTAGAGTCACGATAGTATTAACCAAGGGGCTTAGGAAGCAAAATGCAGGAATAGGGTCGTAACTTCTTGTTAGGCAACCCGCTAACCGCTATTACAAGTGTAGCAAACTTTCGGAGACCAAA
>JBPBPH010000046.1:0-5328 GCA_050954355.1 Janthinobacterium lividum
TTGAACTCGGCCGTGTAGCGACGGCGGGTACGTTTGGGACTCATGGCGTTGACTAAGATAGCCTGCCTAACCTGTCCAATTATTGGGGAGTACTACACCGTACGCTGCCGGTAGCCAAATAAGAAGCTCAAATCCTGGCTATTAGTGGCTGGAAGGTGGCGTGCGGCGGCCAACCTGTTTTTTGGCTTGGCGCTCGCGCTGCCACCAAAGCAAAGCCCCGGTAATGGGCAAACTGCCGCTCAGCACCCCCATTAGACAGTAGAGCAACTTCAGGGCTAGGCCCCCATAGGTGGCGAAGTGCAGGGCAAAGAGTAGGTTTTCAAGCTTGGTCCTCGCGCTGGCATCCCTACCCCGGTCCACACGCAGCAGGCGGCCCTGCGCATTGAAGTTCACTACATTGAGTGGCGTCAACAGGGCATTGTCCGTGGGCAGCCGGCCTTCTACGGTGTAGCCCCCGCCCAATTGCTGCGGGAAGGTGAAGGCTGTAGCTTGCAAGCCCGGCAGGGCCCGCCGGGCCTGGGCCAGCATCCTGTCGGCCGACGCCCCCGCGCTGGCCAGCGGCTGCTGGGGTGGCTGGCGCAGCTCGGCCGGCGTGGCGTAGGTAAAGCTGCCGCTTACGGTGATGTAGTTGAGGTAAGCCCCGGTGCTGAACAGCACCAGCATAAACAGCCAGGCCCAGACGCCCAGCACCCGGTGCAGCGAGGCCACGGTACGCCGCCCCCCCTGCCACGCCACTCGCTCCCGGAATAGCAGCACTTTGCGCAGGTGCTTACGATATACTACGGCTCCCGTCACCACCGCGCCTAGCATGCATAAGGCCACCAGCAGCGCCACTACCGCGCCCACGTAGCCCGACTCACCCAGCGCAAACGACCAGTGAAAGCGCAGCAGCGTCCGCGAAAAGTGCCCCGGCCCCAGGCCGCCCGTCACCCGCCCGGTGTAGGGGTCCACGAACACGGAGGCGTAGTGCCCATTGGGCAGGTGGTGCAGCTCCAGGGCCTGGTCGGGGGCCTGCGGCAGGTCGGCCCGGTCGTAGAATTGGAAGTCGGGCACCTGCCGGCTAGCCGCCGCCAGCAGCTGGTCGTAGGGTAGGCGCGGGCCTGTCGGCCGCACCACCAGCGCCGCCCGGTTGGCGGTGCGCTCGTAGGGGTGGCGCAAAGCCAGGAAGGCCCCCGTCAGGCTGAGGCTGACGGCGAATAGACCCGCCACCAGCCCGAGCCATCGGTGCCAGGCAAACCAGATGCGGTTATTCATGAGAGCAGGGGCAGGGCGGAGGAAGTACGGGCCTTATTCGGCCGCCGGCTGAAAGCGATAGCTGAGCTGCAGCCGGAAGCTGCGCGGCGGTTGCACGTAAAGTACGCCCTGCGAGTAGCCACCCGAGAAGTTGCGGGTGTTGGCTAGGTTGTAGGCGTTGAGCGATAGCGTGGCCCCGCGGTAGGCGTAGCTTACAGCCGCTTCGTAGCTCACGTAGCCGGGCAACTTCAAGTCCTGCGGCCCCTCAATAACCTTGCGGCTGGAGAAATTGCCGCCCCCGCCCAAGCCTAGCCCGCGCAGCGGGCCTCGGCTGGCCGTGTACTTGAGCCAGGCGTTGCCCACGTGGCGCGGGGCGTTGGGCAGTCCGTTGCCCACGTTGTCGGGGTTGTTGTCCTGCGTGATGATGGCCTGATTGTAGGCGTAGTTGGCCACGGCCGAGAGGTCGGCCGTGAGCTGGCCTTGCAGCGTCAGCTCCACGCCCCGGCTGCGGGCCTCGCCCCGGCTGTTCTGGCGCAAGCCTAGGGGGTCGGTAGGGTCGGGTACGAGCACGTTGGTTTTGGTAATTTGGTAGGCAGCAAGGGTCGACACTACTCGGCCGCCGGCCCATTCCTGCTTGGCCCCCACCTCAACCTGCACGCCCTTTTCGGGCTGGAACGGCCCACCCTGGATGCCGAGCGTGTAGTTGTCGGCCTGGGGGTTAAACGACTCCGTGAAGCTCGTGTAAAGCGAAGTCGTGGTGGTGGGCTGGTACACCAGCCCCACGCGGGGCAGCAAGGCGGTGTTGTTGGTGATGCGCTGCTCGGTGGCGGGCGGCACGCGCTGGTCGAAGTTCACGATGTAGCGGTAGGTGTCGTAGCGCAGGGCCAGCAGGGCCTTCCAGTGCTCGCCCAGCGCGAGCTGGTCCTGCACGTAGCCACCCAGTACCACGTTGCGGTCGCGCACGTTTATCTGATACGTCAGCGGAAAAGTGGCCGGGTTGTCGAAGCTGCGGTCGGGGTTGTAGAGGCTGATGGACGGCGCCGCGTAGATGTTGTACGCATAGGGATTGCGGTACACGCCCACGTCGAAGCCCACTACCAGCGTGTGCCGGACCGGGCCGGTTTGGAGCTGCGTCGTTAGAAAGGTGTTCGAGTTAACCGAATAAAAATCAATCGGGTACACTTCGTAAAGGCGGTCAGTAAGCGAGTCATTTACCGGCGGGCCGTAGCTGTCGTACTGGTAGTTGCGAAAGTGGTACTGCGAGTAGCGCAGCAGCGTGCGCAGGCTGGTAGTAGCCCCTAGCTGCTGCCTGTAGTCAAGTTGGGCGGAGAAGCTTTGCCGGTTGGTGTGGTCGCTCGGGTCGTTGCGCGACCAGTTTAGGGGCACAGCGTCGAAGTTGTAGGAGCCGTCGGCGCGGGTGGTGGCCACCAGGCCCCGGTCGTAGCCGATGGTGGCATTTTCGGCCTGGTAGTTGACTTCAGCCGTGACCTGGGCGTGCGCGCCCATGTAGCTCAGCGAGGGGGCTAGGTACACGTTTTCGCTGTGCTGGTAGTCGCGGAAGCTGTTCGCTTTCTCATAGCCTACGATGGCCCGGTAGCGCAGCCGGCCGCCGGCTGCCAGCGGCCCGGTGGCATCGGCCGTGGCCCGCCGCTGCCCGAAGCTGCCGTAGGTGAGGCTGGCTGCACACTCCGCGTGGGCCAGCGGCTGCTTGGTCACGGTGTTGATGACGCCGCCCGGTGCGGCCGCGCTGAACAGCACCGAGGCCGGCCCCTTAATGACCTCGATGCGCTCAACGTTGTAGAGCGGCGGCACCTGCGAGAAGTCGTAAAACACGCCCCGCACCCCGTTGGTCGTGAAATTCGCTCCATTAATGAAGTTGGTGCGAAAGCCGCGCAGCACGTAGTCCATGTAGCCGGAGTAGGTCGTGACGCCGGCCACGTTTTGCAGAGCTTCGGTCAGGGTTTGGGCCTGCTGGTCGCGCAGCACCTGCTGGGGCACGGCTTGAATGGCCTGGGGCACGTCGAGTAGCCGGGCGCTGGTGCGCGTGCCCAGCTCCGACACCGGCTCGGCGTAGCGCTGCGGGTCGACGGCGGCCGTCACTACCACCTCCGTTAGCTCCTGCTGGTTGGCCGTGAGCTGCAGGTTCAGGCTAGTCGTACGGCCTGCAATTACAGTCACGTTTTGCTTAGTGGCTTTATAGCCGAGGCTGGTAGCGACCAGGGAATACGTGCCGGCGGGCACCTGCTTGATACTAAAGTCGCCGCGGGCATCGGTGGGGGCCCCTAGGGCAGTGCCTTCCAGCCCCACGCTGATGCCGAGCAGGCTCTCGCCGCTAGCGGCTTGAATGTGGCCCCGCACCGTGCCGGTGGGCGTTTGTGCCCAGGCGGAGCTGGCTAGCAGCCAGCACGCGAGTAGTCGAAGTAGCTTCATGAAAAGAGGGTAGTGGCGACTGCTCCCTAGGGGCAGTCGGCGGAAAAAAGAGGGGCTAGCACCCAGCGTAGGTAGGGGGGGTGAGAAAGGCAGCGCGGCTAGTGGCCGAGCAGAACTCGTCGGGGCGGCCCCGGTACCCGGCGGTGGGGTGGGCCTCAGCTGGCAGCGCCGGGCCGCATACCGGGTCGGCGGCCAGGCTAACGGCGACCGACCCGGGCTGCTGACTAGTGTTTTGGTCGCACTCAGGCCCCGGTCATACATGGCCCGCCGCCACGCGATGGTGCGCGGGGCGGTGGTAGCCTCGGTGCCGCCCTTGAACAGTGGCTCGGGTGCGTAGTGCAAATCCAGCCTCGCGGCGCGGATACATTGCTCGCTGGCAATGTCGTTGAGCAGGGCCAGGGCCCTGCCCGCTGTGATGCCGGCCCAGGTCCAGTACTTGCCCGCCCGCACGTAGCGCTTGGCTTGGTAGTGCGCGTCGAAGTCCTGTTCCAGGATTTGCTGGCCGTACCAGTGCGTAGTGGCGAGCTTGTCTTTCAAGAAGCCTGCCGCACCCAGGTCCCAGTGCCGACGCTGGTGGTGTCAATCCTGCGCACTCAGTTCACGATAGCCGAGTCGTGGGCTGCCTGGTAGGCGCCGCCTAACCCGTCCGGAATTAAATTACTAGCACGACGAGGGCCGGGCACGTCGGCCAGCGCGTCGGTGAGCGACGTGCCCGGCCCTAGGCTGTTCCTGCTCACCCCTTGTTGCTCGGCGATGCGCTTAATTTCACGCCCTGAATTGCGCTTAGCACCTGGTAGGAGCCTAGCGCGTCGCGGGTCGTATAGCCGTCGTAGAGTAGGCTGCCTACGGTTTTGATGGGCACCCGCAGCGACCCGAATCCTACGCCTGTGGCGGACGAAATACGCCTTGTGTGACGTTGGCCGGTATCCACACCGACTGGTAGGGGCCATCGCCCACAGAGGCACTGGCCCAGCGGACAGGGGCTGCCGGCACCAGAAGTTGGAAGGCAACGGGCAACATCTCCAACCGCTCTTTTAAGGGGCTGGGAGCCTTATTTTCCTGCTCTTCCTGCTGTTTGAGCTTTTTGGCGAAGTAGCACCTGCCGTCGCAGTGGAGCTGGGGCCGCACCTTGTTGACGCAGAAGCGCGCCGTAATGGTGGCCCGGTTCAAAGTGAAATCCACTACTAACACTTCGCGGCTGAACGTTTGCAGCAGCACCAGCGCAATGAGTAGGTAGGAGAAAAATGTCTTCACGAAACGAACTTTACCAGCCGCAAAGGTAGGAGAGAACCTCTTTTGCAGCGGTCTGGACGAACAAACCAGCTTTTGTGTAGTAATCTCTTGCAAAGAAGAGAGCCAAATATTGGATGCTGCTTTTCAACAATGCCTTTAGTGGAGCATTTAGCATTGTTGGTCAGCGCTTTATAAATAGCAAGTCTTAGTTTCTGTTGAATAGGCGTGCAACTTAACTTGCCGGTAAGTTTCTTATAAGTTGCTGTTGCGACCGCAGTCCCTCAAGTTATGAACAAGAAAGCGACGTGCGCTGGCTGGTTGAGCAGTTCCACCACGCAGCTCAACACCTCACCGGCTTGCCAAGCCTAGTGCCAGGTATCGGTCACCGGCTGAGTGGTGCCACTGGGCGTAAGCGAATTGTTCGGGTCGCCT
>JBPBPH010000056.1:0-5115 GCA_050954355.1 Janthinobacterium lividum
GAAACTGCGCCGGGTTTTCGAGGGGCGTATAGCAGTAATAAAGCAGGACTTGGTACATAGCAATAAAAAAAGGCGGTCATGCTGAGCTTGCCGAAGCACCTCGCCCGCCCGACATTTAAACAACAGCGGGCGAGATGCTTCGGCAAGCTCAGCATGACCGCCTTCCCAATTAATTTCTACACTGGCTTGGCAGGATTGCCGAATACGGTTTGGCCCTTGGGCACGTCGGCCACTACCACCGAGCCGGCGCCTACGCGGGCTTTTTCGCCCACCTTCACGCCGGCTACCAGCACAGCGCCGGCGCCCACAAAAGCGTTTTCGCCCACCACGGCCCCTACTCCAATTTGGGCGCCGCTGCCCAGCTGGGCGTAGTCGCCCACGGTGGCCTGGCCTTCCACCACGGCGTTGGGACCGATGAGTACGCCCTGGCCAATTTTGGCGGTGGCGGCCACTACGGCGTTGGGGCCCACGTAGATACCGTGGCCCACCTCGGCGTGGGCCGACACGCTGGCCCGCTGGTGAATACTATTGACGGGGACTACCTCGTACTCGTCGTGCAGCATCTTGGTGAGGCTGCGGCGACTGGCCGCGTCCTCGGTGGCCACGAATACCTCGCACTTCTTGCCCAGCAGCTTCAGCAGCTCGCTGTCGTCGGTGTTGCCCATCACGGGCACGTCGAGCAGCTCGGTGCTGTGCAGCTTGGGGTCGTCTTCGAGGATGCAATACACCACCACGTCATTCGACAAAAATGCGTCGAGCGCCGCCGTTCCCACGGCCTGGCCGCCCAGAATGATAACCGGATTTTCCATTATTTCCAAAGTTACGGCCGGGCGCCGGAGTGCTAAGCCCGAAGCGCAGCGGGGCGGGCAGTTACCGAGAACGCTCGCGCGGCCCAGGGCTCCTACTACTCAGCACCAGCCACAGCAGCCAGGGCAGCAGCACGGCGCGGTAGCGGTTGAGGGTGCCCAGGTTGGGGGTGCTCAGGCCAATGAAGGCGGCCAGCAGCAGGCAGTATAGAACCAGTACGGCCACCAGCGCCACCGGCAGCGGGCCGGGCCGGCCCCGCATGGCGGCCAGCAGCGCCAGCAGCACGAGGCCGGTGAGCAGGGCGTTTTCGAGGCCCGCGCCCACGTACTGCGGCCAGGCAGCCTCGCCTAGCCACGGGCGCGTCAGGGTTTCGACCACTGCCTGGGGGGCGCGCGCCAGCAAGCCCGGCACGGTGGGCTGCCAGCGGGCGTACTCAATATGGGGGCGGCCACCGGAGGTAGCCAGGCCGTGGTAGTAATTTAGGTTGACTTCACTCACGAAGTAGCTGTTTTTCAGCAGTTCGCCCCCTAGGGCCTTGGCCACGCCCAGCAGCAGCCCCAGGCCCAGCAGCAGGCCGCTTACCTGAAACGGCCACCTGGCCCCCAGCCACCCGCGCCGGGTAGCGGCGCGCACGCCCGCCAGCGCCACCAGCCCACCCAGCAGCGGCAACGCAAAAAAGTAGCGCACCCGCGTCATCACCCAGGCCAGCAGCAACCCCAGCAGCACCTGCCCCAGCCAGCGCGGCCAGTTGCCCGCCCTGAAGCTGGGCAGCAGCCCGACGGGCCGAGGGGGCCAGGCGCCGCCGTAGAGGTGAGGCAGCACCAGCGCCACCACCCCAGCGCTGGCCCCCACCAGCACGGTTTCTTTGTTGAGCGCGCCCGTCCACCACAGCACCGTAGGCCAGAGCAGAAAAGCTAGCCCGGCGGCCTGGGGCGGCGCCTGCGGCAGCGCCCGGCGCAGGGCCACCACCAAGCTCCAGCATCCCACGAAGCACCCTAGGCTAAACCACCACGCGCTCAGCCACCAAGTGCCGCCGCCAAACAGGTCTACCACGGCCACCAGCTTGTCGAAAAACAGCGTCTGGCTCCAGCGGTACGCCTCCTGGCCGTTGTCGGTCAGGCTTTGGTAAAACCGGGGCTGCTGCAGCAGTGTCAGTGCCTGGCTGGGGTGAGCCACTAGCCGCCCAGCTATCAACCGGCCTTCGGTGCTGGCGTGCTGGGCATCCTGGCTGGGCCAGTAGGTGGCGGTGGCAGTGGCGGCCAGGCGCGCGGCCAGGGCGGGCAGCAGCCAAGGCCGCAGCTCGGGCGGGGCTTGGGCGTGGGCGCGGCGCAGCCATCCGGCACAGGCCAGCAGCAGCCCTAGGGGGAGCAGCAGCGCCCAGGGCATCATCATCGCCCGGCGCGCAACTGGGGCGCGCCGCCCACCAGCCGGGCCCCAATGGTGCAGTGCAGGCAGCGCCGCGGCTGGCAATAGCCCTGGTGCAGGGCCAGCAGCCCCTGCGAGTCGGCCGCGGTGCGGTGCTCGAAGCCTAGGCTGGCGTAGAGGTCGGTGTACTGGTTGTGCTCGGCGGGCAACTGGCCGAGCAGGGCCACGCTGCTTTCGGTTAGCTCGGGCTGGCCGGTGTGGCGGGCATAGGCCACGCGCAGCGGCACTACCACGTTGGTAATGAGCAGCTCGACACTGCTCTTGCCCAGCGTCGGCACCCGGCCCGCGCGGCCGGGCCGGTAGTGCTGGCGCCAGTAGTCGGGGGCGGGGGCGCCGGCAAAAAACTCCCCCAGGGCCACCACGCTCGCAGCCGTGAGCAGAGCATCAAATAAAGCCGGGCGGCGGTGCAGCAGCCCCACCAGCTGCCCCAGGCGCACGGCCGGAAAATTGGCCGGCCGCAGGCGCAGGTAGTTCCACTCGTGGGCTTCTAGGGCCGCCGCGGCCAGCCCGTACTTGTGGCGCAAAAACTCGTGCTCCTGCCGCCGGTCAGCCAGGTAGGCGTCGCCCTGGGATTCGGCGCTTTCCACCAAAAAGCCGGCCTGCCCAAACAGCAGCGCTTCCAGCTGGCGGGCATCGTGGCGGTGGCGGCGCAGCACGGCCAGCGGCACGGCTTTGGCCAGGCGGGCCAGCGGCTCGCTGTTTTTCTGGAAGCCGAAGGCCGCCATCAGGGCGTGGTAGGCGGTGGCTTCCCAGTCGTGGCCCAGGTGCGCGTGCAGCTCGGCCAAGGCGTCGGCCTTGCGCTCGACGCGCTCTAGCAGGGCGCGCTCCGTCATCAGCAGGCGCGTGAGCTGCGGCACCTGGGGCAGCAGCGGGGCGCAGGGCAGCGCGGCGGCCGGCGGGGCCTGCACCAGCGCTTCATAGCGGCTCAGCAGGTCGGGGGCCAGGCGGGGGCCTAGGGCCAGGGCCGGAATCAGGGTGCCGTTGGTGCGGCGCACGTCGGCGTCGGCCTCCAGCACCACGTGCAGCACCACCTGGTCGTACTTCTTGTCCGTCTGGTGGTGATGGCGCTGCCAGTCGCTGGCGCGTAGGTGAATCTCGACGGCGCCGTTCCACTCCACCTCGCCCAGGCGCAGGCGGGCGTTCAGAAAATCGGGGCCCGCGTCGGCGTTGCGCTGGCCGGGGCGCAGCACCTGGATGGGCTCGTCGCCGGTGGTGCGCAGGTCGGTTTTATCGAAGTACTGGTGTTGCCAGGCGTAGTGCAGGAAATCCTCGCGCATGGCGGCAAAAGTAGCGGCTAGCAACTCGGCGCTAGCGGCGGCTGGCCAGCAAGCCAGCATTACGCAAAAAGGCCCGTCTCTTGCGAAGCGGGCCCTTTAAGCGGCTGGGTACCCTAGGCCTTAGCGCAGGTCAATCACCTTCACACCGGGGTGCTTGGCTTTGTCGAAGGTGAAGGTGCTGGCCGTCACGGGCACATTGGGCTTGAAGTTTTTGAGGGCAAACGTAGTGCGGGTGCCGTTCTTCTTGAACGTCTTCACGCTCTTGATAGACTTATCGGCCCGATTCACCAGAATGTCTACCTTGAACACGTCGTTAGTTTTGTTGTCGGGCGTCAGCTCAATCTGGTCGTAGGTAATAGCGCCTTCCTTTACGGGCTTGAGCAGCTGGTACTTATAGCCCTTCTTATACATGGTGTACATCTGGGCCGGCGACATATCCTGGTTCTTAGGGTCGCTCTCGGTGATGTTGACCTCGTTCTCGTTTTTGAGGTAGGTGTAAGTCGCTTTGCCGTCGTTCACCACCTCCTGGCCGTTGGCCGACAGGGCGTACTGCTGGCCGCTCACCGTCACTTCGCCGCTCAGGTTTTGCTTGAGCTTGGCGGCGGGGTTTTCCAGGGTTTGGGTGAAGCCGGCCTGAAACGACTTGAGGGCGGTGTACTTGGCGCTAACTGCATCAAGGATTTTGCCAGCGGCGGGGTCTTGCTGCGCGGCGGCGGGCAGGGCCAGGGTAGCAGCCAGCGCCAGTAGCGAAAAGTTCTTAGTCATGAGAATCAGAAAAAAGCCCGACGGGTTTGGGGCCGGGCAAGCGTGATACGCAAAAGCAAGGCCAAAGTACTCAACCCGAACACAAGAACGTCCTGCTCAGCTGGCGTCCGCCTGTCGAAGCATCTCTGCCACGCCCCTAGGGTATCGTTCGGGAGAAATGCTTCGCCAAGCGGACGCCAACTGAGCAGGACGTTCCATTTTGCGACTGTACAAACTTCCTATGTTTTTGTCTACCGCGGCAGCAGCGCCAGCAGCTCCTCCAGTTCGTCGTCGTTGCGCACGAGCACGGCCCTAGCCTTACTGCCCTCAAACGGGCCCACGATGCCGGCCTGCTGCAGCTGGTCCATGAGGCGGCCCGAGCGGTTGTAGCCCAGCTTGAGCTTGCGCTGAATGAGCGAGGTGGAGCCCTGCTGGTGCAGCACGATACAGCGGGCGGCCTCGGCAAACATTGAGTCGCGCTCGCTGGGGTCCAGCTCGTCCTGGCCGCTGCCCTCGTCGCCGTCGGCCCCGGCCACTTCGGGCAGCAGGTAGGCGTCGGCGTAGCCTTGCTGCTCGCCGATGTAGTCGCAGAGGCGGTCTACCTCGGGCGTGTCGATAAAGGCGCACTGCACCCGAATCAGGTCTGAGCCGGCCGAGAACAGCATATCGCCCTGGCCAATGAGCTGGTCGGCCCCGCCGGTATCCAGAATGGTGCGTGAGTCGATTTTGCTGGTCACCTTAAAAGAAATCCGGCACGGGAAGTTGGCCTTGATAATGCCCGTAATCACGTTCACGCTCGGGCGCTGGGTGGCCACGATGAGGTGAATGCCGATGGCGCGGGCCAGCTGGGCCAGGCGGGCAA
>JBPBPH010000042.1:0-4424 GCA_050954355.1 Janthinobacterium lividum
TACACAGGATGCACCCAAAGGCCCTCCTTAAAAAACTAAAAGTAGAGAAGAATAGCCCAAGAGACAACCTTTTAACACAGTATCTTTTGGACCAAACTTTTAACCAAGGCCCCTACGCTGCTCTTAGGAAGGGCTGCACAGCGGCCAGCGTCGCGAGGGGGGCGCTTAATTGGGGGCAGTGACCAGCGGCCGGCAAGTTCACCAAGTGGGCGTTGGGCAGGTGCGCCACTAGGTACCCCCCTACCTCAGCCGGGGCAATAAAATCTTCTTGACACTGCACGACCAAGGTCGGTAAGGTTAAACCTGGCACATCGGCCCGGTGGTCGGAGAGAAAAGTCACGCGGGCAAACTGCTGGGTCATGGGCGAGGCGGTCGAACTCAGGCACCGATCCAGTTCTTCCGTGAGGTCTGGCGTAGCGAGCGGGCCTAGCAAAAGATTCGCAAACAGGTTGGCCCACCCCTGCGCGTCCATTTGCAGTAGCGTGAGCAACTGCTCAATCTCCGCCCGCTCATAGCCGCCGTAATAGCCAGGCTCGTTGAGGTAGCAGGGCGACGGGGTCAGCAGCACTACTTTGGCGAAGTAGGCGGGGACTTGACTCGCCGCTAGTAGGGCAATCATCGCCCCGACCGAATGGCCTAGTAACACCGCTTGTTTCAAGTCCAGCACCCGGCAGATATCGAGCATATCCTGGGCGTAGCTCGCCAGGTGGGTATACTTCGCTGCCTCGTAGGCGGCTACGTCCGACGCGCCGGTGCCGACATGGTCGAAGAGAATCACTTGATGGTCTTGCGCTAGTACGCTCACTAAGGTCTGCCATATGCGTTGGTCATAGCCAAAGCCGTTGCAGAGCACTAAGGGCGGCTTGCCCTGACCGATGATACGTACGTGATTACGCTGCAGAACCGCTTCCCGCTGGCTGGATTGGAGTAGCTGGTCGGAGGTAGCTAGGGGGTGAGCCGCCGTTGGATGATTAGCTAGAGTAAGTAGCAAGGGAAGAATAAGTAAAAGATAGCAGGAAAGCAGCAAAAATACTATCAAGTAACCCTGATTTCAATGTATTATTCAGATGCACAATGACTTATCTGCCTAGTAGCATATTTTATCTTTAGAAAGTATTAATACACACCATGTGGACAGTGCTTCCTAGCTTGTAGCAGGAACAGCAAAAGGTGGCTTGTTACGTTTCCTAAACGAACTTTCTAAGAATCGTGACAATATTTCTTTATGTATTGGTTTACAACAATTTGTCTACTACATATCGTTTAGTAACGGGTGAGAACCGCCTACTAGAGACTGTTCGTGTTGAGCTTCGAGCCGGAACAAGCCACTCGACGACGTTTAGGGCCTTGCGTAGCCTGCTTAGGGTAGCACAAATGAGCGCAGCAGCTGCAGTAGCTGCTGGTCAGCCTGCAGGAGGTGGGTCTGCTCGACGCGCAGCTCCGCTGGGGAGATGAGGCCCGCAAAATGTTGAAACTGCTGGGGGTCCTGGGGATGGTAGGCCATGGCCCAGCCCTCAAAGGCCCGGTGCGTAATCTCCTTATCCGCGTACAGAGTCACGTCGCGGTGGCGCGGGTCTTGCCGGATATGCGCGTACAGGGCCTGCACGGGCGCTGGCTCGCCTTCCAGCACTTGTAGGAACTGCTGCTGGCCGTAGAGCAAAATGCCCGTTATGCCCAACGTCTGGTTGCGGGCCCGGGCCTCCAGCAGCAATTGCTGCAACTGCTGGTCGTCGAACGCCGTCGTCGCCCGGCTCAGGTAGATAAGGTGGTGAAGCATCGTAAAAAGGCGGGCTAGGGGCTACGTAGCCGGCTGCGTCCAGTAAATAGTGAACATCGTGCCCTGCCCAATGGTGCTGGCCACTTCCATCCGGCCGCCCTGGCTAGCCACGATGCGCTGCACCAAATACAGCCCTACGCCCGTGCCCTCCAGCTGCGTATGCTGGCGGGCAAAGAGTCGGAACATCGGGTTTCGCGGGTCGTCCAGCTGCATGCCCAGCCCGTTATCGCTGACGGACAGGACGGACTGCCCAGCCGGCGTCAGCCAGCTACGCACCTCCATAAGCGGGGCGCGGTCAGGACTGGTAAACTTGAGCGCGTTGGTGAGCAAATTGTGCAGCACCGAGCGCAGGTTAGCCCGGCTGTAAATCAAGACCGGCGCGGCGGCCACGTCCACCGTGACCTGGGCTTGGCGCTGAAGCACCTGCGTACGTAGGCCCAGCAAGATTTCCTCCGTCAACAACTCCAGGTCCACGGCCTCGGTGGGCTGCTGCTGGGGCCGTTGGGTGCGCACGGTGGCCGCTAGGTCCGTGAGCGTGCCATCGAGCTGGGTCAGGGCCTGGTCCACCATGCCCAGCATCAAGGCCTGGTCGGGGTCGGTGAAGCTGGCCGTTTGGCGCAGTTCATTGAAGAGACCGCGCAGGTTCAAGGCCGGCTGGCGCAGGTCGTGGCTGGCGGCGTAAACAAACGTGTCCAGGTCGTGGTGGGCGCGGGCCAACTCATCGTACTGGGTTTGTAACACCTGGCGCAGCTGGTACTGATCCTCCGTGTCGGAGCAGGCCCCAAACCAGCGCAGCTCCTCGGGGCTGCCGGCGCTGCCTCCGGCCAGGCGGCGGGCGCGGATGCTATGGGAGCGGTACTGCCCATCGTGGCGGCGCAGGCGGTACTCGCCCTCGAAGGGCTCGCCCGTCGCCACGCTCCGCACCCAGGCGCGGGCAGCGGCGGCTTGCTCGTTGGGGTACAGCAAGCCGACCCAACCCGTGGGACCCAACTCTTCCTTCGTCAGCCCTGAGTAATCGATTGTGAACTGATTGTAGTAGTCAATGAGTCCCTCGGCCGAAGCCGTCCAGATAAGCTCGGGGATGCTGTCGGCCAGAAAGCGCAACTCCGCCTCGCTGCGCCGCCGGGCTTCACTCAGCTCGCGCTGCAAGTGAATCTCCGTCAAAGCCCCGTGCCAGTGGGCCGGCGGCTCGGGCGGGTGCACCTCGGGTAGGGCCCGGCTCAGCAGCCAGCGGTACTGCCCGTCGTAGCGCCGCAGCCGGTACTCGTAGTTCCAGCCCGTGCCCTGGCGGCGGGCCTGCTCGATTTCGTAGAGCACGCGCAGTCGGTCGTCGGGGTGAATCAGCAGGGGCCACGCCGCGGCCACGTCCACCGTGGCAGGCTGGCCCGTGAAGCGATACCACTGGGGGCTGGCGTAGGTATAGTGGCCCTGCGCATCCACGGAGTAGCTGATGAGCGGGGCCGTCTCGGTGAGCACCCGCAGGCGGGCATCGAGCTGGCGGGTCTTGAGCAGCAGCTCGTGCGCCTGCTGGCGGGTTTGTTGCTGCTCGCTTACGTCTATGGCCAACAGCATGACCCCACCCAGCTGGCCGTCCTCTCCGTAGTAGGGGTCCAGGGCAAAGTCGAAGCAGCGCGGCCCCGCGTCTGGAGCGGCGTCCGGGGGGGGGGGGCATACGCAGGCCTTGGCCACGTAGGGAACCTGGCTCGCATACACCTGGGGGAGCAGCGCTAGCAGCGCGGTGGGCAGCTGACCAGGACAGTCCGCGATGCGCTGGCCCAGGGCCTCTGCCCCCACCAGGCTTCGCATGCGCTCGTTGAGAAACCCATAGCGCAACTCAGCTCCTTCCAGCGTGGCGACGGCGGCGGAGAGCTGCCGCAGTAGGTGAGCGAAAGGCGGGTGAGGCACGGGAAAAGGACAACTAGCACGTACCACGCCAACGCGGCTCTGCTAAGGATAGTAGCAGCAAGATACAGTGGCTGCCCTACTCCCGCTCCTCAACGGAAAAGTTCGTCTGCGCAGGCACAGTGGAGTCAGGGCCGAAAACTGCTAGGCGCGCGAGCTCCACGAGCAGCGCGTCGGCGATAGTCAGCGTCGCGGGTAGCGGCGGCACCTGGTGGGGCAGCACGAAGCCTTGCAGCGTCTCGAAGCCCGCCGGCTCCAGGGGGTGAAAGGCCATGGACCACTCGGCAAAGCTGCGCTGGGCAATTGACTTGTCAATGTGCTTGACCACGTGCGTATGGCGCGCATCCACCGCAATGCGGTCAAACAACGTATCAGCCACGGTTTCTTCCCCCTCAAACAGCTGGGCGATGCGCCCATGGCTGTAGAAGAGAATGCCTGTAATACCGTGCTGGGCGTTATTGCGGCGGGACTGCGTCAGCAATTCGTACAGGTCTTGGTCACTCAAGGGGTGTACGGCCCGGCTCAGGTACAGAATGTGTTTCATAGAAAGGCAAGCAGGTAAGACCCTACGCAGGGGACGGCCAGCACGTTGCTACCCCTAGTCTTTGCCTATCTCCTGGCGGTAACGCTTCACACTAGCGCGGCTAATACCGGTGAACGTCACAATCTCGGCCACCGATAAGCCCTTCGCTAGGGCCTTCGCTACCTTGGCCACCTTCTCCGCATCGCGCCCGGCCGGCCGCCC
>JBPBPH010000030.1:0-4122 GCA_050954355.1 Janthinobacterium lividum
GGTTTTCTTCTTTGCTTTTTTTTTGTTTTTATGCGGGTCTTGCTCTGGGGGGGGACGCAACCTGTGAATGACGCTCTTCATTAATTCTTTATAGCAACTCTGCCACCGCCACGCCAAACTGCGCGAAGTGCGCCACCAGCAATTGGCGCAGCAGCAGGCGCTTGTACTGCGCCGTGCCGCGCACGTCGGAGATGGGGCTGATTTCGGTTTGCATCACCTCGTTGGCCCCGGTTAGCGTATCGGCGCTCGGCTCGCGGCCCAGCAGGTAGTGGCTGGTGCGACGCAGCAGCAGCGGTACTGGCCCCACCCCACCGGCCGAGAGGCGGGCGGCGGCAACGCGGCCGCTGCTGTCTAGGCGCAGCCAGCAAGCGGTGTTCACGCTGGCAATGTCGAGGTGGGTGCGCTTCGCTACCTTTTCGAAATGGAACAAGTCGCCGGGCCGCGGGGCCAGGAAGCTGATTTCCGTCAGCTGCTCATCGGGCGCTTTCGCTAGCTTTTTATAGCCTAGGTACAGCTCGGCCAGGGGCAGGGCGCGGGTGGCGCCGGCTGGGTCGGTTAGCGCCACCTCGGCCCCTAGGGCTAGGAAGAGGATGGTCAGGTCGCCAATGGGCGAGGCGTTGATGAAGTTGCCGGCCACGGTGCCCATGTTGCGGATGGGCGTGCTGCTCACCAGCTTCAAGTACTGCGGCAGGCCCGGCAGCAACTGGCGCATCAGGTCCGATGCTAGTAGCTGCGTAGCGGTGGCGGCGTGGCCAAGCACCACGCGGCCACCCGGTTCTTGGCGTACGCCGCGCCGGTCGCTTTGGTCAAAAAGCAGGCGCACCGGCTGCTCGCGCAGGGTATCGAGCTGCTGCACCAGCAAATCGGTGCCGCCGCCCAGCAGCGGGTGCGCGGCGTGCGCAAATGCCGGGTGCTGGCCGTTTTGCGCGTGGGCGTGGCCGCTGGATGAGGTTGAAGCACTGACGCCATTGGTCGCGGAGCCGTTTCGGGGCGGCGCGGCGCCGTTGCTTTCCGTCGCCGCCCCTTCAACAGCGGCGGTTTCGGCGCGCAGCTCGGCCAGCCGGGCCGGCATGGCTTGGAAGTAGGTAGGCACGAAGTGCTGCTCGGTTAGCCACCCTAGGGCCGCGGCGGCGGGGCGGGCGGCCAGGCGCGTGGTGAGCAGGGCCGCGGCGCGCTCCAGCGACTTGTAGCCGGTGCAGCGGCAGATGTTGCCGTCGATGGCGGCGCGGGTGCTGGCCTCGGTAGCGGGCTGCCCGCTCAGGCTGTGACCGGTCAAGGACATGACGAAGCCCACCGTGCAGAAGCCGCACTGCGCCCCGTGGCTGTCCACGATGGCCTGCTGCACGGGCGTAAGCTGCCCGCCGGCCCGGTTGATGCCCTCCACCGTGACCACGTGCTTGCCATGGCAGTTGCCGAGCGGCGTGAGGCAGCTCGTCATGCTTTGGTAGGCAATGCGCTGGCCGTCGGGTGCCAGCTCGCCCACCAGCACGGTGCAGGCGCCGCAGTCGCCCTCGCGGCAACCAATCTTGGTGCCGGTCAGGTGCTCGTGGTAGCGCACAAAATCGAGCAGGGCGCTCGGCGCCGGCTCAGTAGTCTGGATGGGCTGGTCGTTGAGGTAGAAGCTAATCATAACCGCGGCGGCCTATCCTGGCTGGACAACCGAACGGGGAAGATACCGCCAAATAGAGGCTTACGTGCGAGTTTATGGAATTAAAAGGCGGTCATGCTGAACAAAGTGAAACAGCTCACCCGCATAAGCAACCCCTAGCGTTAGGATTACCCACGCGGGTGAGCTGTTTCACTTTGCTCAGCATGACCGCCTTTGTATCTTATATATAATAGTTTACAGCGTTAGGCTGCCGCGCTGCCGAATATCATCCGAGGCGCTGCCCACCAGCACCTCAAACTGGCCGGGTTCGAGCACCCACTGCTTCTTGGCCTCGCTGTAGTACTGGAAGGCAGCGGCGGGCAGCTGCAGGGTCACGGTCTTGGTTTCGCCGGGCTGCAGGAATACCTTTTCGAAGCCTTTCAGCTCCTTTTCGGGGCGCGGCACGCTGGCCTTCACATCGTGCACGTAGAGCTGCACCACCTCGGCGCCGGCGGTTTTGCCGGTGTTGCGCACGCTCAGGCTCACGGTGGCGCGCTGCGGGCCGGGCTTCACCGTCAGCTTGCCGTAGTCGAAGCTGGTGTAGCTCAGGCCGTGGCCGAAGGCGAACTGGGGCGCCACCTTGTAGGTGTCGTAGTAGCGGTAGCCCACGTAAATGTCGTCCTTGTAGGTCTCTTTCAGCGGATTGCCGGGGGTACTGGGGTACTCGCCCAGCTTCATGGCGGGCGCGTCGGCCAGCTGCTTGGGGAAGGTAAAGGGCAGCTTTCCCGAGGGATTCACGTCGCCAAACAGAATGTGGGCCAGCGCGTTGCCGCCTTCCATGCCGGGGTACCAAGCCTCGACAATGGCCGGAGCCTGGCCGGCCCAGGCAGCGGTTTCGATGGGGCCGCCCCCTAGCAGCACCACCACCGTGCGGGGGTTGGCGGCCAGCACGGCCTGCACCAGCGCATCCTGGCCGAAGGGCATTTTGAGGTCGGGCTTGTCCACGGCTTCGGCGTCGTAGGCGTTGTCGCTCCACTTGGTGTAGTCGTAGCCGTGAAACGAGCCGCCCACGTAAATCACGGCGTCGGCGGCCTTGGCGGCGGCCACGGCCTGCGCAATCTGCTGGGCGTCGGCCTGCTGGTCGCGGGCAATGGTGTAGCCGGGCACGTAGTTGATGGCCACGCCGCTCCCCAGCTCGTTCTTAAGCCCTTGCAGCGGCGTAATCTCGTACTTGGCCTTGAGCTGCCCGCTGCCGCCGCCCATCGAGTTGGCCCGGTCGGCGTTGGCGCCAATCACGGCCACGGTTTTCACCTGCTTGCTGAGCGGCAGCAGGTTGCCCTCGTTTTTGAGCAGTACAATGCCTTCCTCGGCCACTTTGAGCGCCGTGGCCTGATGCGCTTTGGTGTTGAAGGCGCCGGCCATGCGCTTGGTGCCGCCCAGCATATCGGTGGCGTACATCACCCGCAAGATGCGCCGCACTTTATCATCAATAAGCGGCAGCAGGCTCGGGTCTTTCTTGACGGCGGCCAGGGCCGGGTCGGCCAGGAAGAAGCGGTCGTAGTAGCTGCGCACGGGCGTGGCGGCCGTGCTGGCCGTGGCGGCGCTCTGGTCAGTCCCGCCGTACATCAGGGCCAGGTCGGTGCCCATTTCCAGGTCGGTGCCATTGCGCAGGGCTTCGTCGGTGTTGTGCACCGAACCCCAGTCGCTCATTACCAGGCCCTTGAAGCCCCACTCGCCCTTTAGGATGTCACGCATCAGGTAGGCGTTTTCGGTGGCGTAGGTACCCCGAAACTTGTTGTAGGAGCCCATCAGCGAGTACACGCCGCCTTGCTGCACGGCCGCCTTGAAGCCGGGCAGGTAAATCTCGCGCAGGGCCCGCTCGCTCATGTCCACGTCCACGTCGTCGCGGTGCGTTTCCTGGTTGTTGGCCGCGTAGTGCTTCACGCAGGCCGACACGCCCTGGCTCTGCACGCCCCGGATGTAGCCCACCACCATCTGCGACACCAGGTAGGGGTCTTCGCTGAGATACTCGAAATTGCGCCCGTTGAGCGGGGCGCGCACAATGTTGATGCCCGGCCCGAGGATAATATCCTTGCCGCGGGCGTTGGCCTCGCTGCCCAGCACCGTGCCGTAGGCGTAGCCTAGGGCCGGGTTCCAGGTCGAGGCCAGGGTGTTGTTGGTGGGCAGGTAGGTGCTGGCGTCGTTGGCATCGACGGGCGGCTTCCAGTTGCGGCCCTGCTCGGGGCGCACGCCGTGGGGGCCGTCGGAAGTCATAATCTCGGGGATGCCCAGGCGCGACACGCCCCCGGCAGCAAAGGCCGAGTTGGCGTGCAGCATATGCACCTTCTCTTCCAGGGTTAGCTTGGCCAGCAGAGCCGTTATATCGGCCTCGTGGGCGAGCAGCTGGGTTTGGCGGTTGGTGCTGGCAGGAGCGGCAGTGGCTTTAGCGGTTGGCGCGCGCTGGGCCAGGGTAGGCAAAGCCAGCAGAGCAGCCCCTAGGGCCGTGGCGAAGCGAAGGGAAAGATGACGCATGG
>JBPBPH010000024.1:0-4113 GCA_050954355.1 Janthinobacterium lividum
CCCCCCCCCGCCTGGATTACCGGCCCGGGCTAGCTGGACTAGTAGCCCCTACGCTACCACGACCGGCAGCCACCCGATTTAGTACTTAAAGAAGATAAGTTGGCAGCTGAACAAGTTAGCATAACTGCTTCATATTGAATAAATAATAGGAAAAATAGCCGTATATTTGCCTAATTTTTCCCTGGTTATTGACTAGTTGAATTGTACAATTTCATGGCTCATTTTCCTTATTCCTTCCCACCCACGGCAGCCGGGCCGCTACCCGCTTTAACCGGCGAGCTGCCCCGGCCGACAGCGCCGCGCCCAGACGTGCTCCGGCGTCATGGCGTGCGCGTGCTTGGCCAGGGCAAACCACCGCTCTTGCTCTGCAATGGCTTTGGCTGCCACCAAGGCATCTGGCACTACCTGACCTCGGCCCTGGCCGTGCACCACCAGGTCATCCTCTTTGATTACGTGGGCTCGGGCCAAGCGGACCGGACGGCCTACGACCCGCAGCGCTACGCCACCCTGGACGGCTACGCCCAGGACGTGGTCGAGATTTGCCAGGCCTTGGACCTGCGCGGGGCCACGCTGGTCGGCCACTCCGTTGGAGCCACGATTGCGATGCTGGCGGCCAGTGCGGCGCCCCAGCATTTTACCAGCGTCGTGCTGCTGGCGCCCTCGCCCTACTACTTGAACGAGCCGGACTACTACGGCGGGTTTGAGCGGGCCGACATGCTGCAGGTGCTGGCCACGATGGAGACGGATTACCAGGAGTGGACCACGGTCTTCGCCGACCTGCTGATGGGGCCCGCCAACACCTCGTCGCTGGGGGAGGAGCTGGCCCGCTTCTTCTGCGAAACGGACTCGGTCATCGCCAAGCAGTTTGCCCGCGTGACCTTGCTCTCGGACCATCGGGCCGACGTCGGGCGGCTGACGCTACCCACCTTAGTGGTCCAGTGCACCGACGATGTGGCCGGGCCGCCCGAAGTGGGGGCGTATTTGCTGCGCCACTTGCCCCAGGCCCAACTCGTGACCCTGCCCACGAGCGGGCACTGTCCGCACCTAAGCGCCCCGCGGCAGGTGCTGGCCGCGCTGCAAGCCTTTTTGCGCGACCCCCACCGGGCAGTCGACGGCCGTGCGCAGCCGATAGTGGAGGGCCATAGCTAGAGCGGTTTCCAAGTGCGTGTACCTGGTAGCCACAGTAGTCAAACCAGTTTTGGCAGCAGCTGCTGTTATCCATTCAATAGGATTTCGAATAGCGTCCTCGGGTACGTCACGGGCGCGGGCTTGGGCGATGCGTAACTGACTCACAGTATTATGCTAGAAAACCCAGAAGCAAACGAAGTCGGGAACTAGCCTTTAGGAACGGGGCACCTGGATATCTTAGTTAACCACGGTTACTTGGCCGTGGACTTTTTCTTTCTCTTGTCCGGCTTTGTCATCGGCTATGCGTATAATGAGCGCCGGCCAGCCATGAGCATCGGCACTTTCCTTAAGCGCCGCTTCGAACGGCTGCAACCGATGGTAGTGCTAGGGATGAGCCTGGGGGCCTTCGGGTTCTACTTTACCGATTCCACCCTCTGGCCGCTTATCCATAGCATTCCCCTGTGGAAACTGCTGGCGCGAACCAGGTGTGGCTACATGGAGTCTACGAAGCAGTAGCTATGAGGTGGTCGAGTAAATCTGGACAGAATAGGGTCTTACCTTTCGCACGTCATGAAAGACAGCCCCCCACCTGCTAAACGTCGGCGTTATGATGCCACTTTCCGCGCTGAGGCTCTGCGCCTAGCCAGTGAAAGCCGCTCGACGCAGGCTGCCGCCCGCGCCCTCAACATCGACCCCAAACGCATTTATAAGTGGCAGAAAGAAGCCCTTACCCCCGTGGCGGCCGCCCGAGGCGCAGAACTCGACCCGGCCACGGCGGCTGAGTTGCGCCAGCTGCGGGCTGCCAATCGGCGACAAGCGCAGGAGCTAGAGATTTTAAAAAAAGCCATTGCCAGCAAACGCTTGAGGCGCGTTATCTCACAGACACCGGACCAATGAGCCGTTACCGCTTTATCGAGGCGCAGCGGGACCACTATCCCGTGCGGCTGCTCTGCCAGTTGGTAGAGGTACCGGCCAGCGGCTACTACGCGTGGCAACACGCTCAGCACCAAAAGGTAGCACAGCACGAGCCAGCTTGGGAAACGGTGCTGGTCAAGGTATTTGGGGTGCATAAGCGCTGCTATGGTACCCGTCGACTCCGCGTTGAACTGCGGCGTAAAGGCTATCGCGTCGGGCGGCAGCGCCTGCGCACGGCCATGCGTCGCCGAGGCCTGCACGCGCTCCAGCCCAAGGCCTTCACGCCCCGCACTACGGACTCCACTCACGGGCTGCGTTGCGCCCCGAATCGACTACTTAACCAGCTCAAGCCAACGCGACCTAACCAGGTATGGGTCAGCGATATCACTTATCTGCCCCTGGCCAACGGCGACTGGGTCTACCTGTGTGCGTATCAGGATATGGTCAGCAAGCAGGTAGTGGGCTGGCACGTCATGGCCACGATGCCCGAAGAGCTGATTACCACCGCCTTGCAGCGCGCCTTCTGGGCCCAGCCGCCCACGCCGGATCTGCTCGTGCACTCCGACCGGGGCGGGCAGTACTGCGGCAAAGCGTACCGCAAACTACTCCACGACCACCAGGCCCTACGCTCGCAAAGCCGTCGCGGTGACTGCTATGACAATGCGCAGGCCGAGAGCCTCTGGTCACGCCTCAAAACGGAGGTGCTCGAAGGCCGCGAGCGGCCCGTTTTTGCCGACTTGGCTGATGCCCAAGCCAGCGTCGCCGACTATTTTGATTATTACAATCACGAGCGCTTGCACTCCAGCGTCGACTACCAGACGCCCTATCATACTCATCAACAGCTTCTTCAACCTAACGCCCTAAACTGTCCAGCGTAACTGGACCACCTCAGTTTAACAGCGAGGTCCGGCTGTTAGTCAACAAGAGTTGGTGGCCTGCCAAGTGGGCAGTAACGAAAAGCGGTGCTACTGCTGGCAGCAGACCTGCAGCAGTTATAGAATCAGTGCAGAGTCGCTAGACCACGGCTAAGGTTGGGGCATTCACTTACTTAGTAGTTTTTGATTCAACATTTTCGAAAGGCTCCGAAACTGCCTTCAGTTAGCTTACTGCCTGCTTTCCCACGCACATCCATGCCATGACCGCTGCCGGCTTGGTGTTCAAACCGGCTCTTTTCATTTTTTGTCGCCCTTTGGAACAAGTCCGAACACTAGTTCGCAGTTAAAGTACTTAATGCAAAAGGAACCTCGTCCGTTAGTCCAAAGTAGGGTGTTGTTAAACAAATAGGGTAAAACCTCCGACTCGCAAGCCAAGCAGCTTGGCTGATATTGATAAGGTCAAAATGCGCCGTAAGAGCAGCGAGAGATGATAGTTTTACACGCTCCTTAAGGCTATCGAAAGGCAGTGGCGAAAACGGTCGTTAACGCTGTTCCCTCAAGTGCAGCTTTCAGTCTTCGTGCCAACTTTGATTCGTCTCAAGTGACTGACGGCCAAGTTGCTTCAATAAGGTCACAAAAACGGGGGCTCGGTTCTTCTGCTATAGCTTGGCGAACCATATGCTTTTGAAAGCTCGCGTACAAAGGAGGGTTCTTTTCGATTTGCGCTATTTTCTCATTGAAGTAGCTCTCGACCGAAATCGGTAGTTCTGCTGGAAGCAATGGGGGAAAGGTTGCTGGCTGAACAACGAAGTTGGCAAGCCGAGCCTCAACTGACGGTGCAGTTGCTTCTGTCGCCTGCGCTCGCCAAAAAGCAACCATCAGTCGATTGGCACCATATTCCGCTTGCCAGCGGGTGAGCGGCCGATAGGCAACCATCTGCAGCCAATGTCCTAATTCGTGCGGAATGAGCAGGTTCTGAAAAATTTCCTCGTATTGCGCACGCCCTGAGAGTCCGAGTGTCCCTATCGCTCCGTACCGGTCCATTCCCGCTTGGGCGGTAGGAGCAAGCAGTTCGTAAGGCACGAGGACGACGGCTTGTTGTAGTACTCCCCAATAATTGGACAGGTTAGGCAGGCTATCTTAGTCAACGCCATGAGTCCCAAACGTACCCGCCGTCGCTACACGGCCGAGTTCA
>JBPBPH010000078.1:0-3580 GCA_050954355.1 Janthinobacterium lividum
ACACCTAGTCTAAACAGCTAACCGGCTCCTCGCAGGCAGTTACTGAAATGGTCTAGCTAAGCCGGACATAATTAGAACGTGATTTGTAGTTGTTTCTCGAAGCGGTTGGGCGAGTGGTAGCAGAGGGCTAAGTGGCTGCGTTCGGCGTTGTGGTGGCTTATTTCGAGCTTGGCCTTGGCTAGCCCGGGGAAGTGGCCGCCATCGAGCAGTTCGGCCTCAAAGCGGCGCCAAAAGAATTCAGCGTGGGCGTTGTCGTAACAGTTGCCACGCCGGCTTATGCTTTGCAGCGCCGCAGCGGGTGAGCAGCTGCTTAAAGCGGGTAGCCGCGTACTGGCTGCCCTGGTCGGAGTGTACGATGAGCCCGGCCGGGGGCTAGCGCACCACGAGAGCTCAAAGTGAGGCTTCGCTAACTAACTCCTCGGGCCTAGTGTAGCGCACAACCGAGCCGACGACTTTGCGCGAGTAGCGGTCGAGCCATACGGTCAGGTAGAGCCAGCTACTGCCTTGCTGGGGCAGGTAGCCCAGCCTTAGGCCAATGCCCGACTCGCGGGACGCGGCTCGTGTGCTCCGACTTTCTGAAGCTATACGCAGGGCTTCGACCTTAAATGCTTTGTCGTATTTGCGTCGTTTATTGGGCGACGCCACGCTCTTTTTGGCTGTAATAACAGAAGAGATATACGTTCTTCTATCCGGCATCCCAAACCACCTCACTATATCTGGTAGCTATTGTCAGTCGGTACGCTGCCCCGGCGATAGCTACCAGCAGGCCACTGCCTGGCTAGGGTGGCGCTAGGACGCAAGACTAGCTTGACGCTCACTGCCTATTGCCGCAAAGACAGCCCCTTTGGTAAGCACTGATGCTAAGATTTTGTCCCGTATGTGGGACACATGACTTACTTTTGTGTCAAATCTTATGCGCAACACCAAGCAGCACATTCTTGACGCGGCCATTCGCGTGTTTAACGAGGACTACTCGGCCCCGCTTGAAACGGTAGCCGAGCAGGCTGGCATTACGCGGCGCACCCTGCACCGGTATTTTGCCGGGCGCGACGAACTGCTAGCCAGTTGTGCCCGCGACTTGCAGCGCAGCTGTCAGCAAGCCATGTTTCAGGCCTTGGCGAGTGCTACCTGCCCCCTGGCACAGGTGGAAAACATGCTATACGCTGCCCTGGACTGCGGCGCGAAATACGCCTTTTTGAGCAAGCTCCACACCCGGCCCGAGCGGCAGCAACCGCCTGGGCAACAAACCGACCAGGCCGTGTACGAGGCTCTGCACACCCGCTGGCGCACCGTTATCGCGGAGCTGCAAAGTCAGGGCAGCATTAACCCGCAGCTCAGCATCGACTGGATTTTTTTGCTGCTCAGCGGCATTGTGTCCACTGCCCTAGCGGCGCAGGCGGCCGGCACGGTAGCCCGGCAGCAAGTGCGGCAGTTTGCCTGGTTTTCGTTTAGCAAGGGCATTGGATTATAGTTTTTTTGCGACCCAATGTCCCATTTAAGAGACAAATAACTTGTTAATCATTCTTCCCCTTTCGTACTAGTATGGAAAATTCAGAGTTTCTGGATGTCGTGATTATTGGTGGTAGCTACGCAGGCTTGGCTGCTGCCATGACGCTGGGGCGCGCCATCCGGCGGGTGCTGGTACTGGACAGTGGCCAGCCCTGCAACCGCATGACGCCGCATTCGCACAACTTCCTAACCCAGGATGGAAAGCCGCCCGCGGCCATCGCGGCCCAGGCCCGGGCCGAGGTGCTCGCCTACCCCACCGTGCACTTGCTCGACCAGGCAGCCGTAGCGGCCCAGGGCCGTGATAATGACTTTGCCGTTACGACTGCGGCGGGCCAGGTAGTGCGGGCGCGCAAACTGCTCTTTGCCACCGGGGTGCGCGACGTACTGCCCGTGCAGCCGGGCTTTGCCGCCTGCTGGGGCGTGTCGGCCATTCACTGCCCCTACTGCCACGGCTACGAGTACCGCGACCAGCCCACCGGCATTTTTCTCAACGGCGACGCGGCCGTGGAGCAGGCCCGCCTGATTCGCAACTGGACCGCCCAATTAATCATCTTCACGGATGGGGCCTCTACCATACAGCCCGCCCACTCCGCCGCGCTAGCCGCCCTCGGCGTGCAGGTGGAGGAAACGCCCGTGCAAGAGCTAGCCCATCAGGGCGGCCACCTCACGCACGTGGTACTGGCCGATGCGCGCCGGCTGCCCCTGGCCGCGCTCTACGTGCGGCCAGGCATGGCGCAGCACTGTGCCCTGCCGCGTGAGTTGGGCTGCGCGCACACTGAGGCCGGCTACATCGCGGTAGAAGCGTTTCAGCAAACGAGCGTTGCGGGTATTTACGCGGCGGGGGATGCAGCTACGATGCTACGCTCGATCAGCGCGGCCGTGGCGGCCGGCACACTAGCCGGTGCCATGCTCAACCGGGAGCTGCTTCCCCTGCTCTAATATCTGGCGTAGTAATAAAGGCGCTGGCTTTGCAGCCAGCGCCTTTATTACTACCAGTCTTCGACGCGCCCCGACGGCCAGCGCTACTTGGCCACGGCTGCGTAGGGCAGGTAGTTATCCATGCCAAACTCCTGCTTGAATTCGTCGCTTAATGGCCCCAGCGCCGTCATATGGGTAATTTCCGTGATTTCACCCCACACTTTCAGCGGTACGGCCGTGTTTTGGGTATGCAGCCGAATGGCGGCCTCGTCGGCATAACGCTCGTGCTGGCAGTAGCTGCCGTCGGCCTGCCGGAATATCTCATAGCCGAGTACGTGCGGCTCATTGGCCGTAATGGCTAGCTGCTGGGCCAAGGTTTGCTCATAGAGTGCCTGGTTTTCTGCTTTCACCGTAAAGGCAAAAATCAAATCAACGATAGGGTTTTTCATAAAAAAGGGGAGAGAAAATGTGAGGGTAACTGAGTGAAGCTATTGCGGAAGTCGAAAAAAATCAATCTTTACCGGCCTGCTGAGCTTGTCGAAGTGTCTCTTCCGCTTCGTTGAACGGCGCGGATAAAGCGGGAGTGATGCGTCGGCAAATTCAGCAAGACGACTGCTTTGGCTACCAAAGCTTGCGTAATGGTAAGCGCATCCAAAAGGCGTAGCAGGCAGTGCCGAAATGGTTTCACAAAGGTCCGGGGTAGAAGCTGGTAGCCGCAACAACCCGCAGCAGTATCCCAGATACAAACCCAGGTTTGTCAGATACAAACTGCGGTTATGCCCTCTGACGTGGCATACATCGCACTTGCCACAGCTTGCTTGCCGAGCTGGCCCTAGGTAACTCGGCGCGTCAAGCGCCTGCCAGCAAGTTGCCCATAAGCCAGGTGCAGGGCAACGAACACGCCTACCCTCGTTTGCCGCTTCAGGGCCGCGCGTACTGGCGCTCGCCCAGGCGTGCTTTGGCTGCTGCCTTGCTTTGGGCGGCTACAGTAGTAAAAAGAACCGGCAATTTGTATAGTAAATGCCGCAATCTGTATACCCTGCTTGGCAAGGTTAATCCTGAATTTTGCCAGCCAGTCAGCTAGTGCTTAGTCAGCGAAGTTGACTAACAGAATATAGGCGATTTATGTTAGGCTGATATGGCCCGGCCAATT
>JBPBPH010000032.1:0-3459 GCA_050954355.1 Janthinobacterium lividum
TGTGGGTGGGCACCGACGGCGGCGGGCTCGACGTGTACGACCCCCAGCACGACAGCTTCACGGCCATCCGGGCCCGGGAGGAAAGACGGGGCAGCCTCCGCCGCGACGCCATTTACAGCCTCTCCCCGGACCGGGCGGGCACCATCTGGGTGGGCACGTTTGGGGGCGGGGTCTGCTACTACAGCCCCTACAAAACCAAGTTTGCCTACTACCCCCACCTGCCCGGCGTACCCAACAGCCTGGGGCATCGCTCGGTACTGGCGCTGTGCCAAGACGCATGGGGCAGCATCTGGATGGGCACCGATGGCGGCGGACTCGACGTATTCGACCCCGCGCGGCAAACGTTCCGGCACTTCCGCCACGACCCCCACGACCCCCACAGCCTGGCCGCCGACATCGTGAAGGCGGTGTACGAAGACCGGCAGGGCGAGCTTTGGGTGGGCACCTACCTGGGCGGCCTCGACCGCTACGACCGCGCCCACCAGCGCTTCGTGCACTACGCCAGTGAGCCCGGTAACCCCCGCAGCCTGGCCAGCAACATCGGCTGGGCTCTCTACGAAGACCGCCGCAATCAGCTCTGGGTGAGCACCCTGGGCAGCGGCGTCTGCCGGCTCGACCGGACCACCAACGCCTTCACCCGGTTTCCGCCGCTGGCCGGGCCGGGCGCGCTCAACGACTATAACGTGGTGACCATGCTCGAAGACGCCGGCGGCCAGCTCTGGCTGGGCACCGAAGACAACGGCCTTGACCTTTACCATCCGGCCAGCAACTCGTTTAGTTACCTGCGCCACGTAGCCAACCAAGCCAACTCATTGAGCAGCAACCGGGTACAGGTATTGTTCAACGACAGCCACGGGCAGTTCTGGGTGGGCACCGCCGACGGCGGCCTCAACTTGCTGGACGCGAAAACCCAGACTTTCCGGCACTTCACCACCGCCCAGGGCCTGCCCAGCAACGTCGTCAACGCCATCGTGGAAGACCGGGCCGGCTACCTGTGGCTGAGCACCAACAAGGGCCTGGCGCGCTTCGACCCCCAGCGCCACACCGTCAAGAGCTTTGACCGCGAGGACGGGCTGCAAAGCAACGAGTTCAACATCAACTCGGCCACCCGGGGGCGCAACAGCAACCTCTACTTTGGGGGCATCAACGGGCTCAACGTCTTCTCGCCCACGGTGCTGCTGCAAAACCCCCACTTGCCGCCGGTGGTGCTCACCGACGTGCAGGTGCTCAACGCCTCGCTGCGGCCCGGCGCGGCGGGCAGCCCCCTTAAGCAGCAGATTTCGGAAACCAGCGCCCTCACGCTGCCCTACCGGGCGGCGGCCGTCACGTTCCAGTTCGCGGCCCTCAACTACCTCGACCCCCACAAAAGCCAGTACGCCTATCAACTGGTGGGCTTCGACGACGCCTGGCGCTTTTGCGGCACCCGGCGCGAGGCCACCTACACCAACCTCGACCCAGGCCGCTACGTGTTTCAAGTAAAGGCGGCCAACAACGACGGCCTGTGGAGCGCCCAGGCCACTTCCCTCACGCTCATCATTACGCCGCCCTGGTGGAAAACCACCTGGTTTCGGGCGCTGGCGGCGCTGGCCGTGGGCGGGGGCGGGGCCGCCTCGTACTTGCTGCGCACCCGAGCCCTGCGCCAGCGCCTGCAACTGGAAAAGCTGCAGGCGCTGCGCACCAAGGAGGCCGAGCTGCGCGAGGCCCGCCTGACCCACGAAAAGACGCTGGTGGAGCTCAGCAAAACCCAACTCGAAACCGAGGTGCTGCATAAAAACTCCGAGCTGGCCAGCTCGGTCATGAGCATGGTGCACCAGAACGAGACCTTGCTCGGCATCCGCGACCGCGTGCGCGAGGCCCTCGACGATGCCGACGCCCAGCAGCAACGCCGCAAAATGCAGCGCGTGGTGCGCCTGATCGACAAAAACCTGGAGCCTACCCAACACTGGGAGCACTTCGAGGCCTTGTTCGACCAGCTGCACCACAACTTTATGCAGCACCTCAAGGAGCAGTACCCGCAGCTCACCAGCCGCGACCTCAAGCTCTGCGCTTACCTGCGCATGAACCTCGACAGCAAGGAAATTGCTTCGCTCATGGGCCTTTCGGTGCGCGGCGCCGAAGACCTGCGCTACCGCGTGCGCAAGAAGATGCAGCTCGACACGACCACCAACCTCAGCGAATTCATTTTGCTGCTGTAAGCAGCCAGCCGCGCCACTAGTAACGACTTACCCAGCTCCTAAAAACTGGGGGGCTGGTAAAAACAGCCCGTGCCTAAAGCAGGTTTTCGCTACCGCTTACTGCAAGCAGGGTTAAAGATACCACCTTTTAGCGCTTAAGCAGGAGCGTACTCCCAACCTGCTGGTCACCGTACCCAGTGAGTCGATTAGCCGGCAGCACGTGTGCGTGAATCCCCGCAGGATTTCGCTTTTGGTCAATTCGAATTGCGGAAATGGTCAGCAACGCCATTGGGAAAGGGTGGGACCTTTGTGTGGTATTCCAACCGCATTTTCCTCCCCTCTTATGTTTCTCGGACATTTCGGCGTCGGCTTCGGCGCCAAGACCCTGCAGCCGCACGTGTCGCTGGGCGCCCTATTTTTAGCGGCCCAACTAGCTGATTTGGCGTGGTCTATCCTGCTGCTGGGCATCGAGCGGGTGCGCATCGTGCCGCACTTCACGGCCACCAACGCCTTTGATTTTGTCTCCTATCCCTTCACCCACAGCGCTGGCACGGCAGTTTCCTATCGTTGCGCCCGGCCAGCGGCTGACGCTGCCCACCAATTGACCCGTTGGCCAGCTTAGCAACTGCCCGGGGTTCGCCGTACAAACCCATTTTACCCATTTCTGCAAGCGGCCCGCGCAATGCGCCCCCACGGCGGTGCGCCCGGGTCGATTTCAGTCAACCCGGGTTCGCAAGTCGTGACCAGCTTGGGTTAGGGCCGGGGCCCCGGCGCAGGGTAATTCTTCGCTTTCAATACTACGGGTGCTGCTTCCTATTACAAAGGCATTGGGTCAGGGGTAAATTAGTCATTGCGCAAAGCTTACCGGTGCGTTAAGCAGGTTGGCCCACCGTCCAGCCGGGCCGGGGCACGGGCGGGCGCAGGGGCCCGCTCACGAGCCGGTCGGCCAGGGCGCCCGTCACGAACGCGTAAATTCCCTTGTGCACCAAGTCGATAACCTGCTCGTCGCGGGGCCACGTCCAAGGCGGCGAACCGGCGCCGGTAGCGTTCTCCAGGACCTGGTCGTTGAGCAGCCGCAGGTTCATGAATAGGAACGAGCCAACCGCGCCGCGCCCGCCCTGGGCGGCCATGATGCCGCGCACGGCCCCCACCAGGATGCCCGTGCCCCAGTGCATGGTCCAGTTCATGCCCAGGCGCTGCGCGTCGGGCCGGGGTGGCAACCTGAGCAGGCGCGCCAGCGTGTGGGCGGGCACGTAGGAGTCGGGCCGGTGGGTGAAGTGCTGCT
>JBPBPH010000033.1:0-3337 GCA_050954355.1 Janthinobacterium lividum
AAGCAGCTGCTCGACGAGGGCGTGCTGACCCCGGCCGAATACGCGGCCAAGCGCCAGCCCTGGCTGGATAAGCTGTAGGGAAATCGGGGCAATTTCCCTCTGGCCGCTAGCGTCTTACGTACTACTTTCCTTTTATTATGAAGCAGCTGACCGGAGCGTCGATACTGTTGCTGAGTGTAGTGCTGGCGGGGCTGCTGGTGCTGCGCATTTGGGGCGTGGTGCCGGTGAGCGGGCCGGCGCTGCTGCGCAGCGGCGCCACGCTGCTGGGGGCCTTGTTGGTAGTACTGGTGATAGGCTGGTTTGCCTTCTTCAACAATCCCTCGGCCGGCTACGATGCCCAGATGGGCAACCGGGCCCACCCCCGGCAAGGCCCCAAACGCCCTTCTACGGATAGCCGGAGCTAACGAAAGTAGCCCGAGCAGCGCCGGCCGGCGCTCGGAATCACGCGCGCTACCCCAAGCACGAGCTGCCTCGCTTTAGCGCGCCCCGGCCGCAGCCTGCGCCAAGCCCTACCCGGCGGCGGGGCGGCTAGTAGCTGGCTTGCACGCGCCGCATGTCGCCGTAGTATTTGCGCAGGTCGGCGCTGTCGGTGTAGCAGGGCGGGCGGGCAACGACGCGGCGGATGAGCGCCAGGTACACCCGCTTGTTGGGCTCATCGGCCACGTTGGCGTTGTAGCGGGTGCGCACCCTGTCGAGCGAGTCGAGCAGCGCCCGGCAGGGTTCGAGCTGCACGGCGGCCAGGTCGCCGTAGTACTCGCGCCGGTCGAGGCTGTCGGTGTAGCAGCCCTGGGCGAGCACGCGGTGGATGAGGGCACGGTAGGCCTGCTTGTTGGCCGCGTTGCCCCGGTCGAACTCGTGCGTGCGCCGGGCCGCGTGCAGCGAGTCGAGCAGCCTGTCGCAGCCCAGCTGGTGCGCGTAGGGGCTATTGTCGTTGGTGACGATGACGAAGTCCTGCGGGTAATCGGGCAGGTAGCGGGCCGTAAACGCAGTGCCCACCCCGGGGTAGCGGGCGCTGTTGGCGGGCGGGTACACGTTGAAGTCATCGTCCTCGAACGAGGTTTGCACCGTCTGGCCCGCCTGGGTGCGTAGCAGCACGCGGTAGCCCACTACGTCGTGGTGATTGGCCTGGGTGCTGGTGGCGTAGGAGCTGATGACCTCGCCCCGCCCGCTAGCGCCCGCCCGGTACACCAGCGACGAGGCCCCCAACGACCCGAAAAATACGTTTAGCATTGCCCCGAGCATAAACGAAAAGGGCAAACCGCGCACCCACCGCGGGGCTGTTTTGGGCACCAGCACTCCCATCGCCGGAAAACTGAGCGCCGCCAGTATCGGCAGCACGAAGGGGTGGGTAACCAGCCAAAAAACCACGTGCGCCAAAAGCTGCATTACGCCGAGGGCCTGCCTGCCCCGGCCGCGCCCCTCCTACGCATACGAGCTACTACAGCGCAGGTTAGGCCCCGGCCGGGGCTACCTCAGCTGCTGACGCCGCGGGTGCGCTGCCAGGGTTGGGTGGCGTCGTCGTCGGTCGCATCCGCGATACTGGCGGGCAGCACGATGTCGGGGTATTTAGCGAGCACGTAAGCCAACTTTAGGCGTTGTGAGGTGGTCCAGTTGGGTTAGGCCGGACAGTTGGAGGACTTAACCGGAGCCGGAAAGGCGCGCCATATAAAGATATTCATGTGGCGTTTGCGGGGCCACTGTTAACTAATATTATGAGCAGCTGACGAGCTTATAACGTCTATCAATCGTGCGTTCAATTGGTGTTATAAGCTCCTCCTTTACATTCTGTGATTGGCGGACTACAGCATGTAAAAGATAGCGCCTGTAAGTCACCTTATGTTCATTTGGCAAGGAGGCGCGGCCCGCCCCTCGGGTGAAAGGCCTTGCTCCGCCGAGTTGCCTCGCCCGAATGTAGTTCACGACGCAGGCCGGGAGTAGGCATCGCGCAGGAAACCGCGCGCCTACCCACCATCCTGTCCCGAGCTGATACGGGCTGGCCAGCGGCTCTTGCCCGACCGCGCGCCCATGTTGCCCACCAGAAAACAAGTTATGATAATCTTCACTTATCAATCTTGTGTTCAACAAATTACCCCAGAACCTGGCAACACGAGCCTTCAGCCATATCGATGACGGAATTATTTGCGTTGCGTGAAACATTTTGTTCTGTTTTGTTGTAAATTTGCGAAGGCCAGCAGAAAGTGCTGTCCACGATACTAATAGGCAAAAGGTTGGCCTTCTCCTAGAACTCGCCGCGTGCGGGGGTTGCCAGTATTGGCACGAGGGAAGGAGAACCTTTTGCCTTTTTTTGTCCCTAAACCGGCTTTTCGAAGGGGCTGGCCAGCAGGGTAGTAAAGGGATTGTGGGGACCGTAAATGTGGCCGTCAGCCGGGAAGCGGGCCTCGTCGTAGATGTCGACGATTACGGCGTAGCGATTTTCCAGCGCTTTGAAGAAGCGGCTTTCTTCCTTGAAGATGTAGCGTTGCAAGGCCCACAGGCAATAGTCCACAATGCTTAACTCGGGGTACTCGCTGCTCAGCACGATGGCCAGCTTGCTGACGACCGGCCCCGACGCGCCGGCGGTCTGCCCGGCCGGGGGCAGGGCTTTGTCCACTGCCGCCTGAAACCGGTCGCTGTTGTTCTTGCCCCGCTGGGCCAGGTAGATGGCGTAGGCTTGATCGGGTTCGTGCAGGCAATCCTTGAGCAGGTGGTGCAGCAGGTCAAAATAAAACTCGGTCGGGCTGTTGTTGTGCTTGCGGTTGAAGACGTCGAGCTTCTTGCGGCCGATGACGACGTGGATGGCGAAGTCGGGCAATTGCCGCAGCAGCTCGAAAAACTTGGCGCGCACTTCCGGGTGGTCGTTCTTGGCGTGCAGGTACCAGCCGGGCTTGGCGACCGACGGGATGGTGTTATACAAGGGGTCCGCTAGGATGGTCTGCTGGAACTGCGTAACCGCCGCGCGCAATTGGCGCCGGTTGCTGGTCGTGAGCGAGCCCATCAACAGCAAGGGCTGGTAGCCGGGTGTCCCCACCAGGAGTTTTTTGCGGTGCCCGTAGAAAGTGGGGTCGCCGCACTCGTCAATGAACAGGTAGTTGGACAAAGTAGGAATGGCTAGCGCCCGCAAAACTACGCTAGGCGGCTGGGAGCAACCAGCCGAAGCAGGCGGTTGCTGCCTTGCCCACCGGCCGTAGCTGGTTGCCGACCGGCTGACAGCACAAGGCGCAAAAGCAAAACTTAGGTACCATAATTGTTGCAAATGATAGCCAATTGATAATCCATCCAGCTAGGTAAGAATAAGTACTAGCATGTGCCTTCGCAGTGGCCGCCGTGATCTGCTGCA
>JBPBPH010000011.1:0-3262 GCA_050954355.1 Janthinobacterium lividum
GCCATTGTCAAATCGGGCGTGCCCTACCAAGCTGATTTTAGCTCCAAACTGGCCTAGGCCTCTTAAACTCTAACACAGTTCATGTTAAGTGGCTTTTCTAAGAAATCGTCTGGAAAAGAACATCCTCCCTACTGCCACCTAAATCCTATTTAGCTAATGTGTGGATAGCAACTAAAAAGGTTATTTTAATGCACTCTAGCTCGTCATGCTCTATCTGGTGTCCGCTTACTAACTGTTAACAGTTGCTGGCTACCCCAGCGCCACCCACCAGAACACGGCGCTCACGTAGGTCCAAAGCACCGCAAAAACGACGTGCACCGTCGTTTCAAAGCGCTTGCCGCGCCATAAGGTGGGCGAATAGCCCACGAACTGAATCAGCAGCCGCGCCGACCAGAACACGGCGCAGCCCAGCGCCACGCGGCGCCCCAGCGATGTGCCGGCCAGTTCGGGGGCCGAAGTCAAGCACAGCAGGCCCAGTAGGCCCACCGTCAGCGCTACGAAAAACGTGTGCACGTACATCACCTGCTGGCTCAGCAGACTCACCACGGCAAACTCGCGCCGCCAGTTGAAGTAGCGCGGGAAGCCCGCGTGCACGAGCGCCAGCCCCACCAGTAGCCAGCCTATAATGTTAAGCTGAAGCAGCATTGGGGTAGAGCGTAAAGACCGATAAAAAGGGCGTAAGCTTACGTTCGGCCGCTACCCGCAACTCCGCTGCCCGAAAGGTAGCCAGCCAGGCGCAGCGCGAGTGAAAGTGCAGAAATCCAACAGTGTAAGCCATAAAATTGGCCGCGTCGCGCAGGTGCTCGACCACGATAATGGGAGCCCCCGGCCCCGCCACCCGCCCCAGCTCGCGGAAGAAGGCCGCCCGCTCGGCGGCGTTGCGCACCTCGTGGGCGGCCAAGAAAGCTATCACGGCTTGGACCGAGGCGGTGGGCAGCGGCAGCTCGCCCGTGCCCACCGCCCGAGTGCCCGGCCAGGGCGGGTAGGCCGCCCGCGCCCGTCGGATAGATGCCTCCGTGTGCTGAGCGGGGTCGTAAAAGTCGAAGGCCAGCAGGTGGGTGCCGGGCAGGCGCTGGTGCAGCAGTGGGCTCAGTTCATCGAAACCGGCGCTGACGGTGAGCAGGGTGCTCGGGGTGGTGGGCAGCCCCGCACGCAGCAGCCAATCCAGTTTATACAGGCCAGAGCAGTCGTAGACATAGGCTGACACAACTAGGGAAGCCAGCACCAGCAGCCCGGCCAGCCCGAGCCCCAGGCCCACCAAGGCGCGCCAGGGCGCCGGCAGCCAGGGGCGTAGCAGCAGGCCCGCCGCCCCGGCCGCCAGGGCCAGCGCGTAAAACGGCCAGTTGAAGCGCACGATGTTCCAGACGCCCTGGCCGAAAAAACGACGGGTAACCGGGGCGGAGGCAGCTAGTGGGGCCATTGCTCGGTGCGGCCTTTACGCCAGCGGTACGGAATATTGTCAACCAGAAAAGCACTGGCCAGCTGTACCTTACTAAAAGGCAGTCGGTTGAGAAAGCCGACGTGCTGGGCCAGCACCGGCACGGGCTGCGGCTGCCAGTGCTCGCGCACGCCCTCCACTAGCAGCACGGTGCTGCTAGGCGCGTCGTAGGTAAACGTGAAGGGCAGCGGGCCGGCGAAGCGCCGCGCCTCGGCCCAGGTAGCAAAGGGCGAGCCCAACGGCAGCGGTACGTCGGGGGTGAGCGGGCCGGTTCGGATGCGCAAATCAGCCCGTTGTGACGCCACCTCCAGCCCGGCGGCCGATTGGTGCCGGGTTACGTCGATAGTGGCGTAGCGGTAGTGCGTGAAGAGGTTACCGGCCAGCTCCATCAGCTTCTTGTCGGTTTCGGAGCGCAGAATGTAGAGGCCGCGCAGGCGCTTGCCAGCGGTGGTGGTGTAGCGCACAAACACGCGGTAGCCAATCAGAAAGAAGTCGCGCCCCAGCCAGCGCGGCAGGCCGGCCGGGCGCAGGCCCTGGGTTTGCACCAGCGCCACGGCCACGAAGGCCCACTCCTGCTGCCAGGTGTCGGGCACGAGGCAGGGCGGTAGCAGCGCAGCGGCCTCGGCGGCGGGCACGGCAAACGTGAGCACCAGGGAGCTTTCAAAGAAAGCCTCCACGGCGAAGGGGTGCGTTTTTAGCGGAGAGAGCATGGCGGGAATGCAGCTACGAGGCGAGCGGCGCGGCGGACCGAAACTCGTGCCAGTAAATGAGCAGCATGAACAAGGCTGCAAACAGCGCGTTGAAGCGGCCCCAGAGCAACAGGTCAGGCGCAAGCAGGGCTTCCAGGATGTTCATGGTGCCGATAAGCACGAGTTGCAGGCCGGCGCTCAGGCGGCGGTAGCGCCCGTTCAGCACCCAGGCGGCCAGGCCGATTTCGGCCAGCCCGATGGCCACCGTGAGTGGTCGGGCGTAGGTAGGGCCCAGAATGCGGGCCACGATGAGCGTGTGGCGGGGCACCAAGTTCAGTACCTTGCCCAGCAGGCCATTGGCCAGCCAGACTAGGGCAATGACGATGGTAAGCAAAGCGGGAAAACTGCGGGCGGCCATGCCGCGAAAGTAGGGCGCAACCGCACCGCTCGATGTATGGTCCCGGAGTATAGGCCTACAGTGGCCAGATTCAGAGAACCCAGGAAAGGTATAAATCCATAACGGTAGCGCTTGTCACGTTTCATAAACGAACGTTTGGAAAAGGGGACAAGAGGCTAAAGTCACTGAGCTAACTCCGCACTGAGCTGGGTGCTTTCCGCCAGCAAAGCAGCTTGCGCGCCCGCACTAGGTGCCCCCGTAGCCAGCTGGCGCAAGTGCTCGACTACCCCCACCAGCCGGCCCATGTGCGTCGCCGCCGTGGGCGACCAGGTTTCGCCCGCTTGCCAGCCCACATGGGGCTGCTTATACAAAAACGTGAACGTGTTGCCATCGCTCCGCTCAGTGACCGTGTCGGTGGGCTTCGGATAATGCGTTTGCCCAACGGCGAGGCCAACCAAGTGCGTCAGGGCGGTAGCCACCTCGGGCTGGAGTTCAACGACCTTGGTTTCCAGGGGCGGCGTAATCCCAGACTTGGTTTGTAGCTCGTGCCACAGGCTCGTCTTCTGTGTGCTTTGATAGGTTAGGTACACCTTGCCTGCCTGCCGGTCCAGCGAGAGCACATACTCCGGTAAGAGGGAAGGCAAGACCACCACCCGCGCCAGAGGCGTGCCGTGCAAGCCCGCGAAGAGCACTTCGGGTACCTTGGCATAGTACTCGGCTTGGCCGCTGGTGTAGTAG
>JBPBPH010000047.1:0-2837 GCA_050954355.1 Janthinobacterium lividum
CCACCCCGACGAAGCCGACTTTAAAGCGTTTTCGCAGGTTCCGCAGGTGCTATTCGGGGAGAAGGCCGCGCAGCAGCACTTTTATGAAGCGCCGGGGCGGAAGTAGGCGGTATGCCAGCTTTACTCACTCACCAGAGTAGCGTAGCTACCCGTATCTAGCGTGAAACGTGCCTGGCCGCCAGCTACTTTCACTGGCGGGCCTGCTTGGTGGTGGCGCGTTTTATCAGTCACGTATATGCGCAGCGAGTTCACGCCGGCCGGCAGGCCGGTGAGCGTGACGGGGCGGGTGGCCCCACTGTTCACGACATGCACGGCGTACACGCCTTTGGCGGGGTTGCCGAGGGCGGCGCAGGTGATATTGGGCCGACTAGTAGTAAGCGGCAAGTAAGCCACGCCGGCGGGGGTGGCGGCCAGTTGCTGGAGGTTCCAGAAGCGCTGGGTGGGGTGCAGGGGTGCGTTGTTGCCGAAGATGCTGCCGCCCGCCAGGGGCGAGTAGTCGGAGGTGAGCTGCCACTGCAAGATGCTGAGCGGCTGGCAGATACTCAGCAGGCGCATGTAGAGGCTGATTTCCTGCAAGGCATAGGTCGGTTCCTCAAAGATGGCCGGGTAGCCCCAGGCCTGGGCGTCGATGCTGCCCTCGCCCACCAGCAGCGGCAGTTGCAGCTTGGTAGCGGCATCGGCCCATTTTCGCAGGGTAGAGGTGTCCCAGCCGCGCCACGAGTGAAACGACACCGCCCCGATGTAGGGCCGGGCCGCCGCATCCTGCATGGCCGGGTAAATAAACTCGTACGTCGTGGCGTCGGAGTTGTCGCCTAGCAAGAGCTTGGTTTTCAGGCCCCGCGAAGCGAAATAGGCCCCCAGGTTCTTGATAAGCTCGGCGTGCTCCTGCCCGGTCTGCCGGATATTGATGCCCAAGTCCGACTCATTGAAGGAAAACAACTCGGCCTCGGTGCTATACTGCTCCTTGAGGTACACCAGGTAATCGGCAATCGACTGGTAGCTGGCCGGCAGATTGGTCGGGTTCAGCGGCGCGCCCCAGCGGCCATCGGCCCCCGGCCCGGTGCCGGTGCCCGGCTCGCCCACAATGGCCCAGCGCGGCCCCGACCACGCCGTGACGATAACCGGCATCCCGCGCTGGTGCAGCCGCTGGGCCATTTCCATCGACTCGCGCACGTGCGGGTGCAGCTGGCCCTGGCGGGCCGCGGCCATAGGATTTTGGCTTAAATCGGGCTGCCACAGCTGCCAAGGCATCTCGACGCGGCCGTAGGCCACGCGCATATTTTGCAGGCAGTAGTCGATTACCTGCGGGTCGCCCTTGGGGTTTTGCAGCCGGAAGTTGCCGCCGAAGCCCGCGAAGGCCCGGCCCGGCCGGGTGGCATCCAGGGCCAGTTGCACGGGTGCGCGGTCGATGTCGCCGCTCGCCGCGAGCGTGAAGGTTTGCTGCGCGGTCTGCCCCTTGGCCAGCTTGCCCAGCCCGATGGGTAAATATAGCTGCACCAGCTGGCCGGCCCGGCCGGGGCGCAGCAGCACCTTGCCCGGCTGCGCCAGCGTAAGGTCGAGCTGGCGGGTGCCCGCCACCACCCGCAGCCGGCTGGCCAGCGGGCTTTCGCCCGCCGCCCCACACAGGGTCTGTTCGGCCAGTACTCCACCCTGAGCGTTCAGAAACTGCACTTTAGCCTGGCCGTAAGGCCCGGCTGGCAGGTTCAGCACCAGGAATACCCCGAGCATGTCGGTGGTGCCCAGGGCGGTGGCCTGCACGGCCAGCGTGGCGCGGCCGGGGCCCTGGTCGGTCACGGTTTCGCGCAGGCCCAGGCTGTCGAGCTGGGTGGTGATGAGCTGCTCGGTGCCCTGGCGGGTATAGCGCGGGCGCTGCCCCTCGTGGCGGGTAGCGATTACCCCCGCCCAGTTGGGGCGCACGAGTTGGAGGCTGGTTTCAACCTCCAGCAACTGCCCTTGCAGCCGGATGCCGGCCAGGTTGCCCCAGGGCTGTACTTCGGCCTGGGCGCGAGCGGGGCGGGCGGGCACGGCGGCCAGCAAAGCTCCGGCCAGCAAAAAGGTAGGCCAAGCGGTGGCCAACTGCTTATTCATAAAAACTGGTAGAAAGAAAAGAAAGCTGCCGGCGTAAATAACTATCCGCCGCTGCCTACCGGCTGCCAGCCAAGAGCTTGGCAACCAATACGCAGCGGCGGATAGCTTAATAACCAGCCGTTAGCGGCCAAAGTCGTCCTGCACGCGCACGATGTCGTCTTCATCCGAGGGCTGGTTGGCATCGGTGTGCTGCCAGATTTCGGCTAGCACCCCCCACTCAGCGAGGCCCACCAGGCGGTGGCGCTCGCCCCGGCGCAGGGTGATGACCTGGCCCGGCCCGTAGGTGTTCAGCGCGCCTTCCGCATCGGTAGGGCTCGTCACCACGCCCACCGTGCCCTGCACCACGCGCCAGATTTCGGCCCGGCGGTGGTGATACTGCCAGCTTAAGCGCTGGTGCGGGGCCACGAGCAGCAGCTTGGGGCTCAGCTTGCCCGAAATGCGCAGCTGCTCCACGGGCAGGCCGTCAAAATACGTGTCGGCAAACGTCTGGGCCTGGCTTTCATCCAGCACGAAGAAGCCGCCCCAAGGGCGCGTCTGGTCTTGCTGCACAATGGTAAAGCCCTGCCGCTGAAGGTGCTGCTCAGTTTCGGTAAATAAGAACTGCTTGGTGGGGGTAGCGCGCATGCAATGAAGAAGAAAGAAGGAAAACTCGCCCTTCGGCACGATGCGGAAGTTGTCGAACGAAATGTCGGCATCGAGTGCCCCATCGCCGTGGAAGAGAAACTTGCATTCGTGCAGCGGCTTGTTCA
>JBPBPH010000048.1:0-2690 GCA_050954355.1 Janthinobacterium lividum
CCAGCGGCCGACTAGCCCGTTTTACATATTGCAAACGGTGGTGTCTGTTGCAGAACTCGGCGTGATGCCTTTGAACGAGGGCTCAACGAACCAAAGCAAGTTAGTAGGACTGAAAAACAGGCCATTTCCCCGTGCTTAGCAGCTTGTTCGTGCTATTAACGACCTAGTTAGGGGGTTCTGCAACAGACACGGTGGTTTCCAGAACGTAAAATGGTTTTTATCTTTTTTGCAGTGGTTAGGCTACTTTCGGGAGCCAAATGGCGAGTAGCTGGTATAAATATATCATGACGTACAAGGCTTTATTGGCTAAAAAAGCATTCACCGCCAATAGTTTTTCACTCATCGCTACTGGTAATGACTGCTGCTGAGCGCGCCGGGCAAATAGCTGACGTAGCCACGGGTTAACTACTCGTAGTATCACAAGCATCCCATCGAACGTCAGCAAGAAAAAAAGCTTGTCCATAGGTTTAGGCCCTGTTGTAGTGCCGAGTGGGGCTCCAAGCATGATATGCAGCCCTGCTACTAAAGCAGAGATTCCAGCTAACCAGAGGAAAAGGGCGCGCTTCGTCGGGCTAGGGTTGGATAGTACCGAGTAGAGAGTCCACATTAGAATTGCGAAGTAGCCAGTGCAAAGCAGTTGGAAGAGAAGCGTCATATCACTAGGCAGGAAGGCTCTAGAGCAAGCCGGAGCATTTAGAATGAGGCGAAAAAAGGCTGAAAAATCAGTTAATGTCCCGAGGTAATGGAGTTGGGCAATGACACGCTAACAAAGTTTTTTTCTCGACAAAGTACCACGCCGAGCGCAGCGGTTAGTGAGGCCAAAACCGTCACTTTTCCAAGGTTTGTCCGAGAAGGGTTGTGGCTGTTGCAGAACTCGACTCCTGGAGGCTCAATGGCTGAATAGCAGCTTTTCGAGTGCCCGAGTTGTTCCTCCAGGGCGGCTGTTGCGCCGCCAAGAGCGGATATTGGCGGCCAGCAGTGGCCTTGGTAAGGCCACTGCGGCGCTCACTTACTGCGTTGGCCGGTATTTGAGCAGCTTTTTGAGGTTGTAGGCTACCGCCGCGAGCAGCATGGTTTTGTGAGTTCCCGCGTGGCCGCGCACGTTCATTCGACGCAGGCCGTAGTGGTGAATCAAGTTCCCAAACACGGGCTCGACCGTGCTTTGTCGCAGCTGGCGCATGCGCCGGCCGCGTCGGCTCTGCTGGCGCTGCCACGCCCGGCGGTAGGGCCCGCCGTAAATGGTGCGGGTCAGTTGTTTGTAGGTGCCCTTGGGGATGCAGGTGGGTTTGAGCGGGCAGTGGCGGCACTCTTGGTAGGTGGCCCGGTAGGGCTTGACCCAGCTGCCGTCGGCGGTGGTGTCCACTTTTTTGAAAAGCAAGCGCTTGCCCGCTGGGCACTGGTAGGTGTCCGTCTGCGCGTCGTAAGGAAAGCCGTCGACGTCGGATTTGTATTGCCCAAAGACGGGGACCCAGGCCGTGATGTGCTGCGCTTCCAACAAGGCGTAATTGGGGCCATTGGCGTAGCCAGCATCGGCCAGTAGTTCGCGCAGGGGCAATTCGTTCGACCGCAAGCGCCGCTGCAAGTCGGTGAGCAAGCGGGGCAGATGGAGACTGGCGCGGCTGTCAGCGAAATCGGCCTGCACGTGACCGATAACGCCGTGGGCGGTGTCCACGGCCAGGCTGCAGAGGTAGTTCAGGGCCCGCGCTTTGCCCGTCTTGACGGAGATACGGGCATCGGGGTCGGTGGGGCAGTAGTGCGTCTTGTTACTCAGCAAGCGGGCCTTTTCGTGCTGCGCGCCTACGTGCCCGAACGGCGCTTGCAGCCGGCGGGCCTGGGCCGTGGCCAGCTGCCGCAACTGGTGAGCCGGGGCGGTCACCACCGACGCGTCCGGCGCCACGGCAACCGGCTCAGCGGGCGGTGCGCGAAAAGGGCTGCTGGTTCCAAGCGGCTGCTTTTCGCGCACCGCCCGCAAGGAGGCGTTGGCCTTGACGGGCGCCGAGTCGACGACCTGCGTGTCGCCGGCCACCAGGCCCCGGGCCACGCACTGGGCAAAAACGTGGTCAAATAGCTGCTCGAACACGCTGGCGGGATAGAGTTGGCGGGTACGACTAATGGTCGAGTGCCAGGGCAAGTCTTCGTCTACCTCGTAACCTAAAAAGTAGAGGATGTCCAGGCGCAGCGCACAGTGCTCGACGAGGCGGCGGTCGCTGACCAGATTTTCCAGCCGACTGACCAGCATCAGCTTGAAGAACACGACCGGGTCCAGCGAGGGCTGACCGGTGTGGCTGTAAAGGGCCTGCGTTTGCTGATAGAGAAAGTCCCAGTCGAGCAGCTCGGCTAGCCGGCGGTAGAGATTATGCTTTGGCACGCGCTCCGACAAACGGAAGCGTAGCACAACTTTGTCGACAAACTGTTTGTGGCCCTGCATAGCTACAAGGTACCGCTGGCCAGCCACCTACTTCTGCAACGGCCACCGCACCTTCCTGACGCACCTAGAAAATGACTACTCCTGTCGGCGTAAGGAACCGGTAATAGCACCCCTTGGAGCTCATCCCACTCCCTCCACCTGCTGACCGCTTTATCGAATTCAGTACTAGGTGTATAGTCCCAAGGTGAGCTGGATCGGGTCACGAGTGAAGATAGCAGGATTTTTTTGCCATTGGGCGCAAATAAACTCGTGCGGGGTTAGC